>JBEBJQ010000169.1:0-3187 GCA_040079795.1 Methylococcales bacterium
AAGCTTTGCCTTGAGTCTATATACTGCCGAATAGCATCTTCTGGCAGGTCTTGTATTTCCATGTCTTTCGTCATTAAGTAAATTTACATGGAAACTGGTGTTAAGTCAACCTATCCAAAAAAGCCGCGCAGCGGGGTTAGGTTTTTTTCAACCTTTGATCCTCTTTTTTGAATCCGGCCTGAGTTCTATAAAGCCCTTTTTGCACGGCAGCTTTAAGCCAGGGGATTGGGCCAGCCTTAATTTTATTTTGGTCAAGAGCAGCTGCCAATTCATCGATGTAATTCTGAGCATTATGTGTATTTTTTAGAATAGCTTTAACCTCATCAATAAGCCTAGCGTCTAAATTTTTTGGGAACTTTAGAGACTTTAGAGTTGGTTCGCAATTTTTTTGTAGTCGTGGTTGTGTATTTTCTAACTCTGTATTCTGTAAATGCTCTGTATTCTCTTTATCGTGTGGTTGACCGTCGATGGATAAGCCATCGATGGTTGAACCATCGATGGATAACCCCACGATGGTTGATTGTGGCTCTTGGTATATTACCATATCCCATTTGAAGATACCCCCGCCACTATTAACCCTTTTCCTTACAAGGTATTGAGCAGTTTCGAGCTCCTTCAACATTCTTTTCATTTTGTCGTCGCCAACATTCAACTCTTTTTTCAGCCACCAAACATGAACTTCCCAGTCTGAAGGTAAGCTAAGCAAATGAAATAGTAGGCCTTTCGCATCCAGGGAAATAGATTTATCCTGCATAGTAGCTCTTAAAATCACCTCAAAATCCTCTCTAATGGCTCTCTTAATAACTGCCATTATGCTTCTCCAGCGTGTGAAGATTGGTCTTTACATTTGGCTAAAATCGGCGGGCGGCCTTTCCTTACTTTTTCTTTTTGAGGCACTTCTGCTGCGATTTGGGGTGTGCGTCGTGATTCAATCAGGACCATTGACATTTTATTTGAACTCCAGATCTAAGCAGCGTTTTCTTAATAGCTCAACATTAATAAGGCTATATTTACCAATTGATATAGTTGGCAAATACCCTCTATTAGCAAAACCAACGATTACTCCAATAGGTAACCCAGTTAGCTCGGCAAACCGCTCGCGTGACACGACTGGGTGACTAGGATTAGGCAACAAAGGCAACACAGGTTTAGTGGAATCATTCATAATTAAACTCAGCTTTAAATCAAAATTAGTGTATGAAGTCCACTATACCCTAATGTTATCCCACTACACAAGCTTAAAAAGAAAATAATATGAAACATTTGCAAATAAATGCGGAAGTCAGCGAAAGGCTGAGAGAGTTTGTAACACAAAGATTTCAAGCCAGAGGACGATTCGACGTGCTTGAAACTCTGAGCGGAATTAGTGCAAGTAAGTGGAAAAACTTTTTTTATAAAAAGCAAGAGGCCACCCAAGAGTTGCTTCATTTTTGGGCTGAAAATTTTTCAGACGATTCTTTATACCCAAGTGGCAATCAATTTATTGACCTGCTCCCTTCAAGCAAAGATGTTAGTGCGCGGCTCAGAGAGCTAATCGAACAAAAATTTCAATCAAGAGGGCGATTTAGTGCGCTTGAAAATCTAAGTGGAATTAATGAGAGCAAGTGGAAAAGTTTTTTTTATGGTAAGCAAGGAGCCACCCAGGAATTGCTACAATTTTGGTGCAATTATTCGCCAGAATCTGAAAATTGGTTGTTAAATGGTGTTTTTACAGGTGGAATTGAAGGCTATCCTTTTACTACTCCCTCTCCAACACTAAGTGAGACCACCCTCTCCGATCGCCTAATATGGGCAATTTCCGAATGGGCTTCACCCCAAGGCGAGCAGCTCTTTAAATACCTCTCCCAAAAATCTACAGGGAAGATTAAATCTGACGAGTGGGAAAAAATGATTCTAGGATCTATGGAGCCAAGTATTCAGATGATTGAAGTTGTTTGCAAGCAAAGGCCGTATTTTAGCGAATGGATTATTACTGGCCATGCTAAGGCAACACCTCAAGTTGACCCTACTGACAGCGGTTCGATAAAAAATTGGAATGAACACATGAAATTTAAGCCTAAATAATTCAAAAACGATGACAATAAATCAAGTTAAGACTGGCTGGCAAGTTGATATTCAGCCTGGTGGTCGTGCTGGAAAACGTGTAAAAAAAACCTTCAAAACCAAAGCTGAAGCGATAGCCTGGGAACGTCATATACAGGCAAAAGTGCAAGAATCACCCGATTGGTCGCCTCCAAAAAAAGATGCACGTTTTTTATCTGATTTAGTTGAGCTATGGTATCAACATCATGGCGCGGAGCTACGTGATGGTGTAGGTAGGAAACGCATTTTATTGGCAATGTGTGATGCTATTGGAAACCCAAGAGCGGATAAATTTACACCAGATCAATTTGCTGAATACAGAATGAAGCGGATTGAAGCTGGCATTAAACCCAACACTATGAACCGTGAGCAAGCCTATTTGCGAGCCGTATTCAATGAGACGATCCGTTTAGGGCATTGGACTAAAGATAATCCATTAACGAAGCTCAGAGCCTTTAAAATACAAGAGCAAGAGTTATCCTATTTAACGTTAGCACAAATAAAAACATTGCTAATTCGATTGTCAATATCTAAAAACAACCATGTTACCTTAGTCACTAAAATATGCCTCTCTACTGGTGCAAGATGGGGTGAAGCTGAGTCAATACGAATTTCACAAGTACGTGATGGAATGATTCAGTTTGTGCAAACAAAATCTAGCAAGGCGAGGTCAGTACCTATTGCGCTAGAATTAGAAAATGAACTTCAAAATCATTTTGAGAAACTTGGTGTTGGTGAGCGTTTATTTTCAAGTGCATATTCAGCGTTTAGGGAAGCAATCGAACAAACAAATCTAAAACTCTCAATAGGGCAATTAACCCACATTCTACGCCATACATTCGCAAGTCACTTTATGATGAATGGCGGCAACATCATTGCCCTGCAAAAGGTATTAGGCCATCACAGCTTGGCGATGACAATGCGTTACGCACATCTATCACCTGAGCATCTTCAAGAAACGCGCCAACTAAATCCGTTGGCTAGATTAAATCTCGGTTGAACTTTCGTTGAACTTTTAATAAAAAAATGGGTTAGCTGTTACGCTAACCCATTGATTTTATGGTGGCCCCCCTGTGAGTCGAACACAGCACCAACGGATTATGAG
>JBEBJQ010000170.1:0-3181 GCA_040079795.1 Methylococcales bacterium
CATTACAGATTCTGTTAAATGGCTAGGCTTTAGTTGGCAAAATGCCAAAGAAAGTAATCTGTATTTCGCCAGCAATTATTTTGATTTTATGTACCGCGCGGCTGAAAGCCTGATTGAAAACGGCTATGCTTATGTAGATAGCCAAAGCGCAGAAGAAATGCGCATTAACCGCGGCACGCTGACTGAAGCAGGTAAAAACTCACCTTGGCGCAATCGTACCGTGGCGGAGAACCTTGCGCTATTTCGTGAAATGCGCGATGGCAAACACGCTGATGGCAGCTTGATTCTACGCGCCAAAATTGACATGGCATCGCCCAACATTAACCTGCGCGACCCAGCCATTTACCGCGTGCGCCGTGCGCATCATCACAATACTGGCGATAAATGGTGCATTTACCCAATGTACACTTTTGCGCACCCAATTGAAGATGCGTTAGAACAAATTACCCACTCAATTTGTACGCTAGAATTTGAAGACCAACGCCCATTTTATGATTGGTTGTTAGAGCGCCTTGCAGAAGCTGGCTTGCTAGCGCATCCGCTACCAAAACAATACGAATTTGCGCGTTTGAATCTCACTTATGTCGTGCTATCAAAACGCAAACTCATACAATTGGTAGAAGAAAAACACGTCAGCGGATGGGATGACCCACGCCTGCCAACGCTAGCAGGCGCGCGCCGCCGTGGCTACGTGGCAGAAGGCTTTAAACTATTTACTGACCGCATCGGCGTAAGTAAAGCAGACTCATGGATTGATTACTCAACTTTTGAAGACTGCATGCGCGAAGTGCTTAACCTTAACGCAGAGCGCCGTATTGCTGTATTAGACCCAATTAAATTGGTCATTGATAACTATCCTGAAAATAGCGTAGAAGATTGCTTCGCACCAAACCATCCGCTAAAACTTGAACTAGGCAAACGCGTAGTGCCGCTCACCCGCGAGCTATGGATAGAACGCGAAGACTTTATGGAAGTACCAAGCAAAGGCTACTTCCGCCTCACACCAGAAGGCATGGTGCGCTTGCGCTACGGCTACGTGGTGAAATGTACAGGCTGTGAGAAAGATGCAGATGGCAACGTCACCGTAGTTCATTGCGAATACTTGCCAGACACCAAATCAGGCACACCAGGTTCAGACTCTGTCAAAGTAAAAGGCAATATCCACTGGGTTTCAGCGCAACACGCGTATGAATGCGAAGTGCGCTTGTACGACAGGCTGTTTAAAGAGGTGCATCCGGGCGAGGGAGATAGAGATTTCTTAACTGACCTCAACCCAAATTCAGTCACTGTAATTACTGCACAACTAGAACCAAGCTTAAAAGATGCAAAAGCTGAAGACAGCTTCCAATTTGAACGCCATGGTTACTTTGTGGCGGATAAAAAAGACAGTGTAGCTGGTAAGCCCGTGTTTAATAGAACGGTGACTTTGCGCGATGCTTGGCAAAAATAAAATGAATGCAGTTGCTAGGCCACGAGTAGTCATTTTTGCAGGGGCGAACGGCGCTGGGAAATCAACGCACGCCGAACCCATACTTAAAACTATTGGTATTAGCACATTTGTAAATGCAGACTATATCGCCAGAGGGCTCTCAGGGCTTAATACAGAAACAGTTAATTTTGAAGCAGGGCGTATCATGCTTAAACGCTTGCATGATTTAGCAGACGCAAAAGAAGACTTTGCGTTTGAAAGCACATTATCAAGCCGTACTTTTGCATTTTTTTTGAAAAAACTTAAAGCAGAAAACTATCACGTTACTATTTTCTACTTTACGTTAAGTAATGCGCGGCTTGCCTACAGACGCGTGCGACACAGAGTGAAATTAGGTGGGCATGATGTGCCACAAAAAACCATCACTCGGCGCTTTTACCGTAGCCTTAGTAATTTTTTCAAACTCTATCAACCACTTGCAGATACATGGATCGTTTTTGATAACTCCACAGGCAAAACAGCAACAGCAATAGCGTGGTATATTAACAACCAAACCGTGATAAAGAGCCAAAAATTATGGAAAAAAATCAACCTACTAGCCAACCAACAACACTAACGCCAGATTCTAAAATGTTGCGTAATGCATTGGCACAAGCCTCTAAACAAGCGAATCGTTTAGCGGATGCCTTTGGTTTAAAAGTGCCAACTGCGACAGTTGAAAAAGAAAAAGCAAAGTTAGGTGAATAAACTTATTCAATTTGATTGTCGCGGTTACTTTGTGATGGATAAAAAAGCCAGCTTGGCTGATAAGTCTGTGTTTAATTGCACCGTAACTTTGCGGGATGCTTGGCAAAAGTAAAAGGGGAGTTTTATGTCTAGATGGAGTGATAACTTTAAAAACCATACATTTTGGTCAACTTTCAACTCATTAAAAAGTACTTTTATTGATGAGAATTTTTATTCTGGTCAAGATGCACTGGCTCTTTTAGAAATATCTAGATTACATAAAGTAATATCTTACTTAGACTCATATTTAGAGCAAGTTGATAGTGAACTTACACCTAGGTCGAGCCTAGATGGCCTTACCTCACCTATTACAAGTGTGCTACAGCATGTGGCGGCTTTTAAAAGTAATCCCAGTGTTTCATATTTAACAACAGCAAATGACTTTGCAGATGCGGCAATAGTTTCTGTTAGGCAAATTCCAACATCGAATAACGCCATTGATAAAAAAGCCATTGCTAAATCAACTCTATCTTATGTTAAGTCAACGGAAGACCAGCTTAAAAAAGTAAGTGATTTTATAAATGTCGAAATTGCGGACAAAGCAGAGAAAATTTTAGAAGTCAAAAATGAGGTATCGTTAACAAAAACAGAGTTGGCTAACTTAAAAACAAAATTAGCTGCGGTAGAACAAACCATCCAAAAACAAACAGCTGAGTTTAATAATCAATTTCAATTAAGTGAAAAAGGTAGACTAGACAAATTCACCTTATTAGAAACTAAGCTAGAAACTAAGCTAGATGAAACCTCTACAAAACTACAAGATAAAGCTGATAGCGAATTTTCTGCGCTGGCCGTTAAATCAGAAGTTATCATTAAAGTACTAAATAGCTATCAAGAAAAAGCAGCAAAAGTTTATGGCGTAGTAAGCAATACTTTACAAGCTGGGGCTTACTCCTCTTATGCGAATGAGGAAAAGAAAAGTGCTAATTTTTTCAGATGGTCGGCAATTATATTAATGATTATTGC
>JBEBJQ010000083.1:0-18147 GCA_040079795.1 Methylococcales bacterium
GGTTTAGCTGAACCTGTTTCAAACACCGCAGCACCGGATCAAAGCAGCACCGCCGAGCGTAACCTCGAACCGGAACCGGTAGCCGCCGCACTGCCCGCCTGGAAACCGGAGTGGATGAAGGATGTTTCAGTATCCATCGGGACTAAGGTTTGGGTTAATAAGTGGCAGTCCCACCGGTTCCCTGACCCTAATTCGTTTTTTCCATTGGATGATAAGCACCATTTACAAGGCGTATCAAACAATACTACATCCATCTCGGTTGCTAGTGATGAAGAAGTGACTCCTATTCCTACGCTGAATATTCGTTATAAACACTTTTTTGCCGCTGCCAGTTATTACTCAGAAACAGGGTTTAATTTTCATCCAACCTTTGAATCCGGTTCTCTTTATGGGGTTTCTAATAACTTCAAATATGTGGCTAATGATCCAAACAGTGAGCTAATTGGGAGTTACAATTCTCAATACATCAGTTCAGCTAAACGGACTGAGTGGGATGTTACGGTTGGCTATTCATTAACACCTAATATTGCTATTCTGGCAGGCTATAAGAATATACGCCAAAAAATTCATGAATCATGGGTGTATCAACTAAAGGATGAAAACGGAAAAAAATTAAAGCCATTTGGTGATTCGAGAGATTTTGATCGAAATATTGATGGCGCTTTGCTAGGGATTTCTTTAGCAGCACCTTTAACCCATGGTTTTGGTGCCTATTTTAATTACACGCACGGCTTTATGACCACCATGCTGTGTGGTTGTGAAGGCGTAACTTTCGACGGCGATTATGATTTAATGGAAGGCGGTGTTGCCTATGCCCTTAACGGTAAATTGATTCCTGCCGGCGTACCCCTTTCTTCAGCGACGTTATTTGCAGGCTATCGATATCAATATCTGACGCTTTCTGACGACTCAAATTACAGCGACATCACCCAGGGGTTTGCCGCCGGGCTTAATTTATCCTTTTAATTTAAGCAGGCCTAACCGTTGGGTTGCCTGTTCCAACGCAACCCAACGCTTTATTCAGCTTCAATTGCTGAAGGTCATCCTAACAGGTTTGGTTAACACTTTAACGAATTAAAAAAGGAATAAACAATGCTGCAAAAATATATAGTTTTGTTATTAATTTCATTATTGCTGGGCGGCTGTGCCATTGGCCGCAAGCAGGATTATACGCTGGCGACGCCAACCCTGGCCTACACCGGCAAAGGGATATTGGCTGCTGGGGTTCACGACCAAAGGCCATACATCCTTGACCATGATAAAGACGAGGATTTTGTTGGTATACAACGGGGTGGTTATGGTAATCCCTTTGATGTAACGACGGAATCAAAAAAACCGCTCGCAGAAGATATGACCCAAGTGCTAATCAATGCCCTCAGTCATTCCGGCGCCAGAATTAATCCGTTAAAACTGCCGCCATCCTTAAGTAGAGTAAAGGTGATTGAAGAATTTAAAGCCAGCAATGCAGACAAGTTGTTACTGTTGTCGCTGTACGAATGGAAGACCGATACCATGATGGGGAGCGAGCTCATTTAAGAGGTTGAGCTGGCGGCTATTGATAAGCAAGGCAACATTTTGGCTTCAAAAAAGACCCAGGGCACCGATCAACTGGGAAGTAACTTTGCTGATCCTCAACGTGTTGCCCAAGAAGCAGCACCTGCCACTTTTCAACGCAAGCTGGAGGAGTTGTTCACGGGTGATGTTGCCCAAGCGTTAAATAAATAGCCTTAAATTAGGTAGGTTGGGTTAGCGATAGCGTAACCCATCGAAGCGGCAAATGTTGGGCTTCACATTGTTCAACCCAACCTACAGGTTAAAAACCATTGTTTTGATTTTTAAAATATGACTAACAGGACGTGTGCAAATATGAAAAAATTAATCTTAATCGGCGTTATGGTATTAACAGGCTGTACCGGAATAACCAGCCGGGTTTCACCGGAAGCCTCTTACCAAGCATTCAATACGCCCTACAATTCAGTAGGCGTTAGAACCGTAAGCTCAGACAAAACCTTTAAAGAAGCGGGTGATCTTAACAGCGACTTTGCCAGCATTATCAGAACCGAAGGATTTGCAAAAGATGTTTACTTCCCGGCAAGACCGGATGATAAAGTAGATATTACGCTTGATACCAAATTTGAGTCCAGCGTAGACATTCACAATCCAGGACTAAAAGGCTTCTTTATCGGCTTTACCTTGTTCTTAATAGAACCCTTTGTTTGGTTCGATTTCGATTATCAGTTTGCTGGAGAAGTGAGTGTATTTAAGGATAAGCAACTCATCAACAAAGTATCCGCCAAGACGGATGCCAACATAAGTGCGAAGTATTTGTCATTGAGCGACTTAAAAAAAGAACAGGATGAAGTCTTAAGTAAAGCTAAAAAATCCCTGTTTGCGCAATTGTTGGCGGGGATTTATAACGTCAAGGCAAGGGATTGAAAGCAAACTGATAAGATAGCCGGATATCTTCAATGCTATTTTGTTTATGAATATGTCCGGTCAGGCAATCTTACGATTAGCTGTGTAGAGCAGATCCCAAATTAAACTGCACAGCTATTCCACACCAAATAAACGCTTGAAATTGGCACTGGAAATTTCAGCTACCCGTTCTACGGAAGTTTGCCGTAATTCAGCAATACACGCTGCAACATGTTTAACATACAAAGGGTAGTTAGGCCGCCCGCGAAACGGCACAGGCGCTAAATAGGGGGAGTCGGTTTCAATTAAAAATAAATCTTCCGGCACTTTTCGAGCAACGTCTTGGATGGCTTTAGCACTATTAAAAGTAACAATCCCAGAAAAAGAGATATAAAAATTCAATGCCATTGCCTGTTGGGCAAATTCCCAGTCTTCAGTAAAACAATGGATCACGCCACCTACAACTTCAGCACCCTCTTCCTTCAGGATGCGTATGGTGTCCAATTTGGCTTCACGGGTATGAATAATTAAGGGTTTTCGCGTAGCAATTGCGGCGCGGATATGTGTCCTAAAACGATTATGCTGCCAAGTGAGATCGCCCTCACTTCTAAAATAATCCAGACCAGTTTCACCGATTGCAACAATTTTTGCAGGTTGCGCCAAAGCGATTAATTCCTCGACACCGGGATCATGACCCTCGTTTTCATTTGGATGTATCCCTACACTGAGGGAAATGTTTGCATAATCGGCAACTAATGCTGCCATAGCAGGAAATGCTTCCAAATCAATCGAGATACAGAGCATGTGATCAATCTGCTGTTGTTTCGCTTCCGCCATAAAACTGGCAAAATTATTTAGATAAGGTTGCAGATCAATTCGATCCAGGTGACAGTGGGAGTCAATGAACATGGTTAAAAACGGTAGATAGGCGAAAAAAGCCAAACTATATTCTGCAAGCCCATATCGGCGAAACGTTTATTGGTGCCAAGCCTTTAAATGTCTTTATGCAGGATTAAACAGAGCATTAAAAATCACAAGGTATGAGTGGTGCGGTCTGCGGACAAAGCTCCGGCCAAATAAGTTTCTATTTTATTACGGGCATTACCTTCATCATGTCCATTAAACTGCACACCGATACCCGCTGTTCTGCCCCCCTCAGCACCTGCCGGGGTTTTCCAAACGATCGCGCCCGCGATTGGAACCCTCTCAACTTCTTCCATTAAATTAAGCAGCATGAAGACTTCCTGCCCCAAGGTGTAGTCCTTATCAGTAGGAATAAATAATCCGCCATTATTGATAAAGGGCATATAAGCCGCGTATAAGGCATTTTTTTCTTTAATGGATAGCGACAAAATGCTTTGTCTAGGTGCTTCAGCCATACTATTAATCTCTGTTTGTCAGGTTAAACCAGTGTATTAAAATAACTTCAATCAATAATTGCTTGTTTAACTGGGTGTGCAGCTGCTTTTGGGTGGTTAGCAACACATCATACAAAGCAAATAATCCTCTTAAGTCTAGTTGCTTTTGCACGTCCTGCAATAGCGGTTGCAAATCGGGATTATAAAAATGCGAACGCTGCACGGAATAATAACTTTTAATTAAATCAGCCACCCAGGAGCTAATCCAATTTAACAGCACAGCTAGGGGTAATTTTTGCCACTGTTCTGCCAAGGTAACCGGATTGTTTTGTTGTCTAGCAATACTTAGCCAGTCTTCAAAACAACGCTTACGCAATGCCAGGGTATTTTCTTCGGCATACTGTAACGCCAATAAAGGTGAACCTTGCGCCATGTTTAATAACAGCGCATGATCCGCCAATACCTTTTGCTGCATTAACCATTCTGTTGCCAATGCGCGGGAAGGGGCTGTCATATTAAGCAGCTGACAACGGCTGATGATGGTCGCAGGTAAGCGTCCAGCATTAGCCGTGATTAAAATAATAACAGTACGCGCATTTGGCTCTTCAAGGCACTTTAAAAAAGCATTCGCCGCTGCGTTGTTCAATAATTCAGCCGAATTGATCATAACGACCCTGAAACCTTCACTGTGCGGCTTTAGGGCTAATTTTGGCAACAATAGCCGAATCAACTCAATACCAATGCCTTTCCCTTCAGCTTCAGGCTGTACGTTTATGAAGTCGGGATGTGTTCCAGCCTTTTGCAGTAAACAGCTGTGACAGTGCCCACAAGCTTGGCTTTCAGGGGTGGGATGTTCACATAACAAGGCGTCTGCAAACTGCAAAGCTAAGTGCTGGGTTCCTAGTCCGGGATTACCTGATATTAACAAGGCCTGTGGTACCCGTTTATGCAACAAATATTGTTGCAGTAAATTCCAATAGGGAATATGCCAAGGCAATTCCCCTAAAGCAACTGTCATGGCATGAACCGTTGCAAGAGCTTGATAATGCTTTGCTGTACATCCACTAACGGCTGATTGGCATTAACCACTTTAATACGCCGGGGATTAAGTTCCGCCTGCAACAAATAAGCCCGTCTGACGTTCTCAAAAAAATGCAGTTTTTCCTGTTCAAAACGATCCAGCTCCCCCCGTTGCTCGGCGCGTTTCAGCCCGATATCAACAGGCGCATCTAATAACAAGGTCAAATCAGGCTTTAATGTACCCTGTACCAAACGTTCCAGCCACTCTATGGTTTTGATGTCCATGCGTCTTCCGCCACCCTGATAGGCATAGGTCGCATCGGTAAAACGATCGCATAACACCCATGTTCCAACTGCTAAGGCAGGTCGAATGACATGTTTAAGATGCTGCGACCTTGCGGCAAACATCAACAACAATTCAGCTTGCTCAGAAACGCTTTCAGTGTGCGACTCGAGCAACAATCCCCGGATTTTTTCTGCTAACGCCGTCCCGCCAGGCTCGCGGGTCATAATCAAGGGAATATTATGTGCTTCCAAATAAGCGCGAATAAACTCAAGATTGGTGGATTTACCAACGCCTTCACAACCCTCCAGGGTAATGAATTTACCCTTAGTCATGTGCTAAAGATTTTTGCTTACGTTGGTATTTATTTACCGCCTCATTGTGCGCTGTAAGGGAATCGGAAAATAAGTGTCCACCGCCTCCTGTCGCCACAAAATATAAACTGTTACCGGGAATGGGATGTAAAGCCGCATAAATAGCTTCCCGCCCGGGCATTGCAATTGGGGTCGGTGGAAGGCCAGCAATCACATAAGTATTGTATGGCGTCGCAGCCTTTAAATCTTTGCTGCGAATATTACCCTGGTAAGCCTCTCCCATACCATATATCACAGTTGGATCGGTCTGTAACAACATGCCTTTTTGTAATCTGCGCGTAAAAACACCGGCTATTTGACCACGTTCGCTAGCAATACCCGTTTCTTTTTCAATGATAGAGGCTAAAGTTAACGCTTGATAAGCATCTTTTAAAGGCAAGCCGGATTGTTTTTGTTGCCATTCCTGGTCAAGCGTTGCCTGCATTTTAATATGTGCTTTCTTCAAAATGGCAATATCGCTCGTCCCTTTGGTAAAGCTATAGGTGTCAGGGAAAAACCAGCCCTCTGCGTGCGGCTTGTTAATACCCAAAAGCTTTAAGACTTCAGGCATTTTTTGCGAGGTCAGCAAGTGTTCCAATTTGGGCGTTTCAGCTAACAGTTTCAACATATCTTTAAATGCCCAACCTTCCGGAAAAGTGAGTGCATACTGTTTGACTTTACCCTCGGCAAACTGATTAAGTGCCCCAAGTGTTGTTAAACCTTTGCCTAGTTCATATTCACCGGCTTTTAATTTACCTGCCAGATTGTAACGGTAAGCAATTACTTTAAACCAGAAGGGATCAATTGCAAGCTGCTGTTGCTGCAAGCCTTCAATAATCTGGTTCAACGAAGCCCCTTTTGGAATTTCCACTATAATGGGCTGCCCATTAATTATCGATTTCTCTAAGGCGTTGCGATAAGTTATCCAGCCCCAAACCGATACTAAAACACTTAATAAAATAAGGCTAATGAGCGCTTTCATTTTGATACTCATGGTGATCGCTCAAGACCGGTCATCAACTTTTGGGTGATCCCCCCTAGCGAAAACAGTTGTTGCTCTAACTGCCTGACCGGCCAGATGCCAATGATTGAATTGGTTAAAAATACTTCCTCAGCTGCCAGCAAGATTTCCCGGTTAAAGAACATTTCTCGAATAGAGATGCCATAAAGTGTGGCTAACTGCATAACCTGCTGCCGGATAATACCGTCTACGCCAGAAAAGGTCAGCGGTGAAGTGACTAAAGCTTGATCTTTTATAAAAAAAAGATTACTCATCGTGCCTTCTATAACACGATCCAAGGCATCAGACATCAAGCCCTCTTGTATCCCAGGATCTTGCCATTCAGCCCTGGCAAGCACTTGCTCCAGGCGATTAAGATGCTTAATACCTGCTAAAGACGGATTTAAACCTAACCGCATCCGGCAAAACCGTATCACAACCCCTTGTTGCTTAAAAGACAACGGGTAATCAGGGTAAGGATGCAGACTTAAAATGCGGGTAGCCAAAATGCGGTCGGGTTGACGATAACCCCGCCCGCCCGAGCCACGGGTTACAATGATTTTTAAAACGGCTTGACTGGTATTTTCTACTAGCTGAATCACCTCATCTTTAAGCAAATCAAGTTCCGGGCAAGGAATCAACAAGCGCTCACAGCCTTGCTTTAGCCGTTGCAGATGTTCATGCAAAAAAATAACTTGACCGTTATTAACCGCCAGCGTTTCAAACAGACCGTCGCCGTATTGCAATCCACGGTCGGTGACATCAAGGCTGTGTTCGCGCTTTCCGTTAATTAAAACCATCAGCAAACACAGCGAAAATGCAGGGAAATTGAATTAGGATTGGTAACGCTTAAAGACTAGGGAGCCGTTGGTTCCACCAAACCCGAATGAATTCGACAACGCAATGTTAATAGGCATATCCCTGGCAACATTTGGCACGTAATCAAGGTCACATTCGGGGTCTTGATTATCGAGATTAATGGTTGGCGGTGCAATTTGATGCTGAATGCTTAACGCCGTTAAAACGGCTTCAATTCCGCCAGCGGCTCCCAGCAAATGCCCAATCATGGATTTGGTGGAGCTAACCGCGACTTTATAGGCATGCGCACCCAATGCGGCTTTCATGGCTTGCGTTTCACCCAAGTCACCTGCCGGGGTTGAAGTACCATGTGCGTTAATATAATGAATTTGGTCAAGGTTCAAGCCTGCATCACGAATTGCATTGCGCATGCAGCGTGCTGCACCCTCACCACCTGACGAAGGCGTAGTGATGTGGTAAGCGTCACCGCTCATGCCATATCCAACCAATTCAGCATATATTTTAGCGCCACGTGCTTTGGCGTGTTCAAGCTCTTCCAAAACCACAACGCCTGCGCCGTCACTTAATACAAAGCCATCCCTATCAGCATCCCACGGCCGGCTTGCAGCTTGCGGATCATCGTTACGACGGGATAATGCTTTAGCTGATGCAAAACCACCCATGGCTGTTGGAGAAGTAGTACAACGCTCTGCCCCCCCCGCAATCATCACATCAGCGTCGCCATATTTGATTAAACGTGCAGCATCGCCAATATTATGGGTACCAGTGGCACACGCGGTGACAATGGCAAAATTAGGGCCTTTTAAGCCATATTTAATGGATAAATTCCCGGAAATCATATTAATAATATTTCCCGGTACAAAAAAAGGAGAAATACGACGCGAGCCGCCTTTTTCATAGGTCGCATAACACTCTTCAATACCGGTGATACCACCGATACCTGAACCAATCGCAACACCAATACGTTCCGCGTTCGCTTCAGTAACTTCTATACCTGAGTCCTCAATCGCTTGACAACCGGCTGCAATACCATAATGCACGAAACCATCCATGCGTTTGGCATCTTTTTCAGGAATATACTGGGTAATGTCAAAATTTCGTATTACGCCGCCAAAAGTTGTGGCAAAAGTGCTTATATCAAATGAATCAATGGCACCAATACCACTTCTACCATTGATAATACCTTCCCAGGTTTCTGCAACCGTATTAGCCAAAGGTGTAACCGCACCTAATCCAGTAATGACGACTCGGCGTGTACTCAAAGTAATTTACCTTAATAATTATATTGAAAAAACAATGAAAAGCATGGAAATGAGTTTATTACCACTCCCATGCCCAATCATTAATTACGCATTTTTTTCAACGTAATCAATTGCTTGCTGAACAGTGGTAATTTTTTCAGCTTCATCGTCTGGAATTTCACATTCGAATTCTTCTTCAAGAGCCATAACGAGTTCGACGGTATCCAGTGAATCAGCACCCAGATCATCTACAAACGAAGCATCCGTAGCAATATCATCTTTAACACCTAATTGTTCTGCAACAATCTTTTTTACTCGTTCTTCAACATTACTCATAATTATTATCCTCAAACAACAGCAGCAAGAAGCCTTTTGGCCTAGCCGGTATTGGCATTGTCATTAATCTTATTAGAAATCCCGTCATCTCAATTCCAGACGGCGGGGGAATTATACTTGAAATTGAAAAGATGTCACACTATCAGGACATAAACATCCCGCCATTAACATGTATTGTTTCGCCGGTAATATAGCCCGCACCCTCAGACGCTAAAAAAGCCACCGCATGGGCAATTTCCTTTGCCTCGCCCAAACGACCTAAAGGAATGGAACTTAAAAGACTGTTTTTATGCTCGTCTGCTAACTCACGGGTCATATCGGTATCTATAAACCCAGGCGCAACCACGTTAACCGTGATATTACGGGAGCCAACTTCTTTTGCCATGGCCTTGGTAAAGCCGACCATACCCGCTTTAGCCGCAGCATAATTCGCCTGCCCGGCATTGCCGGTTGAACCCACCACAGATGAAATATTGATGATACGGCCATACTTCACTTTCATCATGCCACGCAAAACTGCCTTGGACATTCGAAAAACCGAGGTCAGGTTAGTATTGATAATATCATCCCATTCCTCGTCTTTCATACGCATGAGTAAATTATCACGGG
This sequence comes from Methylococcales bacterium, assembly GCA_040079795.1. GTDB lineage: Bacteria > Pseudomonadota > Gammaproteobacteria > Methylococcales > Methylomonadaceae > SXIZ01. The sequence goes on from JBEBJQ010000083.1 coordinate 9,435, forward strand.
TAATGCCTGCATTATTCACCAATACCGTCGGCGAGCCGATTTCATCCGTAATAACTTTTAAAACACCACTAACACTATCGGCATCAGCGACATCCAAAACCAACCCTCGCCCAGACTCACCCAAATAAGCTGAGATCGCCGCTGCTCCGTTATCTGAGGTAGCAGTACCAACGACAAAAAAGCCATCACTGACAAGCTTTTCTGCAATAGCCCGACCAATACCCCGGCTGGCACCCGTCACTAAAGCAATGTGTTTATCCATGTAGTTGCTCCAAAATTTGATGTAATGTTGCAGGACTATACATGCTTGCATGTTCCGCCAACTTTACAATACGCTTATTCAATCCCACCAGTACTTTTCCAGGGCCACATTCTACAAATACATTGACGCCTTGATCGCCCATAAACTGAATACTGTCAACCCAACGTACGGGCTTATAAAGCTGCTCTTTTAAGGCGTTACGGATTACTTCTGGCGCGCTGTGGGCGCAGATATCCACATTATGGATCACTGGAATTTGAGGCGCATTAAATGACACCGCCAGAAGCTTTTCTGCCAATTGATTTGCTGCCCCGGTCATTAATTGGCAATGCGACGGCACGCTCACCGGCAAAGTAATCGCCTTTTTGGCACCCGCAACTTTAGCCAATGCGATTGCACGATCTACCGCAGCAACCTGCCCGGCAATAACTACCTGCCCCGGCGCATTAAAGTTCACGGCAGCCACCACTTCATGTTCAGCCGCCTCCATACACACCTGAACGACTTGCTGGTCTTCCAGACCTAAAATAGCAGCCATAGCACCTACACCTTCAGGCACAGCAGCTTGCATCAATCGCCCCCGTTCCGCTACCAGTTTAATGGCATCCTCGAACATGAGCACACCCGCACACACCAACGCGGTATATTCGCCCAGACTGTGTCCTGCCATCCACGCAGGCCTGACCATAGATTGCTTGCACCATACCTGCCAAACCGCAACCCCCGCAGCTAACATAGCGGGTTGGGTATTTTGGGTTTGGTTAAGCTGATCAATAGGGCCATCCTTAACCAGCGACCATAAATCAAAACTTAACGCATCGGAAGCACGTTCAAAAGTTTGCGCAACTTCCACATAACTGGCTGCTAACTCGTCAAGCATACCGACCGACTGCGAGCCTTGACCCGGGAACACAAACGCCAGGTTACTATTTCGATGATTCATTTAAATACTCATGCTTATTCTTAAATTTTAATATTTAATTAAGGCTGAACCCCAAGTAAAACCAGCACCAAACGCTTCCAGAAGCAATACTTGTCCGCGCTGAATACGCCCATCTTGAATTGCTTCATTTAGCGCCAGCAAAACCGACGCCGACGAGGTATTACCTTGATTTTCCAAGGTCACCACGACTTGTTGCATAGACATTTTTAATTTTTTAGCAGTCGCTTCAATGATACGAATATTCGCTTGATGCGGCACCAACCAATCAATATCGGATTTTTGCATATCATTGGCTTCCAAAGTCTCATCAACAATTCTGCCCAGGGTATTCACCGCAACTTTAAACACCTCATTGCCACGCATAATAATGAACCCCAACTCCTCTACATTAGCCGGTAATGCACATTGGGGATTAGGCAAATACAATAATTCTTCATATTGGCCATCAGAATGAATATGCGTTGATAATATCCCCGGCGTATCAGAGGCACCAAGCAATAATGCGCCAGCACCGTCACCGAATAAAATACAGGTGCCACGGTCGCTCCAATCTACTACGCGGGAGCATATCTCCGAACCCACCACCAAAACGTTACGGTACATACCCGTTTTAATATATTGATCGGCGATACTAAGCGCAAAGATTGAGCCGGAACACGCTGCTTGCACATCAAACGAAACACACTGTTTTATACCTAACCTAAATTGCAGTAAGCATGCTGTGCTAGGGTAAACACGATCCGGGGTGCCCGTTGCGAGGATAATGGCATCAACGTCTTCGAATACAATCCCAGCCATCTCAATAGCTTGTCTCGCTGCGATCTCCGCCATACTCGCAGCCGATTCGTGATCTCCCGCAATTCGTCGGTTTTTTATCCCAGTCCGCTCAAAAATCCAACTATCGGAGGTATCAACGGTTTGCGAAATTTCGTCATTTGTTCTTACAGTCTCTGGTAAATATCCGCCAGTACCGATTACTCTTGCGTACTTTGCCATAAGCCCTGCCTTTGCTTCAAAATGAGTTCAACCTGCTCACTGATTTTCTGAATGACATTTTTTTCTACTTCAATTTCAGCCAGTTGAATGGCAGTCGAAAAAGCAAGCACGTCAGCACCACCATGACTTTTAATCACCAATCCACGCAGCCCGAGGAAACTGGCACCATTATATAAACGCGGGTCAATGCGTTTTTTAAACGATTTCAAGACAGGATACGCAATCAAACCAACCATGCGCGTAAAGATATTTTGATTAAAGGCGCCTTTAAGAGAAGTTCCAATCATTTTTGCAGCACCCTCAATGGATTTTAACGCCACATTTCCGACAAAACCATCTGCAACAATCAGATCAACGTGCCGACTCCCGGCGTTAAAATAATTGCCCTCAACATAGCCAATATAATTTAGATGCGAGTTTTCCAGCAATTTAGCTGCCGCTTTAACCTGTTCATTACCCTTGACTTCTTCCTGGCCAATATTCAACAGACCGACTGTGGGATTTTCAACGCCTTCTATCGCTTTAACCACTTCAGAGCCCATAATCGCAAACTGTAATAAATGTTCAGCCGAGCTATCGACATTCCCCCCCAAATCCAAAGCATGGGTATGCCCATATATTGATGGCAAAGTGGTAATAATGGCCGGCCGGTCAATGCCCGGAATCATTTTTAGCACAAATCGCGCCGTTGCCATTAACGCCCCGGTATTTCCTGCGCTCACACACGCATCCGCCACCCCATCGCGAACCAAATTAATCGCAACCCGCATGGAAGAATCTTTTTTATTTTTTAATGCTTTTGAAGGCGACTCATCCATTGCCACGCATTGGGAGGCGTGCTGCATACTCAGACGACCCTCGAACTCAAGCAAAGCCTGAGACATTAGGGGTCGTAAGATGGCCTCATCCCCCACTAAAATCAACTTTAGCCGGGGATTTTGTTTAAGACAATCCAGAGAGGCTGGAATTGTAACTTCGGGGCCAAAATCACCACCCATTGCATCAATTGAAAGTGTCAAACTCACGCTTACAAAAAACTCCAAAAAAATGAAAAGCCGAACCCCTTAAGAAGTTCGGCTTAAATTAGATCACATTCAAAAGGTTACGCTATTAGTCGGCTTTTTTAGCAATAATCTGACGGCCTTTATAAAACCCGTCCGGCGTGACATGGTGACGCAAATGCGTTTCACCAGTTGTAGGATCTTGCGATAAAGTTTTAGCAGTTAACGCATCATGCGAACGACGCTGACCGCGTCTCGAACGGGTCACTTTACTCTTTTGTACGGCCATTATTGTTCTCCAGTAAGTTTAAGTTTAGCTAAAACAGCAAAAGGATTTTTGGGTTTCGTTTGGTCATCGGCTTTTAAGGCCGCTGACAAATCTGATGAACGCTCTTCTGAGCGGTTTTCAAATTTCACACAATTATGTTGATGCTTTGGAAAAGGCGGAAGAGCCAACAATAACTCATCTTCAACAATTTCCCTAAGCAACATTTTTTCTTCATCAATTAATAACGGCTCATACCCTTCAGGCAGCCTATCCGCTTGTTCTAAGGCGGTAACGAGGCCTAACTTGATTGTCGCATTAACCGGCACGTCTACCGCGTCCAGACAATTCTGGCACTGCATAGTTAACGTTGCACTCGCAAAACCGTCGATAAATGCGTGACGCCCCTGTTTATTAAACAAAAGCTCAATAACTACACACCCGGAAGCGTCTAAAAGTAATCCTTCAAGACGTGTAAAAGTGTTCAGTTTAAGAGTTCCTTTTAACTCAATTCGCCTTTCAGCGAAAACTAAAGGATCTATAATTTCAGGCAATCTATCCAACATAACTTCGCAATGATAACGTTAATAAAGGTTTACGTCAAACGGGACATAATATAACTGATCCGTGCAAAACAAAAATGCTTTTATTAAGTTTCTGCTAGATATTTGGTGATGTCGCCATTTATCGTTACCGACTTTTGCAGGCTATTTAGTGCAATAACAACGCCATCCCCTCAAAAGACCTATAGCCCGGCAGCGTCCCACCTGACAGATGACCTCCCAAATATAAAATAACGTCATGTGAATATGATGATAGTTAGAAAAATTCAACAGCACACTATTTGCGCGCAATGATTGGCAATGTCAAACGCATTTTTTATAGCTTAAACTAAAGTTCGCTTAACTCTGAAATTTTAGCGTTATAATTTACCCACCTACCCCTGTGTAACCCATTTTCCGAAGAAGAACCACATTATGCCCATTAGTATGAGAAAGATCACCCAGCAAGTCATGATCGGTGATGTAAAAGTTGGCGGCGGAGCACCGATCGTTGTGCAATCAATGACCAATACCGATACCGTCGATGCTGCCGGCACGGCAAAACAAATTATGGAATTAGCCAATGCGGGCTCCGAATTAGTCCGTATTACCGTTAACTCGGAAGAAGCCGCAAAAGCAGTACCCGAAATTCGCAACCTACTAGATAAACAAGGTTTTACCACCCCGATCATTGGTGACTTCCACTTCAATGGCCATAAGCTGCTGGAAAAATACCCAGACTGTGCACAAGCCCTCGCGAAGTTTCGGATCAATCCCGGTAACGTCGGGCGCGGCAAAAGCCGCGACCCGCAATTTCAGCAAATGATTGAGTTTGCCTGCCTATATAACAAACCCGTGCGTATCGGCGTAAATGGTGGCAGCCTTGATCAAGCGGTGCTAACCCGTTTGCTGGATGAAAATAGGCTATTGGCAACACCAAAAAACCTTCCTGCGGTAACTCGCGAAGCCATCATCCTTTCTGCACTGGAAAGTGCCGCAAGAGCCGAGGAGATCGGCCTGGGTAAAGATAAAATAATTTTATCCTGCAAAATCAGTAACGTGCAAGAATTAATCAACATCTATGAAGACCTCTCCAGTCGCTGCCATTATGCGTTACATTTAGGCTTAACTGAAGCAGGCATTGGCTCTAAAGGTATTGTATCTTCTTCAGCCGCCTTATCGGTATTAATGCAACAAGGCATTGGCGACACCATCAGAATATCGCTTACGCCCGAACCAGGCGCATCCAGAACCCTGGAAGTTATTGTGGCGCAAGAAATCCTGCAAACTATGGGTTTTCGCGCCTTCACGCCGATGGTTATATCTTGCCCCGGTTGCGGCCGCACGACCAGTGATTATTTTCAAAAACTGGCGATGGATATTCAAGGCTATTTGCGTGATCAAATGCCTATTTGGCGTAAACAATACCCTGGCGTTGAAGCCATGGAGATTGCGGTCATGGGCTGTGTCGTTAATGGACCTGGTGAAAGTAAAAGCGCCAATATCGGCATCAGCCTCCCCGGCACCGGCGAATCACCCGTGGCACCGGTTTATGAGGACGGCGTTAAAACCGTGACCTTAAAGGGTGAACATATTGCTGAAGAATTTCAGGCGTTGGTTGAGCGTTATATCCAGTCCCATTACGCATAAAACACCTTGCGTATTGTCCAATAACCCAACATGGCAAACGCTCATTCAAGCTTTGCCATTTATTACATTTGTCATAAAGATAAGACTTAATTACTACATATTTAAAGAAATATCCGATCAAAGTGGGTGGCTTTTAGCGTTTAATTTATAGCATAAAATACTTCCGGTTAATTTATGCTGTATTAAATCAATTACTCTCAAACAACTCAACCGCCATGTCTAATACCACGCAGCCTAGCCAAGAAGCCTCCCCGCATATCGAAAAACTTCTGGAAGCCGCCAACGCTGCTTCGCAGACCGTAGCGGCTTTGCATGTTGCATTTTTGGCATTCGTCGCCTATCTTGGGGTCATCGTCTGGGGCACAACACACAAAGACCTTTTGCTTGACAGCCCGGTAGAGCTGCCTATTCTGGATGTGGAGCTGTCGCTGACGACCTTTTATTGCTTCGTACCCTGGATGGTCATCCTGCTGCATTTCAACCTGCTTATGCAGTTGGAATTACTCTCGCGCAAACTCTGGAACCTGGATCGGGACATCCCTGACACAGCAGCCGGACAACAAGTACGTGATCGCTTATTTATCTTTCCCTTTGCGCACCTTATCGCCGGCCGCTCCAATGTCCCGCTGATCCGCTGGCTGCTTTCTTTAGTGGTTGGTGTCACCGTTATCGCCTTACCTTTGCTCATGTTGCTGGCCGCACAAATCCGCTTCCTGCCATTTCACGATGAAACCATCACCTGGTCACAACGAGTTGCGGTTTGGATTGATGCCGCTATGCTAATCACTTTATGGCCGCTAATCGCCTCTCCTCAAGACAAAGCAAGTGAATGGTGGCGGAGCTTCAGGTTTCAATTATTTGGCTATTGGCCTGCCTGGCTTCGGAATGAAAGCATCATCGCGTGGAATTGGCTAACCCGATCAATTCAACGCTATTGGCAAAATTTTCCTCCACATGAAATTGCCCCCCGCAGCCTGGTACAATCAGGGACTGAACCTAAAGGCATGATCGTCCTGCTGGTTTCAGTGCCATTAATTGTCCTGCTCAGCATCGTCGCCGTCATTCCGGGTAATATTACCGTCCAGACCTATTACCCCCAGGCCCAAAACAGACCACAAGACAGCCAGCCTGAGGAGACCCACCAACACTTTGAAAACTGGCTAATCCACATGCTACCCGAAGGGTGGCTGAGCGTTGCCAGCTACAAAGAGGACGATGATGTCGTGTCATGCACACCGCTATCGCTGACATTAGCAAAAAAATCGGAAGCCCCTATCTTGCAAGTAATGCTTGGCTCCTGCGCATGGTTCAACTTTGACCTGTTTCCACGCAATTTGAACCTCAGAGAAACCTTGCTGGTTCCCAAAGACGTCCCCTTATCCTTGGTAATCCGTGCAACTGACCCGGATAAGTTAGTGCGTGATGCTGCCTTCAAAGAGTTCGCTGGCCTCAATCTACAAAAACGCGATTTACGCTTTGCCAACTTGTTCGGTGCAGTGTTGCCCAAGGCCGATCTTCGACATGTCGAATTGCAAGGAGCCGTCCTGAAAAGGGCAAAATTGCAAGGTGCAATACTTCTGGATTACTTTAATGACCCGAAAAATACCAATACCGAACTACAAGGGGTGCTCTTAAGTGGTGCGGAATTGCCAATTGCAAAACTGTTTCGGGGCAGTATGCAAGGTGCAGACATGAGCGGCGCTAATTTGCAGGGTGTAGAACTGAGCTGGGCAAAATTACAAGGTGCGGATCTGCGTGGCGCAGATTTACAAGGTGCGAGCTTACGTGGGGCGGAACTTCAGGGCGCAGACCTGCGCTGGGCAAAATTACAGGGCGCAGACCTCAGTGAGGCGAATTTTCAAGGGGCTAACCTGAATGCCGTAAATTTTCAGGGCTCCAACCTGCGGAAGGCGAAATTACAAGGTGCCGAACTGCAAGAAACACAGCTACAAGGTAGCGACTTGTCGCAAGCCAATCTCGAAGGCTTATTTATCACCAAAAGTTCATTCTCGGCATGGAATGCGCAACAACAGGAGAGGTTGGAAACAATACTTAAACCAATACTGGATAGCGACAGCTTCAATGCCTTCCAGACCCGTCTCAATACTTACGACAACGCTTTGCCATCAGCAAAACCAGCCGATCTAACCAAGTGTTACAGTGACAACCCCCGCATAGCTGACTGCATCTACCACACTCAGCCACAGATGGACGAATACCGCATAAAAATTCTGTACCCGAAGCTCATCGAACTGGCCTGTACAGATGCAGCAATTGCTAAAGGCATTGCAAGACGGGGTTATAATAAATCCACGCCCAATGACCCCAACTTCGGCCTGGCATCGGCCTTGCTTAATGCCTTGCTTACGCAAAACGACTGCACAGGCTTAACGGCATTACCGGAACTCATTCAACAAAAATTACGCAAAACCGCAGAGCAACAAAAACAAACCAAGCTAACCCCTGCTGCGTAACTTATGCCGCCAACCACTCAATGTCATAACAGGACTCTTCAGCCACTTCTTCCGCCATGGAATAATGCCACTCCACATGATCAGACAGCGGTAAATCATCCATATTGCCATAATCAATATCATCTAAATTTTCATCTAACATCACATTTCTCCGCTAAATAATTTATGAGAACTTCCAAGATGACCGAAGGCAATGCCTTCGCTTACCTCAATACCATCACTTTTCGTGCCAATAACTAAAGCCTGAATTTATAAGCCATTGGCCGATAACTAACCACAAACACTGACAAATTTTGTCAACTGTTGCCTTATTTTTGTCAATTAACATACAAAAAATGCAGTAACAAAGCCCTTTTTCATCAAAAATCCAACTGCAATATCATTTAATAGGCAGTTGCTAAATAACCTGCTCCCTTAAGGTTATTTATACGGGAATTGAAATTTTTTTTAAATTAACTAGATACTGTCGTCACAAAATTATTGAGATAATCTCTCTATCTCAATAATTTTGAAGGAAAAGCATGTCAAATACAGGGCATCGCCGACATGATATATCAGACAGAATATGGCAATCATTGGA
>JBEBJQ010000171.1:0-3136 GCA_040079795.1 Methylococcales bacterium
CGGGCATTTGGCAGAGGCAGCTTGGCATCACCCAGATTTAACGGTTTCATACGCATTTGTGATTGTGAAATTATGCACGCATGACGCAAAAGGCATTACCGATAAAGATTTTGAATTGGCTACGAAGATTGAAGCGGTAATCGGCTGGCAACCTGCGTTGGATGGCGGGGCTTTAACGGGCACGCCGAATGATGATGTACGGTTTAAGTATATAAAATATGACTGAGCGTCCTGTAACGACCCTTTTGAGACAGTCAACATTTTGAAAGTTATAAAGTAATTTCAAACTCTAGTAGTAATTGATGAATAAGTGGTCGTGTTACTTCATCTGATGTTAGTTCTGGCATTTGTGGGTGAAATTCTCCAGCATCAAAAGCCATGTATATCTCCCAAGCAAAACTGTCAAAGTTGAACAAATCAGTTACCCAGACACTTAACCCCATCATTGCACAATCACAATGATTCCAGCTAAATCGTCCATCTAAATAGCCCTTAACAACGTGCTTTGTAAACACATCTAAATAGCTCTCGATTGTTATTCCTTCTTGAAAACAGAATGCATCAGCTGCCACCTTATCAAAACGAGGCTTTATAAAAGACTGTTGAACGATTTTATCTAAGTTCATAGTTGTCTTTTAGTCTGAATCATCATCTTGAATATCATTTTTTACTTTTCCAAATATCGTTGCACTTGCACCAACAATTGTTGTGAGCGCACCAATCGGTACAGCTAGATATACAGCGTAAAGTCCTGTTCTAAACCCAAATAATGCCAATACAAAGCCTAAGATTGCAATGAGTAGACATATCATTGCAATGGTAAGAATCCGTTTTGCACTAATCATTTTGGTGTCAAAGCGCTTGTTATTGCCACGGCTGTTTAACCTCTAGTGATTTTAATGCAGCTTCATGCTCTGCCAGATAAAGCGACAAATAGTAGCGCCCCCAAGGACCACAGCCTGTGGCGCTAAAGGTGGCAAAGACTGACAAAATCATGCCAAAAATAGTAATATAAATAGATGTAGAATGAAGTTCAGCAAGCCAGATTGGAGCTATAAACAACATCCCACCAACTACTGCCAGAAGGCGCTGTGCAATTGCATGTTTTGTACTTTTTCTCATGTCACCTAACGTTTGAGATAAGGGGCGCCGTTAGGCGTTCCGCTTGAATGATGAGTTACGGCTAATACCATTAACTCTTAACACCGCACCTGCTGTTGCTGCAATTAGCGTGGGGTTCTCTAATAGTTCATGAAGCACTGAAATTGCAATTTCGCGCGACTCAGATTTGAGTAAACGTGCAGCACTTGAAAGTCTTAAGGCTGGCGAATCATGCTCAAGGAAGGGGGTTAATAGTTCAAGTAAATCACCGTTTTTCTCATGTTTTTCAACTAGCTTTGCAAGAGTACGCTCTTCGGAATTTGCTTTCTTTGAGCTGCCAGTTTTAATTTCAATCCAATACTTTTCAGAGTGAAACGCAAACTTTTCGCGCTCTTTATCTAAATCCGTTTTTTTTGAAATATTCGGAAGTTCCGACATATGGAGCCCTAACGATTGAATTAAGGAGCTGGCTTTAGCCAGTCCCGCTTGAATGATGGTTTAGTTGTTAACATTAAATTCAACCTGAAAAATAACTTCGCCTGTAGTTTTTAGTGGTGCGAGTGTTTTAGTTTTGTCATAGAGTTCTTGCAATACAGCTTGCTGTGTATCGCCTTGGCTAGCAATTTGCACGGTATGTCCATTTGGCTGACAGTTAAATTGTAGTAGAACTAAAGCGGGAGCCTTATTTTTTGCCAAGGAGATAAACGCAGCTTTTTCAGCAGCCTTAATAAATTGAGCTAGGTCTTCAATTTGGATTCTATCCTTTAACTCCTGCTCACCAGTTAGTAAACGAACGTTTTTCGTAGTAATTTTTTCTTGATTTATATCACGCGGGTTCTTAGGCTCGTAAGTTTTAAACTCTCCGTCAGTATTATATTTTCGACCATCAACTGGGTTGTCAAAAGATTCCTCACCAAATGCGGAATTGGTGAAAATAGTAATAATTAAGAGTAACACTTGTCTAGATTGCATATGAATCACTAACGTTAGAATTAAGTTGCACCGTTAAGTGTCCCTAGAGAATGAGTTAGGGCGCATCTTATGACTCCCCAATTGCATGCTCCGCTTCGGACTTTATAGCGGCACATAAATTTTGTAGGTTCACAGGACACTCAGATTGAGCAAAAGAATAAATTTTCTTAAGTTCATCAGTATCAGCAGATGCATCAATGTGCCCTAGGAAAAATTTATAGAATTCAGGGTCTTTTCTTACGAACACAGCAACTTTTGGTAAGGAACTCCATTTTGAAGCAAGAAGATGAACAACGGCATCAGTAAAACCTTGTGCAATGCCACCATCATCGCATTTACCAAAATGCTTGAACCCAGAGTAAATAGATGTCCAAGACTTCATGGAATCTGTTGCATTTCCCGCCGCTTGAGCCTCCTTCTCAGAACAATTGGTTGTTGCTGCACTGCATGTAGAGGCAACAAGAAATGCAAAAAATAGAAATAATATTCTCATGAGCATTAGCCCTGTTGATTGAGTTAAGGAACTGGCTTTAGCCAGTCCCGTTTGAATGATGGGTTTGAAAGCATAGTGCTGATAAGAGAATTTATTTATTATTTATGCTCACATAAATTGGATTGATAGTTATATTTCCCACCACTATCTAAACAACTATCAATTTTTAGGTGTTTAGGTACTTGAAAACCAACCAATAAACCTAGCGCAATTATTAACAAGCTGAGAATAATTGTCCACTTACCAGTAACAACAAATAAAACTGGACGAGCTTGAATGCCGACGTCTACTTTACGTTTGAACAGCAAAATTAGACCTACGAATGCAAAACTAAAACCCCATACTTGAGCCCATTCAAATGACATTTGCTTTACTTTCTAACAGTTAATATAGAAACGCAGCGCGACTGAATTAATTGTAATTGAATTTTACTAATATTGAAAATTACTGAATAAATTGAATGTCCGCTTTGGGCCCAAATACGACATTAGGTCTAAAGTCTAGCAATATTCAAATCTCTCTAACTTTCTCAAACCGACCAAAGTGCAACATTATCGTTGGCAAAATTAG
>JBEBJQ010000172.1:0-3047 GCA_040079795.1 Methylococcales bacterium
ATACAAACACGTGCCAGACTTTGCAAGCTGGAATCTCAATAAAGACGCGGCTTACCTGCACATTTGCACCAATGAAACCATGAGTGGCGTAGAGTTTGATAGTTTGCCCAACACCAACGGCGTGCCGATTGTGGCAGATATGTCGTCGCACATACTCTCACGCGAAGTTGACGTGAGCCAATACGGCGTAATTTACGGCGGCGCACAAAAAAACATCGGCCCAGCAGGCTTGTGCATCGTGATTGTGCGCGAAGATTTACTAGGCAACGCTTCACCACTCACGCCAGCGGTATTCAACTGGAAAACGCAAGCTGAAAACATCAGCATGATAAACACGCCGCCAACCTACAGCATTTACATTGCAGGCTTGGTGTTTGAATGGCTGCAAGCGCAGGGCGGCGTGGCGGCGATTGAGCAAGTGAATATAGCAAAAGCAAAATTGCTTTACGACTACATTGATAGCACCGATTTTTACGTGAACCACGTAGCAGTCAACAACCGCTCACGCATGAATATTCCATTTTACTTGGCAGATGAAAGCCTAAATGCCGAGTTTTTAAAAGGCGCAGAAGCCAACGGCTTGCTGCAATTAAAAGGTCACCGTGCGGTTGGCGGCATGCGTGCTAGTATTTATAACGCTATGCCGATTGAGGGTGTGCAGGCGTTGGTGGATTACATGAAGGCGTTTGAGGTGTCGCATTGATTGCTCAAGGGAAATTGACTGCGTTCGTTGGATTACATAATGGTCAGAGCTATTATTAATTCATGTTGTTTTAATTTGAATCAAAAAGCTGGAAATGCAAAGTTAGTTCAACCCAACTCCGTTTATTTAATAATTAACAAAAAAGGTAAAACCTCATGAAGTCATTTTTTAAGCTTTTAGAAAAAACTGCTGGACCAATTGGTTTAATAACTGCAACAGCAGGGGCAATTTTAGATTTTTTAGCACCTTTAGGTAATTATATATACGTTTTAGCCGCAATCTTGCTTGTTTTAACAGTGTTATCTGCCATTTGTAGCAAAAACAATCTAATGTTGCAAAAAGTTAAAAACTCAACTGCATTTGCACCAGATTTTATTAAAAATGAATTGGTTGAATTATGGCAACCAGACGGCGTTGCATTTTGGAAAAAAGGCTTGTTTCAAGTACTTACTTTTTTAACTGCTCTGACTTTTGGTGCTGGAGTCTATGCAAAAGTTAATCCAAAAGGCTTTTTAGCGACCAAAATTGATTCAGTTGCCAGCTTGCAAACCAACTTGGGTTTGATTGATTTTAAACTGGGTAATATATCTGTAAAACAAGACAAAATTATTGAAGTCTTAGAAAAAGCAGATAAAAAAATAGACTTAGTAAAAAAAGAAACGAGTGATAATCCTAGAAAGGAACTTTCAAACATGGGGATTAGTTGGACTCAGGAATCGTTTTATGCTGCAGTAGAATCTGGTGATTTTGTAGTGGTTGAGTTATTTGCAGCTGGCGGTATGAATTTAGCAGCTCAATCTTGGTGTTGTAGTCATCATTCCCTACTAAGCTTAATGATTTCAAAAAAAATTAATAATTTAGAGAAGGTGTTAACTATTTTTGATAGGTATGGATTTGATATAAGGCAGAAATTCATTACTTACGGATTTACAGATGAAAAGGCATCTATTATTTGGATAGCAATAGACAATAATAATCTTGATGTAATCCGTTATCTAGTTGTGAAAAAAAGCCTTGATGTAAATAAAGTAGATTCAGACAATAATGTAGACTTATTTTACACGGCGGCAACTGAAAGTGATGTTAATCTTGAAACCTTAAGATTGCTAGCATCATACCAAAGTAATAATGATTCTAAAGTTAAAGCAAAAAATGCACTTCTTTTTAAGAAAAATGAGTTAGAGAGTTGCTACAAACAGGAAATATGCAAATCATCAAATTGCTCTCAAATTTGTGGTGATGACTGGAAATATAAAGATAAACTTCAATTCTTAGTTGAGAATTAGCAAGCGTAGGGTGTGCAAAACGTTTCACCTTGCACACCGTATTTAAACTAACTGAATTGGTGGGCAAACCTATTTTGCCCACCCTACAGGCCCTAAGCACATGCCCTGCAACCCAATATCCATGCGCCTTGCAGGCTTATTTATTTTGACTTATCTTTTAATTGCACAAAGCCAATTGGTCTGCTAACGGGGGGATTTTTTGGAGACATCAAATCGCGCAGGGTATGAATTAGCCCCGTAATGGCTTGGTCGTGCGAATCTACTTTACGTGCTAGTTCTTCAAACTGACTGGCTAAATCTTTATTGGTCGCTAGTATTTCACGCAGCTTTACAAATGCCCGCATGATGGCAATATTAACTTGAATAGCTTGATAGCTATTAAGCACAGAAGATAACATCGCCACGCCTTGCTCTGTAAAAGCGTATGGCGCATAGCGTCTACCCCCGCGCCCCTTGTTTGAGGTCACAAATTGTGACCTCAAAACATCCCACTCTTCGGAATTAAGCTGAAACATAAAGTCATCTGGGAAACGCTCAAAATTACGTTTTACTGCCTGCAATAGTACTTTTGTTTCTACCCCATATAGCGCTGCTAAATCAGCGTCGATTAACACTTTTTGTCCACGTATTGACAATACGCGCGAGCTGATTGCTTCTATTGATTGAACTTCTGAAGGGTTGTTATTTGTGTTTATCATACGAAAAATTATAGCATAACAGCTCAATATCTAGCATTGGCCGCATACGCCGTATAAAATCTATTACTTTCAGCGCAACGGGCTTTCGCCTTATTCTCGCCTTAGTTTTAAAAATCAATGGGGTCAGTCTCGATTGATTCTATAATTTTTAATATAAAACAATGAAAATTGATGCTCTGCAAGCCAATATCCATGCGGGTCGCAGGCCTATTGTTTTGACTTATCTTTTAATGGTACAAAGCCAATGGGCCTGTTGGCGGGCGCGGTTGGGTTCATTAACTCTCGTATCATGTTAATTAACCCCGCAATCGCTTGATCATGAGATTGAAATTTTTGCTCTACATGCTGCTCAAGTTCATT
>JBEBJQ010000084.1:0-17216 GCA_040079795.1 Methylococcales bacterium
TGCTTTAACAGCATGTTTAATTAAATTAATTAATATTTGTTTCAGCTTATCTTTATGTGTGGGTATTTTTAATGAATCACCCTTCAAATTCAAATGCCATTTAATATCATGGGTTTTAAACATACTGGCTTCAAACAGCTTAATTAAATCCTCAATTAAAAGGTTTACATCTACAGTGTCATAGGCTGCTTTAATCATATCCAAAGAAAAATCAGATAAGCATAAAGTAATATTACCAACCCGGTCGATTTCCTCCTGTATTAGTCTTATATCTTCTGCGTGTTCCTTACCTAATTTCAAACTGAGCAAATAAAGATAATTATTAATAATACTGAGGGGGGTATTTATTTCATGCCCGATTTTTTCTGCAAACAGACCAAAGTTTGCACCCATTTCAGTTAACTCACGGGCATTTTTTTGATAGGTGAGTTCTAAATTCTGTAAAATTTTTGCTACTTCCCCTACGAATAAGCTGATAAACCCCAAGTTTAGTTTGATACGTTTGACATCTGAACGCTTTAAGCCAGCTGCAATGACGCCTAAAGCCTGTTCCTCCAGAAGCACAGGTATTAGTAACATATCTTCCGTATGCATTAATTGACAAATCTTATGATCAATCAGTATGGTAGGATCAGTTTTATCGCGGTTAAAAGAATGTAGAATCCGCTTTTTATGCCATGCGTTTGCAATTAAACTGTGATTAGCATTAAGACTTACCGAAAGCGCTGCATATAAATCTTCAATGTCTTCCTCACCTGAAACACCATCAAGACTCCCTGTTTCCGGACGATATAAAAAAAAAGCCACATCAGAAAAGCCAAATAACAAGCGCATATCCCGTCGGATATTGGTCACTAAGGTATTTAATTCTTTGGAAGCCTCAAGAGCGGTTTTCTGGACAGTGGCAGAAAACGCAAGGTTTTTTACCTGCTCACCTAACAGGGTTTGCACTGAATCGCGGTGTTCTGTCGCTGTCAAATTGGTTATTTTATTATGCTCTGACTTGGCAATGCTAATGCCTAAACTACCGGCTGATCTTTCAACCAGAGGTTTGACCTCTTCTAACATGGATTTAACTAAGGATTGGTTTAACGAAAATATCTCATCAATTTTTCCAAAAATAGCATATTTATTTTCTTCATCCATACTGGCCAAATGGCTGGCAAGGTTTAAGATCTTTACCACACCCGTACTATTTGTTATGGCTTCAACAGGCTGATATTGATGTAGTACCGCTTCGGCAAGACCTGATTTTAAATTCCAATCCGTTATGATATAGGCACCTATTTCATGATGGGCCGCGCCAAATTCAGCTGTTTCAGCAGCTGTCTGGTCTCCATCAAGGTGCTTGGATAAGAAGTCAGGGTAAGTTTTAGGATAACATTGCATCAGGATGAGCTGTCCTAGGCGATGAATGAGCCCTGCAAGATACAGTTCGTCAGGGAACTCATACCCGGTTAGTTGCGCCAGATTACGTGCCAGATGTGCACAAGTGAGGGACCGGTACCAGATAATTTCCAAACAATAGTGCTGGGTCTGGGGGATGCAGGCAAAAAACTGTTGAATAACTTTGGTAATTACGAGTGTTTTGACTGATGTTAAGCCTAATACCACGATCAATTTTTTTAAATCTGTAACCGCTCCCCGTTGTCCGTAGAACGATGAGTTAGCCGCTGCCAGAATGCTGGAACTTAAACTGGGGTCTTGTCCAATGATTTTTGCCAGTTCGTTTATATTAATATCTTCGCGTTGAATTTCGTCCATTAATTCAAGCAATACCTTAGGTAATACCGGTAGATTATTTGCATCAATACGGGATAAAATTTTTACGACAGCATTTTCCATGTTTCTGTAATATCCAAGGCTCATTAATAACGGACAGCTATAATTTTATAACGGCGTTTGAAAAATAGTTTAATTTATAATATTGATTTTAAAGGTAATTTTGTAGGTTAAATATAATTTTGACGTTCAGTTTAAAGTATCATTTCACCCAATAAATAGCTGTCCGCCTTTACGGGTATATGTTCGGCAAGCAAAATCTCCCCTAATTCCCGCATGGCTCTACGGTACACTTTACGTTTAAAGAAAACCACATCATTAAGCGGTTCCCAATATTGCACCCAGCGCCAATCATCAAATTCCGGCTTACTGACGCAATCAAAGCGTATTTTAGAATCGTCAGTTAATAACTGTAAAATAAACCAAATTTGTTTTTGGCCAATACATAAGGGGAACGAGTTTTTACGCAAATAACGTTCTGGTAATTTATAGCGCAACCAATAGCGTGTCCGGCCAAGAATTCGGACGTGTTCGGGCTGTAAACCGGTTTCTTCCCACAATTCACGATACATTGCTGTTTCAGGGTCTTCATCGCAGTTAATACCACCTTGTGGAAATTGCCATGAATTTGCGCCTTTGCGCTTTGCCCAAAATACACAACCCTCGTTATTGCAAAGGATGATGCCGACATTTGGCCGGTATCCTTTCGAGTCAATCATGTTAAAACCTGTAATTTTAGGAAGGCTTACACGTTATTTTGGATAGGCTATTACTATTAATTTTGTTGTTTTAAGGCAATCTTAGGGCACATAGCCCGAAACGACTTATTTAAAGTACTTGAAAAAAGATTGTTCAAAATTAATAAATCAAAAACTCCTCAACCCAAATGATAAAATGCCAGCCAACTTGTACTGTTATTGTAATGGCAGCATTGTTCCATAAATAGCTTAACGATGCCATAGTGGCTTTCTTTTATTTTTTCGACTTAGGGTTTTTTGCGTGAGCTTAGTAATATTTGATCTGGATAATACTTTAATCGCAGATGATAGCGATTATTTGTGGGGGCAATTTTTAGTAGAGCAGGGCATTGTTGATAGTCATGACTATGCGCGTGCGAACGATAAATTTTATGAGGACTACAAACATGGTCAATTGGATATTGTAGAATTTTTAAATTTTTCCCTCAAACCCTTAGCCGAAAATGATGCTGAGCAGCTCTTTGAATGGCGGCAGCAGTTTATTACCCAAAAAATTCAGCCTATTTTATTACCTGCGGCACAAAAATTAATAGCCCACCATAAACAGCAAGGCGATACTTTACTCATTATTACCGCAACTAACCGTTTTATAACTGAACCAATTGCATTGCTTTATGGTATTGAATCCCTTATTGCGACTACACCGGAACTAAAACAGGGGCAATTTACAGGAAACTTTATAGGCATACCCAGCTTTCAAGAAGGGAAAGTTAAGCTATTGCAAGAGTGGTTAGGTGATTTTCCACAATTATCGCTTCAAGATAGCTGGTTTTACAGTGATTCGCACAATGATTTGCCCTTATTAAAGTTAGTAACCAATCCTGTTGCGGTGGATCCAGACGATAAGCTTAATGCTTATGCCCTGGAACAGGGCTGGCAGATTATCAGTTTAAGGGAAGAAGTTTGCGCCACCCATCATTTAAAGTAGGCTATGAGATAACTGCACTAACTTTAAAAGCGAGTTGCTAAGTAAGATTTTCTTATTGTTATTCTTCGGCCGCAAAATCTACAATTTGTTTAAGGATGCTATTCATTTTTGACATAAACTGATTCAGTTCGGGGTCGCCGCCGTCGGTTGGTAGCAAATGAGTTTTGATAATAGTCTTACCCTCAAACTGATACACCACTACATTGCAAGGCATATATTGAATTGCATGGGGTGACATTAGCAGTACTGTTTTAGCGTGAGTTAAATTGCAAAATTGTAAGGTATCGTATTCGGGGAAATCGGGTGTGCCGCGATCACGAATCACTTTACCGACCCGGCTGTGGCCGGTAATCCGGAAATTATGGTCGCTAATTGCCACTTCCAGTTCTGCCAGAACATCAGCGTAGGGTTTGGCCGTTGTTGCTTGATATTGCTGTATAACTTCACCATTAGGCTGCATAGCACAGCTGATTAGATATACCGAACTGATAACAATAAAAATAATTTTTAGCATAGACGATGGCAAGTTTTGAAAAAATGTCCGAGAGTAAAATGATTAAAAAAACGACATAACCCCATGACCAATTCGACCAATGTCACCGGCGTCATTCTTGCCGGCGGTTTAGCCAGGCGCATGAACAATCAAGATAAAGGATTGGTTATTTATAAAGGCCAACCTTTGGCGAGCTATGCTATTAAAGCAATGGCTCCGCTGGTAACGCAAACCCTATTGAATGCCAATCGTAATCATGAAGTGTATCAACAATTCGGATGCCCCATCATTGCAGATCACGCGGATCAGTTTGATGGTCCGTTAGCGGGTATTTTAGCTGCTATGGCAGCCGCTAAAACAGAAATATTATTGGTCATGCCTTGCGACTCCCCTTTAATGACCACCCGTCATTTACAGCGTTTGCTAGTTAAGTTGGAAGAAACGCAAAGTGATGTGGCGGTAGCTTTTGATGGCGAACGTTTACACCCGGTATTTTTAGCAATAAAAACGACTTTACAAAGCAGCCTGCAAACTTATCTGGACAGTGGCCAACGTAAAATTGGCATTTGGCTGGCTCAGCAAAACATGTTTGCTGTCGACTTTAGTGATGCAACTGAAGTCTTTGTCAATATTAATACCTTATCTGAACTGGCTGCTTTAGAGGCGCAACAAGAACATTAAAGTAAACCTAGAGAGTAATTTTTGGCATTAAGTTTTGAATAACATCGTTAATTCGCTTTAGTCTGTTCAGCATTATTCATAACGGATAGCACAGATAATGCGTGAAGCCTTTATTTAACCACGCGCAAAGTTGGTTTTTTTGGCGCAGGTGGCGGAGTAGGGGGCATATTATTCTGCTCGGCATCGTTAGGGTCAAAGACCATGCCTTTGCCATTTTCTTTGGCATAAATAGCTAATATTGCTGGAATTGGCGCAACGATATGCATAGGTTTACCTGAGAATCGAGCATTAAACTCAATATTCTCATTACCCAGCAATAGCCCGTGTATAGCTTCCGGCCTGATATTTAATACAATCTTGCCATCTTCAATAAAATCCGTAGGCAAAATTGCGTTGCCGTTGTCAGCATCAACCAATAGGTGCGGTGTTAAGTTATTATCGACAATCCACTCATAGATTGAACGAATCAAATAAGGTTTTAAAGAGGTCATCTGGGTAACTCAGCCATTTCTTTCTCGACATCACTTAAGCTAGCTTTAAAGGCTTTACGGCTAAATAAGCGATAGGCGTACCGGGTCAACTCGTCACTGACTGAATTCAGTTCGATACCAATACTGGGTAATCGCCATAGAAGGGGAGCCATCACACAGTCAATTAACGCAAATTCATCACTCATAAAATAAGGCTGTGAGCTAAAAATAGGTGTTGCAGCGGTTAGGCTCTCTTTGAGCATTTTTTTTGCGCGTGCAGATTTTTTCTCACCAGAATGTAAAATTTCATCTAACATTAAATACCAGTCTTGGTCAATCCGCTTAATGATCATACGGGTATTTGCGCGTGAGACAGGATCCATCTGGTGTAACGGTGGATGAGGAAACCGTTCGTCAAGATATTCCATGATAATGCGGGAATCATATAACACCAAATCCCTTTCTATAAGCGTAGGGGATGTACCGTTTGGGTTTAGTTCTATTAGGTCTTCAGGGGGATCCGTTGGCTCATAATATTCGACATCTGCGACTATACCTTTTTCATGTAAAACAAAACGGGCACAATGACTCATTACACAGTCCGGCGATGAAAAAAGTGTCATTACAGATTTTCGGGTATTAATATTTGCCACGTATAACAACCTCTTTAAGATGTGTAGGTCAGTTAAATAAACTGAATTATATCATGGAAGGAAATTGTTTTGGGGCGGTATTTATTTCGGATGGCTGGTGGCCTTGGGCTTGCAGATAGTACTGTTGAATTCAAATGAGTTACGATGCTACCCCGGAAAGTAATCTGCGGAAATAACAATCACTGTTTTCCCAATTGTTTAAGGATGTGTATCCTTAATTAATGTTGTTTTATTCGCAGTTGCAAGATTCATTGATTTAGGATCACCAACCACCATCATTGATTTAACATCAGACTGAACCTGGGGCATTTTTTGGCAATGGATAGAAAAGAACGTTGTTAGCGTGCTTACAAGAAAAGAATAGGTATTCGTACGTGTATACGCTGCCAAAATGAATGTGAGATACTTGGCCTAAGGTAAATAGTTGGGTGTAAGTGTCTACATTACCAGCGTTAAATCTAATCAACTTTCAGGGGATACTATGAATTTAAACCAACCAAGGGGCATTACAATGGATGAATCTTTTATCAGGATCGCCATCGGAATTTATTGGTAATGTTACTGGTTGGTTTTATCCCATAACTACAACAAGAAAGACTTTATTGATATTGGCATTTTGCATGCCTCTGTTTTTTATAACTCAGAACGTTTTATCGGTTTCTTGTACGATTCAAGATGGGATGGCTGGAGTGATCTACCCCACGAATAGTGGACAGAACCAAAAGCGAGTACCCTTAGTACAAAAGAGATACTTGAATGAGCACGAAACAGTCCGGCAAGAAAGCCGGCTATACCCGGCATAGCGCCGAATACAAACAGGAAGCCATAAAGCTGGCAACCAAAATTGGCATCGCCAAAGCAGCCAGCCAGTTGGGTCTGCACGAATCGCAACTGTACAACTGGCGCAAAGACATTGAACACGCCAGAACGGCCAGTGAACGCGAATCCAATCTCGCCGCCGAAAATGCCCGCCTGAAACGGCAACTTGCCTAACAGGCAGAGGCGTTATCAAGCTTAAAAAATACGGCGACGTACTTCGCCCAACAACTCAAGCGAGGTACGTATATATGAAAAACCACCGGGTTGAATTTGATCCCCACCATCAAAAACGGACAAATCAAGAAGCGAGAGACTGTGTAAAATTGGCTTCAAATTCTATCGGGCTTTGGAAGCTATTGGAAGAATGTAACCTGGCGGGATTGTAATCCGTTTCGATATATTCAAACACAGCCTGCCGAATGGCTTCACGCGTTTCAAATCGCTCGCCGTGAATTGCTTCGGCCTTGAACGAGTGGAAGAAGCTTTCGGCGCAGGCATTATCGTAACAGCAGCCCTTGGCGCTCATGCTGCCTAACAATTCGTGCTGTTGTAGCAATTGCCGGTAAGCGTGTGAACAATATTGGCTCCCGCGATCCGAATGCACCATCACGCTTTTAGGGCGTTTACGCCTGAAAACCGCCATCCGTAGCGCATTGCAAGCCAGGTCCGCCGTCATCCGTCCGCTCATGGACCAGCCAACAACTTGCCTGGAAAACAGGTCTATGATGGCGGCCAGATAAGATACAGCCAGCCTTCGTCCGTCCATAAATACGTCATGCCACCGGCCCATTTTTGATTCGGCGCGGTGGCAGAAAAGTCCTGCTGCAGCAAATTATCGAACACCGGCAAGTTGTGTTTGCTGTTGGTGGCCGCCTTAAACTTCCGGGCCGCTTTGGCCACGAGGCCCTGGCGTTTCAGGCTGGCCGCGATGGTTTTCAGACCGTACGGCTTACCATTTTCTTTGGGCATTTTCCGTTGCAACCTTTCTGGGCCATAACGTTGCTTGTGTTGATGGAACAGGGACTTGACCTGTTCATCCAGCGCCTGACGCCGCTGAAGCCGTTGGCTGGGCTTCCGCTGTAGCCACGCGTAATACCCGCTGCGGGACACGTTAAAACAATGGCACATGCCATCAACTCGACTTTATCCGCCTTGTCCGACCGGGCTTTTCTTAGTTCAGAAATAACGTTGGTATCAAGCAAAAACATTGCTTATGATAAGTCTGCTGGTCTATAGAGTTCACGGTTCAAATGAGACACTTCAAAATCAATATCACCTGCATCAGGCATTGCCAGTAACTCGACAATACCCTCAAGCTTGTCAGTGATTTTTTGATAGTCATCAATGGTCAATAAAACATGCGAAGGATGACCCCTATCAGTAATAAAAACCGGCCCATTTGCAGCAGCCCGCTTTACTCGACTGACATCTTGATTAAATTCTCTGCTAGAAACAGTAGTGATATTCATCTCGCACCTCTTTTACTCGATCATTTTAATGGGTTCTGCTGTTTGCTCTTGATTATAGTTGATTAATGTAGGTAGGTATGTAACTACTTAAAATTATAAATCTGGTTTAATACTCACCTTCAAGTTTGGCCAGTAAATGAACGCAAAAACCCAAATCATCGCGACATTAACGATGGGAATCAATAGAACCAATACCCACCAGCCCTTAAATCCTGCTTTATGGACAATGCGAAAGCCTAACCATAAAGTGAAAATGACATAGATTGGCAATAATACATAAAATAATTCCATGGCTAATTTTCCAAGTCATCACGGACATTCGGCCAAGGCAGCAACGCCAACTGCATAAAAATCAGCAGCAAACCAAACCCCGGTAAAAATACCAGCGCCGCCCATGCAGGGTGAAAACCGGCTTTTTTATAGATCAGGATCATGGGTATAAATATTAACAAGCCGACAAGAAAGACTTGCACTATCTCTGGAAACATCAGCATAACCAACCTCTTATTTAGAAGTAAGGGTGTTATAACCTGCACCAAATGGCATTGTTGATTGAATCGAATTTTTAAGACCGATTTGGTAGATTCCGCTTATTTAACTTTTACTATCCTTCAACCAATATGGCCGACCTTAAGGATTGCCGCGTTATTGGATAGTAGTCGGCTGCAATGCTTATTACGCCTGCATTCATACTATAAAGGAAGTAATCAGTTTTCTGGTGTTTCGTGCCTATAGCTTAAGCATACCCTATGAATATTTCAAAAGGGGTGTCGATTTGTTCAAGCAAATCCGGTGCCGCCGTGGGATCGCCTGTTTCTGGTGTGGTCAGTTCATAAGCCAATACGTTATGATTGTCATCAATTGCCAGATGCAGCTTACGCCAAGTGCGCCGGGCGGGAACACCATGCTTTCCTGATGCCATTCGTCTTTTCCATAAACTTTGAGTCCTGTGGAACCGACAATAACGATGCCGCCTGTGGTGCCAGTGCTTTGGTCAGCTTATGTCGCGGCAAGCTTATGCTGCGCTTGGACAGGCTGCTGAAATCAGGGATGGTGATGTCGGTGTCCAACGCAGTGACTAGCGAACTCATAAAGCCTTACGTTTGCCGCAGCGGCAGGCGAAATACCTGACGAATCCTTAAGCTGACTTCAATCGCAAGTGCCGAGTATTTTTGAGGACAGCCACGGCCGCCAGTCTTGGCAGGGTGCCAACCAACTATCGCTTCTTCGATAAAATCGCCGCGTTTCCTTAAAGCATTGTTATACTCAGGCCAATTGGTCACCTTATAACAAGCTTTGTCGATTTTACCAAATAGACCGATAATTTCCGATTTATTCAACAAACAAACCCTTCAAAGGGAAAGAAAGCCATGAGCAATCCAAAAAGATATAAAATAATGGCTATTTTTACTAACAGTCCAGAAAGGCTGTTGGCAAGGTTTGTTGCGTTATTGGATAGTAGAGCTCTGTAAGCCGTATTATGGTGCCTACAATGGCGATCCAGTTTCCCAAGCCGTATTAAACAAGCAACCCAATGCGCAAGTCATCGTCCCGCCGCACAAAACAGCGGTTGTTTCTGCCAATGGGGATGCCCAGCGGGACGACCACATCCGGGTGATTGACCAATACGGCCATATCGCCTGGCAAAAGAAAACCAGCTATGGCTTGCGCACACTGCCGAATTGGCTAGGCAACGATATAAGCGTATTTTTGGCAACACAATGAAAGCGCGTTCATTGCCGCAGCAAAATGCGGAAGCTTGGGCAAGTGTTGTTGCGCTTAACCGGATGACTGGCTTAGGGATGCCTGTGTCTATTAAAATTTAGCAGAGTACCGAAATGCGTCTTTGCGGCCAAAATTTGAATTTTTCAACAACGCCACTATAGACCCTGAGAAAATTAGGTCTGGCAACAGTGCAGGAGGCTGATCAGGGTAAAGGCGAGCAATTTGAAGGCGTAACGCAGTTGGCTGAGGCACCCGAAGCGATTCAGCAATCGGCGGAACATGTCTTCCCATGCGGACACCCACTCAATTGGACAGTAACCCATTCCGTGGGCACAGGTTGGAAATCACACTTAATCAACATATTAAGACAATTTGAACCTTTTAGCCTTCCCCAATCAGTTGGTAAGCAAAGTAACATGAATTTGGTGAACATAACCCCGTGCATAGTCGTCCGATGGTGGTTTTTACGCGGCCTTGGCCTGGTGTATTTGTCTGCATTTTGGTCGATGGCAACGCAAGTCGAAGGTCTCATCGGTGAGGATGGCATCCTGCCGCTGCAAGAGCAACTTACACATATTAGCCAAACGTTGCTTAATGAAAAATATTGGTACTTCCCAACCCTGTTTTGGTTTGATGCTTCGAACAATGCACTAAAAAGTGTCTGTTTTGCTGGGATTGCCTCAGCCTGTCTGGTAACTTTTAATATTTTCACCCGGGCAGCATTGGTCGCTTGCTTTATAGGCTATTTATCGATCACTACTGCGGGGCAAGATTTTACATCATTCCAATGGGATGTTTTTTTGTTGGAAAGTGGCTTCCTGGCCATTTTATTGACTTGGAATTCTCCAGTTATCCTATTTTTATACCGCTTATTGATTGCTCGTTTCATGTTTATGGGTGGGGTGGTGAAGATTGCTAGCGGTGATCCAAGCTGGGCGAACCTCACCGCGCTCAATTACCATTATTTGACACAACCGCTACCTTCACCACTAGCATACTACGCTTATTTTCTACCGGAATGGTGGCAGAAATTTTGCGTTTCCGGGGTTCTGTTCATTGAGTTGTTAGTACCTTTTTTCGTTTTTATGCCCCGCCCATTTCGTCTTTTTGCCGGCTGGAGCTTCATCGTGTTACAAGCCAGTATCATCCTGACCGGTAGTTACACATTCTTCAATCTGTTGACACTATTATTGTGTCTTTTTTTATTTGAAGACCGCGATATTATTAGGATAACTCCGGTTTGGTTGCTTGAGCGCTTAACACGGCAAGGCCAACCACCCACTGTCGCGGCGAGCCTGCTTGCCATGGCATGGGCGGGACTTGTTATAGTGGTTTTAACAACCCATATTTGGAGGGCTCAGACGCAGCGTGTTCCTTTCAAACCATTGGTTACCTTGCTCCAATTTGCATCATCCTTTGCGGTAGTTAATAATTACGGCCCCTTTGCTGTAATGACCACCGTGCGCAACGAAATTATTATTGAAGGATCACAAGACGGAGTGAACTGGATGGAATACGGGTTTTCATACAAGCCTGATTTTGTGGACAAACCGTTGAGCTGGAATATACCGCATCAACCGCGTCTGGATTGGCAGATGTGGTTTGCCGCGCTGGGTGAATCACAACCTGGCGGTTGGTTTGAAAAGTTCATGCAGAGATTGCAAGAAGGATCACCTGGCGTATTAGCATTGCTCGCGCATAATCCGTTTGCCAAGCAACCGCCGGTATATATCCGGGCCTATTTATACCGCTTCACTTTTATGCTGCCCGAGCAACGCGCGGTCAGCGGACATATTTGGAACCGGAAGAAATTACTGCTTTATTGGCCGTAAACGTATGGCTTTATAGGGTTCTGTTGCATTATTTCTTTCAAGCGATGCCGGGCTACCGCAATCGCTTCTTAGGCCGCCAATGAACAGAATTGTCCTGCGACTGATAAATTTTTTTCATCAGTAATCATCTGACCTTTTTTGATCATGTGCATGAGTTCAATGGTTGTGTCGCAAAGTTTATCTGTTCGAGGTAGAATTTCACAATTTCTGAATTGAACAATGATCAGTTTTAGTGGCGCCCATTTTCCTAAAGATGTTATTTTGTACGCGGTCTTTTTCTACGTCAGGTATGGTGTGTCGTATCGGGATTTAGAGGAAATATTTGCTGAACGAAATGTCAAGGTTGACCATTCGACACTGAATCGCTGGGTAATCAAATATTCATCCTCTTTAGCATTGGCGGCCAAAAAAATAAACGTGCTGTTGCTAATTCGTGGAAAATGGATGAAACGTACATAAAAGTCAAAGGCGAATGGGCCTATCTTTACCGCGCTGTTGATAAGTTTGGCGATACCGTTGGCTTCATGTTATCTGAGAAACGCAATGAAGCCGCAGCAACTGCGTTCTTCAAGCAAGCCATAGATCACAACGGTTTTCCAAAGAAAGTGGTTATGGACAGAAGTGGCGCAAATTATGTCGGACTTGAAAATATTAATTTTCTGTTGATGCTTGCCGGAGTAATCAGTTTTGTGGAAATTCTTCAGATCAAATATTTAAATAATCTGGTCGAACAGGATCATCGTTTCATCAAGAAAATCACAAAACCGATGATGGGATATAAAGCCTTCTATTCAGCAAAAGCAACAATCGCTGGAATTGAAACTGCGCATTTGATTCGAAAGGGCCAGTTGTCCAGTCAAAATATTCCTGTCTACAGGCAATTTATGGCTTTAGCGTCCAGGATAGGCAATCTCTGACTTCAGCTAAACTTTAGCGACACAACCGATCACCCGCAGTCAGTTGTTACTTTACGACACAACTTTAACGGGCAGCCGATTGCGTAATAGTGCATTTTTGAGTTTCCACTCTTCCTCAGCTTCGATACTTTCAAGGAAACTTACTTTGCCTTTTACGCTAACAGCAATCGGCTTGCCATCGCGATATAAAATCCGTTGGCTGGCTTGAGTGGGAATGCGTTGGCCAGGTGTAATCACACCGGTTAGGTTTAACGGATCGGCGGCACTTATTGCAATTAAATCACATGTCTTAGGTTTTTTACGGATAGCTCTCAGGCTGTTAAGCGCTTCCGGCAAGGCAAATTGCTCCCCTGAAAAACCTTGCACAAAACGACCACCGCGCAGATCCCCCCTGGCTTCCATGCGTCTGAACACATACAGCAAATCTCGCCAGCTGGGCAGAACGGCTTCCTGCTCCAGCAGTTTTCGGAACACGATGCCATATCGACTGAGTAAAACCTGAGCGATATACTCGCAATGTTGATAACGATCAGCTTCGCCATTGCCAGGTGTTTCCCGGATTATTGACCAACGCCCGACTGCGGTAAATGGATCATAGCCAGGATAGCGTTTGCTGCGCTGATGTTGCACTTTCTGCGTGGTGATCAATGTCCGTAAGCCCTGAAAACTGTCTACCGTGACCAATCCCCAGGCCGCCAATTCTGCCAGTGCTTCTTCAAGATAGGATTTAAGCAAGCCGGTTTCAGACAACAATTCTTCAAAGAAACTGGCGCCCAAGGTCTTGAGGGCGGCATATACCATTTGCGCCTTACTGGATAGCTCCAGCGACTCCAACTTTGGTAAAGGTGCATAAGCCCGCCAATGCTTTAATTGGGGACGACTGATAAAGCTGATATGGGTTGCTTTTCCGGCTGGTTGTTTTCGTTTGCAACTGGTTGCTAGTTTTAACCGCCATGGATATCTGCACCGAGCGACATTTCCAGAAACCAAAATATTAGTCGAGAAAGTAGCTTGATGAAACGAATGGCGACAGGATTTGTTCCAAAAATGCAATTTTGAGCGTCAAATGGGCGAACGGAATTACGATGTACCTTGCCTCGAAACGAAAATCAAATTTATAGGTTGCCTTTAGACCGAGCAGTAGTGCCGGAGGTTGATCAAAGAATAAGCGAGCGATTTGAATGCATAATGCACTTGACTGAGGCGCTCGAAGCGAAGCAGCAAGCGACGGAGCTTGTCTTCCCACGCGAAGACGCGCTCTATGGTTCGAAATCGTTCTGCAAAAATTTCCTGTTTAAATAACTGTTTACGGCCGCGTTTAGGTTTTTTTCTGCCACGCGGATTAGGGTTGATATTGGGAATCATGTTGCGGTTAAAAATAGCTTTGCGGTTTTTTCGGCAATCATAGACACCATCGAGACTAACGACTGTATCGCCCTTCACTTTCTTGTGGCCGCTAAAGCCAATGTTATCGCTGCCCTTTTTGGCTGCCGTTGTAGTCCCATCACCATGAATGATTGAAGTATCCAGGAGGTTGTCCCGATGAAGCTTCAATACCGAGCCGTTAAAAATGGCGTAGAAACAGCCATCGGCCTCCCATCGCCGCAAAATGCGATAAATACGGGTGTAGTGAATTTCTGGACGACCATTACTATCCTTTTCGATAGGCAGTTCTTTCCACTGGCACCCCATATAGAGAAGTTTTAAAATGTAGTTGAAGATCGTGTGTAGACTAAGCTTTAATTTGGATCCGCGATGACCTACAGAAAGATGTGGAAAGACAAATTCTTCAAACTCCCGAACATCCAAATGTGTTGGAATCGTTTGATACCGTTGACTTTCAGCCATTCTGATCCCTCAGAAATTTAAACTATAACCCATTTGTCCGCCTTTGTCGAAAATCCAGCTATACTGCGGCTTGAAGACATTTTGAGCTGGTAAAAAAAACTAGCAACCAGTTGTAACAAAGAAGGAATCATTATGAAAGGTTTTGTACAAGATATTGAAGATCTCGCAGTCAAGAACGACGAGTTTCGTCGGGTCATTTACACCGCAAAGCACTACCAGCTTGTGCTCATGGCTTTAAAGCCCAAGGAGGAGATCGGTGAGGAAGTCCACAAGCTCGATCAATTCTTTCGCGTTGAGAAGGGAGCCGGTGAGGCGGTTCTCGATGGCGTCCGGACGGCGATCAGCGCCGGCTTCGCAGTAGTTGTCCCGGCCGGGACAAAGCACAATATCATCAATACCGGGAGTGCTCCACTGAAACTCTATACGATCTATGCGCCGCCGAATCATCGGGACGGCGTCGTCCATCATACCCGAGAGGATGCCGAGGCCGACAATGAGCACTTCGATGGCAAAACGACTGAATAGGAAATTGACTGCGCCAAGCCAATCTCCGCAGGAACAACATGAATCCCAAAACCTGGGGTGGAAACCAAACGGGAAGATGAAAACCTGTAAATCGGAATTAGCATAATAACCTGGAGTCCTAAAACAGGCTTTTCATTTGTTCTTTACTTTTCCAGGCCAAATAAATTCGAGTGGACTGGAATTGAACTAAATATATTGTTTTTTAATATTATGGACCTTTCAACAGGACTTCCTTTTTGGTTGGTAAAAAATGGGCTGCCTTACGATTATCCGCAATTAGATAAAAATATTAATTGCGGCGTGGTAATCCTCGGTGGCGGCATTACTGCCGCTATTAATGCCTTCATCTTGGTTGAGGCTGGTATTCCCTGTGTTCTAATAGAAAAAAGGAGCATCGGTCTTGGCTGTACCATTGCCACGACCGCTCTCCTGCAATACCAGATCGATACCCCATTAAGGGGGTGTAAGCCGGAACCCCAGAAAATTTTGTCACACAGAGTAGACCTATTTCCAGCCGCCGTCATATTCATTCCAATAACGGCCTGTTGATTCTTCCTGAAGTGACAGGTCGATTATTTCGCAATTGCGGAAATCAGCTATTTGATGAATCTCATCCCAAATTTCGTCGATTTGTTCTTTTAGGTCGTCATCGTCGGTAAACTGAATCATAATCCGAGTTTCGGAATCGCTTAGTTTCTGTCCCTTGTATAGTACCATTTGCCACTAGTTCGATAAAGGGTTACCCTTATCGAACTGTATTGATAAATATCATTGATACATACCAATGTATGGTATATACTTTTGGTATTTATTTAATAGGAGATTAATATGCATGCTACTGCCAAGTTATTTATCACTGGCCGGAGCCAAGCACTTCGGCTTCCGAAAGAATTCCGATTTCCGGGAGCGGAAGTATTTATTCGTCGTGATCCCGTGACTGGCGATGTCATACTGTCGCCCAAACCGGCATCCTGGACAGAGTTTTTCGAGCTTGCCGACCACACAAAGATTCCTGCCGATTTCATGGCGGATCG
This sequence comes from Methylococcales bacterium, assembly GCA_040079795.1. Taxonomy (GTDB): domain Bacteria; phylum Pseudomonadota; class Gammaproteobacteria; order Methylococcales; family Methylomonadaceae; genus SXIZ01. The sequence goes on from JBEBJQ010000084.1 coordinate 15,935, forward strand.
CGAAGACCTGCCGGGCCAAGAGAGGGATTTGTTTTGATGTGTTATATGCTGGATACCAATATGGCCAGTTATATTATCAAAAGCCATCCCCCGGAGATTCGTAACCGGCTGGCGTCGCTGCCGATGGACAGTATTACCATATCCGCAGTCACACAAGGCGAACTTTTATATGGCTTAGCCCGAAAGGGGCATTCTGCCACCCTTGCAAAACTTATCCGGGAATTTCTATTTCGTGTTGAGACATTGCCCTGGGACGAGCAAGCCGCCACCGTTTATGGCGATTTACGCGCTTCTTGCATGTCGGTTGGCATTACGCTTGGGGCGCTAGACATGATGATCGCCGCGCATGCAATAGCTGCCAATACAATACTTGTCACCCATGATAAAGCATTCAGCCTAGTTCCTGATGGTGTTTTGACTATCGAAGATTGGATGAATGGAGTTTAAGTTATAATCGATGGCGGCGAAAAACAAGCTGCTGACGGTACTATCCGAAACCGAGCAGTACGCCCTGTATGGCCTGCCGGACTTCGATGACGCTCAACAATTGGAATACCTTGCACTGTCCGAAACAGAACTGATGCTTGCGACCAGCAGACCCGGGCTTCATGCCCAGGTTTATTGCATTTTGCAAATCGGTTACTTCAAGGCCAAGCACACATTTTTCCGTTTTGACTGGCGCCTCGCAAAACCGTATTGAATCCTATCACCAGCTACGCGCGGCTATCTCGAAAGTCGGTGGTAAAAAGGAACTGACTGGACGCACTGATATCGAAATCGAAATCAGTAACCAATGCGCGAGGTTGATTGCCAATGCGGCCATCTACTACAATTCGGCGATTCTGTCGCGGCTGCTGACCAAGAACGAAGCGAGTTGCAATGCAAAGGCGTTGGCGTTGATCACAAAGATATCGCCTACAGCGTGGAGGCATATTCTGCTCAACGGACATTACACCTTCCAAAGTGACGGGAAATTGCTCGATCTGGATTCGCTCGTAGAAGGGCTGGAATTAGGATGACAAAATTTTCTGGGGTTCCGGCGTACAACCCCTATATGGATCGAGGGATCAGATTGTTGAGTGTGGAATAGGTGAGGGGATTTTGGTTTTCAATTTCAAATTGAAATGCCGTCTTTTTATTGGGATGGGCAATGACGGTTGGCGAAAGCCGACTGTTATAGCCCATCAGCCGCTGAAAATCTTGGAAGCGGAGCGGTAGAGAAGTGAAGATTTTTAGTCCCCGATAGGCGCAGGGCCGGGTGTTGAGCCGAAGCGTAAGCACA
>JBEBJQ010000085.1:0-16793 GCA_040079795.1 Methylococcales bacterium
CAAGCAACCACGTGAATACGACAGAGACTTATACAGGTTACGGCACTTGGTGGAAAACGCTTTTTTACACCTTAAGCGATGGCGTGGCATTGCAACGCGCTACGCTAAAAATACGAGTTCATTTTTAGCTGCCGTGCAAATTCGATGCATCGCGCTTTGGGCTGCTATCTTATAACGACACTATCTAGGGGCTAGTTGTCATTTTAAAGTAATTCCTTAAGATTAATAATTAAGTCATTGTTATAAATAATAAATTCAGGATTCTATTTAAGCGAGTAATTTTATAATGCCACGCCAAATGTTTACAGATCAGTATTGGATGAGGCTAAAAGCTACCATGCTGAAAATGAACATCTATGATAAACCAACACTTCGGTAAACTATTGGGGGAATTTTTTATAGGTTAAGGGCCGGTTATTCCTGGCGGGACTTGCCGGAAACTTTTGGCAATTGGAATGCAGCTTACAAGCGGTTTAACGAATGGTGCCGTAAAGAAAAATTAAGGGCTATTTTTAACGCACCCGCAGTAAACCCTGATTTGGAATGGGAGCTTATCGATGGCAGCATTGTTAAAGCGCATCAGCATAGTAGTGGTGCTGCCCACGAACAAGTTACAGCCATTGGAAAACCTGTAGCGGGAAACACCACCAAAATCCATATGGCAGTTGATGCTTGCGGTTTACCCATTCATTTTCTTGTAACGGGCGGTGAAGTTCGCGACTGTAAAGAAGTGCCGAAGTTAGTTGCCGAATTACCCAATGCTGATTATGTTGTTGCTGATAAAGGATTTGATAATGAAGAATTACGTAACCAGATTAAAGAAAAGGGTGGGATTCCTGTAACTCCCAGGAAAATAAACTCGAAAACAGGAAATGGTGATATGGATTGGGGGCTTTATAAACACAGGCATCCCGTTGAAAATGTTTTCGCAAGGCTTAAACATTTCAGGGCTATTGCTACAAGGTATGACAAATTGAAACGGAATTATGAAGGAGTACTGGCTTTAGGCTTCCCACTTGAAACGGCAACAGTTACCGGCAACAGTTACCGGCAACTTTTAGTAGCTCTAACGATATGAAATGAATCCGAGTGGTAACTTAATTGGTAACCGAAAAAAGACCTAGATGTAAAAAAACACCTAAGCCTTTGTTTTTTGGAGCTAGTGAGGGGATTCGAACTCCTGACCGGCTGATTACAAATCAGCTGCTCTACCAACTGAGCTACACCAGCAGAATGCGCATTATAATTATGTTTTACTTGGGTTGCAAATACTTTATTACTTTTAGAGGTATTAGCTTAGATTTCCGAATCACTCCTTTAAAGTAAAAAACACTTAATAGCAAAAGCTTGGGGTATCATATTGTGCTTTTTAATCAACACAATGTTCGATATATAGCGAACGGTTTCTCAACGCCACAGCCTTTTCGAAAAATAACTTAATTCTTAACAAAGAGGATTTTGTTAAGATACTGAGCAAATAGTTAGTTTTTAGGCTTCCACCTCCTGATTTTTAATTAAGTATGCCCAATAAAACCCCATCCAGTTCCAATAGGCGCCCCATAAGAGCAGTCAGTTCGAGATACCGGCGAGCTTCCCCGCCTCCCCGCCCAAGTATGTTTAAACGGTTGTTTAAATACCTTTCCTTGAGTGGATTAGCCATTGGTCTGTTTATGTTGGTATCGTATTTTGGTTACCTTGATTACCATGTGCGTAAACAATTTGAAGGTAAGCGCTGGGCGATGCCGGCGTATGTATATGCCAATGCCATAGAGTTTTATACCGGCTATGCAACCAATTCATTAGCCTTTGAAAAAATTTTGCAAGAACTGCGCTATCGGTTTGATGCTGACTTATCTTCCGAGGGCAGTTATTTTAAGCAAGGCGGACAAATTAATCTCCGCACCCGAGCGTTTCGCTTCCCTGATCAACAACAACCCAGCCAGTCGATCAGCATTGATTTTGCTGACGGCGCTATCTCAGAGATTGTCAATACCGAAACGGCTAAACCTTTACCTGTGGTAAGGCTCGACCCTATTCAGATTGGTAGCTTTTATCCAAGCCGTAAAGAAGATCGGGTATTAATTAAACTGGATCAAACGCCACAAACTCTGGTGCAGGGCTTGCTGGCAACGGAAGATCGGGATTTTTACGAGCATTACGGCATATCCATACGCGCTATTGCACGCGCCATGTGGGCTAATGTTAAAGCAGGCGGCATTGTGCAGGGAGGCAGCACCATTACCCAGCAATTGATTAAAAACTTTTACTTATCCTCCGAACGCAGCTTTTTACGCAAAATCAACGAAGTTTTTATGGCGTTAATTTTGGAGTATCGCTATGAAAAAAAGGAGATTTTAGAAGCTTATTTAAACGAAGTGTACTTAGGCCAGGACGGTGCCAGCGCCGTACACGGATTTGGGCTAGCCAGTGAATTTTATTTTGGCAGGCCTTTACAGAACTTGCCCTTGCACCAGGTTGCCATGCTGGTGGCTTTAGTGCGCGGCCCCTCCTATTATGACCCGCGACGCCAGGATGATCGCGCGCTTAATCGCCGTAATTTAGTGTTACAAGAAATGCAGGCAGAAGGCTACATTACCGAGCAACAAAGTACCGAAGCACAAACTTTAGGGCTTGACCTTATCCCTTATCAACATCGGGCCAGTAACCGCTATCCGGCTTTTTTGGATTTAGTTAAACGCCAACTGAGCGAAACCTATCATGAAGAAGACTTAACCTCTGAAGGCTTACGCATTTTTACCACGCTAGATGTACCGGTACAGGATGCTTTAGATGCTGCAATTCAACATAAAATCCCGGAATTAGAAAAACGTGCCAAGATCCAGCAATTACAAACAGCCGCATTAGTAACGCGCCGGGACAGTGGCGAAATTGTTGCCATGGCAGGTGGCCGCCAACCACAGGATGCAGGCTTTAACCGTGCCTTGGATGCACGCAGACCCATAGGATCACTGGTAAAGCCCGTAGTCTATTTGACAGCACTGGAATATCCTGATCGCTATACCATCATTACGCCAGTCAGTGACACGGCCATCAAAGTGCCCAATAATCAGGATAAAAACTGGGAACCGCATAACTACGACCACAAAGAACATGGGGTAGTGTCTTTTCATAAAGCTTTGGCAAACTCCTATAACCTGGCAACGGTGAGAATTGGGATGGATTTGGGCATTGAGAAAGTAGCCAAAACCATGCAAAATCTAGGTATTACCCGAAATCTTGATTTCTTCCCCTCCCTGTTATTGGGTGCCTCCGAATTAACCCCGTTTGAAGTTACCCAAATGTATCAAACGCTGGCGGGTGATGGCTTTGCAACAAAATTACGCGCGATTCGAGCCGTTATTGACGCCCAGGGCAAATCACTGCAAAGCTATCCTTTTACAGTGCATCAATCGGTCGACCCTGCGGCAACCTACATCACCAATAAAATTATGCAGGAAGTGATGCGTACCGGTACCGGTAAATCAGTATATTCGGTACTGCCGCGCGACCTGGAATTAGTAGGCAAAACCGGCACTACCAATGAATCACGGGACAGCTGGTTTGCAGGTTACAGCGGTGATTATTTATCGGTAGTCTGGACCGGACGGGATGATAACAAACCAGCCGGACTTTCAGGTGCGACCGGGGCATTACCAATCTGGACCGCATTGATGAAAAGTATCGCCAAACAACCGGTGAGCTTAATTGCGCCCGACAACGTCGAAACCGTGTGGGTTAATGCTGCCAATGGTAAACTGACTGAAGAAGGTTGTCCTGGCAGCGTGGCTTATCCGTTTATAACTGGATCAGCGCCGACAGCAACATCGGATTGTTCAGAAGAAGCGGCAAAACCGGCGGCAGAGCCAGAAGTTTCAGATTCCTGGCTGGGCGATTTGTTTGGTAACTAATACACTATTTTTCATTAGGATGCTGCCAGGGCAGCGTTTTGTTATTTTTATCGTCTGGAGCAATATGTTAAAACGTTGGTTATTATTAAGTTTATGGGGAATATACGGTATCGCAGCTGCTGAATCGACACCTGTTGCACAATTGGAAGCTTTTTTAAAAGCCTCCTCAACAGTAGCCGCTGATTTCAAACAAGTGGTGATTGATGAAAAAGGCAACCCCTCGCAAACCAGCTACGGGGTATTTTACTTACACCGGCCCGGTAAATTTCATTGGCAGTATCAACGGCCATTCACGCAAACCATCATCGCTAACGGCGGTAAAGTATGGTTTTATGATGAGGATTTAGAACAAGTCACTATTAAAAAGCTGGATAAATCATTAGGTTCAACCCCAGCCTTATTATTAAGCGGAGAAATTTCGTTACGGGATAATTTCACGCTGGAACAACAAGGCAACGATGAAGGTTTACAGTGGGTTAGATTGTTGCCTAAAAATCCTGAAAGCAGCTTTAAATACATCATGATCGGCCTTAACAAAGGCAGTTTAGGGGGGATGGAACTCAGTGACAATTTCGGTCAGCTGACGCGAATTTATTTTTCAGCGGTAAAAACCAATACCACGCTTGCGCCTGATTTATTTAAATTTGTACCGCCCAAAGGGGTCGATGTTTTTGCCGAATAGTAATGACCCCAGATTTTAATAAGCCCTTAGCAGAGCGTATGCGCCCTACGCATCTCTCTGAATACTGCGGTCAACAACATATTTTGCAGGCCGGCAAGCCGTTATACGAGGCCATTTTATCCGGACATTTGCATTCCATGATTTTCTGGGGGCCACCCGGTACCGGCAAAACTACCCTGGCAAAACTCATTGCCCAGCATTCGGATGCGCATTTTATCTCTATCTCGGCGGTACTCGCGGGCGTTAAAGAAATCAGGGAAGCCGTAACCGTCGCAAAGCAAGTGCAAAGCTTGGAAAACCGCCGTACCATTTTATTTGTCGATGAAGTACACCGGTTTAATAAATCCCAACAAGACGCGTTTTTACCGCATGTTGAAGATGGTACGGTGTATTTTATTGGCGCAACTACCGAAAACCCGTCTTTTGCCTTGAATAATGCGCTGTTATCCCGGGCACGGGTGTATGTGTTAAACGCCTTAACGACCGACGATCTGCTTATCGTTCTGGATCAGGCTTTAACCGATAACAAACGCGGCATTGGCCATTTGCAATTAGTGATGGCTGACAGCATAAAACAGCACTTTTTACAGGCTGCCGATGGCGATGCGCGGCGCTTGCTCAATTTACTGGAAATTGCTGCCGAACTGGCCTCCGCTAAACACTCTCCCAGTATTGATGATGCTATTAGCGATGCGGTATTAACCGGTACCTTGCGCCGCTTTGATAATCAAGGCGAGGAGTTTTATAACCAGATTTCGGCTCTGCATAAATCAGTGCGCGGCAGCTCTCCCGATGGTGCTTTGTACTGGTTCTGCCGCATGCTGGATGGCGGTTGCGATCCGCTTTATCTAGCCAGACGCATTGTCCGCATGGCCTCTGAAGATATCGGCAATGCCGACCCTCGTGCATTGCAGCTGTGCATGAATGCCTGGGATACCCAGCAACGCTTAGGTAGCCCTGAAGGGGAACTGGCCTTAGCACAGGCCATTGTGTACCTAGCCTGCGCACCCAAAAGCAATGCCGTATATGTTGCCTATAATACCGCTCGAGCGGACGCACAGCGCAGTGGCAGTTTACCGGTACCCCTACATTTAAGAAATGCCCCTACCCAACTCATGAAAAGCTTAGACTACGGTAAGCATTACCGTTACGCCCATGATGAGCCTGAAGCCTATGCAGCAGGCGAAACTTATCTGCCTGAACAATTAGCCGATACCCGCTATTACCAGCCGGTCGCGCGCGGTTTGGAAATAAAAATTTCAGAAAAGTTAAAACATCTGCGGGAATTGGATAAAATAGCAGCACTTAAATAATAATAATTGTTTATTCGGCCGTTAAAAATTTAGTTAACGTGATCTGATTAACTCTTGACCCACACAAACAACACCCATGGATCTAAAATTTCTCAATTTTGAACAACCGATTGCTGAGCTACAAACTAAAATAACCGAGCTGCATCGGGTAGAGCGAGAAAATGACGTTGACATCTCAGATGCCGTCAAACAACTGGAACAAAAATGCCAAACCCTCACCGAATCAATTTTTTCTGAACTCAGCGATTGGCAAATATCACAATTATCCAGACACCCAGGGCGACCTTATACTCTGGATTATGTTGAGCACATGTTTAGCGATTTTGAAGAACTGCACGGTGATCGCAGCTACGCGGATGATCCTGCTATCGTTTGTGGCCTGGCAAGATTACAAGGAATACCGGTAATGGTGATAGGCCACCAAAAAGGCCGCGACACTAAAGAAAAAATTTACCGTAACTTCGGCATGCCCAGACCTGAAGGCTATCGTAAAGCCTTACGCATGATGAAAATGGCCGAACGTTTTCACTTACCTATCATTACCCTGATCGATACCCCGGGCGCCTACCCCGGCATCGGCGCAGAAGAGCGTGGCCAAAGCGAAGCCATCGCGCGCAATTTGTTTGAAATGGCACAACTCAAAACCCCCATTATCTGCACCATTATTGGTGAGGGTGGCTCCGGTGGTGCCTTAGCGATTGGTGTGGGTGACCGTTTGATTATGCTCGAATACAGCACTTATTCAGTAATTTCACCCGAAGGCTGTGCCTCTATTCTCTGGAAAAGTGCTGACAAATCCCAGCTCGCGGCTGAGGCGATGGGGATTACGTCTGACCGCGTACGTGAACAAGGCTTACTGGATGAAGTCGTACGTGAACCATTAGGCGGTGCGCACCGCGATTTTCACTTGACTGCGTTGAACTTGCAGACGGTAATCGTGCGCCACTTAGAAGAATTAAAACAACTCTCTCTGGATGACATGTTGACCCGGCGCTACCAACGACTCATGAATTATGGGGCATTTACTGAAGACCTTAAATAAGGCAACTGATTTACCTCCTCATAAAAACCCTTTGTACAGCTAACATTCATTTAAGCTATGTTATTTATAAGGCGCTTTATTCAAATTACGTCAATAATTTCATCCCAATATTTTTACGCTTATGACTACTATCACTCAATCCCGTAAAGCTTTGCGCACGACCATTCAATTCACTGCCTTAAAAATGTTTTTGCTCACCGCAGGACTCAATTTTTCTAATATAGTGATCGCCGATGATTCAATGTGTAGCGCTGTTAACGCTGTTTTTTCAGTATCCTCTGGGCTACTATGCTTACCAATAGTTGAGGTGCCGACACCTTCTGGTGCACATTATTACAATGCGTATTTACAGATAATTGAAGGCTCGAATCCCTTACGCTTTAAGCTGGTCAATACTCTAGAACTACCCTTCCCAGGCTTCAGCAATGCTTCATTTTCACCGACCTCTGGTATATTATCGATACCTGCAGTTGAGTTGCATGAGACTTTCGGCATTAACAAGTATTCTGTCAGTTTACAACTGCAACCCAATACCACCCAAACTGAATTTCAATTGTCCCCAACTATTGCCGCAGTGATTCCTACAACCTACTCCCCAGGCAAAACCTGGAAACCCTATGTTGGTCTTCTTGATTATGAAAAAGCTGCGCTCAATAACCTAGGATATGCACAAGCTTATACTGACTTAGCTGTGGCTGTATATGACTTTGGCATTAAATCAGTCGGTGCATGGGAGTTAAAGGAAACGGCTGATGAGAGCTCCGGTATGCAAGCCGGTGCGTATGTTAATAAAGACTCAAACGAGGTAACGATAGCGTTCCGCGGTACTGAATTATGTATTATTCCTATAGTTTGCTCCTTCAGTGAACAAAAAGAATCTGGTCTGGATACCTATACCGATACGATACTGACCCAAGGGCATGATTCAGGGCAATTTGACCATGCGTATAAATTTGCGCAAAAAATAATCAACACCTATCCCAACCGTAAAATCGTCATCACCGGACATTCGCTCGGCGGTGGGTTAGCCCAAGCCGTTGGCGCATCGTTTCAATTAGAAACCTATGCTTTCAATGCGTCACCAGTGCCCAATAATTTTTTTAACGATCATTCAGTCAGTCAAAATAATCCGGCCTTTAAGCCAATTATTCATGTGCTCTCAGATATTCATGACCCGGTTTCAAATACCGATTACTCAGGTAAAGTCTACGCCGATGCAACCCATGTCACCCCGCCGGTATTCTTTGATTTCGATAAAAAAGAAATTGCGCCTAACTATAAATCAAAGTTAGACGATTCACGGTTTAATAAACATTCAATGGAGACATTACGCGACAATATTGCAACGGTAATGCAAATTTACAGGTTGGGTTGGTAGATTTTTCCAACAGTCATTGGGATTTCTTTAGCAACTGGAGCCATATCAAACAAGGTCACGCAAGCAAATCAACTCGTGACCTTTTTGATTTCTATAAACCCTAATGGTGTGCAAAAAAATCCGTCAATTTAAGCTGGACAGCCTTCCATCTTAATAATCGCATATCCCTGCCGATTAATCTCATTTCTTAAGCCTTGTGGCGCTTCGGCACTATGACAAAAAACACAGGTTTTCAATGTCACACTGGCATCGCCCTCCCCGACGCTTTGCAGCCACTGCTTAGCATAAATCAAAGCCTGCTCCGGGTTTTGTTGGTCAAGTACCACATCAAAGTGCATCACTCGACCTTTTTGGGTTGTAGCATAAGTATCAAATACATGAGAAATAGTCATTGGTAATCTCGAAAAAAGGTTATAATTTTGATTCGCTATTACTTTAAACTTAACACTTTGTAATTGTCAACTGATTAGTCAATGGTTACACTATAAACTATGAAAAACGTTGCAATATATGATCTTATTGAATCCATGTCTGCGCTCATTCGCTCTGAAGAGCGCAGGCGTTGCTCTGCGCTTGGTCTCCAGTTAGTCCATTTACAGGTTTTACATTACCTGTCACGCTGCAATCGCTACAGCGACGTACCCGCCGCCCTGAGTCTCTACCTGGGGGTAACGCGTGGCACTATTTCACAAACGCTGCTATTACTGGAGAAGAAAGGATTTATTGAAAAAACCCCGGATAAAAAAGATGGGCGTGTAGTGCATCTCCACTTACTACCCGCTGGTGAAGCTGTTCTGGAGCAAGCCAAGCCCTCCGATTTGCTCAGCCAGGCAGAAGCCATTTTGCACCAAAATGGTTTAGCTCTGGATAATCAGGCTTTTATATGCGCACTTACCGCCCTGCAAAAAGCCAATAGCGGCCAAAGCTTTGGTTTATGTAAAACCTGTAATTATTTTAAAACCGTCAAACCCGATGAATTTCGCTGCGGCTTAACCCAAGAAGCGTTAAGCAAGCAAGACAGCGAAAAAATTTGCCAGGAACATTGCGTCGTTACTGATGAAACGAATTAATTATTACGGCTATTTTTCACCATCTTAATTGTATTCTTAACCGGAATTACCAAAAAAACTGCTTAATTCAGGTATACTTAGCGGTTTTTCACTGGCAACTATATGAGACCTAGCGGACGTAATCCTGATCAACTGCGCGAAATTCAATTCACCTGTGGCTTCACCAAACATGCCGAGGGCTCGGTACTGGTTGAATTTGGGGACACCCGCGTACTCTGCACGGCTAGCGTAGACAATAGCGTACCGCGATTTTTAAAAGGCAAAGGAGAGGGTTGGGTGACCGCTGAATATGGCATGCTGCCCCGCTCCACCCACACCCGTATGTATCGTGAAGCAGGCCAAGGCAAACAAGGCGGACGCACCCTTGAAATTCAACGTCTTATTGGCCGGTCCTTACGTGCCGCAGTCGATTTAACAGCACTGGGTGAAAATACCATCACCATTGATTGCGACGTATTACAGGCCGACGGCGGCACCCGCACCGCTGCGATTACCGGCGGTTTTGTAGCGTTAACGCTAGCCATCGAAACGATGCTAAAAACTAAAAAAATCAAAAAAAATCCCTTACATGGGCAAGTTGCCTCTGTTTCAGTAGGCATCTATAAAGGGGTACCGATTCTGGATTTAGATTACGCAGAAGACAGCCAAGCTGAAACCGATATGAATGTTGTAATGAATGACGCAGGCGCATTTATTGAAGTACAAGGAACCGCGGAAGGCCACGCATTTAGAAAAGAAGAATTAGATGCCATGCTGGCACTGGCGAGTGGAGGTATCAAAGACTTATTAGCGAAACAACAACTCGCCTTAGCTAATCATACTCGCTGAACTTAGACGTTTAGCATTATCCCAGTTAGGGTACGCGCATTGCGTACCCCTTCCGATGCCCATCCTAAAAAACGAATTCCGTTTAACTATTTAACCGCAATAAACCTGAGTGACAAAACCCAGCTTACCGATCCTTTACAGTTTTCGCCGTTGCCCTTATGCCATGCGGGCGCGCTTGGCTATAGCACGCGCCGGAATCATTGTAACGTTGCGGGAAGTCAAATTAAGCCATAAACCCCAAGCAATGCTAACTGTTTCGCCTAAAGGTACAGTGCCGGTATTACTGCTTGAAAATGGCGAAGTGCTTGAGGAAAGTCTGGACATTATGCTTTGGGCATTGCAACAAAACGATCCTGATCACTGGCTTGACAGCCGCTGGCGGCAAGATGCCGATAAATTAATCCAATGGAATGACGGGGAATTTAAGCACTATTTGGATCGTTATAAATACCCCGAGCGCTACCCACGCCACGCCCAAGACTATTACCGACAACAAGGGGAAGGGTTTTTAATCGAACTTGAAAGCAGGTTGACCCAAAACCACTGTCTGTGCGGTGAGTATTTTGCGCTGGCTGATGCCGCCATCGCACCATTTATCCGCCAATTTGCAGCAGTCAATCCAGCGTGGTTTGAGCATTCGCCTTATCCCGCTTTGCAAAGATGGCTGAAGCACTTTTTAGCCTCCCCGCTTTTTACAGCAGTGATGACGAAGCATCCAGTTTGGGGTTCTCGGCGATCCATTAGCGACAGTTAACCTCACCACCTAAGCAGAGACGCAAGATTTTGCGTCTCTACAGCTGCACTAAATACATCTCTACAGTTATTACTTTATGCGTTTTTTCTTTTAGCTCAGCCTAAACGCTGCCTAACCACCTCATACAACAGCACCCCGGTCGCAACGGATAAATTCAGGCTTTCAACTTGCCCTAACATCGGCAAGCTGACCAACACATCACACTGTTCCTGTGTTAAACGGCGCATGCCTTTTTCTTCGGCACCGACAACCAAGGCGAGGGGCACCTTAAAATCAACACTGTACAAACTTTGCGGGGCGTTACCCGCGGCGCCCATAACCCACAGGCCCTGCTCTTTCAGCCAACGTAAAGTGCGCGCCAAGTTAGTGACTTGATAAATCGGCACCGTTTCAGCGGCACCGCTGGCGACTTTACAGACAGTAGGCGTTATACCGACGGCATTATCTTTGGTAATAATAATGCCATGTGCCCCCGCCGCATCTGCCGAACGTAAACACGCGCCCAGGTTATGCGGGTCTTGTACATGATCCAGCACCAGCAATAACGGCATACCCGTAATGTAGGGCAGTGCGTCTTTTAAATCGACTTCGGTCAATTCCGCAGGCATTTCAACGTTAACAACAATGCCTTGATGATTTTTACCGTCGGCTAATCGATCCAGTTTTTTACGGTCTACCTGCTCCGGCTCAATCCCTAAGGCCTGAATATCACTTGAGAGTTGTTTTAACCGTGCATCATGCCGTTGTAAATCAACCCAAGCCTGCTGAATTTTTTGCGGAGAATAATCTAAGGCAGCTTGAACTGAGTGGATACCAAATATACGGGATGACTTCATTTTTTACGGCGTCTCTTTTTAGGTTTAGGGGCTGCTACAGCTTTTACCTGCAACTGAAAATCTATTTTCTTTTCATCCAAATCAACCCGCACCACCGTTATATCAACACTATCACCTAAACGATAACATTTACCGGTACGCTCGCCTTTTAAATGACGTGAAATCGGATCGAAATGAAAATAATCCTGCGGTAAATTGGAGATATGCACTAAACCTTCGACATAAATATCCTGTAATTCCACAAAAAAACCAAAGCCGGTTACCGCAGAAATAATACCGCTAAAGTTTTCACCCACTTTATCCAGCATGTATTCGCATTTTAACCAGCTGACCACATCACGGGTCGCATCATCAGCGCGACGCTCATTCGCCGAACAATGCTCGCCTAACACCACCATATCGGGCAAGCCGTAGTAAAAACTTTCCGGCGTTTTTTTCTGTAAACAATGCCGAATGGCACGATGCACCAATAGATCAGGATAACGCCGAATAGGCGAAGTAAAATGCGCGTAAGCTTCCAACGCTAACCCAAAATGACCTTTAGTTTCAGGGCTATAAACTGCCTGCGACATCGAGCGCAACAGCACGGTTTGAATTAAATGCGCGTCAGGGCGATCTTTAACGGAATTGACAATATACATATAATCCAGCGGCGTCGGTTTTAAGCCCCCCCCCAGATGCAAGCCCGCTTCACTTAAAAATGTACGCAATGCCAACAATTTTTCTTCACCCGGCCCTTCATGCACCCGCAACAGTCGCGGCATTTTTTTACGGTTTAAAAAACGTGCCGCCGCCGCATTGGCGGTAATCATAAATTCTTCTATTAATCTATGCGCGTCGTTACGCTGCACTGGCACGATTTGCTCAATCTTGCGATTTTCACCAAAAACAATTTTAGTTTCCAGGGTATCGAAATCCATCGCGCCACGCTCATCACGTTTAACCCGCATGACTTTGTATAGCGCATAAAGCTGTTGCAAATGCGGCAAAACATCCGCATGTTTTTTAGCCAATTTCTTATCACCGTCGACCAATATTTTAGCAACGTCGGTGTAAGTCATCCTTGCGTGGGAGCGCATCACCGCTTCAAAAAACTTAGTGCGTAAAACCTCGCCGCTGTCGCTGATCGCAAGTTCACACACCATACACAAACGGTCAACCTGCGGATTTAACGAACATAAACCATTTGATAAAATCTCCGGCAGCATGGGAATAACCTGCTCAGGAAAATACACCGAAGTGCTGCGATTCTTAGCTTCCAAATCTAGTGGGCTATTAACCGCAACATAATGCGACACATCGGCAATCGCTACCAGCAACTTCCAGCCTTTCGGGGTTTTTTGGGCATACACCGCATCATCAAAATCCCGGGCATCTTCGCCATCAATAGTCACCAACGGTGTTTTACGCAAATCGACACGATTTTGTTTCGCCGCTTCCGGCACTTCAGGGCTTAACGGTGCAATTTCATCTAACAACGCAGCAGGCCATTGATTGGGCAGTGCATGCGAACGAATCGCCATTTCAATTTCCATACCCGGCGCCATGTGCGCACCCAATATTTCAATCACTTTACCGATCGGCTGGCACCGCGCGCTGGGTTGTTCAATAATTTCAACCACCACGATCTGGCCTTTTTTGGCCTTACCCTGCTCCCCTTTGGGAATTAAAACATCTTGCGCAATATTTTTATTGTCTGGCGTAACAAAGGTACAACCCCGCTCCACAAACAAACGCCCGACAATTTGGTGGGTGTTGCGTTCCAGAATTTCAACCAGCGCCCCTTCTCGGCGCCCTTTTCTATCTAACCCGGCAACCCGCACAATGGCGCGGTCATTATGCAACAAAGCCTTCATTTCGCGCGGGGATAAAAACAAATCATCCGAGCCGTCATCCGGCTTAATAAAGCCAAAACCATCGGCATGCCCGAGAACCCGCCCGGCAATGAGATCTTTATTATTGACTAAACAATACTGTTGCCGACGATTGAACAATAGCTGCCCATCGCGTTCCATTGCCCTAAGCCTGCGACGCAACGCTTCTAGCTGATCCTCATGGCTCAAGGCAAAATTATCCGTAATCTGCTTACGCGAAAGCGGCTCGCCCACCTGTTCCAGCAGTTGTAAAATTAACTCGCGGCTAGGAATGGGATTTCCATATTTTTCAGCTTCGCGTTGCGCGAAGGGATCTTGCGTTGAACTAAAATCAACATTTTTTTTGGACTTCAATGTCATGTGGTTTCCTTATAGTGTTAGGTTAAAGAGGTTGGTCATTGCAAAACCATTGGTTTTAAGCATAATCTACAGCGCTTTAACACGGAATAATGCTGATTTGACAAGGCCAAGTTGAGCCAGTACAATTCGCGCTCATTCAGCTATTATAGCATCCTCCGCCGGGGTGGTGAAATTGGTAGACACGCTACTTCAGGTGTTGTTATAGCCTTTTAAACCTCTTTCAACAGCCATAAAATTCAATCACTTTGCTACATTTACACTGAACATCATAAGAGATTAATTAGTTTATACAATAGACCATTAATTTGGATCAGAAAAATACGCTAAACTGCTTTTCATATAGATTTATAAGCAATAAAAGATCTGCTATCTTAAGATATTTTTAAGTATTAAGTTAACGCTTAGAAATTAGGGGGAAGGTTGGGATTAGCGAATAAAGGATTAGTATTACCTCTACACTTTAAAAACTATCAAACCCTTTTCAAAGTTCCGAATTTGTTGCTGAATATCATTAAAGAACATAGAGTCCTTTATTTTTTCAAGGCGATATACAGCTCCAAAAATCCACTCGACAGCATTCATAAATGTTTCACAGCTCAGTTCCGGTTTATCGTATCGACAGCCAAATTCTTTGTACATAAGTCGTAGAGCTGGCGCATCTGCTAAAGCATAAAAGGGTTGCCCTGACATTGGAGGCTGACGATAAGTAATTGCTACTTCACGAAAACCCAAATGCTCGAAAATAAGCTCTTGTCCCTTAGGTTCACACTCTATAAACCAACCTTGGCAACCTCTACCATCCTTGAGCATTTGTTCTTCAATTCGAGCCAATAACAGTCTCAGCCTTCCGCTCCCTTTTAAAGCACCGGTCAAAGCGACATACCCACCGAAACCGGCCTCCTCAAATGTAAAGAAAGAAGCCATTCCTTCAATTGCACTATCAGCGGCTACTCGTAACCCCATAAATGATAATTAAATCCAGCAGGCTTTGAACTTACCGTAGAAAGCAAATGAATAAAATCGTCAGGCAAAGCAGTAACCGCGCCTTCACTGAATGTATTTTTATAGACATTAATTACCTCATTGAGATCAGGATGATCGAACCCCGTAACCTCCCTAACCAAAAATGGCTTTGTCTCATCATACCCTACATAATTCGCCAGCGGGGTAAGGCCGACTGTATCGGCAATACCCAAATACTGCCCCATAGCTTGGTATTCTGTGCATTGTTCTGGGTTTTCAATACGCATTGCCCAACGTACATACTCATGAACAATCAGTTTAATAAGACTGGCTGGAACGCCTTGGGCATAATCATTATTGAATATTTTACCCATCAACAACAAATGATAAACAGGCGTTTGATTTTCAGATAATGCTGGTTGGATATAAGGAAAATCCAGCTTTTGATAACCCCATTTATGCCATATTTTCGCCCTGACAAAAGGATCGACATTATCATCTTCAGTTGTTATTTTGAACGGGTCATTCATTTCGCCAACGATCATATTAAGATCACGACCCAAATGACTTTTTGCATCGGCCTGAAGTGTTGCTTCAGTAAAGTCAAGCAGTTTTTTGGCGATACCCATGCCGCGAAATGCTGGTGCAACTAATAAAAACTCAATAGCACCAGTATTCGCTTCAGCGAGGTAACCGGAGAGTCGCTGTTTTTGATAAAGATTTTTGTGCGGGTATCCTCCCCAAAAAATCGTCAAAAACGACGCGACGATTATATGCTACGCAGCCCCGATACCCCTGGTATTTTTGTGTTTCAGGATTAGCACCCTGAAACACAAAAATACCAATAGTTGACGCCGCCTATCGGGAAGCCTCTGTCAACGTCAAGCCATTCTAATACGGCTCAACACCCGGCCCTGTGCGGCTATCGGGGACTAAAAATCTTCACTTCGCTAGCGCTACGTTTCCAAGATTTTCAGCGTCGGTAATAGAGCCAGCTACTAGCTGCTCATCTTGAATAACTACTAAAATATGATAATTATTTTTCCTATACCAACCTTCGGTTTTCAAACGAAGATAATTCGACATGTTTTCCAATGATTCACGCTCATCAGGATCAGGGAATTCAAGCTCATAGATAGTTGTGTAAAAATGACTTAGTATCGATAGGTCTGAAGCCAAAGATGAAAGCTCTAAAAACTTAAAAGGTCGGTTTTTTTTCATAACCAAGTAATTGTATTATTGATTTACATCTAAAAATTTCTTGATAATTTCTGGAAGATCACAAGCTGTTATACCAACTATATCTTTAACAAGTATGTCATTATATTTTTGTTGATGGGTTTCAAGGCAGAGTCTTCCTTCTTCAATTAATTGGCTAGGAAGCTTCCTGCCACTTTGATCTTCAAGCAAAGTATCTTTAAACCTTTTTGGCAATTCTTTCATATATTCCAAAATACCTCGCTCGTTAGCTTCACTAAACGAAAGTCCCTTGCAGGCAGAATCATCGACAGCACATACATAGAATAACCCCAGTTCTGGGTTGTCATTCAAAATATCGCTAACAGAAGCCAGTGCTTTCAATGCAAGCTGCCTACTAAGAAAATCATAAGTAGATCTATCTGAAATGCTTCCGTGTTCGAAAATCGGCAATAAACCACGCCATGCTTCACCTTGACTCTTTGGAAATAATGATCTATCCCAGAAAAAATGGACACATCAAGAAGCGAGTTGTTGATAAAAGCCTGCCTCAAAACCTACGGGACTCAGGTAGCTGTTGGTAGAGTG
>JBEBJQ010000086.1:0-16789 GCA_040079795.1 Methylococcales bacterium
GCAAACGGCTTCATTCAAAACTAGGCTATCTTAGCCCGAATGCTTTTGAAGCCAAAAAAGTCGCTTAGAAGAGTGTCCGTGAAATCCGGGCAAGATCATCCCGTGAAAATAGCGTCTCAAGGACATGCACCCTAAATTAAGCGCATTACAAGCTCTGTTAAGCCCCTCGCCCCTAACCAGAATTATCGATCCTTGGTTAAACCAATTTGCGGTTGAATTATGGTTAAAACGGGATGACTTAATTCATCCGGTGATTTCGGGCAATAAATGGCGAAAATTAAAGTATGTTTTGCAACATGCCTTGTCTGTGAATGCCGACACGCTTATCAGCATGGGCGGGGCGTATTCAAATCACTTGCATGCCCTGGCTTTTGCGGGGCAGTTTGTAGGGCTAAAAACCATTGGTTTAATCCGTGGGGAAAAGCAGCATCCTTTAAATCCGACGCTAAAAGATCTACAGCAATGGGGCATGACACTAAACTATATTCCCCGCCAGGATTACCGCCAACTTAGGCAATACCAAAATTGGCAGGCATTACCGGAATTATTGGCAGGACACTACTGGCTACCTGAAGGCGGCGCAGTAACCTTGGCGCTGCAAGGGATTGCAGAGTTAGTTGCCGAAATAAACCAACCCGACGCAGTGTTATGCGTACCCTGTGGAACGGGGACCACACTGGCGGGAATAGTCGCGAATAGTTCAGCGCAAAACACAATTCTGGGCTTTGCGGCCTTAAAAGGTGCTGATTTTTTAATCGAGGACGTGCAACGCTTATTACCGACAAACAATACCCCTAATAATTGGTCAATTAACCTGGATTATCATTGCGGCGGTTTTGGAAAAACCACGCCAGCACTGTTAGCGTTTATACAGCAATTTGAACAAACTACCGGCATCCCTTTAGATCCGGTGTATACCGGAAAAATGCTGTTCGGAATTTATGATTTAATTGCGCAAGGTTACTTTCAACAAGGGCAACGGATTATTGCGCTGCATACCGGTGGGCTTCAGGGAAAACGCGGGCGGGTCGGCCAATAAATAGTAAAGGTCAGCCTTTTTGGTTGGCAATGGCGGGCGATAGCGTTTATCTAAGCTCTGGTCAATTTTAACAGCCAAGCTTTCCACCGCTTTTTGGGTTAAGCTTTGGTCGCCGCCTTTGGTTTCAACAATGTAATTGCCAATAAGTTGAGCGTTATCAACGCGTATCAAATGCCCGATTAGATAGGCGAACAAAAAACTGGGTTTGTGCAGGCGTCCAACCAGAACAAAACCAGCTTTAACTTTTTTAGCCAGTTCCGCAGCGATATCATGATGATCAAACAAATAGCCAAATCCGGCATTTGCTTGCGTTTGGTCATCCAACGGCAGCGAAACAATTTCATAGCCTGCGCTTTTAAGCTCGTTCTCCAGGAAGCCTTTAATACTGGCAGTACGTTTTATTTCAGAGGGTATTCTGGGCGCTAAGGTTAAATCGTTTAATTCAAAATCCAGAATGGCAATTCGCGGAGCCGCCTGTGCGAAATGAAATAACACAGACAAGAGCAGGATGATGAGAAAATTTTGCACTTCTAATAGAACTTTTAGGTTTGAGGGCACATTTTAACCTTAACAACGGCAGGAGCTAACATAATCACTAGTCCCCTGCCGCACTTAGTTAAGGATTACTGGCCAATTGATTTACGCATGTGCACCATGGCTTCTTCAGTATGCTTAGTACCTGCACCAGCATCCCCTTTTTTAGCCGTCGCGATAGCTTCTTTTAGGTGCTTAATGGCATCAGTCATGTGGACATGCGCTTCAGCATGTTCTTTTTCAGCCGCTTCCGCATGCTTTAAGCCTTCTTCAGCATGCTTAACCAATTGATCCGCATGACCATCTTGTCCATGTGCGGTAGCCATCGCTGAATGCTCTAGCGCCATGGCCGTATGGTGTTCAGTTGCAAAAGCTTGAGCACTTAAACAAAGCGCTAACACGCCCATTGGGATAATTAAAGATTTGAGTTTCATAACACATTCCCCTTCATAATTATTGTATTTATAGTAATAACTGCTTTTAAAGATTATCGTAAATAACCCTCTCAATCATAAGCAGCTATTTAAGGGTATATCACCCAACAATATAAAAGTCAACACCCATAGGATCAGATTTTTATAACTTAAACCACCCTATAGCTTGCCATGCTAGTCTGACAATTCGGCAAACTTAGTCAACTCGGCAACCATTCTTTGAGCCGCTTTATAATCCGTACCTGACCAGCTTAATTTGCCATCCGGTGCCAAAATAGCAAAATAAGGCAGCCCAATTTTTAATTGCCGATGCAGGGTATCTTCGCGGAAAGCTTCAAAATCAGGCTCTTTGTCTACCAGTTTTACCGCTATCGCCTTTTCCCTCAACGCCTGATTAAGCGCTTTATTGTTGGCGGTTTCGACTTTAAACGCCAAACAATTTGAACACCAGCTCGCATAAAAGTCGATAAACACTGGTTTACCGGTTTGTTGCGCCACTTTTTGCGCGGCAGCAAGATTCCGATACCAAGGGATACCAGCTTCTTTTTCTACAAAAGGCAGCACATTAGCCTTGTTCGAGCGATTATTAGCATTAGCACCGGCTGCGAAGGAAAATTCGTGGGCATTGCCCTGAAGCGTATTGATGCGGAGCATTTGTGTAATACTCGCAGTCACTAACCATCCACCAACTAACAACGACATGACACCGTAGAAATGCCGCATTTTTTTATTCGGCTTGGCATCTATAGGGAGCAACGTCAAAACATTGCACTGCACAATAGCTATCCATACCCCCAACATGCCGATAGCTAAAATCAAGGTTGTCGAATACCCGATACCCAATACGCCCAAGCCTTTTTCCAGATAATTAAATGCAAAATACAAAATCACAAAACCGAAAGCATATTTAACTTTATTCATCCAATAGCCTGCTTTAGGCAATTTTTTAAACTTCAGCACACTAAGCAGAAAAAACGGCAAGCCGACACCCAAACCGAAACCTGCCACTAATAGGCTACCTTGTGCAGAAATACCCAATTTATCCCAAAAGCCTAATTGTTGATTCAGCAAAGCTAACGCACTCGCTTTAGCCGAAATCTTATCGGCCACTTGTAATAACAGTGCAAACACAATCGGCCCAACACACGGAGAAATCACCAGCCCCGCTACACTGCCCATCAGCCAGGTTCCGGTCAAGCCTTTAACACGGGAAGAATGTTGGTCTAGGGCATTTACTTCATTTTGCATAAAACCCAGTTCATAAAAACCTAACAAGGCCAGGGCAAAAAAAGCAAAAAACACCGCAAACGCAATATTGACCCAAGCGGATTGCATTAAGGTATTAAAAGCCCCCCCTGACATGCCCGCCGCTAAGCCCAGTAGCATGTATGTGCCTATAATGCCAAGCAAATACACCAGCGCATGTTGTTTTTCTTTTTCAGGGACACCCTGGGCACGGTTAACAATAACCATCGACGTAATCGGCAGCATTGGATAGACACACGGGGTAGCCACTGACAACAGCCCAGCCATAAACATTAACCCAAACAGTATCAGGGTATTATTTTGATTGTTCTGAAACAGTGCCAATAAGCGCTCCATAAAACTGCTGGACACCCTAGGCGGAGGCAAAGGCAACGCTACGACTGCGAGTTGCGTGCGGTAACACACGTTAGTGATTTCATTGCACAGTTGATAACGAACAGTCAAATTAACCGTTTTTGCGATATTGGCATCGGCCTGATTTAACCAAAGCGTATAATCACCAATGCCGCGCAAAACAGTAGCTTTAAGCATGCTGTCATAAGTTCCGGCCGGTTTATACAGCTTAGCGATGGTTAAACCAGCAGTTGCTAACGCAGCTTCCGGATCAAGCATGACCGGTAAATAAATTTGCTCATCCCCTTCATCCAGATACACATGATGTTCTTTGGGTACGGTTAATCTGATCTGATAGTACGCGGGCCAAGCTTGGGGGTTTACCGGACGAACACTCAGTACGGCGGAGGGGCTTTCAGCAAAAGCCACCCCCTCAGCAAAAATCCATAACAAGCATATTGCTAGAAAGTTTTTCATTTGCTTTCCCTTATATCAATAAGAGAGGTTAGCCACCCCAAGCGGCCAGGGTGTACTGCCTCACCCCTGAAGCACATGGCTATGATTCAAAAGGCTATACGTTTATTAGCGATATTCCCCGTAGGAAAGCTGTTAAACAACTTCAAGGAACCACCGACCGTTAATCGCATATCTTATTAAAAAGGTTCTAAGCAAATTCGTTATAGCTGGTACTTTTGGATTACTGATTACATCTCAAACGTTTAAAGTCCCAATTTTGGCATTAATGCCAAAGGAAAAAACGCACCCTAGGTACTTCATTAAGTGCGATAGGCCGTTAGTCACGGGCAGAACGAGACCCTGCAACCACCACAAAAACGGCAGCTTTACACTTGACTGGTCAAGCTTAATTTTTGCGGCCGCAAAAAAAGAATGAAAAGCTGCTTATGGAGCGCGAAATAATAAAAAATGCCGCAACCCTCTTTGCCAAGAAAATCGAATAATGTTTAGGTTTATGCGGGAGCAACAGAAGACTTACCCTATAACCATGTTATGTAAAGCCACGGAAGCCAGTGCCAATGCATTTTATATCTCTAGGGCACAAATGCCTGATTTAATACGCCAGAGGATACTGTTAAAAACAAATGTCCGGTTTTAGTTAAACATTACCGTTACAGCTAGGCGAAGATTACATGACAAGCCGGTTTCAGGAGGTGCTGATATGCGCCTCGAGGAAATGCGTCAAATAAAGCCCAAAAGCGAAGCAAAAAATAAGTTCTTGTATATTATTGAATCACTTTCAGTAAGCTTGTTTGTATTTGTAAATAATCCTGTAATAAATACCCTGTTATATAAGGGACTATTGTTGAATATACTCACTGTATAAAAGCCTCAAAATGCACTATGAATACCGTTAAATATGATTTTGACCCCAGCTATGGTTACTCGCTTAAGCAATTGTTAGCAATACAGCCCCCGAAAGAACCCCAAGATTTCGACGACTTTTGGCAAACGCGCTATCAAAAAGCCTTAAGCATTGCTGCCCAACCACAGACCCAAATCATCAGTGAAGACACGCATGGCTGGCGGGTATTTGATATACGGTATACATCTACCGAGCATTTTCCGATTCGTGGCTGGCTATTACTACCGACATCTGGGGTGGTTAAGCGTGGCTTTATTATCGGGCACGGCTATGGCGGACGGGATGCACCGGATTATGACCTGCCTTTTAAAGAGGCTGCGTTATTGTTCCCCTGCTTTCGGGGCTTATCGCTCAGCATCCAACCGTCCATTTCTGCCGACCCTTATTGGCATGTCCGGCATAATATTGACCAAAAAGATCAATATATTCTAGGTGGTTGTGTTGAGGACGTATGGTTGGCGGTTAGCGCAATGTTATCGCTATTTCCACACACCGCAGGACACTTAGGGTATCTGGGGACGAGTTTTGGCGGGGGCATTGGTGCGTTGGCACTGACGTGGGAATCGCGCATCGCCAGAGGCCACCTCAATGTGCCCTCGTTTGGCCATCATCCTTTACGCTTAAGACTGGCAACGGTTGGCAGCGCGCATAGTGTCCAGCAATATTATCAACACCATAAAAAATCGACCCTCAAAATTTTACGTTACTACGATGCAGCGCTCGCGGCAAAGCGAATGACGATGCCTATCCATTGCGCCTGCGCAAAATACGACCCCTGCGTCGCGCCGCCGGGGCAGTTTGCCATATTCAATGCCTTACCTAAACCAAAACAGCTATTCGTCCTGGAGGCAGGGCATCACGATTATCCCACTCAGAGGCAGCAATCCTCCAAGCTTATGGCTGAACTCACTGCGTTTTTTGCGCTGCTTAGCCAATAAAGTCACTGACATCTGCACGGGAGAATTAAATGAATCGCGAATATCACAAAGCCTGGAGTGATCGGTTAGGTCGTGATATGGAACTACTGGTATTTGGTCATGCCGGTGCCAAAGTATTGGTTTTCCCTTCCCGCTTTGGGCGCTTTTATGAATATGAAAAATTAGGCATGGTGGAGGTTTTAAAACACAAAATCGAACAAGGCTGGTTACAACTGTATTGTATAGATAGCATTGATACCGAAAGTTTTTACTGTAAATGGGCGCATCCATCCGGACGTATTCAACGCCATATAGACTATGAAGAATATATTCTGAATGAAGTTTTACCTTTTATGCAAAACCGCAACCAGCACGAATGCCTTATTTCACATGGTTTAAGTCTTGGCGCATTTCACGCCGCCAATATCGCCTTTCGTTACCCGCAATTTTTTAAAAAACTGGTGGCCTTCTCGGGCCGTTATGACCTTACCCAGGCAGTAGAGTGCTTTGATGATCTTTTTGATGGTTTTTATAACGAAAATATTTATTTTCATACCCCCAACCACTTTTTACCTAATCTTGATTGCTCCTGGCGTTTAAGTAAATTAAGGGCAATGGATATTACTTTAGTAATTGGTCAAGAAGATCCCTTTTTACAAAATAACGAACGCTTAAGCTCGATATTACAGGAAAAAGCCATCCCACATCAATTTGTGGTTTGGGACGATAGGGCACACAGTGGCTATTATTGGCGGCGCATGGCGGCTCTCTACATCTGAACATGTCATCCTCCTGTCACACGCTTGAATTAATATCTGAGCCACCTGATTAGCTGCGTTATCAACGCAGCATCTGGAAATAAAGATATTTTAGCCATTTATATAGTGTATCCAGGAGAGTGCCAGCATGAAATTTTTACAAAAACTAGGTGTAGCCACCATAAGCTCTATGATCACCACGGGTATCGTACAGGCCGCAGACCCAACACCGGCAGAATGGTTCAGCGACGGACGCCAAGCCATTGTCAATGCTAAAAATCTGCCTAAAATCGATAAAAAAGCCAAAAATGTCATTTTGTTTGTTGGGGACGGCATGGGTATTTCCACCATCACCGCAGCACGGATTTACGACGGCCAGCAAAAAGGCGGTCATGGTGAAGAAAACTCCTTATATTTTGAATTAGCGCCTTACATGGCATTATCTAAAACCTATGCAGTTGACCAACAAACCCCAGATTCTGCGCCAACCATGACCGCCATGGTAACTGGTGTTAAATCAAACGAAGGGTATTTGTCTGTTGACCATACCGTTGCCCGTGGTGAACTTGATAACGACAAAGTGAATGCCAAAAAGCTCAGCACTATTCTTGAGCAAGCCAAGACCAATAATAAGTCAGTCGGTGTAGTGTCTACGGCCCGCATTACGCATGCGACCCCAGCTGCATGTTATGCGCATACCACGGTACGGGACTGGGAGGCAGACTCAGATAGACCTGTTGGTGCTACTGTACCTGACATTGCTGCGCAATTGGTTGATTTTAATATCAACGGCGGTATTGATGTGGCGTTAGGCGGTGGACGGACCCGTTTTATTCCAACTACTGTAACTGATCCAGAATATGGCATAGCCGGCAAACGTAAAGACGGCCGTGACCTTACCGCCGAATGGAAAACCAAACACACTAAAGCAGAGTATGTTTGGAATAAGGCGCAGTTTGATGCGATTGATCCCAGCACTACTGAACATTTATTGGGCCTATTTGAACCATCGCATGTGCATTATGAAGCGGATCGAATCGCTCACGACAAAGCTGGTGAGCCTTCGTTAACTGAAATGACCACCAAAGCTATCGACATTTTGAAAAAAAATCCGAATGGTTATTTTCTAATGGTTGAAGGCGGACGTATCGACCACGCGCATCATGCAAGTAATGCCTATAGAGCCTTAACCGATACCCAGCAATTGGCCGAAGCTGTTAAAGCTGCCGTAGGTAAAACCAGTCCAGAAGATACTTTAATCATCGTTACCGCTGATCACAGTCATGTATTTACTATCGGTGGTTACCCACAACGCGGTAACCCCATTCTGGGCTTAACGCAAGGGGTAGGTGCAAAAACACCGGATCTTGATATGTTGGGCTTGCCCTATACTACACTTAATTATGCTAATGGTTCTGGTTACACTGGCGAATCGAACCTGCAACCAGC
The DNA here is from genome assembly GCA_040079795.1 of Methylococcales bacterium. Taxonomy (GTDB): domain Bacteria; phylum Pseudomonadota; class Gammaproteobacteria; order Methylococcales; family Methylomonadaceae; genus SXIZ01. Next base: position 8,112 of record JBEBJQ010000086.1, read on the forward strand.
GGGTTCAAAATCATTTAAAGCGGCGACTGACGCTTGGCAATCCGGTAGCGAAGGCCACAATCCAAGCAAATATTCCCCTGCCACCGGACGCCCTACACTCACTAATGATTTAGTAAAAGATTCTGATTATTTACAAGAATCTATCATTCCACTCGCTGCTGAAACCCATGCTGCTGAAGATGTCGCCATTTTCGCGTATGGACCACAAGCGCATTTATTTCACGGCGTTATGGAACAAAACACCATTTATCATGTAATGGCGGAAGCATTTGGCATTGCTAAATGATCGTATAAGCTAAACAAGCACCTCTTTCGTGCTTTCATAAAAAGGGATATTCGTATCCCTTTTTTTATTGTATCCAAATTAAATATATTTATGCATCACACTAATTCCTTAAAAATCGCCCTGACTGTCAGTTTTTTTTGTTTTTCCCCACCTAATTTCGCTAATCAGGCTAGCAATAATCAAGCATTACCGGAAGTCGCCTGCCGTTATGAAATGACCGTGACAACACCAACCAAATCCAAAGCATCTTCAAAACATGTCTGGTTATTTTGGCGTACACCTGAGATGATCCAAACCTTGGATGCAGACGGTGACTATGGTGAAATTTGGCAGCGCACAGTCACTGGCAGCATTCAATACCGCAAACTTTACCCTATCGATAAAACCGCGGTTGAATATATGCCTGCAGATAATCCGACTAATAACCTCAGTTTTGAGTGGGGTAAACTGTCCAATATGCTCAGTCAACAAGAGTTGGAAGCACTTAAACCAGTTAAAAAAATACAGGTAATGGGCAGAACTGCAGAACTTCGTAAAGGAAAAATAGACGGCCAAACCGTAGTCGTGAAATGGTTAAGCAACGAAAATTTACCGGCCAGTATTATCAAAAAAGATCAGGCAGGCACTAGGGAACTGCGACTGGTTGAAATTCAACCATTAACCACCGCCAAGCTGAAACCAATTGCTATTGCAACAATTGCCAATTACCGGCATATTGATGCCATTGATTTTGGTGATATGGAAAATGATCCGTTTGTTAAAAAAATACTGGCGGCAGAAGGGCATCATCACTAGCAATGTTTCCCTCGTTTCAATATAAACATCAAAATACAGCTGCTTAAAAAGGCCAAAAGCCCATTAAACTTTTCTGATGACATCTGCTTCTGTCACATTAACTTTGTTGCTTATCCTACTCTATCGAAGTATTTATAAGTTTCAGCTAATGGAACAGAATCAGTTAGCGCATACCTACTTCCCTGAATTACAAACGCTGCTCACTTATGCCCATACCATCTATTGAAAATAGCTAAACAACTTTTTTCAAACAACACCCTAATTCACAGTAATGGTAACTGACGCCGGTTGTGTCGTTACACCATTCGAGGTAAAGGTATAGGTAAACTGATAACCGCCCCGTTTGGCAGCTCGTCGTTGCACCGAATTAAGGTTGTTTGGCGCAATTAATGTGTAGCTAAATGAACCGTTGCCTATATTGAAACTGAGCCCAATACTTCCAGTACCGGAACCCCCTATCCGCTTTATACCGCTCACAACAGCAAAGGTACGCCCCGTTATACCCAAAGGCAGGTCATTTACACCTACCCCTCGTGCCTGCGGTACGCTTATGGTTTGAGTGCGGGAAGTATTGGCAGTTGCAGTATAACTATCATTGACCGCTACTAGCGCAGCAACCGACACTGTAACTGTTGCCGGATTGGATTCAAGACCCAAAGTGTCCTTTAGAGTATACGTAAAGGTGTTGCTCCCGGCAAAATTCGCCACAGGGGTATACTTAACACTACCATCCGCTAGCGCAACCACACAGCCATTAGCGGGCTGTGTAGCAATATTTACAGTAGTTGGAGAAATATTCGATTCCGCATCAGTATCGTTTGCAAGTATTTTGATAGTGACCGACTGCCCTTGTGTAGTCGCCGCACCATCATTGTTGGCTATGGGGGCCGTATTTGCCTGAACTCCGCCTATCTGAAAGAAGGCGGAGCTACCATTGTATGAGGGGGACTGACCCGGTGCCGGCTGCTGGAAATTAAACCCTAATACCCCACTTAATACTAATTGACCCCAAGGTGCTTTAAACAGGCTGTTAGGGATTGCGGTATAAGTTGAGTAATTATTTATTTTCGCGGCCAAATCCCAGGTGCCGCCGGAATTATTGGAGGTCCAAAGATAAAATTTCTGTTCGGAAGCCCCTTCTGTCCAAAAAGAAGACCAATAAATATTGCCGTTACTGCTGTCTCGATAACCCAATATCGCTGGGATTTTATTGGTATAGGGCACAGGCCCGGTCGCCACGAGCCCACTTAAATCATGATTTGCGCGCTGACCAAAAACGCCCCCGGGCGGTACTTCATCCACATCCGGTATCCACACACATTGCGTTGGCGTAAATACAATATCGCCCGTACGAACGACATACGAACCCGCAATAGCTTTCCAACCTGGATACCCTCCCATTTGACTAATCGGCGTGTTATTGGGAGGCGCTGCTGACAGGCCATCCCACGCAACAATGCCTGGTTCTGATAATGAATCCTGATCCCCAAATAACATATAAAACCACTGATTATAAGGATTAAAACGTATACCATGTATATGGGAGGTTTGATGGTCGACGGTATTCCACTCAATTACTTTAGACCAGGTGTCCCCCAAATCAGCCGATTTCCACAGCCCGACCCAATCCGCAGTCCCGCCACTCGTCCGACTGTGGTTGACGTTATATTCTCCAAAAAGGAGTACCGTTGCACCATTAATGTTGGCCATACTCAAAGAAGCCTGGTGTAAGGTGCGGAAGCCCCCCGGCTGAACACCGTTGCGCTCGCCAATATTCATAACCGCCTGCTTGTTATCAAAATTCGGCGCATTATTCCCAACTTTGTTTTGGGCGACTCTTAGCTTATATAGGTACCCCTTGTCATTAAATCCGTTCACCGTAGAGAAAATAAGATTACCGTCCGGAAGTTGCCATATGTCACGAATTACCGAATATGACTCAGGACCTAAAGTAACATTACTGCCTTTGGGTTTTAGTAACTCAGTATAAGTGCTTTCATAAACTACCGGGCTGCCACCGGGTGTACCTGAAAACTTCACAATTTTACGGGCACCGTCACCTACTGGGTTATCATTAAAATAACCATCATCAGTCCCCCATAGATCGCCGTTGCCGTCTATAAACTGTATGCTTTTAGGCTCACTTCCTACAAAAGTGAGCGTGGGCGCAGCATGTATTAATGCGGAATAAGCAAAAACCAAGACCAAGGCAACTAACAACTTACCAAACTGCTTATAACTAACTGTAAGAAAAAGCATATATCGACAGAAAAGCATTATTACCCTATCCTTTTCCGAAATCTCATTTTTAGGTATATCGTTAAACATGACGAATTTGAAAGTACCTGTAAATTGATTAAGTTTCATTTATTTTCCAAAATAGAATTATGGCTTATCGGATAGCTTGAGTTTTTTTACAACTAGAAAATTATCAACCCAATCCGGTTGGTATTAATTTCGCAGCCCATTATGCAAGTATTCAAAATTGACTGGGTACATTGGCTTTTAAAAGCTATAACTTAATATTACAGCATATTCCAGCGTTACATTTAATGATCTTGCCAATCGTATAAGTTCTAACACAACGTCTTAGGAGTTGGGCTTTATAAATACATAAGGCTTTAAAGTCAATGTCTTGCTATGTTATTCAAAAACAGTCTGGCCAACTTTTCAAAAACGAATCACAATAAAAACCTCGCATCAGTTTATAATGTGGTTTTTTAATTGATTGAGCTGCTACGCGGGTTATTAACTTAAATTAAGCATGATTTTAGTAGTTAAGGTTTGGGCGGCTTAACCTTTACCAATAACTGATAAATAAGCCAAGTGAAATTTTTTTAACACTATTTCCGTATGCAGAGAACACCAAATGTTATTTTTGATCGTATTACAATTTTTAACCATTACTTAACTCAACACTATGTCAAAAACCATTACATTCGTAGTACAACCAGGGGGCAAATTACAAGGGCAAGTGCGTGTCCCTGGGGATAAATCCATGTCGCATCGTTCCATTATGCTGGGTTCAATCGCTGAAGGGATAACGCATGTAAAAGGTTTTTTGCAGGCAGAGGACGCATTAGCGACTTTGCAGGCTTTTCGGGACATGGGAGTGGTGATTGAAGGGCCTGAAAACGGTGAAGTTACGATTCATGGCGTTGGTAAACATGGCTTAAAAGCCCCGACCAAGCCGTTGTATTTAGGTAACTCAGGTACCTCGATGCGGCTATTAAGTGGTTTATTGGCAGGTCAAGCATTCGATTCAGTGTTAACGGGAGATAAATCCTTATCCTGGCGGCCAATGAAACGGGTAACCAAGCCATTGGCAAAAATGGGCGCGGTGATTGCAACCACTGAAACCGGCACAGCACCGTTACATATTACTGGGCAAGCAGGCAAGTTAAAAGGCATTGACTATCAAATGCCGATAGCAAGTGCGCAGGTAAAATCCTGCTTACTATTAGCTGGCATGTACGCTGAGGGAGACACCAGCACCACTGAGCCTGCACCAACCCGTGACCATACTGAACGAATGCTGGCAGGTTTTGGCTATCCGGTTAAACGCGAAGGCAGCAAGGCGACCATTAACGCTAACGGCAAGTTACACGCGGCAGAAATTGACGTCCCCAGCGATATTTCATCCGCTGCGTTCTTTCTGGTTGGGGCGTCCATTGCAGAAGGGTCGGATGTGCTCTTAAAACATGTGGGGATTAACCCGACACGTACTGGCGTGATTGATATTCTTCGCCTTATGGGTGCTCATATTGAAATATTAAATGAGCGGGTAGTAGGCGGCGAGCCGGTAGCGGATCTGCATGTAGTTGCCCAACCATTAAAAGGGATTGATATACCTGAAGCACTGGTACCCTTGGCGATTGATGAGTTTCCGGTATTGTTTGTGGCGGCAGCCTGCGCTGAAGGCCAAACCCGGCTGAGCGGCGCTAAAGAATTACGCGTCAAGGAATCAGACCGCATTCAAGTAATGGCGGATGGTTTGCAAATTTTGGGCGTTGATGCACAACCTACTGAAGACGGTATGATTATCAATAGCAGCCCCATCGGCGGCGGTGAGGTAATTTCCCATGGTGACCATCGCATTGCCATGGCCTTTGCAATTGCAGGGTTACGCGCCAGCGCACCGATTACCATTCACGATTGCGAAAATGTGAATACCTCCTTCCCGGAATTTAAAGACCTAGCGACACAATTAGGCTTGCATCTGAATAGCCGGGAGGGCTAATGAAGGTTCCCGTTTTAACCATTGATGGCCCCAGTGGCGCAGGAAAAGGGACAATCAGTCGTGCCGTTGCAAAGCAATTGGGCTGGCATTATCTGGATAGCGGCTCTATTTATCGTTCCCTGGCAATCGCAACTATGCGGCAAGCCGTCGATATACAGAATGTAACAGCCATAGTAGCTGTAGCAACAGAAATGACGTTAGAATTCGAGTGTGGTGATGAACTTAGCGTTAAACTCGGTGGAGTCGATATTACCGCACAACTGGGGTTAGAAGAAACCGGCAAAGTGGCGTCTACTGTTGCGGCATATCCAGAAGTTAGAACGGTACTTTTACAAAAGCAAAAAGATTTTCAAAAGCTTCCTGGATTAGTTGCAGATGGGCGGGATATGGGAACGGTGGTGTTTCCAGACGCTGAATATAAAGTTTTTTTAACTGCCAGCGCCGAAACACGCGCGTTAAGACGATATAAACAGTTGAAAGGAAAAGGAAATGATGCTAACCTATCGCAGATAACCCTAGATATAGAAGAGCGCGACCGTCGCGATCAAGAGCGGGCTACGGCACCGTTAGTGATGGCAAAGGATGCGTTATTCATAGATTCGTCAGCAATGACGCCCGAAAGTGTTATGACAGCAGTACTCAATTTAATCCACTGATGGATTAAAAACAGGTTTAACGGCGCGATGCTGTTAAATATTTTTTTAACTTTATTTATGAAAAGCTTGTATGTGTTAAGACAAGCTGGGAAAGAACAATGAGCGAAAGCTTTGCAGATTTATTTGAAGAAAGTTTAGCCAAGACCGAAATGCGTCCTGGTGCCATGTTAATGGGTACAGTAGTTGATATCGAAAACGATATGATTATCGTCAGCACCCACTCGAAATCGGAAGGTGTCATTCCAAAATGGCAGTTTCTAAATAACGATGGCGAATTAGAAGTTAAAGTTGGCGATGTCATAGAAGTTGCCCTTGACTTATTTGAAGACGGCTTAGGCGCTACCCTTCTTTCCCGTGATAAAGCTAAGAAAAATAAAGCCTGGAGTGAACTCGAAAAAGCCTTCGAAACACAGGAAACCATTATTGGTAAAATTAACGGCAAAGTCCGTGGCGGTTTTACCGTTGCAGTTGGCGCTTTACGTGCCTTCTTGCCGGGTTCTTTAGTCGATGTACGCCCAATTCGCGACACCACTTTCCTTGAAAACCGTGATTTAGAATTCAAAGTCATCAAAATTGACCAAAAACGTAACAACGTAGTGTTATCACGTCGTGCGGTGGTTGAGAAAGAATACAGTGAAGAGCGTGATGAACTGCTCAAAACCCTGGATGATGGCGCAATTGTTACCGGTGTGGTTAAAAACCTGACCGATTACGGTGCGTTCATCGACTTGGGTGGTATTGACGGCTTATTGCACATCACTGATATGGCATGGCGCCGTGTGCGTCATCCGTCTGAGTGCGTTGAAATCGGTCAAGAAATCAAAGTTAAAGTCCTTAAATACGACAAAGATAAAAACCGCGTTTCTTTAGGCATGAAACAAATGGGTGAAGACCCTTGGCAAAACATTGCCCGTCGCTACCCAGCCGGTGCCCGCGTATTCGGTAAAGTCAATAACCTGACTGACTATGGCTGCTTTATTGAAATCGAAGAAGGAGTGGAAGGTTTAGTTCACGTTTCTGAGATGGATTGGACTAACAAAAACGTTAATCCTTCTAAAGTCGTACAATTGGGAGATGACGTTGAAGTCATGGTGTTGGAAATTGACGAAGAGCGCCGCCGTATTTCTTTAGGGATGAAGCAATGTAAAGTCAACCCTTGGGATGAATTTGCAGCAACCCATAATAAAGGCGATAAAATCACCGGTAGAATCAAATCTATTACCGACTTCGGTATTTTCATTGGTCTGGATGGCGGTATCGATGGCTTGGTTCACATGTCTGATATTTCCTGGATTGATGAAGGTGAAGCGTCTATTCGCGACTTCAAAAAAGGCGATGAAGTTGAGACCGTTATATTAGCGGTTGATGCAGAACGTGAGCGTATTTCTTTGGGCGTCAAGCAATTAGAACAAGATCCTTTCCAAAACTTCCTGGCTGCTAATGAAAAAGGCGCATTAGTTAAAGGCGTCATCAAAGAAGTAGATGCTAAAGGTGCGGTAATCTTATTGGCTGATAACGTTGAAGGCTATTTGCGCGCTTCTGAAATTCAACGTGACCGCGTTGAAGATGCCCGTACTTTACTAAAAGAAGGCGATACAATTGAAGCCAAATTTATTGGCGTCGATAAGAAAAGTAAGTCTATTTCGCTGTCAATGAAAGCCAAGGAAGTTGAAGAAGAAGTTGTGGGTATCAAAGAATATACTCAAACGTCGACTCCCGGCACAGCGACCTTAGGTGACATTTTCAAACAAATGGAAAAATAATCGACATAACGAGGCCTGCACAGTCATAACTGACCATGCAGGCCTTTTTCGGTATTTGGACTCTCAGGATTTAATGTGACAAAATCAGAATTAATTGAAGCGCTTGCAAAACAGCAGCCACATTTAGCGTTAAGAGATGTTGAGTTAGCGGTAAAGTGCATCATTGAACAAATGAATAACGCCTTGGCGACTGGCGAAAGGATTGAAATACGGGGGTTTGGCAGTTTTTCCTTACATCATCGTGAACCACGCATAGGGCGCAACCCTAAGACGGGTGAGTCAGTGTCGCTTCCCTCTAAGCATGTACCGCATTTTAAACCCGGTAAAGAATTACGGGATCGCGTAGATGCTGCACGGGAAAAATGCAGGATAATTGATTGATGTAATAAGCAAGCAATAAGCTAACCCTTATTGTATTGTTGTATGCGGTTATATTTAAAGAACTTGAGTAAGTACTCTCGATAATAAAAATAGAGTGTTTTTTGGCTACAGGATATTGAAGTAAAATGAAAAATATTAATGTCGCGCTAGTAAGATTGTTGCAGTTCCTGGTATTTGCGTTGTTCACCTTTATGGTATTAGCCTATTTCGGTGCCATTGTTTTATTACCGCTAGACATGGTGGCTTTACTCATTAAGTTACTGGGTGTATTTGGTTTAAATAATTTTATCGGCGCATTAATTGCCGTACCAGCCATTGGCTATTTAGGCTTAATGGCCTATAAAACCCCTGAATTGGTTAAAATGCTGATTGATACTGGCATTGATCTGGTTACTACCGGCAAACAAAGAGTTGAAGCGTTTAACAAAATTGCAGAAACCGTAAAAGGCTAGGGCTAGGAGCTATGATCATTTCTGGTGTATGAGGAAAAAAGAAAGCGGTGTAACCTGTTGGTAAAGATCTCGCCAGATCATCTTACTAACAAAAGGAAACACCAC
>JBEBJQ010000087.1:0-16707 GCA_040079795.1 Methylococcales bacterium
ATTTTATACACCCCCTTAAATAATCCGTAAAAAAAGGCAACCATGAACCTAATCAGTCTCGTTATATTTCTAGGACTCTTCTTGCTGTATTTTTTGGATGCTGCTTTTAAGTTATCCCTACTAGATATTGAGTTGTTAATTCACAGTACGATTAGGTTCTTTATGGGGTTTTTTCTGATGGGTATCGGGGTGTTTTATGCCCATACCCTTAGATTTCAAAATGCCGTTTACCTTGCGATAGCTTTGGTTTTGGCGGATGACATTTGGGATTATGTCCGGCATGTGGACAGTTTCAAACCTGAGATTATGTTACATAGCATCTATTTGCTATTGTGGGGCTCCATAACCGGTTATGTGGTGATGCGCCACCTAGCTAACCGAAACAATAGTGTGGACTGAATTGGGATGATTTTTAGAGTAGAAACGACTAACATCGCCTCCAAGTTACTGATTATGCCGTTCAGTACCGAAATTCAGAGCGGAGAAAACCATTGGCCACCACCCTTCATGCCACAATTAGTAATCTTCCCTGTTAATTAATTTACGAAGCCGGTGTTCTTCACCACGAGCGACAATCACCAATAGTATCGCGCCACAAACCAATGCACCATAAAAGACGATAAACGTATCATTCCAGCCATGCAAGGTATGCCCCAAAAAAGTTAGTCCTTGATTTTCTGGATCTGCGATAGCAGCGAGCCCGACTTTAGCAACCGAATCACCTAATAAATACCCAAAAGTGCCGGTAACACCATTGGCGACCGTGACCGCTTGTTTGGGCACAAAGCCCACTACCGAGACACCAATTAAAAGCTGCGGACCAAAAATCAACAGCCCCATGCAAAATAAGGCGAGATAAATCTGTGCAGGTGAATTGCCATAGCGGTAGCCTAAAATGGCGAAGGACATCAGTAACAAGCTGATTAGCGCCAACAATGCGCGGCGACCACCCATTAAATCGGAAAGGTACCCTAAGCTTAAAGAAGCACCGAAAGCCCCCATTTCAAAATAAAACAGCGTACTGACTTGTTGTGCGGGATTAAATCCAAACATTTCTTTGGTGTACAACGGTGCCCAATTATCAACGCCGATTCTGATCACATACACAAAAATATTCGCCAAGCACAGTAGCCACACCCACTGATTTTTCAGGATATAACCGGTAAAGATTTGCCATTTGCTTAAACTGGCGGCGGCTAAATCATCGGTTGCGATGGTTTCATCAAATAATACCTCACACCGATCCATCCCAATTGCTTCAGGCGAATCATGCCCAATAAACAGGGTGCTCATCCCCACACCCAAGGCAATCACCGCCGGAACAATAAACATACCCCAAACATGTCCATCAAATAAGTAATTAGCGCCCCATAAAGCCAACAGACCTGCCATTGCGCCACCAATATTATGTGAGGTATTCCAAAGCCCCAACCATCTGCCACGTTGCTGGCGCGGTGTCCATTTCATAATGGTGGCATAACTGGCAGGTCCACCTACCGACTGGAATAAGCCGCTTAATCCCCACAACAATAATAGAAAACCCATCGGATGCTGATCGGTTGATAACACCACACCCATTAAAAGCACACAGACTCCCGATAACATTAACAATGCAGAAACAATGCGTTTGGTATTTTTACCATCAACAAAGTAACCGAGCACAGTTTTACCAATGCCATAGGTAATTGAAAATGCCAGCCCAATCTGTCCAAGCTGAGTGGTTGAAAAGCCTAGCTGTTCTTTAAGCATTCCCGAGCTGGCTTTGAAGTTATAGCGGATCAGATACATGGCAATGTAGACAGTAAATACCACCAGAAAGGCTTTGAGGAAGTTTTTGCGCCACATTGTGCGTTGTTCGGTGATGGCTAGATTTAATTTAAGCGGATAGTTACACGAGAAAAAAGCCAGTAGTTCCGGAGAGTCGCTCATTTTTGCTAAAGATTTTTTCGGGCATCCTGCTTGAAAAAATCTGCAAAAACTTAACGCGACGGTTTATTTTGCTGCGCAAGCCCCGATTCGTCCTGCGTCCGCCCGCTCCGACCCGGCAAGGGGATCGTCGCATAGCTCCCACAATGACTTGACGGCTATTCGGGAAGCCTCTGTATTTCGCCTGTGCTTACGCTTCGGCTCAACACCCGGCCCTGCGCCTATCGGGGACTAAAAATCTTCACTTCTCTACCGCTCCGCTTCCAAGATTTTCAGCGTTAGCATAAGGTTCACTTTTAATGATTGATTATCAGACGGATAAAAAACGATTAAAACTTGCATTAATCACCACCGCAATCTCCGCCACTATAACTACTACAACCAGCACTGTCGGAATTTGTATCGAAACTGCTATCGTAGTAACTATCTAAATCGTATGAACCATCTTCAGGATTTTTTCTGTTTGGGGAGTGGATCAACAATGGATTTAGGAATTCGGATAACCCGTCAAACTTGCTATCCTTTAAGATTACGCTGCCATAAAGTGCATAGGCTTTGCTTAGGCTTGAGTTCAAAAATGGTGCATGAGCTGGAATTTGTTGTCGGTATATTTCGAGCAGGTTGTCTTTTTTCTGTATAAATTCGTCCCAATACGATTTTATTGCATTCTCGTTTTCAGCATATGAAATATATGCGACCACCAAAGTTCCGATTACGCCTACCACCAGCATCACAAAAAAACCACCGATCCCCTTAAGCTTACCGATCAATAGACCAAAGCACCATATCCAAAATCCCCACAATAGTAAGCGGTATCCAATTGAGTAAATTGCGAAGCCTGCATTGTCAAACGGGTTATTTAGATTTATTCCATAGGACTTTAAATCCGCTTGGATAATGGCTATTTTCGATAAACTGATACTCTTGATTATATTGGGTTGCGTCACATCACCATTTACAAGTGCCTCTACTACTTGTTGTTCCAAATGAGTCAGGATTCCGTCAACACCTTCAAGGCGCACAAGCTTTTTCTGCTGTACATCCCAACCTAAAAATCCCCGTTCAATTAAATTGATAACCATAGTGTTGGATACTCGGGATACACCATTCGCTAAATAAGCCAACGCATAAATATCTAAATCCGGTTGTATGGGTTGTATGATTTGCATTTCTCACTCCACAGAATTTGTGTAAAACTGGATTAATTGCTTTCAATACAAAACGATAAATCGCAATTCATAAGGCATATTACACCGAATGTTACCGTTATCTCCATGCGACTTATCGTGTTATCCATTGCACTCAACCTACTGTCGAACTATGAGTCCATGGCTACTTTTTGACCACACTTTTAAGTTTAAAATTTTCACCATCATGAGTAGTTAAAATAGCCGAATAAAAGTCGTTACCGACTTTTACACTCGGCAAAGTTAATTCTCCTTTGCTAAAATCAAAGCTGTCTTGCTCTGAGGGTGTAACCGTTGCTGGCATCGGGACTTCGCGGAACCCTGAGAGTGGGTTGCGTTTGAGAAATAAGTCAAAAGTCGCATTAATCAGATTGGATCCAGACTCATAATAACCACCCGTAATCCTGTTTCCGCTAAATTTAAATGCATAGATCCTATAATTACCTTCTGCAGGAACAGCGACACACATATAATCTGCCTCTAATGTACCCATAGTTGCTGGATCATATCCGCAAGCGATGTCCCCTTCAGCCGCAGTATTGTCAAAATAGACCTTACCGCCAGCATAAACCTTATCGGAGCCACCCGAAGTGATCGTATCCAAAACTATTTTGTCATTACCTTGCTTGCCGTTATAAGTATACGAAACTTGCCAAGTGCCAAACAAAGCAGTTGCTTTACTTTCATCCGCAGTAAGTGACACAGTTTTAGGGCGAATGCCACTTTTGAGACGGAGTCTGTCTTGTAATTCTTCTGTCAATACAGAAGCTTGATTTTCCGGCGGGAAATTTTCTATCTCTGTTGCAGAAACAACAGCTGGCATTAACATCAAAGCCAATAGTGATCTTTTTTTCATAATAAATTCCTAATAGGTATGGTGGTAAGTTTTAATCCTAATATCCAATCGATATAGGTTGACTACTTTTTTGGGCGTATCCTTGAAATGCTTCTGAAGAATACGGGGGACTTCCGTAAGCACTAAGTAATATAGAAAGCACTGTGAGAATATAAATTTTTTGGGGTTGCTTATAAATCAGCATCTGATTTTTCCTTTTATAATTGAATCTAAGACAGTATCTACAATTTAACTTCGATAAAATTATCTACAACAAATCTTCCCTTGTCATAAGCCGTTAGCGAATGCCAGGATTACCGCAGCAAACATCAGTTTTTTAGCCGCCAAATTGAATCATGCGATAATCTGGCTTTAATTTTTTATGGGAATAACGCTATGGCTGCCTTTGACTTTAAAGTGCTGCTGCTGTGGTTTGATAACAGTGTGCAAATTCTACAGTGGGTTGCGGTAGTGTTAGTGGTGGCGCGTGCTTCAATGCGGGTTAAATGGCTAAAGAAAGCCATTCGAGGAGCACAAACACATTGGTATGCTGGTCTAATTGCCAGCGTTTTTTTTGGATTTTTAGCGGTTTTAGGCAACCATAGCCGGATGATTTGGGAGACTAATCCCAATGGCCATCTGGAGATTATGCAATTTCTTTCCAGTAAGCATTGGCCGCAACAACCCAGTGTGTCATTGCGGGATTTGATGGTGCTGGTGGCAGGTTTGTCAGCAGGGCCGTGGGTTGGATTTGGGAGTGGTTTGATTGCGGGCAGCGAGCGTTTTTTGGTAGGTGGCTTGGTGGGTTCAGCCAGTGGCCTTACCACGTTATTGTTGGGCGTATTAGGCGGATTAGTCATGCGCTTTTGTCCACGCTGTACGTTAAGTCGATCGGGGGTGTCGGCGGTGGCCATCACGGCTACCTTAATCAAGCTACTGATTGTGTATTACTTTGTAACCCCTGTCGAATACGCACATGACTTGGTGTGGGCGACGATTTTTCCGGCAACTACAGTCAATGCCATTGGTTGCTTATTATTTCTATCGGTGATTCAGGATTTAAAACGGGAACGCTTGGAACAATTGCTGCAATTAGCCAGATTACGCACTTTAAAGGCACAGATAGAACCACACTTTTTAAACAACAGGCTCAATGAATTGAATCGCCTTATTCGTACCGATCCTGATGAAGCGCGAGATTATATTATTCTATTAGCCGACTTCTGTAACGACACGCGCGCATTTTCTGAATACAACACCGTCAGCTTGCATCAAGAATTAACGCAATTGCAGCGTTATTTGGATTTACGACGCTTGGATTTAGGCGATAAATTACAAACTACTTTTGCCATTCCAGAAGATTTATTTCCCATACAGGTATTGCCAGGCTGTTTGCTGACGTTCGCCGAAAATGCCCTTAAACATGCTTTTAACAATTGCAAGCCGCCTTATAAACTTGATATTCGTGCGGCAGCACAAGGTAAAAATCTGATTTTAAGTGTTAGTGATAATGGTTCTGGAATTACGCCTGAACAGCGGCTGGTTTTAGGTAATGCGCCGATGCAAACAAGGAATAAAAAGGGCGGCGGTGTTGCGCTATACCAATTAACACAATGCCTTAATTTGATATTGGGTGACAACGCCCGAATTGATTTTAAAAGCAGTGATAATGGAGGAACAGTAGCAATGATTATTCAACCAAAATGGAGTACACATTATGGAAACTAACCCTAAAAGGCGCGTGGTGATCGTAGATGATAACCCCGTGGCAATTAGTGCCTTAAATGATTTATTGCGGGAGAATCATCCGGATTTGGACGTTGCCGATAGTTTTGAAAACGCCATCTCAGCACTGCCAGTGATCGAATCAGGTAAAGTTGAGGGGGTATTTTTAGATATTAATTTTGAGCAGCAAGGGAAAACGCTGGGCTTGGAACTTGCTGACCACTTCAGCCAATTGCCCCATGCACCTTGGGTTATTTTTGTCACCGGCTATTCTGAACACGCGCCGGAGGTGATTGATCTTGATTTACTTAACTACGGTTTTATAGTTAAACCCATTAACGAACTTAAACTTGCAGCCGCGATTAACAGGGTAATCAAAAAATGGCCAAGAACCCCACCCAATAGTATTGAAGTGCATTATCCAGTCTTTATACCGTCTGAAAGTGGCTCGGGTTCTATAGTTGAACGGGTATTTACAACCAGATTCTTAGTACCCAAAGAAATAAAATATGTACAATCCAATCAAGGCGTTAATACGGTCAAAGTCTATTTGTTGAATGGCGAGGTTTTAGATCATGTCACACTCAGGCTGAATCAATGGTTAAATTTTAACTTACCCTGTTTTGTGCAAATCAGTAAAAATACTATCGTCCATCTTAAATACGTGAATGGTTTTAAACTGAATCCGTCCAGATTTGATGCCCATCTTTTGACATTTAGGGATAATTCGACAGAGCTGCCTATTGGTAACGCCTACTTTGCGGCATTAAAAGAAACCTTACGAATTGGTAGACCTTGTTGTGAATAATTGGCCGTTGACTTTTTTCGGATAAGGCTCTGCCTTGTTTACCGCCAGAAAGCACTTTAGATTTAAGGGAATTAAAGGAGCAAAAATATTTTAAGCCACCCTAAAAGAATTGCTACGGAGTAATTTTAGGGTTTGTCGTAATACCCGTTATAATCCAAGCCTCAAAAATTATATCCTCGGCTCTCAAGTTTATTCATGACTCAAACAGAACCATCCCCGCACACACCGATGATGCAGCAATTTCTGCGTATTAAGGCAGAACATCCGCATACCCTGTTGTTTTATCGCATGGGGGATTTTTATGAACTGTTTTTTGATGATGCCAAAAAAGCCTCACAACTCTTGGATATTACCTTAACCAGCCGAGGACATTCAGCCGGAGCCCCGATTGCGATGGCGGGCATTCCCTATCACGCCGCAGAAGGTTATATTGCCCGATTGTTAAAACAAGGTGAATCGGTTGCAATTTGCGAGCAAATTGGTAACCCTGCCACTTCAAAAGGCCCCGTTGATCGGCAAGTAGTGAGAATTGTCACCCCCGGCACCGTGACCGATGAGGCATTACTGGAAGAGCGTAAAGACAATTTACTGGTGGCGATAAGTGATCTTGAACAACCTTTTGGCATTGCCAGTCTTGATCTCACCAGCGGTCGTTTTGTGTTACAACAGGTTGAACGCTTGGAACAATTATTGGGCGAAATTGAACGACTGGCCCCCGCAGAGCTGTTAATCCGCGAAGATTCAACATTATTAAAAATTTTTAAAACCCGCGCCGGAATATGCTCAAGACCACCCTGGCACTTTGAAGTCAAAAGTGCCACGCAACTGCTGTTAAAACAATTTAACGCCCGTGATTTAAAAGGATTCGGCTGTGAAAATATGCCCACAGCAATAGCTGCGGCCGGGTGCTTACTACAATACCTTAAGGATACCCAACAGAACGTCCTGCCACATATACAAGGCATTCGTATCGAGCGCAGTGACTCCTGCATTACGCTGGATGCTAACAGCCGCCGTAACCTTGAACTCGACTTCCACCCATCCGGAAAGGCGCAATTCACTTTATTAGGCGTTCTGGACAAAACCGTTACCGCCATGGGCAGCCGTTGTTTAAGGCGCTGGATACACCGCCCGTTGCGAGATCACAAGATTCTTAAACATCGATTTGCCAGTATTGAATCCTTACTCCACAACCGTTTGTATCAGGATGTACAATCGCTATTAAGGCAGGTAGGGGATATTGAACGTATCAGTTCAAGAGTTGCGCTTAAATCGGCGCGCCCCCGGGATTTACTGGTCTTACGTAACACCTTAGCGGCGTTACCGGGGTTACAACAAAGCTTAAACAGTATTGATACCCCGCAATTGGCTAGGCTTTGCCAAGACATCGGTGAACAACCGGAACTATTGCAGTTATTACACCGCGCAATTATTGATAATCCACCTGTATTAATACGGGACGGCGGCGTTATTGCAGCAGGCTATCATCCTGAGCTGGATGAACTGCGCAATTTAAGCCAAAATGCCGATCAGTTTTTACTGGATATGGAAACCCGTGAACGCACAGCGACCGGTATTTCTCAACTGAAAGTGCAATACAACCGGGTACACGGTTATTACATTGAAATATCCCATCTACACAGCGCGAAAGTGCCAGCGCATTACACCCGCAAACAAACCCTAAAAGGCGCTGAACGCTATATCACCCCAGAATTAAAAGGCTTTGAAGATAAAGTACTGAGCGCACGCGAAAAATCCCTGGCCTTTGAAAAATCCCTGTATGAAGAGTTGCTCAATCATATAAGCCTGTCACTCACAGCTTTACAACGTTGTGCCAGTGCTTTGGCTGAACTGGATGTGCTGGTCAATTTTACGGAACGCGCCGTTACCCTTAATTTATCCAAGCCTATTCTGAACGACCAAGCAGGGCTGGTGATTGAAGCTGGACGGCATATTGTGGTTGAACAGGTCACCGATAGTCCGTTTGTGGCGAATGACCTGGTGTTTTCAAGCCAACGCAAAATGCTGGTAATTACCGGCCCTAACATGGGTGGTAAATCAACCTATATGCGACAAATTGCGCTGATGGTATTAATGGCGCATATCGGCTGTTACGTGCCTGCCAAAGCCATGCGTTGCGGGGCGATTGACCAGATTTTTACCCGCATCGGCGCATCGGATGATCTGGCCAGTGGCCGTTCGACCTTTATGGTGGAGATGTCCGAAACCGCTAATATTTTGCACAATGCCACTGCAAATAGTCTGATTTTAATGGACGAAATTGGTCGTGGCACCAGCACTTTTGATGGCTTGTCGCTGGCCTGGGCGTGTGCCGAGTATCTGGTTAAACAAACCAAAGCCTATACCCTGTTTGCAACTCACTATTTTGAACTGACCACCCTGGCGGAAAAGCACCGCGGTATTCATAACGTGCATTTGGATGCGATGGAACACGGCGACAAAATCATTTTTCTGCATGCTGTTAAGGACGGCCCTGCCAACCAAAGTTACGGTTTACAAGTCGCTGCCTTGGCCGGCGTGCCCAAACTGGTGATCGAAAATGCCAAAGCTATATTGCAACAACTGGAACAGCAAGCCTATGTAGAGCAGCAAGTCACTTCCGGCAGTAATCAGCTGGATATTTTCAGTAGTGTTGAATGCCATCCGGCAGTGTGTTTGCTGGCGGAGATTAAACCCGATGAGTTAACACCGCGGGATGCCTTGGCATTAGTGTACCGGTTAAAGGGGATGGTTTAGGGTAATAGGGAAACAGCTAGAAACCTGTAACTATTCGACACGCTTGCCAATATCCCTTTCGGGGGAAGATTTTAAGTTTTAAAGACGTTCAAAAACACCCAATATAATTGATTTTGCTTGAAATATGCCCCATTCAAACGCTAAATCAAACCCAGAAGGACAGCCTGTACAGTAGCGGCGGTTTTATTCGCCGCGCCTAACTTATCCAACACATAGTTAATATGAAAATTTACGGTACGCTCGCTGATAGTCATAATATCCGCTATTTCTCCGGCGGTTTTGCCATCTGCCGTCCAGCGCAGCACCTCTTTTTCCCGCTCCGTAAGCGTAATATCCAAAGCCATCGTTAACTTAGGCTCCATAAAAATGGTAAGCCGTACGGTCTGAAAACCATCGCAGCCAGCCTGAAACGCCAGGGTCTCGTGGCCAAAGCGGCCCGGAAGTTTAAGGCGACCACCAACAGCAAACACAACTTGCCGGTGTTCGATAATTTGCTGCAGCAGGACTTTTCTGCCACCGCGCCGAATCAAAAATGGGCCGGTGACATAACGTATTTATGGACGGACGAAGGCTGGCTGTATCTGGCCGCCATCATAGACCTGTTTTCCAGGCAAGTTGTTGGCTGGTCCATGAGCGGACGGATGACGGCGGACCTGGCTTGCAATGCGCTACGGATGGCGGTTTTCAGGCGTAAACGCCCTAAAAGCGTGATGGTGCATTCGGATCGCGGGAGCCAATATTGTTCACACGCTTACCGGCAATTGCTACAACAGCACGAATTGTTAGGCAGCATGAGCGCCAAGGGCTGCTGTTACGATAATGCCTGCGCCGAAAGCTTCTTCCACTCGTTCAAGGCCGAAGCAATTCACGGCGAGCGATTTGAAACGCGTGAAGCCATTCGGCAGGCTGTGTTTGAATATATCGAAACGGATTACAATCCCGCCAGGTTACATTCTTCCAATAGCTTCCAAAGCCCGATTGAATTTGAAGACAATTTTAAACAATCTCTCGCTTCTTGATTTGTCCGTTTTTGATGGTGGGGATCAGATCCTGCGAACACGCAAAATTGGATTGGTGTCAATATGTCGCCACTATTCTTCAACCCGTGAAACCAGGCCGTGTAAGCCCGTAGGCTGGGTTGAGTAGTAACGAGACCCTGCAAAGGCAATGCTTTAAGTTGGGCTTCGCTGTATTCAACCCTACGGGATAACGCATATCCTGCTGAAACTTGTACGCATAAAATTGCCCCCAACGATAGCCAGAGCGCGGATTCTTTTTACTGATATCGAGAGTAGAATAAACGCAGCATCTACTATTAAGTTCATTTTGAGGTTAGTGCATCGGTTAGAAGGGAGGTCTAATTTTGAAAACAGTAGCCACCCTTCGGTTCGTAAGACAAACAGGGTTTATACGGGGACTGCGACTGGAGCACCCGTTTCATATAGATGCGGATGTTGCACGGAGCATTTGCCCTCTGGATTAGACGGGGACACCTGACCTATTTTATTTGACATTGGATGGTGAACCCCGCGTAAGCGATGTAAAAAGCAAAAAATATTAACTTCAAGCACTTACAAGGGATAATTGTAAGGCGGTTGAGCTGGTAAGCATTTTACCCCCTACAATAAAAACACCTCCGGTTCTTCACCATTAAGTAAACAATGCTTTGCTGGCCGACCGTTTTGCAATACCACCAATCCAATATTGCATTTTGGTGTGATGCGTTGCTGATGGGAATTGCCCTCTATGGTCAAATACTTACCATTTGATTGCCAGCATTGTTCTGGATTTAAACCATAATTACTGTGTTCAAATACCCCGTGCTTTTTATTAACAATATCATTAATGATATTAAATTTATTTTTAGCACTCGGTGTATTACATAGCGCGGAGCTGGTCAACTGTAGGCAGTTTAAGGTTTTATTTTCATTTTTAAAGTCAGCGGCAGTTGTAAAGGAATAATGCACATCTCCCGATAAAAAAACACATTGGGGTATATGCATCCGATGCAGGAGGCATTTTAAAAATTTTGCAAAACCCTCACGGTTCGATATCCAGGCTTCCGCATCAAATTGCCTAATAATTAAGACGGTTGCCTTACCTTCGAGCCCGAACATTTTCTCAAACCACCTGACCCAAAAAGTGTCCTCAATGGATCCTATTGCCCATAATAGAAATTGTTGTACTCTTTCAATCGGTGCAAAGCCCATCACCGGCGTCGTTGCTACAAAAATCGGCCAGCAGGAAACAAGGTTTAATTCGCCATTATCGACATCCTGTTCTATGTTGGCGGTCAGCATCGCCCATTCTACGCGTAGCCAATCCAACGCATAACGGTCCAATAATTGCGGCGGGTAATAAGCGCCATCCGGCTGCCGTTGCGTGCGCGAATCCATAACAATAACAGGCGGGTTAGTAGGTACGGAATATCCCCAGCTATGATGCTTCCAGGTAGTCAGTTCGTATCGATCAGTGACTTTAAAAGAGGCTGACGGGGAAGCCGCTAAATAATTCGTGATCGCCTCAGTAAAAGTCGCATCAAAATTCTGCGGCGCATTGCCCCACCCCTGAAACGCCCAATAACTGGCCAAGGCATTGGCGACCACCCGTTGCCCCAAATCAAGGCCGCGCACTTTGTAATACCAGGCGCCGGTAATATTCCAGTCATCCGTGACATCATGGTCATCAAAAATCATGTACGTTGGAATATTGGCAAACAACCGCCTTACTTTGGGCAAGGTTTCATGAAAACTGTCGAGTGCCTCCCGTCGAGCCCCACTTTCCGATGAAAAATCCGGTTGCCAATTCCCCGCGTTACCCAATACATATAGATACATGGCAGCATATTCACCGAAGGTGAATAAATGGTTATCCGCTTCTGTAGAACTAAAGCCAGCCTGCTTTCGGGCAACGTTCTCACGGCTTGCTAGCAAAGTAGGAACAAACAATTGGCCTACCGGCGTTACCGGGGGCGATTTTTTACCGAACAGGCCACGAAGGTTTTCCATAAACCGATTAAAACGCGATTCCGGTAAATCCTCCCAAGGTAGCAACTCCTGATACCCCAATAAAATCAATGCTTTTTCCATCAGCAAGCTAAGAATCGAATGCGCAACATCATCAGCATAAATTTGATCGCCGGTTAGTAATAGCAGAGCCGGACGTTTATCTAAATCATTATAGGTATCAGCAAGTTCCGCATCCCCAAAACTCAACGCGTCTTTAGCATTTCCATGCGGCTTCCGGCAGCTGCCATGTAACAAATGGGTTAACTGGCTCGGAATAAAAAAACTGGGGTGGGCAGCGCCCGCATAGGTTAAATTGATGCTTTTGAAATCTAGCGCCTTATCGTTACACTCAATCCGGTAGGACAATACGGTGTCGAGTGGAAAAAAACTGTCTTTAAGTATTGGGTGAGCCTGTAAAAGATAGATAAATAAATGTTTACCTAATTGTTGACCTTCGCTTGGTACCGTCGTCTTGGGATCGTTTTCCCCCAACAGCACATCACCGTCATAAACCATTAATTTGAAATTAACCGCCCTGTCGGCCGCTATCCAAACACACACAACCTCAGCAGTTGCCCGCCGTAATATGGGCCCTGCAAGCAAATAATCCAACATGCCACCCTCCTTCTCACCCTTTAGATGATTAGATGATTAATAGACACAATTCAGATAAGTAAAAATGCATAACTCATTTAAAACCTGAATTAGAGCGTTTTATTGGCAACTGAAGCAAAAAAAATGTGTCATACCCGCCGGGAAGCGGGTATCCAGTGCAAAGGATGGCAAGCCCCGAAACATTCCTAGCGTGGATTCCGGCAATCCCTGCCGGAATGACGATTTTTAAAAACAGTTGCATGTGCTCATTTATAACGACTTTACTTAATGCTGACCAAAATATTAATTGCCCTTTATTTCAGCAGCTTTGAAAAATACCGGCTTCCCTTTCAGTTTGACTATAACCCTTATCAACCAAACAAACTATGGATTTTTTCACAGTAAAAGTGTGAAATAGTTCACGGCTATTTCGCTCCAAAAGTATGACAATTCAGCGTGGATGGTAACTACCTGGATAAATCCCTACCCAGTGCAAAATTTGTTTGAAGTCGGTATTTCGTCTGTAAGCCTCTAATACCAAGGGTTTAAGAGGTGGTGCAGGGCAAACCGTTCTTTTGGACAAACAACCCCATATTAACCCCTCTCATTAAATAGATATTAAAAGTATGTATCAATGATATTTATCAAGTCGGTTCGATAAGGGTAACCCCTTATCGGGCTAGTCATAAATGGTACTATGCGAGATAAAAGAATAACTCTAATCAGACAGTTGTGCAGCGAGTAACAAGCTTGGGTGAGCAGACTTGTAACAGTAATCAAGTTGTCGCTGCCAATGATCAAAGAGTAGTGATTGACGTTTGTGACGGCGTTGGCTATATCAGTAAAAGGGTGTCGCAACGAACCTTGCTAGCTTACTGCCACCGGATGCAGGTATAACAATAAGCCAAATACTTTCCCTTAATGAAGCAGGTCAGATTTTAGCGTATGGCAATGGCAATCAAGGTCAGGTATTGCTGACGCCGATAAGTCAGACTGCCGCTTCTTGTGACGCTAACCAAGATAATAACGGACTTATCCATCACCTATGCCGCCAATCGCACCGCTAACCTTGCCTATGACATTGATGGTGATAGCATGGTTACAGTCAGGGATGTGCGTAAATGTGTATTGCAGTGCAATAAGGTTAATTTCGAATTTTGATGAGCAACGCGCCCCCATAAGGGTTTTTAAAATTTTGAGGATACTATTATGAAATTTTCCAACACAAAGAAAGCTACAAAAATCCTGCAAGGTGTATGCCTGATAACATTTTTACTAAACTCAAGTATGGTTACCGCCGCCACCTTGTCGCTGACTTCCTCATCACAAAATATCTCAGCAGGTACTAATGTATCCGTGGTTTTAGGCATATCAGGATTGAAGCCTTCGTCATTAGGGGCTTATGATTTAACGTTACAATATGACAATCCGATCTGGAACTTTACGGGTGGGTCATTTGGCAACGAACTTGGGACGACTTTATTCGACACTCTGGCTGTTGATAGCAATGGTTTTTTACATCTCGCACAAGTAAGCCTAGAGTCACCTGATAGTTTAAACACTGCACAGCCTGATTCATTTGCATTAGCCACGTTAAATTTTATTGTATCCAATTCATTATCCGGTTTTAGCAGTACATCAATGTTTACTTCTAACGTTATCCTGGGCGATGCAAATGGTGATCCACTAACAGTGAGCGATAAGGGTTCCCTGACATTTTTCTCAACAGCCCCCCCTTCCGCCATTCCGCTTCCTGCCACCTGGCTATTATTTTCTGCAGGCTTGGTGTTTGTTGAAGGTACGCGGCGATGGTCTGGAAAGCGCAGAAAAACAATATGACTTCAGTTAAGCGAGGTGCGCAACGCGTCCTTGACCGTCCTGCCGGTTAATTGTAAAAGCTATGTCAACGGCTCGGTTTTTTAAATGATAAGGGGGCAATATGCCATTTAAACAGTATATTTGCAGTGCCTCATTGATTGGTCTTTGCGGCTTTACTTCGTTGTGTTCGGCTGTGGATCATTACACCCTTCAGCCTGTGCCTTTTAGTGGTTTTCTTAACGATAAGGGGCAAATTGCGGGAACGCAAAGCGTTGTTGGAAACAACGGTAATTCCAATACCCACGCCGTGCTCTGGGAAAATGGCACTGTAACCGATTTGGGGGCGCTAGGGACAGACATTAACGGCTACAGTCAAAGCAGTGCGGTTGCCATCAACGCAAATGGTCAAGTAATAGGAAATTCCACGGTCTATGATCAGCATGGAAATGCCAAAGGACAACATGCCTTTATTTGGTCTAAGGGCATCATGACAGATTTAGGCGCATTGGGGACAGATACAGACGGTATAGGCAATAGTTCGGCTGTTGCGCTTAATGCTAGCGGACAAGTTGTGGGCAACAGCATTGTCTATAACAGTAACGGGTAACCCCCAAGAAGAGCATGTGTTTTTATGGAAAAACGGCCATCTAATTAATTTGGCTCCTGCCGGTGCTGAGTATGCTGATAGCAATGGCGTTCACAAGAGCTTGGCCGCTGGCATTAATGACAGCGGCCAAGTGTTATTAAATAGTAATGTTTATTATCCTGAAATACCTTCTACACCTCCCGATTGTCTGCCGACTATTCGTTTTGAAAAAAGCCGACCTTTAGTTTGGCAGAACGGTAAGCTAACCCAACTGGCCTCTAAAGAGATTTTTTTTAATGATCGCCAATCAATGTATGGGTTCCCCCCTTGTTATGCTCCCGTTAAGACCGTCGCGTTTGGTACAGCAACTTATATTAACAACAGTGGTATGATAGCGGGATCGGGGGCATTTCAAAAGGAAGCGGACGGGGCTGGATCTATTACTACCGTTCTCTGGCTGTCCGGTACGTCAATACAATTTAACCCGCGTAGGTTTTTTGATCATACTATCGGCGAAAAAGTCAATGCCCTCGGTCAGGTGGTAACACTATACTATGGTATGCAACCTGGATTTAGTGGCGAGGTTACCCATTTACTTTCTACTAACGGCTCTTCATTTGAAGCGATCCCTGTTCCGGTTGGTTGGGGGCTTCATAATAATACCATTGATATCAATAACAAAGGACAGGTAGTTGGATCAACAAACTCTACTGGACCCTTCTATCCTGCATTTAATTTAACCTATATTTACCAGGATGGCATTGCTACTGACCTGAATACCCTAATTCCGGCAAATTCAGGATGGAAATTGAGTAGTGCGTATACCATTAATGAAGCAGGTCAAATTTTAGTAGCGGGTAATCTAGGCTACGCCTTGCTCACGCCGACTGTCCACGCCCCATGCGATGCCAACCAAGACGGCAAGATTAACAAGACCGACCTGTCCCTCATTTATGCCGCCAACCGTACTGCCAATCCTGCTTATGACATTGATGCCGATGGCTTGGTGACGATCAGGGATTTGCGTAAGTGCGTGTTGCAATGCAGCAAGGCAAACTGTGAGCCTTAATGGAGTGCATTCAAAGTAAGGGGAGGCTAAGCGGCCATTTTTAGTTTATTATTTTCAGCCAGAAACCAGGATGCCACTCTCGAAAGGTTTACTCCAATTCGGCTTTAATGACATGGAGGCGCACAACTCTAATAGGCTTTTTTGAGTCAAAGTAGGCTGCGTAAAACTTATTACCCATTATTAGGAGAAGCACCATGTCATTAACGCCCCAAAATTGGTGGTTTTTGGATCTTGCCAAAAGTTGCTTCAAATCAATAAAAATAAAGATTCCGCTCAAAACTGACTTTGGATAGACTATGATGCTCCCCATAATTTAGACCAGCAGTTAAGATGGAAGGCCTTAACAACTGGCACCATAAAATATGGCAAATGTACGCAAAAATCATACAAAAGA
>JBEBJQ010000088.1:0-16482 GCA_040079795.1 Methylococcales bacterium
GTGATTTCAGGAGTCAAGTTCGTTAACGGCATTAAAGAAATTGGTGATCTTCAGCAGGAAGCCGCTTGATTTTCCATACACCACAATTGACTATAGCTCTTTGATCTTCTCTCCGCCCTGACCCATCGCCCCATAGCGCTTTGGGATATACCCAGATGATCCGCCGCTTGCTGGTGCGTATAGCCTTTTTCATTCACTAGCTTTGCCGCATCTTGTTTAAATTCAAGCGAGTATTTCGGGTTGGGTAGTTTCGTTTGATTACTGTTCATGTTCACCTCTTAATAGATTATAAAACTGCCTCTAGAAGTGTCCTGTTTAATTAAACCATATCAGTTAATTTTGGCTAATCAAGTACTCACACTTGAAGTTTGAAAAAGTACAAGCAAATTTTTTCCCCATCGAGAAAAACGCCGAAATTTCATCTTGAGTACTGTTAGCGAGACAAAATAAAAATTTATAACTCTCTGAAAGCATAGCAATTATATAAAACTGGAGAAGTTAGATGTCAAATCAAGACTTATTTAGACCAGAGGTAGTGGACGCTCGTGCAGGCCGTTGGCTGGGCAACGTACTTCTGACTCAGTCCATTCCTTTATGGGTAGGTAGTCTAATGGCTGTCGTATTAGCAGGAAGTTTGGTCAGTTACGGGGTGATTGGTTCATATGCTCACAAAGCCCATGTCTCTGGCATTTTGGTGCCGAAAGGCGGCGAAATTAATATTGCTGCCCCAGTCGCTGGTCGGATTAGCGAATTGCGGGTAAAAGAAGGTCAACCTGTCTCAGCAAATGAAGTACTCATGGTGTTAGACACTGACCGAGCAACTTCTATTGTTGACGGTAAGAATGGCTATGGCGACGCGGCTGTTTTAGTTGGAAACCAAATTGAGATTCGCAAACTCGCGCTCAGAAACGAGCGAAGTTTGAGAGAAAGTCAAGCTCAGGTTCACCGCCAAGCCAATCGTGATCGAATAGCAAATCTTAATAACGAACTAGCTAAATTGAGTGACGAAATTTCTTTACAAGGTCAACGCAGAGAATTAGCTGAGGTAAATCTAAAGCGGTATGAAAGTTTAGCATCCTCTGACTACGTCACACCTGTTCAAGTTCAAGATCAGAAGGAAATCATGATCGACCAGGAAGGGCGACTACGTTCATTAGAACGTACTCGGTTGAATTTACGCAGAGAAAGAGTTGGCCTTGAAGCTGAAGAACGACAAATTGCCGCCGATCTTGCCACCACGATAGCTGGGCTTGATCGAGAGATTGCAGGATTAGATCAGGAATTTGCAGAAAATACTGCACGCCGCACAACTGTGGTTGTCGCCCCCCGAGATGGGACGGTCAGTGCAGTTGCTATAGGTTTAGGGCAGTGGATTAGCGTTGGACAGACTTTAGCCGCAATTCAGCCAAAAGGGACACCTTTGGAAGCACAATTGTATTCTCCGAGTAGAACTGCCGGATTTGTTGCATCAGGTCAACAGGTTTTATTGCGGTATGCGGCCTATCCCTATCAGAAGTTTGGTCTTCAAACAGGAAAGGTTGGAGTGATTAGTCAAAGTGCTTTTGCTCCGAGTGATCTACCCACTACGTTACAAACCCAAATTGGACAACAAACGACGGAGGCACTATACCGAGTTACGGTAACCTTGGATTCACAAAACATCTCTACCTACGGCGAAAACCGTCCTCTAAAGGCAGGCATGGCATTAGAAGCCGATATTGTCCAAGATCGACGCACCATTATTGAATGGATGCTGGAACCCATTTTTGCCGCAGCCAAACGGACCTAACGATGAACATGAAACTTATTCTTCAATCCGAAGCAGCTGAATGTGGGCTTGCCTGTTTGTCCATGATTAGCGATGCTCATGGTCTCCATGTCGACTTGGCTGATTTGAGGCGTAGATTCTCGGTATCCCTGAAAGGGGCAACTCTGAGTTCCTTGATACGCCATGCGGAAGCATTGGAATTTTCCGCCCGGCCTGTGCGTCTGGAACTGTCCGAACTGGACGAACTGCGCTTGCCTTGTATTTTGCATTGGAATTTGAATCACTTCGTGGTGCTTAAAGCAGTCAAGGGCAAGCAGGTTGTTTTGCTAGATCCGGCCAGTGGAGAGCGGCGCATGGCTATGGATGAAGTTTCCGATCATTTCACAGGCGTCGCTCTGGAACTGGAACCCACTGCGCAGTTTAAATCAGCAGATGAACGTAAACCGATCAGACTGCGTGAACTTACCGGCCGTATTTTAGGGTTGCGTCGCACTCTGGTTCAGGTATTCCTGCTGGCACTGGCACTAGAGATATTCGCCATCGCCTCGCCGTTATTTAACCAATTCGTGGTGGACGAGGTTGTACTCACCGCCGATCGGGAATTGCTTGCGGTTTTGGTCGTAGGTTTTGGCCTGCTGTTAGTTATACAAACCAGTATTGGCGTGTTGCGATCTTGGATACTGATGCGTCTTGCCATTGATGTGCGTTTACAGTGGACCGGTAGTCTGTTTGCCCACATGCTGCGTTTGCCAGCCGCGTTCTTTGAGAAGCGGCATTTAGGCGATATTGTTTCCCGCTTCGGATCGATCAACGCCTTGCAAGGCACGCTCACGACGGCGATTGTGTCCGCTGTTCTGGACGGTATCATGGCAATCATGGCCTTAGGGATGATGCTGGTTTACAGCGCCCAGCTAACTGGCATTGTTATTGTTTCGATCCTTGTCTACGGTGCTTTACGCTGGGCTTTCTACAGGCCTTTTCGGGATGCGAGCCAGGAACGGCTGGTGCTGTCAGCACGGGAAAACAGCCATTTTCTGGAAACCTTGAGGGCGGTTGTACCCATCAAACTCGCCGGTTTTGAGAGCGAACGCCGTGCCCGCTGGCAAAACCTACTCATTGATGTGTTCAACCGGGACGTTAAAACCCAAAAACTCGGCATTTTATTTACAACCGCGTCGACGTTCATTACGGGTGCCAGTTCCCTGATCTTCTTTTCGCTGGGGGCAAAACAGGTCATGGATAACACCCTGACTCTGGGCATGTTAATGGCCTTTACCAGTTATGCGGGTACTTTCTCCGGGCGGGTGAATGCCCTGATTAGCTACGGCATTGATTTGAAGATGCTGGGCATGCATGCCGAGCGGGTGGCGGATATTGCCCTGGAAGCGCCGGAAGTTATTCCAGCAATTGAAACGGATGTTTCAAGGTTGATCCCAAGCATCGAAGTCAGAAACCTCAGCTTCCGCTACGCCGATGGCGAACCGTGGGTGTTGAAAGATTTGAACCTCTCTATCGAAGCAGGTGAATCGGTCGCGATCATCGGGCCATCCGGCTGCGGCAAAACGACGCTATTGAAAGTGTTATTGGGCTTACTCACGCCAACCGAAGGAGATGTGCTGCTCGACGGCATCCCGGTCAAACGTTTAGGCCTTAACGCCTACCGTTCCCTGATCGGGGCGGTGCTACAAGAAGATTCACTGATGGCCGGTTCCATTGCTGAAAATATCACCTTCTTCGACAGCGGGGCAAATCAGGAACAGATAGAAGGTTGTGCACAAATTGCGGCCATCCATGAAGAAATACATCGTATGCCAATGGGCTATCAGACCTTAGTGGGTGACATGGGCAGCACCTTGTCGGGCGGGCAGAAGCAGCGGGTGTTATTAGCCCGTGCCCTTTATCGCAACCCGAAAATACTGATTCTTGATGAAGCTACCAGTCATCTGGACATTTTTAATGAACATCGCATCGTCAAGACTTTAGCTGAATTGAAATTAACCCGCATCGTGGTGGCACACCGCCAAGAAACCATTGATGGTGCGGAACGGGTCATTGCGCTGATGCCAGATGCCAGCGCTCACCGAATCTCTGCCGGGACGCCGGTTGAGCCAACGACTACTTTCCCGGCCTGATCAAGCGGAAGAGGGTCATGTGTTGTTTAAACGTTAGGAGTAATAACATGCGAGTATTAAATAGTATTGAAATTGAAACAGTTAATGGGGGATGGGTTGATGACGGCGGTGGTTATCCTACTGTTATTCCAACGGTAACTAACTATCCTGGTGGCAGTGATTTCCAAGGTGGCTCTATGTTTGAAGGTGAGGGGCATTGCTTTGCCGGGATGGGTGGTATCGTAATACCACCGCCACGTCCTAAGTTACCATCGATCGACCCATTGATACATAGGTTAATCATGTAGCAACTGCATGACAGTAGGGCTAAGTCTGTAGACAAAGCTTACTGAAAAACGGTACGTCCAACCGGGACGCACTTTAGAACTTTATTAAATTTAGGAGTATTACGATGAGAGTATTAAATAGTATTGAAATTGAAACTGTCTCTGGTGGTGAATTAGATGATGATTTTGAACTAATGGGTGATAGTGATACACCTTGGGGGTCAGTCCATGAAGGCCATTATGCTGAAGCAACGGGTCAATGTTATCCAACTAGCACTCCCGGCGTGACGTGTCAACTTGAAACAGTAACCATTACGGCTAAACAAATACCGAATACTAAAATTATCACAACTTTACCTTCATTTTCTATTAATTTGGGGTTTGTTACAGCTAACACTGGAACTATAACGAAAGAGGTTCCATTGTATCGCGAAACCGCTACTTATAGTGTGCCAAAATAGATTAAGCACTTTATAAAACTCAATTGGATTGGGAATAAAGGTGTCAATTTAACTTTGTAGAACAATCCAAATAAAGTTTTTTATTTTTAATAATTAGGGGTGACCTAGATCGGGCAAAATCTTTTAGTTGCCCGACTTTCAGATGGTTAAATATGGCAACATCACTTAGTAAGACTAGGAAAAATAATATATAAATCTGTTGGGCAACGCTGAGGATGTTGCCCAACCCATATTTTACTTAATTCTGACTCATTATTTGGTTCCAGCCTTACCCTACTTTCAAGCTTATTAGGAGATCTCAGTGTCACACAAACTTTTAACATTACCCAACGAATCCTTCGTTTCTATTCAGACCCAGAGACTGGCTTCCCCTGTCATGGCATGGACGAACCAAGATCTAATCACTGAGAAATCGGCTGTAGGCTATGCCTATTGCATGCCGCAGGCTTATGAGTCACCGGATTTGTATCTGCCGGAAGATCGCGTCCAATCCGCTGACCGCTATGGTGGTTACGGCGTAGGCCATGCCGGTGGCAGCGGGCGTTGCGCCAACCTGGGGACTATGCAGGTTAAAGGCGTGGGGCCTACGCCGCTGGTCACCCAAATCGAGGACATTCACCACAGCAGCGGCACCATGACGCTGCATGAGGCCGGACGGGAAGCGATTTGGAGCCGTATTCTACCGGTCTTTTTACCCTACGGGGTGGTGCCTTCACTCGCCATTGTGTTGACCCAAGGCATTTTCCCCGAACGGGATCCCGATGGTGTAGATATTCCCCGGCAGCGCTCCTTGCTGTTACGGGAATTCGCAGTGCGTCCAGCGCATTTCATGCGTAACCTCCATTTCAAGACGCCCGTTTGCCAAACCAGCGGCTTACGTGGGGATACCTTGCGAACCCAAGCTGCGATGGCTTACCTGCATTTGGCACTGGAACAAGCTTATGGCAACCAGATCAGCGGGGTTAGTGGTATCCAGCAGATTAACCTAGGTTTAAGCCTGATGGCTAAGCGTTTTGCCGCGCAAGTGGCGGCAGCTTTCGCCAAGCGAATTTTTCATGCCTCGCTGGGGTGTTCCAACATTGCCCTGGATGGCCGGTATATCGATTTCGGCACCATGACTTTCGTGGATCGCTATCGCCGCCGCGCCTTTGCCAAAGGCTGGGCAGACCAGTGGACGCAACAGTACTCCTTAAATCGAACGCTCGTGGTATTGCATTTTCATATTAAAAAATATCTGCAGGCAAACGACATCAACCGGTTAATTCCCGAAGAGGAATTGGTTATGGAATTTCGTCGCGCATATTTTGAACGGCTGGAAATTGAGATGCTCAAGCTGACCGGGGTTCCTGAAACGGTGGTTGAAAGCTATCCGATTGCTGCCCGCAACAAACTGTTCCGCTGTATTTACCTAATTTACAGCCGGGGGGCTGGTGAAGTCTTTAACACTTGGCCTGCTGAGACTGAAACTATCGGAGCCAACCCGCAGCCTGAGCAAGACGGCCGTTATGACTTGAACCAGATACTCGCACTGGCTGCCACCTGTAGCGAGGTGTCGCAGCTGGAGCAAGTGCTTAGCGAACATTTAGACGATGCCAACTTGCGCAAGGAGTTTATTACCCATTACCTTAAATTCATCGATTGGAGCGTGTCCAAAGTGGGTAAGCGTTTGCAGCCAACCGCAAGGGTTTACACGGCTATGCAGGCGTTGCGCCTCAATGCCGATTTGTCCTTTTTGGATCGGGACACTTTGTATGAACAACTGACCGCCTTCGATGCCAAGCCTGAAGGGGTAGGGCAGTACATCGACCAGATTATTGAACAAGGCTTATATTACTTGGATCCAGAACATCCTGACCTGCCGAACGGGGGTGTCAAACGACAACTCAGTGGTTTGCGGGAATTGGGCGAAAAACTGCCCGAATTTGCTTTAAGCCGCGTGCCGCAATCACCAGTTAGTGACTCAGCCATTATCGGGTTACGCAAACTGTGTCATGCCTGCACCACAATCATCCATTAACTAGCGCTTGCATGGAGAACGACCATGAACTTACACAATACAACCAAACCGCTGGTATCGGTTATTACCCCTGTTTATAACGGCATAGAGCATATCGCCGCTTGCATACAATCCGTTGCCCATTCCAGGACTAACAATCGCATCGATATAGAACATATCATTATTGATGATGGCAGCGCTGACCAAACATTAATGGCTATTGAAGCCGCCATTGCGGAATTGGCTTACCCGGAAATGTATACATACCGGCTGCTGCGCCTGCCTCATTCCGGCAAACCTGCCAGCGTAAGAAATCACGGCATTGCTGAGGCCAAAGGCCACTATATTTTCTGCCTTGACCATGACGATATTCTGTTACAAAACACCTTGCGCTATATGGTGGAGCATTTGGAAACCACTGGCCGCGAAATGGCCTATGGGGATTTTTTACGGAGTGATGACCGTCTTGCCTACGATATTGGCAACGATTACTGCGGCATAGCATTTACAGATACCCACGCGGCTTTATACAGTCTGTTCAAAGGTGACCATTTTTTCCAGCATTCCTTTATGTTCACCAAGCGTTTATGGCAGCAACTCGGGGGGTATGACGATGCCATCACTTATGGCGAGGATTTTGATCTGTGTGTGCGATCAATACTCGCGGGACACATGACGGAACATGTGCCCATCACCACGCATATCCACCGTAACCACTCCAAAAGCCTTACGGCTTGTTACGGTCACCGTTGCGCAGTTTGGCTGGAAGAACATCAGGCGCATTACCGCAAATTCAGGAAGCAGCTGCCGCGTTATCTTGCGCCTCAAGAACTCTCTGAAATAGAGGAAGTGTTACAGATTACCCCGCATATGCAGCCGAATGAGCCGCTCAGCAAAGAAAGAGCGAGCACGCTCACTGCGATTCGGAAAGCAACCGAACT
This sequence comes from Methylococcales bacterium, assembly GCA_040079795.1. Taxonomy (GTDB): domain Bacteria; phylum Pseudomonadota; class Gammaproteobacteria; order Methylococcales; family Methylomonadaceae; genus SXIZ01. The sequence continues at coordinate 7,565 of JBEBJQ010000088.1, forward strand.
AACTATGGTAGGAGTATAGGACATGCGTTACAGTTTAAGTGCTATTGGTGGAACTCCCGGCGATATTGAAATAAAACGTGCAAAAACGATAGGATTCATTTGCGATTTGGCTAGGCGTAGCCCCTTTCATGGCCGGTTGAGTTTGAAGCCACTACTCAGCGCGGTAGATTCTGCTTTCCAGCTCGATCAAATTAAATTTTATTTTAGCGATTACGGCGAATGTATGGGCTATGTGACCTGGGCTTTGCTGGCGCCGGACGTGGAACAGCGGTTTTTGTTGGGCAAGGAATTATCCCTCCATATTGCTGAATGGAATGAAGGAGCAAGCCTTTGGATCATTGATTTCCTCGTATCCGATGGGGCACTGCCTTATGTGTTGCGCGATATGCGGGATGATTTGTTTAAGGATTATGACACCATTACGTATTTTCGCTATAAGAATGGGCAGCGGATAGCCAAACGCCTGAGCCGTCAGGACGGGGGGGCATTCTTTCGGGTTACAGGCCGACCGTAAGGATTGCTGCGTAGATGCGTAAAGTAGGGGTACGACAACGATTGGTTCTGTCGCAAAGTTTTAAATAAGTACAACATATTGTAGTTACTTTCGCATCAGCTATACTACGAATTGTGTTTTTAAAAAACTTTGCGACAGAACCTGAATTAACACTCCGGGAGCCTCTTGACCCTCCCAGGTTCCGCCCCGTCCGTTTCGTTCCCAATAAGCCCATTCGGTATCCATTCCCGGATTAATTTGGTTGTAAAAAGGTGTATACTCGTTGGCATAAATCCACTCAGGCTCCCTGACAAACGCCAGGCTTATGTCCCACGATAACAGCTACAAACTGCTTTTCTCGCATCCTGAAATGGTAACTGATTTACTTAAAGGCTTTGTTAAGGAAGCGTGGGTAGAACAATGTGATTTCAGCACCCTGGAAAGGGCGAGTGGTCACTATGTAACCGATGACCTGCGGGACAGGGAAGATGACATTATCTGGAAGCTGCGCTGGGGTGAGGAGTGGTTATACATCTATTTGCTGATAGAATTCCAATCAACCAGCGACCATTTCATGGCCGTTCGTATCATGGGATACCTGGCGTTGATGTATCAGGATTTGATCCGCACTGAAAATTTGAAAGTAAAGGACAAGCTTCCCCCGGTGTTGCCGATAGTGCTTTACAATGGTGAACCTCGATGGAAAGCGCCGTTGCAATTGGATCAATTAATTCATCCGGCCCCGGGGGAGCTTCAAAAATATCGTCCCCAAGTAAGCTATTTACTTTTGGATGAAGGCCGATATGACATGGAAGAATTAAACAGCCTTAACAATCTGGTGGCGGCCTTATTCCAGTTGGAAAACAGCCGTAACGAGTTGGATATCCAACGCGTATTGCTCCATCTGATTGAGTGGCTCAAAGATCCACAACAAACCAGTTTAAGGCGCGCTTTTACGGTTTGGGTGAGCCGTGTTATATTACCGGCTAAAGCCCCTGGTGAACTCCTGCCAGAAATGAACGATCTCCACGAGGTACATACGATGTTAGCAGAACGCGTTAAGCAATGGACCAAAGAATGGCGGCATGATGGTATGCTGGAAGGCATGGAAAAAGGCATGGAAAAAGGCATGGAGAAAGGTATGGAAAAAGGACGTCAAAGTGAGGCGGCCAGACTTTTTTCAGTTTTACTCGAATCAAAATTTGGTCCTGTCAGTTTGGCCATCCAAGAAAAAGTCAGTACTGCGAGCCCTGAAAAAATTGAATTCTGGACCAAGCAAATTTTTAACGTAAAAACCCCGGAAGAATTATTGGATACTTAAAACGTAATATAGGTTTTGTAATAAGTTTTTCTGCAAGTTGATTGTGTTATGTTATAACATAACAAACTTCGTATTCTTAGCAGTTTTGGTAGGTGTTGCTAGCCACATGTTCATATGTGTCGTTACTTGCATCATTTTTAACTCCAAAATGTGTTGTTTGACCTTAATCACAGTCTTTGTTGCCCCCAACAACCATATCCTGCGCAACATATTACCGGCGATTTTATGTCGTTTAAGCCAACAGCTTGTGAAAAGTGTTGCGCATTAACAATACAAATTCGTCAGGATAATCAGAAACAAGTATTTTCCAGGATCACAAGAGTGCCAACCTGAGTGCATCCATGGCATTTTATCGCTAAGCTAAAGCACGCAAAACCGCTTGGGGTTCTTTTGCAACGACATGGAGCAGAGCCAATGCGGGGCCGTGGGGCTTTCGGTCACCCCGTTCCCAGTGTCGAAGCGTCCCAAGGCTTATGCAGAACTTGGACGCAAACTCAGATTGTGTCAACCCTAAACTGTGGCGTAAGTTCACTACGTCAACTTCTTCTGGACGGTGTGTTTTAACCTGGACGTCTTTACCTTCATTGAGGGCAATTGCCTCACGCAAGCCCTGTGCAATGCTGTCAAATGCTTTAGTCATGTTCCCTCTCTAGTGCCGTACGGACGAGCAACTCAACCAGCTTGGCAAGCTCGTTGCGCTCAAATTTTGTGATATTGGGTTTTTCATTTTTGCCGAATATTGTCAGTAAATATAGCTGGATACGATGATCATGGTAATAGTAAATGACCCGTACACCGCCACTTTTTCCTTTCCCACCACGACCCCAACGAAGCTTGCGGATGCCGCCTGTACCCTCCATGAGGTCACCCGCGCGGGGGTGCGCGGCAAGGTAGTCAACGACCGACTTACGCTCAGTTTCATTAAGCAGTTCATTGGCGCAACGGATATATTCCGGCAGTTCAGTAACGGTAGTAAGCATGGGTGTTATTGTAATCCATTGGATTACCGGCAGCAAAACATATTTCAGGTTTCCATAAAAGTACCTATTGGCATCAACCATCCTTCTTTTTGTTATTGTTATTGTTATTGTTTTTGGCTTCGGCAACTTGAACTGGCATCGCATTCATTTTGTTCAGTTGGTTACGTATTTCTTGGTAACCCTCGAAGAACTTGGCCCATTGGGTGAAGCCACCCAATTCCCCCACGGCGCGTATCATGGCAATATGTGAAGCGGTTAGAATTTCCACCTGCTGTTCAAGTTCAGCAATGCGCAGGTCTTTTTCAGCCAGGTCTCTGGCAATGTTGTCCTTTGAGGTCTTCCCCAAGCGCTTTTGCCAAGCCCTTAACTCGTTTTGTTTTTGTTGATAATGCGCCAAAAGCTCGGAACGCTCCTTGCTGCGCGTGATTGATGACGCGGCTTTTAACGTGGCGTGTTGCCTAATGACGGCGCGCGCGGTGATGTCCCGGTTTTCCGCAAGCATTTCCTCTAAAATTGACACCATCTCAGTATCTACGTGGGAGGGAGGGCAGTTAGTGTGTTCAGTCATCCAATACGCTCCTGGGCCTATTTTGCATTGATAAATCAGGCCCGCCAGGGAAAACCGGTTGTCCGGTTGGTGTCTTCAGCAATTTGCGCAGGCTGTCCAAGCGAATGGTGGCGTGGGCAATTTGATTGTCCCTACCCAGCGTCCTCATTGGCCGTGCCTGAACTTCGCTGAGCGCGGCCTCAAACTTTCTGGCCAGCGCCTCAAGATTATGCCGGTTCTCGGGTAAATTTGTGGCCGTCAGATGCCGGCAGCCGGCAAAACATTCCAAGTTTTTAGGGCAGGGGTCTACGGTGAAGCTGTTGATGCAGTGGCCATAAGGCGTTGCATGGAAACCATCGGCTTCCACCCGTAAATAGTCAAACGCGGCTTGATCACCTTGCTCATGCTGTATTTTCTTAAAGGTATCCACAATCGGGCCTGAGGCTTTGCCCACCTGGATCAGTTTGGCGACGGTGGCGGATTTTTCCCCCAAGGCGATTTCAAGCTCGGCTGGCAGTTCAATTTCGTTCAGCCTCTCGGACAGGTTGCGGTGGTCATATTCGTAACTTTGTGCAACGCTGCGGCGGTTAAAGCGCTTGGTGATGATGGTGTCCGCCACCCCCAGCCGAAAAAGTTCGGTATTTTGCAAATGCCTTAACGAGTGTGACACCAACACCAGTGACTTGTCATCGTCAGTGGCGCCATAACGCCTGAACAGCCCTTCGCCATGATCGGTTTCCCCTAAGGCTTGTTGCAAGAAATTAGGGTCTGGAACACCGACCGCAAAATAACGGGTGATATCGACAATGCCGTCATTTCTTTCTTCGGCCAAAGCCCGCTTGGGCAGCAGGAACATAAACTCCCAGGGCTGCAACTCGCCCTGCGCGAGCTTCAGGGGGTTTAAGTCGGACAATTTGGTCGGCAGATTTTTCAGTTGGTATAGCTCAAGCTTGCCAATATTGACATGAATTTTCGCCCAGTTGAAACGCTTTTCACGGTAAGGTTTGCCGTCATGCCTAAACAATGCTAACGGTTCATTACCTTGGGTTTTATTGGCGAGCCGGTTAAAGAAAACATAAAAGGCCATATTGAATTGACGGATACGCCCTGAGCTATGCGCGTCCATTTGGTATTGCTCAAGTTGCTTTAAAACAGCAGGATCGAAACTTTCACGGTAGCGTTTGACATAAGCGTCCGCCGTTTTGTCCGGCAACTTTAACCAGAAGGGATTGCCGCTCAGCCGGGTATACAGCTCGGTGACCGGAATATTGTCTGCTGGATTGTACCCAGGGAACAGGCGCCCCGTCTCACATTGCAACTTGAGGGTGTCGCGCAATGGCTGGGTAATGCGGACGATTTCATCCAACGTGTCGGAGAGTATTTCTGCAAACATTGCCGGCACATATTGTGTTGTTTCATACAGAGCCACATTGTCAGTATTCGAGATTTGCTGTTTTTCGGCAAAGTGCCGAAGCAACAAAGCACTTGAGTAACCGCCGAGTTCGCCCGCAGGTTTTCCAGAAGGGTCATAATATGCCCGGGTACGTTTCCAGTCGGCGGGTAAGCGCACGGCCTCGCCAATGCGCAGGCCAGTGATCAACATAACCTTTAGCGCAGCAAACCTTAAGGCGTCCGTCAACGATCTGGGCGGTTCGGTGAATACGATCCTGACCAGCTCCCAAAATGCGCGCTGTTCAGGCAATTTCTGTTGGTTTTTGCGTTGTTCCAGACACGCCAATAAATCGTTTTTGGGCCTGCCGACCCTGGAACGATGGTGGCCATTGCCCGGATTGGCCCGTTTTGCCAGTAGCGTGGGGTAGAGCGGGCAAGCCGTCGCCAGGTGGTTGGCATCTATCAGGTTTTTGGCCACCCCCATGATGGTGTCGGCCAATTTTCCTGAGTTTTGCAGTTTCTGGCCAATACCGGCGGCCTTGTCAATGATTTCAGGGGTCACCTGCCAAGGCTTGGTATTATCCGCCAAGCAACAGGTGGCGATCACTTTCAGCGGCCGGATAATATTGTTGACGGTATGCAAGGGTGAGTTGCGCTTGAATAGTAATTGCTCGCAGGTGGCGGCCTTGATCAGGTCTTGCCAGTCTGGATCCAGCGGTCGTTTTTGTAGTATTGGTTTTTCTGGCCCTTGTCCTGGCATTTCAGGGTTGAGCAGTGCCAATGCCTTGGCATGTGCACCGAGGTCTCGCAAATAGAACACCGGCGGAGGCGTAGCGCCTGCCAGTTGGGTAAGGTTCCACCCTGATTTGGCGAGGCCTTCTGCATCCAGCGCAAAATGCCACTTAAGTTTTTTTGCGGCTGCCAGCGCTCTGCCGTGTTGGATATACGCAAGAAAGGCTTTGTGCATTATGCCCCCTCAATCTCAGCGATAATACTTTGCACGTTGGCGATGGTGCGCTGCAACTGCAGGTAAGCAGGGGAGTTGGCATCCCCTCTGGAAGCCTCACTGAAGAAGACCACAATGCCGCGCAAATCCTGGAGCACTTGCTGGTGTATTGGCAGCTCATGCAGGGGCATAAACTTCCGGCAACTGTAGCATGAGGTTATGGGGTTGAACGGGCAGGCGGGTTGGCCGCTGGAGCAGCCGCCAATGCCAGCTATCGGTATGCCATGGGGCACCCCCGCAATTTGCTGTTCCCCTTTGAGTCCGGCCAGCTCTTCCTTGCTAATAAAGCGGTCGTGGGCAATTTGGGCAACTTTTTGATACACTTGGGAAATGCCCAATGCCCGGTTCACCCGTTCCGCTTGGTTAGGGGATGTTTGGAAATACACCAGCCCCGTGGTGATGTCGGTGTGTCCCATAAACTCAGCCAACTCGTCCTGGCTGGCACCGGCATCAACCAAGCGTTGGGCGGCGGTATGGCGCAAGTCGGTGGCGGATATTTTCCGCCCCACCAATCCAGTGGCAAGCGAGGCAATGGCTTGGCTGGCTTCGCGCGCAGATTTCACCGCGAACAACCTCGTGCTGCCTTCTGGACTAATGCTGCCTAAACGCTGGTAAAGCGCAACAACAATGGCTGCCCATTGATGCTTGACCTTACGCAGCAAGGGATGTCCTGCTGATTGGGTGCGCTGCTTTACCGTCCGGAACGTTAAATGCACCGAAACGCTTAAATCATCGCCGGATTCCTTCCACACCCTTACGTCACGTAAGCTGAGGGAGGCTATTTGTATAGGGCGCATGCCAAATTGGTAGGCACAGAGCAGCATGCCGGTAAACTTAAGCCTATCGAAATCAACCGTTGTTTGATCCTGATTGATTAACGCAACAAAATCGTCCAGGTAGTGGACAAGACGCGCTTCTTCTTCAGTGGTCAGGAATACATTACCCGAACGGACGGATGCATACTTATCGAGACCCGGCAGTGGCAAGGTCTTTGACAAAAATTCGCTATATGAGGGCGACCAACCGCATAAGTGATTTTTGGTCAACAAGTGGAGCAACCCTTTTAAACTGCCATAAGTATCCCTAGCCCACTCATTTTTGGCAAAATACGATGACCATAAGGATTTTATGCCCAGCGGCCCTGCGATTATGATGTCATTAATGTCTTTCTGGGATATAGTATAAAGAGATTGTAAGTACACATATATTGATGAAATTTTTAGATTTTCTGCAATAAAATGGACAAACAGGTGCTTTACAAGAGAGCCAAAATCACCCTCATATTGATCAAAGTAGATTGATGTTCGACTGCCATTGATGTACAGCAAACAGCTTGTTGCCTGGTCGAAATCCCTTATGCTCCGAATTTCGTCATCAAAATCATCGCGATACCTGATGACAGAAGGGAGGTTCGGTAATTGTTGCAAAAGTGCTGTTAAGGGATTGGTGTACTGCACTGAAGCTATTGGTTTAAGTGACGATTTAGGGGGCATTTATTGTCCTCCTGGAATGTTACGCAAGATTTCGATCCTGTCATCCATGATATTGGACCAAACACTTGCTAGACGGTCCTCAAACACGGCGCGTGCGTACTTGCGTGGCATATCAGAGCTTCTGGACCAGCCAAAGAAAATACGCAATTTCTGCAAGGCTTCATCCATTGGGTCGCCACTGTCCAATAACTGGCTAAGCCTGACGACAGCACAGGTATGGCGCAGGTCATGAGGGGTAACAGTCGATTTTCCTGATCGGTTAGCCAGCGTTTTTATTGCTTCAAATGGCAGTGCCAGCGTGATCTTTTTAAAATACTCCGTCAGCGATTCGTGTGAAAGCGGCGTGTCCCATTGGGTATTGAGCAGGAATGGATGCGGGGGCTTGCCCCGATAGTTTTCTGTGTAGGTTTGGACAAGGTTGGCAGTCAACCCACTGATGGGAATTTGTCGGACGGCATCCGCAGTTTTTAGGCTTGGCTTGTTATAACGGAGGTCATTTTTGTCATGATCCTCACTTTGCACAACGTCAATCCAATAACGAATTTTGCCCAATTTATGATCGAAGGCTGATTTTACGGCATCGACGGGTAACAGCAAGGCTTCGCCGCGCCTAAGGCCCCAATGTAGCATGCAGATAAACGCCAAAAAAGCATTCCATCGCGTCTGCATTTGACGGAAAGGGTTTTCAGGTGATTCCGGACTGAGAATGTCGTAAATTGCAGAGACAACGCTGGCCGGCAAGGAACGCAAAATATCCGGGCGCTTTGACTGTTGAATCCTCAACTGCCCATACAGCGTGTCCAATTGATGAAGCCTTGACTCAATGACGGCCAAACGGGTTTGGTTGGGTTGGTTTTTGCCTAAACGGGTTACCGTGTCTTTTACAAAACCAAAACAAGTCCTCCAGTTTTTTTCAGTGGCGCCGGTAATGTCGGGCTGGTTTCTGAGGCCAATGAAATAAGCCTCAAGGAGATCCCCAAGCTTGGCAATGTCGATGTTCGCCAAACAATCATCAAGATGCCCATTACCATGGAGCCGGTCTGCAAAGTCATAAAGCGATTCAATGTACCGCAGTTTTTTGGCTTCAGTTGCAGCCCCAAGATGATGTGCAGCCAAGGCACTCCAAATGGTGGCCCAATATCTGGGCAATCCGTTGGCGTCCAACAAAAATGGCTTCCGCAATGCATTTGGAAGACCCGTCGATGTGAATTGCCTATAAGCCATGCAACACCCCGCAACGATAAATATTGCTAAGTATAAGCCTGGGTGTTGCGTTAATTTTGCCTAAAGTGGCCCAAAAACCGCAACAGCTTGGAATATGCGTGTCCTTCGTATAATATAGATTATGTTAAATTATAGTTTTTAAGCTGTTAATTTTAAAGTATTTTATAAAAAACATCTAAAATTAAAAGTCAATCTTTTGTACGAAATGTCTACTTTTAAAAAACAAATAATTAAATCTGATTGCTTGCCGTCAAAATTTCCCATGCCGACAAATTAGCCATAGCTTCTTCCCGGGTATTGCCACAGGCATCTTGAGTAGCCTGAAAACTATGACACACCAAAGGTCTACTGGGCAATAGGAAAATGGGGGTGTAAGCCCAAACCGCCGAAAATTCCGACGAGTCTTTAGCAAACGATACAGCCCCATTATTCCAACTCCAATTTTGCGACAATCGCATCAAG
>JBEBJQ010000089.1:0-16347 GCA_040079795.1 Methylococcales bacterium
AATAATCGACAGCTTTGATTTCGAGCGTTGCGCCCTAAGCTTTTCTTTACGCAATTGCTCAATAAAATAAGAATCGTAATATATGTCACCTGCGTTAACCGGGTAGAGAGTTGAATCGGTAATCAACTGAAATTTCAGCGCCGATTCATTAGGTAAAACGTCATTTAGTTTCATTATCATTCCCAAGTTATCCATCTACGCCATTTACTTGCACCATTATTTATGAAAATATCATCCATACGGGGAGCGTGATGTCCATTGTGGTATTACCAAGCCGCAAAAAACGTCAAAACCCAAAAAGCGCTATCAGCCCCAAAACCAGATACTTCAAATCAAATAAGTTCTCCCCTGAAACTAACCCGCATTTGGCAAAAACCCAACGCCAAAAAGATCTAAAAAACGCCTAAATAGTAAGGACATAAAGCCCTTATATCAATGATTGAGAATGACAGAAAAGTAAGTAGGTACTGGGTATAAAAAATACCCATTTTTTGCTTTGTGTGGGGAGTATCTGGCTAGCGTTAAAGAATGGGCATTAGAGAGGGATTGTTAATCGGGCCAGATAATCCCGCAGATTGACAGACCATTTAATTTAAGCCGAGTTTTTTCGGATGTTTGTGCGGTGGGTAACATTGGTCGCCGTCGATGTCGATGTCGACAGCGTGACAGCGATAAGCCAGGATTTGCTTTAGTCCCTGGCGAACCACTACGTGATCATCTGCAATGAGTATTCGAACCATTCGTTTCTCCCCTTATTAACTGATGTTACGCGCCCTGCTCTTAAAGCGCGTATGATTCTGGGATGAAAAAAGAAAACTTAGAGATATACACAGACTACCTGATATGCAATAGCGGATTTGCAACAGCAACCGGATTGTCGGCAATGCTAGATGAGGATATAAGCCATGACCAAATGACACGGTTTTTGTCAGCGAAGGAATACACTTCCACAGACCTTTGGATGGAGGTCAAAACAACAGTACGTCAGATAGAGCAAGATGATGGTTGTCTGATCTTTGACGACACCATCCAGGAAAAGGCGTGGACGGATGAAAACGAAATCATGTGCTGGTGGCCCTTTGACCACTGCAAAGGGCGGCCAGTTAGGGGCATCAACCTGTTGAGCGCTTTGTACCATAGCGGCGACATGTCAATCCCGGTCGCCTTTGAAGTGGTGCGTAAATTTGAAAAAATTGCGGGCTGCGTAACATCAGTTAAATAATCTGAACAGGTAATCATTTATGCGGACCAGCCTGATATAGGGCACGATCGCAATCCACATCCTAATATTTTGTATGTAAAATTCTGTGAACTATTCCATACAAAACACCATGACCCTCAAGTTTTGATCTCTATGATTATCGCTTTCAAACGTGAATTTGATTAGAATTTTTCCTATCAAAAACTCAACTCCTTTGATCTACAAAATGCACCACCCGCCAAACTGAAAAATCCGCGCAGCACCTAACCCATGTGTTTTGTGGTAGACTACGCAGTCTATTTTTACTGCCTGTAAGTAGGGTTTATGCGAATTATCCAGGAAGCATTAACATTTGATGATGTTTTATTAGTACCGGCGCACTCAACAGTTTTGCCTCGCGATGTATGCTTAAAAACACAGTTAACGCGTACCATCAGCCTTAATATCCCTTTAATTTCAGCAGCAATGGATACGGTTACCGAATCTCGCCTAGCCATTGCAATTGCGCAGGAAGGTGGCATCGGCATTATTCACAAAAACATGACGGCTGAACAACAGGCCCAAGAAGTTCACAGCGTAAAAAAATATGAAAGCGGCGTCATCAAAAACCCCATAACTGTTGGCCCCAATACCAGTGTCCGCGAAGTCATGGCACTTACACGCGCTAAAAATATTTCAGGTGTTCCGGTCGTTGATGGCGACGAGCTGGTTGGCATTGTCACCAGTCGTGATTTACGTTTTGAGACCCGCTTCGATGAGCCGGTATCGAAAGTAATGACCCCGAAAGATCGCCTCGTTACCGTTAATGAGAATGCCAGTCGCCAGGAAGCAATCAGGCTCCTTCATCAACATCGTATCGAAAAAGTTTTAGTAGTCAACGAAGCCTTTTGCCTACGCGGTATGATTACCGTTAAAGATATTCAAAAAGCTAAAGATAATCCGCAAGCCTGCAAAGATGAGCAAGAACGCTTACGCGTCGGTGCTGCTGTCGGCACGGGGCATGGTACGGAAGAACGGGTCATCGCATTGGTTGCAGCAGGCGTCGATGTAATTATTGTCGATACTGCCCACGGTCATTCGCAAGGTGTGCTGGATCGGGTGCAATGGATTAAAAAACATTTTCCTGCTGTGCAAGTTATCGGCGGCAATATTGCCACCAGCGAGGCCGCTTTAGCGTTGGTTGCAGCCGGTGCTGACGGCGTAAAAGTCGGTATCGGACCAGGTTCTATTTGCACCACCCGGATTGTTGCCGGGGTAGGCGTGCCGCAAATGACCGCTATTAGTAATGTCGCTGAAGCTTTACGCGGCACTGGCATCCCTTTAATCGCCGATGGTGGCATCCGTTATTCCGGGGACCTTGCCAAAGCCCTAGCCGCAGGCGCTTCTGCGGTTATGTTAGGCGGCTTATTTGCCGGGACTGAGGAGGCGCCTGGTGACATTGAGCTGTTTCAAGGCCGCTCCTACAAATCCTATCGGGGCATGGGTTCTTTAGGGGCAATGTCACAACAACAAGGTTCCAGTGACCGTTATTTTCAGGAAGATGCTGATTCCGTGGAAAAATTAGTCCCGGAAGGTATTGAAGGACGGGTGCCCTATAAAGGCTCATTAACCGCTATTATTCACCAGTTACTCGGCGGGGTAAGATCCAGCATGGGCTACACGGGTAGCGATACCATCAATACCCTGCATGAAACCGCTCAGTTTGTACGTGTAACCAACGCCGGTATGCGTGAAAGCCATGTCCACGATGTCACGATTACCAAAGAAGCCCCTAATTATAGAATGGAATAACAGCTTGTTTTGGACGTAGAGACGCAAAATCTTGCGTCTCTACCAGAAGCCACATCAAGCAAACTGCATTATTGAACCCTAAGCTATCCAGACATTCCCTACCCCATTAACCATTTTCCCCCAGAGTTTTCTTGTGAGCAATCAACCACCAACGGATATTCATTCGCACAAACTGCTTATTCTTGATTTCGGATCGCAGTACACCCAACTTATTGCCAGACGCATACGCGAAATCGGTGTGTATTGCGAAATATACGCTTGCGATTGCAGCAACGAAGAAATTCAACGTTTTGCACCCAATGGTATTATTTTATCCGGCGGACCTGAAACCGTCACCAGCACCGACACCCCGCGCGCACCCAAGTTGGTGTTTGAATTAGGCATACCGGTTTTAGGCATTTGCTATGGTATGCAAACCATGGCTGAACAACTCGGAGGTAAAGTCGAGTCATCCGGTCATCGTGAATTTGGCTATGCCCAAATCCGTGCCCGCGGCCATTCCAAACTGCTCAGTGATATTGAAGACCATACTTCTCCCGAGGGTTTCGGTTTATTGGATGTGTGGATGAGCCATGGCGACCGCGTTGTCGAGTTGCCCACAGGCTTTGCACTCTGCGCCAGTTCTGAGGGTGCGCCGATTGCGGGTATGGCTAATGAAGAAAAAGCCTGGTATGGCCTGCAATTTCATCCGGAAGTCACCCATACCCATCAAGGTGGACGCATTCTGGAACGCTTTGCTTTAGATATTTGCCAGTGCCAAGCCTTATGGACGGCTGACAATATTATTGAAGAAAGCCTGCAAAACATCCGCGAAAAAGTGGGTACCGATCACGTTATTTTAGGGTTATCCGGTGGTGTTGATTCATCAGTGGTAGCTGCGCTTTTACATAAAGCCATCGGCATCCAATTAACCTGCGTGTTTGTGGATACTGGCTTACTGCGCTTGCATGAAGGGGACCAAGTGATGACCATGTTTGCGCAACACATGGGGGTCAATGTCATTCGGGTCAATGCTGCGCAGCGTTATTTCGATGCTTTAACCGGCATTACCGATCCTGAACTGAAGCGTAAAGTTATCGGTAACTTATTTATCGAAATCTTTGACGAACAAGCCGCAAAATTGGTTGATGCAAAATGGCTGGCGCAAGGCACGATTTACCCGGATGTCATCGAATCTGCTGGCGCTAAAAGCGGCAAAGCGCATTTAATCAAATCCCACCATAATGTCGGTGGCTTGCCCGAGAATATGGCGTTAAAACTCATTGAGCCATTACGCGAATTGTTTAAGGATGAAGTCAGGAAATTAGGTCTGGAATTAGGTTTGCCTTTTGACATGATCCATCGCCATCCCTTTCCAGGACCGGGCTTAGGCGTCAGGATTCTAGGTGAAGTAAAACAGGAGTTTGCTGATCTGCTACGTCTGGCTGACGCCATTTTTATTGAAGAACTGCACCGGCATCACCTCTATCAAAAAGTCAGCCAGGCCTTTGCGGTCTTTTTACCCGTCAAATCCGTCGGGGTTATGGGCGATGGACGCCGCTATGATTACGTTATTGCCATACGGGCCGTTGAAACCATCGACTTTATGACCGCGCGTTGGGCGCATTTACCTTATGAATTTTTAGATTTAATCTCGCGCCGGATTATCAATGAAGTGAAAGGCATTTCACGGGTTACTTACGACATTTCCGGCAAACCCCCCGCAACTATTGAATGGGAATAGCAACCCCGAACGATGAGCAATGGATGCGCCACGCCATACGTCTGGCGCAACGTGCTGAAAGTCAGGGTGAAGTGCCGGTAGGCGCACTTATTGTAAAAAACCAACAGTGTATTGCTGAAGGTTGGAATCAACCCATTAATCTGCACGACCCTTCTGCCCACGCGGAAATGCTCGCCATCCGGCAAGCTGGGGAAGTAATAGAAAACTACCGTTTAGGGGACGTTACGCTTTACGTCACCCTGGAACCCTGCGTGATGTGTATGGGGGTGATCAGTCAGGCGCGGATTCAACGCCTGGTGTTCGGCGCTTATGATCTAAAACGCGGTGCCGTCTGTAATGCTCTACAACTGGCTGATGCTGCATTTCTTAATCATCGTATCCACTGGATCGGTGGCGTACTGGAAAGTGAATGCGCCAGTTTATTGCAGGATTTTTTTAAATTACGGCGTATGTAAGCTCACTCATTTTCGCAAGCCAAATAACGCACTTACGCTACTATTTCAACAAAATCGCACTACATATCATGGCGGCACTCAGCAAAATAATCCAGCCAGTGTAGCTGTGGTTACTTTGAATCTGTTGCCTTAACAACAACAATTCACGGTTTTGCGCCTCCATTTGCACTTTTGTCTGCCCGGCACTTTCTAAGGCTTTGTAGATTAACCCCGGGATTTCAGGAAACTGTGCGGCTAATTCAGGGAACTGTTGCGCCAGTTTTTTAAATTTAGCTTTTGGCCCAAGACGATCTTTAAACCAGTTTTCTAAAAAAGGTTTAGCGGTTTGCCATAAATCCAGCTCTGGATATAATTGCCTGCCTAGGCCTTCGATATTCAACAGGGTTTTTTGCAGCAACACCAGTTGTGGCTGCACCACCATATCAAAACGTCTGGCCGTTTGAAACAAGCGCAACAACAATAGGCCAAAGGAAATATCTTTCAGGGGTTTTTCAAAAATAGGTTCGCAGACACTGCGGATCGCCGATTCAAATTCTTCGAGACGGGTATTACTGGGCACCCAACCGGATTCAATATGCATTTGTGCGACGCGCTGGTAATCCCGGTTAAAAAATGCCAGAAAATTTTCTGCCAAATAGCGTTGATCAGAGCTGGATAAAGAGCCGATAATCCCAAAATCAACAGCAATATATTTAGCGGGTAACGCCACAAATATATTGCCAGGGTGCATGTCGGCATGAAAAAAATTATCCCGGAATACTTGCGTAAAAAATATTTCCACGCCACGTTCCGCCAGTAATTTAAAATCTGCCCCTTCCGCCCTTAAACGCTCAATATCGCCAACCGGTACACCATAGATGCGTTCCATAACCATGACATTACGGCGGGTTAGATCCCAATGCACTTCTGGCACATATAAAATGTCGGAACTTTCAAAGTTACGCCGTACTTTAGCGGCATTACCGGCTTCCCTCACCAAATCGAGTTCATCCAGCAAAGTTTTTTCAAATTCCGCAACGACTTCCATGACCCGCAAACGTTTAGCATCCAGCCAGAATTTTTCAGCAATCCTGGCCAACTCATACATCAGCGCCATATCCGAATGGATACGGTCTTCAATGTCCGGACGCAAGACTTTAACGATTACCTGCTCGCCAGTATTTAAAGTCGCGGTATGCACTTGTGCGACAGAGGCTGAGGCTAGAGGGATATCATCAAAGGCGGCAAAACAGGTGCTGATAGGTTGGCCTAACTCCCGTTCGATAATGGTTCTGGCGAGTTCACTGGAAAAAGGCGGAACTTTATCCTGTAATTTGACCAATTCGTCAGCAATATCTTCCGGTAGCAAATCTTTTCGCGTAGACAGCGCTTGACCAAATTTAACGTAAATCGGCCCTAAATCTTCTAAGGCTTGCCGAATCCTGACGCCGCGCGGATCAGATTTTTTTCTGGCCCAATAATAAGGTGAAAAAACCGCCAGATAACGGATGGGGCGAAATAAATGGGTTTTTAATACCAGTTCATCCAAACCATGAAAAATCAACACCCATTGAATATGGATTAAACGAAATATTATTTTAGGACGAATCACGGTTTACCTTGAGTGTCGTGAAAGGCAGAGATAATCAAGAAAAGATTAACAGCGTTAAGATTGATTCTGCAAACTATCTTGCAAGCGCAATAAGCGCGCTTGTAAGCGGTCATAATCATTGCGCAAAACATCAATCTGTTGATAAACCATCTCAGCTTCTGCAGGCGCAGGCAAATCACGGGTTTCTTCCTGCAATAATTCACTGGTATTGAGCTTTAAAGTCTGTAGTGAATCTGAGCCCCATAGCTGCGCCGCGCGAAAAAACTGCCCTACTTGATGGGCAATGCCCTCCCCTGTGACTTTTGCTAAATGTGCTTCCAGATTAATATCCAGCTTTGAAAATAAGCGTTGAAAGTGATGGCCTACCTGCGTATCACCGGTAATCGTCACCTCACCTTGAAAAATTGCGCGCATGGGCGTAGCACTCAACCCCATTCGCCCAAAAGCCACGGCTGACCCGGTGAGCGTGGTATCAGGTTGCAGGGTGTATTGATCCAATAATTGAATTCCTGACTGGCTTGGACACAAATACAGCGTTTCATTAAACGGCAAAACAGTGATCGCTATAACCTTACCAGCTAAGGGAGCTAAAACCGCCGCAACATTTCCCCCCAACGCTAAATAACGATTAATCGCAATTTCCAGGACATTAAACAATAACGGTTTGATCAACATCACTTAAAGCTTATAGCCGCGGTGAATGGCAACGATGCCTTGGGTCATATTAAAATATTTGCAACGTTCTAATCCCGCCGTTTCCATCATCCGTTTCAGCTCGTCCTGCTTGGGGTGCATCCGAATAGATTCCGCTAAATAACGGTAACTGTCTTCATCTTTCGCAACCAATCCGCCAATTTTTGGCAATACATTAAACGAGTAGAAATCATAGACTTTCTCGGTAATTTTATCGATTGGATGAGAAAATTCCAATACGATCACCCGTCCACCCGGTTTTAAAACCCGGTACATAGACCGCAATGCCGCATCCTTGTCGGTCACGTTGCGCAAGCCAAAAGCAATACAAACACAATCAAAACTATTATCCGCAAACGGCAAGCATTCGGCATTTACCTGCGCATAGCGGATATTGCCCACTAAGCCCCGGTTAATCAGCCGATCCCGACCGGTGCGTAACATGGCTGAATTAATATCTGCCAAAACGATTTGACCGTCTTTACCTACGCGTTTTGCAAATAAAGTGGTTAAGTCACCGGTACCACCTGCTAAATCGAGCACCTGTTCACCCGCACGAACATTACTAAGCTGCACAGCAATACGTTTCCAGATACGATGAATCCCCAATGACATTAAATCATTCATGACATCGTATTGTGCAGCCACCGAATCAAATACGCCGCGGACTAAAGCGACTTTTTCCTCGGTTGCAACTTGTTTAAAGCCGAAGTGGGTGGTGTTTTGATTATTCATAGTCAATTTTGAAAATTGTCAGCGTTTGATTGAAGAGACTTTACTACAAGATAAACTAGCATTTCAGTGTTGTGACAGCGCAGCGTGCTGAATACCCACAGCAGCCAGCTTCTGCAGATAGGCTGCCCATAACGTTTCATACTCTGCACCCAGTTTGTACAATAATGCCCAGGTATAAATGCCACTATTATGTCCATCACTAAAAGTCGGGGATATACCGTAGTTACCTACTGGTTTGATCTCCAGAATGGTAACGTTTTCTTTATTGACCTGTAATACTTCCTGACCGGGACTATGGCCTAAGGCTTCGGCTGAGGGTGTAAAGACCCGCAAATATTCACACGGCAAGGTAAACGACAGCCCGTTATCAAAACTGATTTCAAGTACGCGGGATACTGAATGATATTTAATTTCAGTAGGTGTAGCGTCGACGGGCGTTACGGTTAATCGCATAATTTTACTAGAGTATATAACGACTTAAATCTTCATCATCCGCTAATTCATTCAAATTAGCATTAACATAAGCCGCATCAATACTGATCTGTTTATTGGGTAAATCCGGTGCGTTATAAGATATTTCTTCCAGCAATTTTTCTAAAATAGTGTGTAGCCGTCTGGCACCGATATTTTCGGTTTTTTCATTAACTTGAAACCCAAGTTCCGCAATCCTCTGAATACCATCATCAGTAAACGAAACCGTAACCCCTTCGGTAGCCAATAAGGCCTGGTACTGCTCAGTTAATGACGCATCTGGTTCAGTTAAAATCCGTACAAAATCATCTGCCGTGAGTGCATTTAATTCTACCCGTATCGGAAAGCGACCTTGTAATTCCGGAATTAAATCCGACGGTTTGGTTAAATGAAAGGCACCCGAGGCAATAAATAAAATATGATCGGTTTTGATCATGCCATATTTAGTGCTGACCGTGCTGCCTTCCACTAACGGCAATAAATCCCGCTGCACGCCTTCGCGTGACACTTCACCGCCACCCCCATGATCGGAGCGTTTGCAGACTTTGTCAATTTCATCTAAAAAAACAATACCGTTCTGCTCAACCGCGTTCACCGCCCGTTGTTTGATATCATCTTCATTGACTAACTTGGACGTTTCCTCTTCTTCCAACACTTTGAGCGCATCTTTAATCTTCATCTTGCGGGCTTTGGTCCGTTCACTGTGCAAATTTTTAAACATCCCTTGTAACTGGCTGGTCATCTCTTCCATACCGGGAGGCGCCATAATTTCAACCCCCATCGGCGACACTTGCATTTCAATAGAAATTTCCTTGTCGTTTAGGTCACCTTCGCGCAACTTTTTACGCATTTTTTGACGCGTTGCGCTTTCAGATTCCGATAACATCCCGCCATCCGCAGCTGGCAATAAAATATCTAAAATACGTTCTTCAGCGGCATCAATCCCCTGTATCTGAACTTTTTGCATTTCTTCCAGGCGGATCATTTTAACCGCCGTATCCATTAAATCCCGGATAATCGAATCCACGTCCCTACCGACATAACCCACTTCAGTGAATTTAGTTGCTTCAATTTTTATGAACGGTGCATTGGCTAATCTTGCTAAACGCCGGGCTATTTCAGTTTTACCTACACCGGTAGGCCCTATCATTAAGATATTTTTAGGGGTAATTTCTTCACGCATAACGCCTTCGACCTGGCTGCGCCGCCAACGGTTCCGCAGCGCAATAGCAACCGAGCGCTTGGCGTTAGCCTGACCGATAATGTGCTTATCCAGTTCGTGAGTGATTTCTTTAGGTGTCATTTGCGTCATTATGTTAATCCCTGGGTTCTGCGTCGAGTTCTTCAATTCGGAGGTTATGATTGGTGTAAATACAAATGTCTGCGGCGATGTTAAGCGATTTCTCAACAATCTCGCGGGCACTCAGCTGGGTATTTTCCAGTAAGGCGCGTGCCGCCGATTGCGCAAAGGCACCACCCGAACCAATTGCAATTAAATCATGTTCCGGCTCAATCACATCACCCGTTCCAGAAATAACAAAAGTGACTTTAGCATCCGCGATGATTAATAACGCTTCCAATTTCCGTAACGCCCGATCAGTACGCCAGTCTTTCGCCATCTCGACTGCAGCACGGGTTAAATTACCCCGGTGTTTCTCCAATTTACCTTCAAAATGCTCAAACAAGGTAAAAGCATCGGCAGTTGCGCCGGCAAATCCCGCAATAACTTGATCATGGTAAAGCCGACGCACTTTACGCGCGTTGCCTTTCATCACGGTGTTGCCTAAGGTGACTTGACCATCGCCGCCAATAACGACTTTATTACCACAGCGAACGGAAAGAATGGTTGTGCCTCTAAAACTCACGGTGTTATCCTGGAAGGGTTTAAATAAAACGGGGTAAATTAATCATTCACATTTCCTAATAGCCATAAAACACAATGGCTACATGCCTGAACTTATAGTCATTGTATTCTGAATAGCCTGAATGAACTGCTTAAAACGAGTAGTTTACCTTTTTAAAGCTTATATAAAGTGGCGCGCGCCTGTTTTTCGCGGGTATCTACTGATTTACCCCCCTGTTGACTTCTTTCTTTAGTAAAGTTTGCAATCATTTCTTCCCACGTAGAATACTTAGTATATTCAGCTACGCCAGCGTTTTTACGTTCTGTATAAATTGCCTTACCCATTGCTATGATTTGCTCAGGATTTTTACCGTCAACGGCTTTCAAAAATTCACTACCGTCTTTAAAAGAATCCCGTATTGCAAAAAATGATACTTCAAACTCCAAACGTTGATTAGCTGGCAATCGTTCTTTAATATAACGGGCTGATTTAGAAACAGAACTTTGGCTACGACCGGCTATTTCATTACCTTTGTTACACGCAGCTAACAGGGTTATACAACTGATCACCAATAAGAGCTTGGATAAGATTTTCATAAAGTAACCTCATAATTTAAACTTAAGTGTTATTATTATTTTACGATGGTTTGCCCACTCATAGAGTAGCCGCAGCCCAGTCATATTTTGATACCTTGTTACTGATTTGTTTAACAGAGACTAAATAAACAAAGTAAGATACTAAGCCATTATAAACCCAAGCCAACCGCTTATGCTTGAATTTATCCAAACCCTATTACAGTCCTATCAGCGGGTTTTATCCAAGAATCCAAATGATTTTTCGATAAATAAACAATACCCACAACGAATCGACCAACTCATTCTCGCAGAAGCCTTACTCCGAAAAAATCAATTAACTAAACTTTACACGTCATTACCCATACAAATAGCCGTTATCGGGCCAACTCAGGCCGGGAAAAGCTCCCTAGTAAACGTGTTGCTCAATGCCACGAGTGCCACTGTTAGCCCATTGGCTGGATATACCGTGCATCCGCAAGGATTTTACCATGACGTCAGCATTGAAGCATGCAGCGGTTTGCAGCAATATTTTGGCCGTTTCGAACAACTTTCACAGGCACAGCTCAGCAAAGCACGCTACGACTGTTATTCCCTAACACCGGTCAATGTCAAATCAGATGTTCTCCCTCCCTGTGTCATTTGGGACACGCCGGACTTTGACTCCATTGACGCCACGGATTATAAAGAAGGCGTTATCCGTACAATCGCCCTGGCAGATATCATTATCCTGACCATAAGCAAGGAAAAATACGCCGATCAATCGGTATGGGACATCATGTCCGCAATCGCGCCACTCCAGCAACCCACCTTAATCTGCGTTAACAAACTTACTGAAGGAACAGAAAGCTTAATCCTCAACTCCTTACAGACAAAATGGCAACAAGCGCGCCAGGATGCTTTCCCTGACGTCGTGCCCTTGTTTTACCAAAAACCGGGCAGCGCACTCAGTTGTCCGCCCGTATTACAAGCCATCTTACATAAACTTGGTGAGGACTCTAAAAAACGCCGCTCATCCCATTTACCCTTACTTTATTGCCAACACCACTGGCAAAACTGGCTAACGCCGGTTCTGGCAGAACATGCAGCCATTCAAACCTGGCAAGCTAATATTGAACAACAGCTAAATTTAGTGATGGCACAGTATCAGCGTGATTACCTCAACCATCCGCATCACTATGAAACCTTTCAAAGTGCAATGGCAGAATTGTTAAATCTGCTCGAAATTCCCGGCATGGCAAGTCTGTTGTCAAGTGCCCGCAGAGTGATCACCTGGCCGGTTAAGCAACTTTTAAAATTGGGGCGAAAAACCCACGTCCTTGCCGACAGCTATCAAGAAGTACAACTCATTAATCAAATAGCTGAACATGTATTAATTCAACTGGCCGATGGCTTGTTAGAAAAATCTACTGACACTGAGCTGCCTAGCTGGTGGAAAGAAATGGCCTTAGCTTTACGCCAACAACGTCCAGCTTTATTGAAAGTATTCGAGCAACAAACCGAGCACTATCATGAACACTTCAAACAAGCCATTGAAGCGGCCGCGCAACGGCTTCACCTGAAACTACAAGAACAACCGCTGTTATTAAACAGCTTACGCACCACCCGCACTACCGCTGATGCAGCGGTAATTGCCATGACCTTTTATGCTGGCGGAATTGGTATCCATGATTTATTGATTGCACCCGCCATGTTAGCCGTTACTTCGCTATTAACCGAAAGCGCCATTGGCAGCTACGTGCGCAGGGAAGAACTAACGCTTAAACAACAACAACAGCAACAAGTTAAACAACTATTCGCCACTTACTTGCAACAGCAACTTAATTCATTGCCCGCCCAGCTTCCCGCACACCACCATTTTAATATTACTTTGCAGCAGTTACAGACCGCAGAGCAGGAACTCACCGAAAAACGCCATGGCTTACGATCACTTTGAAACGCCCTTAAAACAAGCACAAGCATGGGCGCATGCTGCGGAACAGAAAGGCTGGATCACGCCAGCATTAGCTGGCGCCCTATCCGATGCCGGTTTACGTCCACCCGAAAACTTATTTAAATCCAGTGAATCCAGACCGTTGATTGTTGCGTTTATGGGCGGCACAGGCGTTGGTAAAAGCTCGTTACTCAATCGTTTAGCGGGTAAAGCCATCGCAATATCAGGCATTGAGCGCCCCACTTCCAAAGAAGTAACCCTTTACCACCACCAATCGTTGGCTATACAAGAGTTACCCCCCAATTTACCGCTCCAAAAAATCAGGATTACCGCCCATGACAATCTGCAACATAAACAGCTCGTCTGGCTGGATATGCCGGATTTTGATAGTACCGAACGAAAAAATCAGGATTTAGTACTGGAATGGCTGCCGTATATCGACATACTCATCTACGTCGTCAGTCCTGAACGCTATCGCGATAACAAAGCCTGGCAATTATTACTGGCGGAAGGTGCCCGGCACGCCTGGGTATTTGTCTTAAACCAATGGGACAAAGGCTTTACCGAACAATATAATGATTTTAAAGCACAATTACATTTAGCGGGATTTGACCAGCCGTTAGTATTTAAAACCGATTGTACGCTAACCCTTCCCGATGAATTCGAGGCACTACAGCAAACCCTCACCAGTCTCGCAACCGACCATACCGTAAAACAACTTAACACCCGCAATATACACCTGCGTCACCAAGCCCTGACCCAAACCTTGCAAACCATCGCAGTCAGCATGGGAACAACCCAAGCGTTTGAAAGCCTAATGCGGCAATGGCCACAGCAATGGCAAAAAACTGTCGATACGCTCCTGCAAGGTTTTGCCTGGCCTATGCAATTACAAGCCAAGCATTATGCAGAACATCAAAGCAGCGCCACAAAATCGCTCACACCAGTTGAACAAGTCCTATGGGATGACTGGTCACAAAATCGTGTTAAGGACGCGTTAGATGAATTAATACTCACTGCCGATGACCTGCTGATACCCATTGCCCCTTTAAAAAAACCGCTGCATGAACTGTGCGCCAAAACAAGCGGCATCATTGCCAGCGCAACAGGACTGGAAGTCAGGCAATCACTGGCTAACCCGGGCAACAAGCTGCAACAGCTGTTTTTAAAAATCAGCTTATTCTGCGAAATAGTCCTCCCTATCTGCGCCATGAGCTTGGTTGGCTACACGGTTTTTCAAGGCTATTATCAAAGCAACCTAACCCACCAGAATTACTTAGGGATAGATTTTGCCACCCATAGTGCCCTACTAATTGCATTATCTTGGCTGATTCCTTTTTTTATGCGCAAAAAACTCAAACCTTCCTTACAAAAAGCCGCTTTAAGAGGCTTACAGAAAGGACTGGTAAAAGGCTTAAGTGAAATTGAACTTACCGTCATCCAAGTTATTGAAAATTCCAATCAACAGCGTCTTAACTACAACCAGGAGCTTGATCAAATCATGCTGGCGTGTGGGCAACCGACTGAAACTGTAAATACGGTAGAGTCTGAAAGTACCTTAGGCAGAATGTTAACAATTAAATCCTAAGTCTAATAGGCTGTAGTAAAACTTTCGCTGATATGGTAGTATTAAAGCTCAGTTAAGGGGGCGACCTGGCTTCGACGTGGGTAGCAAAACCTTGAGTGCATGCCGAGGACTGTACACCTCGTAAAATCTACAGAAAAAAAGTATTCGCAAATGACGAAAACTACTCAATGGCGATAGCTGCTTAAAAACAGCACCATTCATCTGACCGTGTGTGCTTATGCGTGCGGAGTCTTAACCCCTCGGGGAGCGGGCGCTCAGGTGTCATATACATAAGATCGCACCAAAATCCGTCCGGTGTGGCGGTGCTAAAACCTTACGGAATCGCTGATCATTTTCTTGGCTCGACGGGTAGTGATTAGCTAAATCAAAAGTGCGAGATAAGCATGTAGAGCTTGTGGCGGAGTGCTTACGGACGGGGGTTCGATTCCCCCCGCCTCCACCAATTATTCCTTTTAATTGAATAACATATAAATAAAAAAGCTGTTTGTGCATACTTTGGGCATAAACGGCTTTTTTTATGCTGCATTACTTGAAATTACTTAAAATTAATTGTTCCATTTTAGAAAGTTCCTTACCCTTATCGTCACCGTTAATCCATTTGCTATAAGTCCTCAAAAACATTTCTATAGAATGTCCTAATTGTTTCGCGACCCATGCTGGATTACTTCCCGACATTAACATAATCGTCGCGCAGGTATGTCTTGTGTTATAGGCGTGGCGATGCCGTATGCCCAGTACATTTATTGCTGCAGATGGCCGGTCGGCCGCAAGTTTCACACATCAAATAAGACAGGGCTTCAGCCATTTCAACAACGCCAGCTCCAAATTCCGAATGACCTGATAAGTAAAACCTAAGCCCACCAAATTTTTCTTTAACTTGTAAGGCATAAGCTTCGGGGCTATCCGCAGTGATAAGAGCAGCAGCAGTATCCAGGATCGCAAACCAACCGTCACCGCACCCAAACCCCCACCCCATAAAACTCGACATTTTGTCGCCATGACGATTTTTAAAAAGTTTTGGGTAACGTTGGCCTAGTAAGTCATCCAAGTCTTCATTCATAAGCAGACTTCCAAGGTTTGGGCTAATGCCAAATTCAAATGGCAGCCATTTTTAAAATAAATTAAATATGTTTATAAATCGGCATATGCTTTTGTAAATCTTCGAGAGTTACCGATCCCTCTTTACTCACTCTGAAGCTTCGGACATTTTCAGGGGAAATAACATAATAAAGTCCATTTTCACCCCCCAGTTACTAACCATTCATAAACCTCTAAAATACGCATCATCTGCCAGCTTCTTGACTCATTGAACTCCGGTGGACAAACAAACATAAGTTCAATGATTTTTCCATTTTTGAGCTTAATCATTTCAAAAATGTTTGCCAGTGAAATTGAAAACATACATTCTTTTTTCTTTGAACCGCCGTCATTTATATCTGGGTAACTGTAAGTAACATGAAACCAGGACTCCCCCGAGCTATGGATGCAGTAAGACCATTCAGTGAAATAAGTACTAAGCGTACGGCTACTTAGAGGAAAGTATTCTGTGTGATAAGTTTCTTATCTTGTTCTAGTTTATAAGTTGTTAACATCAACAATGGTTAATAAGCAGTAGCCTGTACTAAGAAATCCTTAGTAATATTGTAATACAAACACTAAGGATGTCTTAGTATTATTTTAATCCTAAAACTAAGATGTCCTTAGTTTTAATTTTTTCTGGGATAGATCAAACCAAAGTAAGTGGCTGTTC
>JBEBJQ010000090.1:0-16200 GCA_040079795.1 Methylococcales bacterium
CAAAAATATTGAACTCTTCCAAAAACCAGGGTGCACGTACGACCGCCAGCGGCCGTAACTCTGAAGCCGACACTGGTTCAGTGGTCATTAAGTAAAAAGCTTTACCGGCTTGCGGTGAATAAGTCACAGTATCAAGGGTAACTGTTCACCGGCAAACTTTAAAAGCTTCAATAAACTAACAACGTACTTACAACAACCCCAAGAGGAAACACCCATGAAAACATTATACACAGCAGTCGCAGCCGCAGCCCTGATGGCTGTTTTATCTGGCAGCGCTTTTGCGGCGGGATCGGAAATTGAAGACTCCACCATTAACAACAGCTCACAAAACCAAAATGCCCGGACTACTGCGAGCGGCCGTAATGCAAAAGCCAGCACCGGTTCGATCAAGATTGAAGGGTCAGAAGTTGAAGACTCAAAAATATTGAACTCTTCCAAAAACCAGGGTGCACGTACGACCGCCAGCGGCCGTAACTCTGAAGCCGACACTGGTTCAGTGGTCATTAAGTAAAAAGTTGAAAACATAATGGTGGATAGCTGATCTTTTCAAGGTCAATTATTCACCTTATTTGAGCCTAGTTAAGCTCGAAATATATTTTAAAGGAAGATCGCAATGTTAAAAAAATCAACCAGCAATTTGTTACTGATCTGTTTAATGTTAGTTTCTTTCCATGTCTGTGCAGATGATCTTAATGATGGTATTGGCATTGACGAACCCATTGACGACAAAATCCAACTCAATCCAAATATTGATTTTCTCAAACAAAATGCAATTTCCAAAGCAGGCGGTAAAGAGAATTTAGAAAATGATTGCCAAGGTACAGGTAACCTAATAATAGGCCCTGGTGCTGATTTAGGTAATGCAACTATTGTGAATTTATCCAATAACAAAAAAAGCACTCAGGTTTGCATAGAAAAATAAAATAATAATTTTACTTATCACAATAACCGTAAATTTTCGATAAAAGGCGGATTTATGAATATCCAAAAGGCACATAGGAATTTTAGATTGATCGCTGTACTTCTATTATTAGCAGGTTGTGGTCTAAATCCTCAAAATGCTGATATTGGACTGGATGAAACCCTGCCTGAAGCAAAAGTGACCATCTACCAACAAGCAATTAATCAGTTGGGCTCGATGACCACAATCTACGGTGGTGCGCCGCTCATGATTATGGCCAAAGATATTGTTGATAATACAGGGACATCTATCGCAACAAACGCTGAGATTCCGCGCGACATTACCGAAATGGTCAAAAGCACCTTGAACGCAATAGGGGGGAATGTCCAATATATACCCTATGAGCCTGATTTCATGCTGAATACCGCTAAAACGGGATATTCCAGATATGGTGACAAGACCCTGCCGCAAGTGATACTTTCAGGCGGAATTACCGAATTTGACCGTGGTTTAGTCACTAAAGGGGATTCTTTAGAATTTGATATAGAAATAGCTAAAGAATACGGCATTAGTTTTTCGGACGAAGAAAAAGCATCTTTAGCAAGCGTCACGCTTGATTTTAATCTTATTGATTTTAAAACTTTTGCAGGGATTCCTCGAATCCAGGCGGTGAATGGTATCAAGTTACATAAAGCGACCCGTGAGGACAGTATTGGTTTTACTGTTAAAAGTGCGACTTTTGGAGCCAAAGGTGAAATCAAGAAGGTGCAGGGCCGACATTCAGCCGTGCGCTTATTAGTGCAATTAAGTATGCTCCAAATGATTGGCCGCTATGAAAAATTACCTTACTGGAAGTTAATACCCGGCGCTGTAGTTGATGAGGTGGTAATTGACCAGGTACTCGCTGATTACTATGCCATGAGTAAAGCGCAACAATTGGCAAAAGCGCAGGAGTTTTTATTTTTGCATGGCTATAGTGTAAACCCTACCGGTCAGATGGATTCTGACACCCAGAATGCGCTACAAAAATTTGCCCAAAAGCAGGGGCTTACTGGGACGGCGATTGACCAAAAAATGTACTTAGCACTTTACGAGAATGTCCCTATTAATGCAGCTACCCGTCAGCGTCGGATCAGTTTAGGCAATTTAATCAAAATGGCACAAGCGCAAAATCCACCCATTAACGAGCCTGCAAATGTTAAACAAACTGAACAACCTACAGCTTCTGCAAACACTCAAGGGAGCTTGAAATTAACCACCAATAAATCCAGTTATCAGATTGGAGAGAAGCTGCAAATCAATTTTTCAGTTAATAAGCCTATGTATGTTCGGATTGTTGTTATTAATTCAGAAGGAAAGATTGATAGCATTTTTCCTAATGCTTACCAAAGTGACAATTACTGTAAGCCGGGTAAAAAATACAGCATTCCTGCCCCTACATCGGATTTTACTTTAAATATCGGTGGACCTGCCGGTACGGATAAGCTTCGGGCTGTTGCTGACGACAAACCTATTCCTGCGGATGCGTTACATTTTACGGCGGATGGTCAGTTTGATGAAGATACTATGGTAGGTTTAACAACCCGTGCAGCCTATGATTATGTTATCCGTTGATTTAAGGGGAATAATGATGAAAATGATATTAATACTAATGGCTGGGCTTATGCTCCTGTCCTGTGAAAACGCTCCGGTTAGGCGCGAAGAGGCACTCTCGCAACACCCCGAATGGGATCAGGAAACGGTGCAACTGATTCAGGCTGGTTATTTGGCAAAAGGAATGAATCAAGAACAGGTTGCGGCTGCTTGGGGTAAACATTGTAAAAGTTGTGTTGGTACAACCAGTGGTGATTGGGGAGAAGCATGGGAATATCCGACCCAAGTAGTGTTTTTTGATAAAAGCGGCAAAGTGACACGCTGGCAACCAAAATAAATTCTGATGTTAAGCCGCTGTAAACAGGTAAAAAGGTGATTTATGAAAGAACTAACTGAACATCTGGGTCATGGGCTAAAGTGCCTTAGTGCAATAATTTTAATGGCGACTACCCACATAGCCTTGGCCGGTCAGGAAGTGACTGGAAAAATTGTGATTGATGGGGCCATCTACGGTGATAGCGATACAAAAATAACTAAAGGCTCTGGAACCTCAAGCAGGGTACAAAGGCCAATCGGTGAGTTTCATAGCATTATCGTAAAAGGTTCAGTAGATGTCCTTTATAAAGGGGGCAGTAGTGCAAAAACCGAGGTGATGGGCGATCCCAATATTATCCCGCTTATAACCACTACAGTTAACCAGGGGGTGCTTACGATCAGTTCAACTCGGAGCTATCAATCTATGCAGCCTATTGTTATCACTCTAGGTAGCCGCAAATTAGCTGCGTTAACAATGGAAGGTGCCGGAGATGTTGAATTGGAAAACTTAAAAGAAAACACGCTTATATTGAAACTTAGTGGGAGCGGGAATTTAAAGGCTCAGGGAAAGGCTAGCCAATTAAGCATTTTTCTTGAAGGTGCCGGTGATGTAGATGCAAGCGATTTAATAAGTGATCATGCTGAAGTGCGCATTGAAGGCTCAGGAAACGTAGAGGTTAATGCGAAACAATCACTTAAGGGGGGAATTGCGGGAAGCGGGGACATACATTATTTTGGTCAACCTGACAAAATTGAAAAACATATTTCAGGTAGTGGCGATTTTATTGGGGAAGATTGAACATGAATTTTTGGATATCCTCAATGGTTTTAATGATAGTTGCAGGGGTTTTGTTTGTACCCACTCTGTGCATAAAAGCTGATGAATTGTTCATAGCCAAAGTTACGATATCCAAAGCTGAAGCAAAATCATTAACTGACCCGATATTGTCTGATGACAGCAAGCCAATTAATAATGAGGAATCCCTAACCGGAAACAATCAAGGTCTGGTTCCGGTGACCGAGTCTAAAATTCAACCCATAGACAAAACCTTAAGAGGGTCGCCAATAGGAAGTACACCTATAGAAAGTACGCCTATAAAAAGTACCCCGATATTAAGTACGCCAATAGATGCACCTGCAATAGGCAATATTGCAAAGAATCCAAAAAATCGTTGGTATCAGTTACAGGGAAATATAAATAGCGATTATGTTTATTTAATGTTGGAAGATGCTGGTCAAAGCCAGGTAACCGGCTATTTATTTGACAATAAGGGAAATAATAAAAATATATATGGGGAATGGTACAAAGGACAATTACAAATCTATAGCAATGCCGATAAAAATAACAATGACGATACCAAAAAAGGTAAAAGATTAAACATAATAATTAATAATCGTTGAGATTTTATCCACGTCTAAAACGTGTGGATGGGGGAAGGTAATAACCACGTCAAATGGAGATTTTAAATCTGACTGTAACCCGTGCGGATAAAAATGCCAGTTGTTAAATAGAAGACGTTATCTCAGTCTTTAACAATTCTTAAACTTAAATCAAGAGGAAACCATTATGAAAGCGCTCAACCCTATACTACTATCCACTGCACTGGCACTAGCATGTTATATATCGCCAACACAGGCAGAACAGGTACAAATTTATAATACCCCCCCGAGTGCTGAAGAAATGGCACGGGTGTTATTTGGTAAAGAAGCAACGGAAGATTCGACAATTAAAATGCGTTCAATTAGCTTCGGCAAAAAAACCTCTAAGGGTGAAGCGCATGAAAGCTCCACATCAACCAATGTGAAAAAATCAGAAATGGCCAGCATCGGGCTGCCAATTAAATTCGCTTATAATTCTGATGAAATCTTGGATGAATCAGTCCCATTTTTAGAAGAAGTTGGCAAAATGTTAAATTTGGAAGAGTATTCAAATAAACGCCTGGTGATTGAAGGTCACACTGATTCGGTCGGATCTGATAGCTATAACAAGGCATTATCCCAGCGCCGGGCAAATTCAGTTAAACAGTATTTAAGTAAAAACTTTGATATTTCTGCATCGCGTTTACGGGCTCAAGGGATGGGGGAATCTAAACCTTTACCAGGATATAGTCCTGATGATGAAGCAAACCGTCGGGTGCAGTTTTACAGTGCAAATTAGGGGCTAAAAGAGCATAAAGTTATTTATTGCGCATTATTTAAAAACAGCTGTTTTATAGTTAAAACTATCCAATGATTTCTTAATTAAAATAATTTTTAAAACTAGGGCATGGTGGCTGTTGAGATTATTCGGTATTACTGAAAGTAGATTTTGAGAAATTATATAAGCAGAATTGTTTTTGATTTTGTAGTGTTTTCTGAAAATAAATAATATTATATGTTGGTTTCAGGGGGGCAATGTATATTTAAATAAAGTAATCTGCGGAAACGTGAATTAACAAATATCTGCTTCTGCAAGTATTGATATTAGAGATAAAGTTTATTATGTAGATTCAAGGGTTAAAAATATGATTAGGTTTGCCAAGATATCCAACAGCGCAAGGCAATTACTTTCTGAATATCTATGTGTGAACAACTTAATTTTAAGTTGTCGCTCAATTAAAGCAGCGAGTTATCCGGTTGCATTTTGCAGAATGATGGTATTTTTATTTATCAGTTTAAAAGCATTTGCAATTACGGGCATTAACCCTACCTTACATCCCCCTGTTGAAGGATTACCCTTACCTATTGCCCATAAAATTAATCTGGAGCAAGCGGTTAGCATGATTTTAAAAACTGAAATAGGTCAAAAATTTAAGCCTGATATTGCAGAGCTTGCGGGACAAGGCAAAATTCGATTAACCGCGTTAAACGAACTTCATTATGGGGAATCAGGGGAAGGTTGTGTAGTTCGGGGTGGCCAATATTTTTATGAGGGTTTTTTTATCGTTTTGAATGAAAAACAAAGTATCCCTGAATTAGCCAGCTCTTTGATTCATGAGACGGATCATTATAGGCAAATAAAGCGTATTAACACTGAGAAAAATTTAATACCAATTACGATTGGATGGCTGGAAATATCGGCCTTTGCAACGCAGTTATATTTTATTACAGAGTTGGAGCAGCAAGGGCTATCTAATCGTAAGGCGCTGTTTACAAAAGGGGAGGGAAGTACTTTTGATATTATGTCTGCATCAGTTAAAGCGAAAGATAAGCCATCTGATCAAAGTTATGCTTTAGCCATGGAAAAAATGATTGAATTTGGCTATCCGCCTATTGAGTTGCAGCGATCCTTAAAAGTAGTTGATCAAGAACATTGTCGTGGGGCTGCAAATTAATCCTTCTTGGTAATAAATAATCGTTATTTTGGTATTTTTTCACAGAATTTTTTAACAAAATAAGGACAATAAGCTTGACGGTGTTTGTAAAATATCAGTAATTTTTTAGATTTGAAATTTTGCTGTTTTTTATGTTAGAAAAATAAGAATAATTTTAACGATGAGGCTATCTCGTAATGAAAATCAAGATACTGTTTCAGTCAATTATAACGATATTACTACTGGGTTGTGTAAGTGACCCGGCTGAACAGGGGAAATTCGCTGCTGATATTGCACGCATAGAAAAAATGGGCGATGCCGATAAATTGTTTGTCGTTGATTGTTTATTGCCTGGACAAATTCGACGTCTAGGCTCAAAAATGACCTATTTAACTGCGCGCAGGGCAGTTAAAACCTCTGCGTTGGAGTGTGAAGTCCGGGGCGGGGAGTATGTTGCGTATGATCGCGCCAACTATGCAAGTGCCTTACAAACCTGGTTACCTTTAGCGGAGGGCGGCGACGCAGAAGCGCAAACCTATGTTGGGGAGATTTATGCAAAAGGCCAGGGCTTGCCGCCTGATTATAAAGCCGCCGCAGAATGGTACCGTAAAGCGGCCGCACAAGGTAACAGCCGTGCGCAAATCAATTTGGGCTATTTGTATGAGAAAGGCTTAGGCGTTGGAAAGGATTTAGGTGTTGCTATGGAATGGTATCAAAAGGCTTCTGGTCTGGAAAAAGAACACATAGCTTATGCCGCCACGATTAATTCTTCAGATAATAATGAGTTGGTGGAAGAGATTAAGTTATTAAAAAGTTCGCTTAAAAATAGCCGGGATGAGTCAAAAGCACTTTCTGAGCAGTTATCCAGCAATCAGCAGCAGCTTAAACAAAGCCTGGAGAAGCTGCAAAACTATCAAAACGAACGCAACCAAACCCAATCCAAATTAGTGCTGGCTCAATCTCAGGGTAACGCGCAGGAAGGTTCCCGTCTGGAAAAAGTGCTGCGGGAAAAAGACAGCGAGCTAGCCTCCCAGCAACAACAGGTTGCGACATTAGAAGCGCAGTATCAACAAAAAGTGACGAATTTAAACCATCAGCTTGAAGAAACTGAAAAGCGCGCTAAACAAATATCTGAGCAATTAAAATTACAACAAACCGCGAGTAACGATGCCCAGTTGAAATTGCTGAATGCGGAAGCACGTTTGGCTAACACCGAAAAACAATTGCTGGCAGCGAATCAATCGGCAAGCGAAGCTTCGTCTAAAACGCTCAAGGATTCAGAGCAACAGCAATCTTTAGTGGAAGCGCAACAAAAGTTAGCGGCGAGTGAAGCTGAGCGTAAAAAGTCGCAGATGGTTATTAGCCAGCTGGAAACTGAAAAACAAAAATATGAGCAGCAAATTCAAACGCTCCAAAAATCATCTGTGGCGGTTGATACAATCTCAAAACCGGTTATTGAGATTATCGACCCGCCGTTTGTGTTGGTGCGCGGAACGCCTACCGTTACCATGCGCTCGCTGGTTAAAGAGCGGGATATTATCGGTAAAGTGAATGCACCGGCTGGGGTGATGTCGGTGATGGTTAACGATATTAAAAATACCCTGGATGATAAAGGCATTTTTAAAAGTACAGTTGGTATTAAAGGTGAAAAAACCCCGGTTAACGTAGTGGCTATCGATAGGAATGGCGCGCGCGCGAGCCTGGAGTTTTTATTGGCGCTTGAGGGCGGGGCAATGGGTAGCCAGCGCAGTCATGACGATGTCGCGCCGACAACCATTGAGAATCCGTGGAAAAATATTGATTTAGGCAATTATTACGCCCTCGTTATTGGTAATAACCATTATGAGAAAATTCCGCAATTAGACACCCCGGCTAATGATGCGCGTGAGGTGGATAAAGTATTAAGTGGTAAATACGGTTTTAAAACCAAGCTGCTCGTTGATGCTAATCGGTATCAAATTTTGTCAGCCATGAATGAATTGCGCGGAAAATTAACCGAAAATGACAACCTGCTTATTTATTATGCCGGTCATGGGGAGTTGGATCAGGTGAATATGCGTGGGCATTGGTTACCTATCGATGCAGATGCAGATAATAACGCTAACTGGATTTCTACTGTGTCAATTACCGATATTTTAAATTCAATGTCGTCCAAGCATATTATGATTGTAGCGGATTCTTGCTATTCTGGGGCTATGACTCGCGCGTCATTGGCTCGGTTGGATGCAGGTATGAGTCAGGATAAAAAATCAGAATGGCTCAAAGCGATGCTAAAAGCTAAATCCAGGACAGTGTTAACCTCCGGTGGTTTAAAACCGGTTATGGATGGCGGTGGCGGCGATCATTCGGTATTTGCCAATGCGTTTATTAAAGCCTTACAAAGCAACAATGGTTTACTGGAAGGGCAGGAGTTATACCGAGGTGTGTCGGCGAATGTTATCGCTATCGCGGCGAATTATGAAGTGGAACAAGTACCCCAATATGCGCCAGTTGCCCACGCCGGCCATGAAGCAGGTGAGTTTTTCTTTATGCCAAAATGAGCGTTTAATTTAGTAACCGCTTGTTTTAAAGCTTAATATGGCGGTTTAAATAAAGATACTAATAACATGATTTGACAATGTTTTGTTAAGGAATGAGAATACCGGTACGTGGTAATAAATTTGCTTGGCGGGTTGTAAATTTTAAACACTAATGACAATTGAAAACACTTTGATTAAACCTACATTTCAGGATGCTACCCATGTCTTTAAAACGAACTTATCTTTGTAAAGCCTTAACAGGCATTACGTTGTTTGCAGGTTTCGCCCAACAAGCGGTTTCAGTGCAAATGTTAGTGAGCCCAAGCAGCAATAATAACGCCATCTTGTCATTTTTTCCTGATGCAAATGAAAGCGTTAATGATCTTAGTAATCTGGTTTGTCCGGGAGGGGTGGTGCCAAGCATAAAACCGGGGACTAACGTGAGTACCTGTGAAGTTCCTCAAAATACCACCAATCAATACACTGCTGATTATAAAGGCTCACAAATCAATGGCAGGCTTGAAACAACCCCTAATTTAGAATTGCCGGATGAGTCCATCAAACAGGCGCTGAATGAAGCCTGTCGCAGCGCGTCTGAAGGCTCAGCGTTGGCGACGCGTTGTCAGGAGGGGTTTGCTGATCCTGATGCAGCGGCTAACGCAATTGCACCAAGTCAAACAACAGCGCAGGTTGGACAGATTTTGAAAATAAGCGGTTCTCAATTTCGAAATGTACGTATGCGCTTGAATGCAGTACAACGGAGGGCAACAAGCCCGTCATCTTTCGACATTAATGGTAAGAAATACGAGTTAAAAGGCGGAGGTGCCGGTGATGAACCCGATATTTTGCAAGATGGCCGGTTTGGAATATTTATGAATGGCCGCTTTCAAACGGCGGATAAAAAACAAACCGGATTTGAAGCAGGTTTTAACTCTGAAAACTTTGGTGTAACCGCTGGTATGGATTATCGCTTTCTGGATGATTTAGTCATGGGTTTGGCTTTTGGGTATGACAATACAGATACGACCATGAATAGGGGTAATCAACAAATTAACGCTTTTACAGGTATGTTTTACGGTAACTATAATTTACCGCATGACATGTTTATTGACTGGGCGGCATCTTACAGTGACCTAGGATTTGATACCCAACGTACGATCAGTTATACCAGATTAAATAACACCCAATTTAATGGCGTGGTAAACGGCGCGCCGGATGCGAATGAATACAACCTTAACGCCGGTTTTGGCAAAAATTTTGCGTTTGGTGCCTGGCTGTTTACGCCACGGGTTCGTTTTGACTATATTGAATTGAATATTGATGGCTATCAGGAGCAGGGCCAGGGTCAGAATACCGGGTTGGAATTGCAATATAAATCGCAAGTTGCCCGTTCCATTACCAGTACCGCAGGCGTAGCCCTCGCTTATGCTTTCAGTACGCCTTGGGGGGTGTTGACGCCTGAGGTCAGCTTTGACTGGCAGCATGAGTTTTTGAATGATGCAACCAAGATTTTTGGCAACTTGGCGAATGTTAATAATGTGCTGGTCGCCAGATCAAATGCGCCGGATCGGGATTATTTTAATCTGAGTGGCTCAATCGTAGGAACCTTTGCTGAAGGGCGTTCGGTGTTTTTAAGTTATGAATCCCGTTTAGGCCAATCGACCATTTCCAGTCATTTAGTGCAATTGGGTTTTCGCATCCCGTTTTAGTTAAATGTTTTAGTCGTTTATCCTTATTTTTAAAACATTATTAAGCAACTTTCTTAAAGGACCATTGCGATGGCTACAAATACAAAAAATACCCCAGCCCCAGAGCTTTATCATTTTAGTTATGGCGATAATGCAGAACTTACTTTAAGTTTTAAAGGGGTAGCTGCTCCGTTTTCCAACTTACAGTTGTTTGATGATAAAAATAAAAATGGGCTTAAAGATGCCGGGGAACAGCTGGCGGCTATGTTTACAGGCGAGAATGGCCAGTGGGATTTGGATGTTAAGGTAGGGCAACTAACGCCGGAAAGCAGCTTCGCTTTTCGTAGTATTGAGAACAATGGTGTCAATGTCTCGGACATTGTCTCATTAACTTATACAACGCCATTACCTTCTACTCCCACACCTACGCCAGTTCCTGATCCAACACCCACCCCCACCCCAGTGCCGGTGCCAACGCCAGTTCCAGATTTGTTAAGTCTATCCAGCAATGTGACCGAAATTTCTGAGCCAAATAAATTGGCTATAACCAACCTTCTGCCAGATTCAGCCGTATTCACATTAACCCAAGGAACCCCTAACAGTATCGTGCAGTTAAGCAATTTGGGCAGTGCTAAGGTAGGTACGGATCTACAATTTTCTCCAATCAATATCAATGTGCTCACCGCAGATTTGGCTACGCAGTCTGCGACCATTCAACTGGATTCTCAAGGGCGGGCCAGCTTTAGTTTGTCCGGGTTGGAAGACGGTCTCGTGGAAGGTGATGAGACCTTAGTGCTTAAGGCGACCGATCAGGTAAACCCAACTAACACAATAACTGCGCCATCAGTTGTTGTGCATGACTCAACTGTCCAGCCTCAGCTTAAGATTACCCGTGATCAAAGTGATATTTATGAACCTTTACTGGGCCAGTCCGATACGGCATCAAAAATAACCCAGACTACTTATACTATAACTGGCGCAGCAAACTCTGTGGTTAATGTCAGTAATAAAGGCTCAGCTAAAGTGGGCGAGGATTTATCGTTTTCAGCTCAAGGAGTTTGGTCGAATGGCGATGTCGTGAATCAAACTGCGACGGTTAAACTTAATGATAAGGGAGAGGCCAGCTTTAGCTTGATCGCGCTGGCTGATAATAAACTTGAAGGTGATGAAAATGTGCTGATTTCAATCGCCGACGCTAATAGTCCTAGCAATAAAGCTGATGCAGCTGCGGTGGTCGTTCATGACACAATACCCCCACAGATAAAAATTTCGGCTGACCAAACGGAGCTGTTTGAGCCTGGTTTTGCGTCAGCTTCGGCAGCTAATACGACGCAGGTAAATTATAGTATCACCAATGGAACCCCCAATGCGCTGGTCACCCTTAATAACTCGGGCAGTGCGAAAGTGGGGGATGATTTAAGTGTGTTGCCGGTAAATTTTGCCTGGATTAATCCCGATCTTAATCAGCAAACGGTTAATATCCGGCTGGATAGCCAAGGTGCGGCTAATTTTAGCTTGGTCGCGTTGGGGGACAAACTGACTGAAGGTGATGAAGCTTTGGTTTTTAAGGTTACCGATACCTTGAATCCCTCCAATAATGCGGTGGTCCAAACGGTAACCTTACATGATACGCCGTTTGTACCCTTGCCGGTTTTAAGCTTTACCGGGCCAAATATCAGCGTTACTGAAGGAAATCAAGGGCTGACACCGGCTACAGTGACTGTTAGCTTATCAAGTCCTGCAACCCAGGAGGTTACGGTTAATTATCAAACCACCGCCGGTACCGCCACCGTTGATGATTTCATTGATAATTCCGGTACGCTTACTTTTGCACCAGGCGAAACCACTAAAGCGATTAATCTACAGATAGTAGGGGATCCGATTGTGGAGGCGGATGAAAATTTCAGTGTTAATCTGCTTAATATCAGTAACACGGCAACGCTGGGCGCCCCAAGCATTGCCACCGTTACGATTAAAAATGATGATGCGGTTATTCCGACGGTATCCTTTAAAGATGCCACGGTGAATGTGCTGGAAGGCAATGGCGGAAATCAGCCTAATAAAGAGGCAGAGCTGATTGTTAATTTATCTGCGCCTGCAACACAAACGGTTACGGTCGCTTATCAAACCAACAGCGGCACCGCGCTCGGTAAGGGTGTAGATTATATTGATACTGCCGGTACTTTGACCTTTTTGCCGGGGCAACTCAGTCAAAGCATTAAAGTGCCTATATTTGGGGATACCGTTCAAGAACCTGATGAGAATTTTTCGGTCACATTGACCAATCCCAGTAGCAATGCAGAGTTAGGCGCGCTTGTTAAAACTAATGTGACAATTACAAACGATGACATTACTCCAGTGGTGGGTTTTAAGTCAACCGCTATCAGTGTGGTTGAAGGTACTGGGAATAAACCAGCGAATGAGGCAGAATTAACTGTCGAGTTGTCAGTACCCTCTACGGAAACGGTGACAGTAAACTACAACACGGTTGATGGCACAGCAAAAAGTACCGTTTTACCCTCTGCTGCAGCCACTTCCCCGATTGACTATCAGGCATCTGCGGGTACGCTGACTTTTGCACCGGGCGAAACCACTAAAACTTTTAAGATACCAATCAATGGGGATGCGGTAATAGAACCTGATGAGACTTTTTCAGTCAATTTAACAGCACCCAGCAGCAATGCGTTATTGGGCGCTAATAATAGTGCGACTGTAACGATTACTAACGATGACTTACCCGGTGTTTTTTTCTCAGATACCGATCTTAATACAACGGTTATAGAGGGTAACACTGGCATAAATCCGGCCACTAATCTGGATATTATGGTTAACTTAACATCGGCGTTTTATGAACCCGTAACGGTGAATTATGCCACCAGTAATGTTATTGCGCTGGCCTCAACCCCGCTTATAGTGGGCGACTATCTGGCTGCTAATGGCACATTGACTTTTGCGCCGGGAGAAACCAGTAAAGCTATCAGTTTATCAATAGTGGGCGATCTTCTGTATGAGCCCCTGCCTAATGAAGTCTTCTATTTAACGCTGACCGGTGTCAGCAGTAACGCCACTTTGGGCCCTCCGCTCTATATGATTGAAATTATTGATACGGATGGTTAAAAGTAGCTTTATGTTTTTTAGAACGGGTCACGCAAGATGCCACTTTAATTAAAATTATAATTTAGAATCTGATAAGAGGAGAAAGTGATGAATGTTTCAATATTATCAAACATAAAAACTGATTCGAGGCTGCGTTCAGCCGTTTCTTTAGCCTGCTGTGCGGTGTTTTATGCATTGCCAGCCAGCTCAGCGGACTTAGGTCGGCTGGGGGTAGCTGATACCACGCCGAATGAAACCGCCGTAGGCAATAATATTAGTGCTGTTTGTCCTGGTGCTGAACAGGGAACTGACTTTAAAACCCGGTGTGATAATTTGATTCGAAGTACAAGGACTGAGACTCCTATTACTGGTCAACAACTCACTGATGTTTTAGGAAAGGTGACTTCCGAACAAACCGCCGCCCAAAATACCCAAAGCCTGGAAATGAATAATAACCACATGTCAACGCTCAGTAACCGGATAAGTGCCATCAGAAACGGTAGAGTTTCCGGTGGCCTGCAACTGAGCGGGTTAATGTTTGACAGCAATGGCTCTGTTACGCAATTAGCCAAATTGAACCGTACGGCTAACAAAGCCGCAGCAGGTGATAGTGATTTTGATCGTTTGGGTATTTTTGTTAACGGCAACATCGGCTTTGGGGATAGGCGTTTGACTAATAATGAAGCTGGATACAATCAGGATACCCATGGCGCCACGGCGGGAATTGACTATCGTTTTACAGATCATTTTTTACTGGGAACCGCGTTTAGCTATAACAATGCCCGGACGGGTTACGTTAATGATTTAGGTAAAATGGATACCGATAGTTTCAGCGGGGCTATTTATGGTTCCTTTTTTACTGATAACGGTTTTTTTGTTGATGGTATTTTTAGTGGTAGCCATGCCGACTATGCCAGTAGTCGCCATATTCAATATCAAGTGCCGGAAGTTATCAATACCTTTGCTACCGGAAAAAATCAAGGTGATGAGTTCAATGTCGCTATGACCAGTGGTTTTAATTTTAACATGGGCGGTTTGACGCTTACTCCACAAGTGCGGGTGGACTATACCAGTACACACGTCGATGCTCTAAATGAGCAAGGTGGGGCGGGGTGGGCGTTGCACGTTGATCAACAATCTTTTGAATCACTTCAGACAGCGGCGGGCTTGCAGCTTGCTTATGCGGTTAATTTACCCTGGGCGGTGATTATTCCAACGGCGCGTGCTGAATACATCCATGAGTTTCAGAATGATAGCCGAAATATTCGGGCTTTTTATTTGGGTGATCCCAGCCAGACCCGTTTTAATATTCTTACTGACACCCCTGACCGTGATTTCATAGTCGCAAGCGCGGGGCTTTCCGCTCAGTTTGCGCATGGAATATCTGCTTTTGTTAATTACGATACGGTACAGGCGCATTCCTATATCAATAATCATAATTTTTCGGGTGGGGTAAGAATGGAGCTGTCTTTTTAAGGCCTGACGGTAAACGAAATTGCCTGAATTCGATGTTTAAAAAAGGCTTGCTCTCGTTATTTTGTTTACTTCAGATAACCGCTTGCACATCGCCCGCAAAATATTTCGCCGATGTTGCCGATAGCTATGGGTTTTATGGCTTTTCAATCAACTCGGGCCAGTTTGAACATCAGTTTTATGTCAATCAAGCCGCCAGCCAGCAACAGCTGGTTAATCAAACCTTACACGTATACTTAGACGGTGATGGAACCCCTTGGCAGCGGCAACATTGGATAGCGGATGACCCAACTTCCAGGAATCCGTTAATCTTGGCATTAATGCAGCAAGATAAAAATCCTGCATTATTTTTAGGGCGTCCTTGTTATCATGGATTTAACCAAGCCGCTTCCTGTAACCCAAAATACTGGACTTCACATCGTTATTCTGCAGCCGTGGTGCGCAGTATGGTCGGGGCATTAAAAAAAGCCTTAATAAAATATCCCTTTAAACGACTGGTGTTGATTGGCTATAGTGGCGGTGGAACTTTAGCAGCATTGATGACGCCGTATTTCCCGGAAGTTAAAATCTTGGTGACGGTAGCGGCGAATTTGGATGTTGCAGCGTGGGGTGATCATCATGGTTACAATACCTTAACGGATTCGTTAAATCCCGCTGCCTTGCCTTTACTTACGCAAATACCGCAACTTCATCTGGCCGGTCTTGAAGATACTGCGGTTCCAGCGCGGATTATTGAGGCCTATGCGCAGCAGCAAGTGAATGCACGTTATTTATCCTTTGCGCATTTTGATCATTTTTGTTGCTGGGTTGATGAATGGCCTAAAATATTGCTTTTGTTTTAGAGAATTTATTTTTGTGATAGATTGAGCCTTTTAACTTCTTAAGGAGATAGTAATGGCGGGTAAGTTTGAATTAAAAAAAGCAAAAAACGGCGATTTTCACTTTAATCTGTTGGCCTCTAATGGACAGATTATTTTGGGCAGTGAGATGTATAAAACCAAAGCCAGCGCCGAAAATGGCATTGCGTCGATTATGAAAAATGCGGCTGATGATACCCGTTATGAAAGGTTGGTATCCAGTAATGAAAAGCCGTATTTTGTGTTAAAAGCAGCTAATCATCAGATTATCGGTCAAAGCCAGATGTATGAAAGCGTAGCAAGCCGGGATAATGGTATTGAGTCAGTGAAAAAAAATGCGCCGGATGCAAAGATAGAAGACTTGACTGATCTACCCCGCGAATAGTGGACAGAACCAAAAGCGAGTATCCTTATCACAAAAGAGGTGCTTGAATGGGCACAAAACAAACAGGCAAGAAAGCCACC
>JBEBJQ010000173.1:0-2828 GCA_040079795.1 Methylococcales bacterium
TCTAAACCAATTGCCGTAACATTCATCTCGGATTCCTCTTCTTCTGTTAAGTGGCCGTTCTGCTTCCACTTTGGCACATCGCGATGCCGTTGGGAAGGGGAGGAGTCCATACCATTACGTTAGGCTGGTCTCGGAAATTAAATATGGCTTTAGAATGCTGTTCTTGTAGTGAAAAAGGTGGGTTTCTTAAAGATGCCCTATTTCAAAAAATAATGGGAAAAGACTATTGCCAAGCTTGTGCTAAAAAGTTTGTCAAGGCAGCTATAGAAAAAATCGTAATAACCACAACAAATAATATAGATGGGTATAAAGTTAAGAAATATATCGATATAGAAAGCGTTGAAATTGTGGTCGGAACTGGCGTATTTAGTGAAATTGGAGGTGATATTTCTGATTTCTTTGGTACACGCTCAGGGGCATTTGAGCAAAAGCTTCAAAAGGGTAAGAAAACAGCGCTCGAATTGCTTAGATACAGGGCTTTCGAGAAAGACGGTAATGCAGTTATCGCCATCGATTTGGATTACACTGAGTTTTCAGGGAATAGAATCGGATTAATTGCTAATGGTACAGTTGTTGAATTAGAAGCACACAGGCTCTGTAATTTAAAATTTCCCAAGAGTTCCTCGGCTAAAAATATCTCCCATGCCGCAAAAGTTGAAGATCCTGCGGGCAACTGGAAGTGCACAAAATGCGGTGAGATTAACGGGAATGATTTAGATGCGTGCT
This sequence comes from Methylococcales bacterium, assembly GCA_040079795.1. Lineage (GTDB taxonomy): Bacteria > Pseudomonadota > Gammaproteobacteria > Methylococcales > Methylomonadaceae > SXIZ01. The sequence continues at coordinate 727 of JBEBJQ010000173.1, forward strand.
GGAACTGCGAGAGTCTTAACCAGGGCCGTAGGATGTGCTGAGGTACAAAGCGCATCATTTGGAATACCCCCTCCTCGACCATGCACATTCTGTCGTTGACACATCCTAGCAATATCTTGTTATACGGAATTTACCGGATACTCTTCTTTAGAGCCGTGCTAAAATCGACATAACAAGATAAATAAGCACAGCGGAGTTTTTATGCCTTCTATTCAATCTATCGAACAAGCAATTGAACAATTGCCAGCGCACGAACTAGCAGAATTTCGTAAATGGTTTGCCAAGTTTGACGAGTCTGTTTGGGATGCGCAGATAGAGGCGGATGCAAATGCAGGAAAACTGGATGCTTTAGCTGCCGAAGCACTTGCCGACTATCAAAATGGCAAGGCTCGTGAGCTTTGAAACATTTTACATCTACAAAATTCTGGCGACATTTCGGTGCCTTGCCTACTGAAATCCAGCAACAGGCTCGTAATAACTATGAGCTACTTAAACAAAATCCTCATCACCCTTCGTTACAATTTAAATCCGTTAAAAATGGGGCATTTCGTAGTGTTCGTGTTAGCTTGGGTTATCGGGCGCTTGGTATTCCTGTGGATCAAGGCGTCCAATGGTTTTGGGTCGGAAGTCATGCAGACTACGATAAATTACTTGCCTAACAAAACGCTCCGTAGGATGTGCTGAGGTACGAAGCGCATCATTTGGAATAATGTAGCGAAGCATTCTGAGGTGCATAACTGAAGGCGTTGATGCAGCCTCAGAATGCTTCGCTACAAAACCTGAATTTTACAGAGCGTGGCGGCTTTTTCAATTATCAGGATACGCGGCGGCGCGTGGCATAACTCTAAACGTTATTCACTCAATAGGTAGCCAATGAATTTACGGGAAGCCAGATTAGAAGACGAACAGTTTTTGTGGGAGGCGCAATATCACGCAGCCTTGCTCGAATATGATAGCGAACCGATGGTGGCTGTTCGTAGCAATCCCATTTTGGCCAATTATGTTGACGGATGGGGCCGAACTGGCGACATAGGCATCATCGCTGAACATGAAAACAAACTTTTGGGGGCAGCTTGGTTCCGGTTGTTTCCAGAGGATTCAAAAGGATGGGGATGGATTGATGAAAAAACACCCGAAGTTTCAATAGCCGTTTTGCCGGAGCTTAGGCAAAGGGGAATCGGGACTTCCATGTTGACACGTCTCTTGGAGATCGCTTGTAAGGAAAACGAAATGCTTTCCCTTGCAGTAAGGTCCACGAATCCAGCGGTGCGGCTTTACCAGCGGCTTGGGTTCCGAGTCCTGCCAGAACGCAACTTTCTTAATCGCACCGGAGTATTGTCATATGTGATGGTGCGGCAGTGCTGTAACAATCATGCATAACACGTCGCTCAAAGGGATGCTCCGCTGCGCGCCCCTTAGCTCAGCGTTAGACATTTGGCTAATGGCAGATGGTGTCCTAGATGAGGAGTGTAAACGTGAACCAAGTGGATTACTGGTATTCAGACGACAGCTTTATACATGCCGAGTCTGCCCTGCGACGGGCAATAGGTCAGTATGCTTTTAGAAACAGATGGTTATATATTGGATTAACGCAGCAACGTCCTGAAGATCGATTTACACAACATCAAAGAAAATGGGAGGAGGGTCACAAATGGGATCGCATGATTGTAATTTATCACGCCCGAACTTTTACTCTAATGCAGACAGTTGAGGACAGGCTTATTGAATATGCACAGCAACAAATTGATTACGGTAAATATAACTGTCAGTTAATCAATGACAAAAAATCTCAGCGTCCTCAAATGGCAATTGATCCAAATGGTTTTTGGGTATACCTTCTTGTACAGCAGTAATAACAGGGGACAGAGTAAAGTTAAATCCGCCTAACATTGTAGTGGTTAAGTAAATTTGGATAGCCCGTAGATACTCTGTTCAAAGTCAAGCGTATCAAATCGTATTTTGGTTATAAATAACCACTGGAATGGCATAAAAGCGCGTATTGCCAAAAGGCATATCATGACCCAGCATTCCATGGATAGCATGAAGCAATTTGCGCATCACTGCGCAAACGCCCTGCAATGGCTTCTTGCCGTTTGCCACCA
>JBEBJQ010000174.1:0-2814 GCA_040079795.1 Methylococcales bacterium
ATAAACCCATCTAGGCCTTAAACTGACGGCCAAGTTTAAAACCATCTAAGAGGTAAACGCATTAATGAAACGCGGATTAGGACGAGGATTAGATGCGCTGCTCGGCGATGTCTCCCCCAAAGAACCGGTCAACCCGACACACACTTTGCCCATTGAATACTTGCAGCGCGGCAAATTTCAGCCTCGCAAAGACATGAATCCTGAAAAACTTCAGGAATTGGCAGATTCCATTAAAGCACAAGGCATTATCCAGCCCATCGTCATCCGCAGCATCGGTGTGGATAAATACGAAATTGTCGCGGGTGAACGCCGATGGCGCGCCGCCCAACTGGCGGGTTTGCAACAAGTGCCGGTCGTCGTCAAAGATATCGACGACCGCGCCACCATGGCGATAGCGCTCATCGAAAATATCCAGCGCCAAGACTTGAATCCCCTTGAAGAAGCCGAAGCATTGCGGCGGCTGCTTGATGAATATGCCATGACCCATCAACAACTTGCCGATGCAGTCGGCAAATCGCGGGTAACAGTCACCAACTTATTGCGATTGATGGACTTACAGCCGGAAGTTAAAAAACTGCTGATTAGCGGTCAACTGGAAATGGGTCATGCTCGTGCCTTGCTGTCCCTGGAAGCGGGCAAACAAATCGCCGCTGCCCAAAAAATCGCCCGTGAAGGCTTGACCGTGAGAGCGGCCGAAAAAATAGTCAAAGATGCCCAAACTGAGCCTAAAGCACAACTGCCACGAGTCATTGATAAAGATACCTTGCGACTGCAAGACCAACTGACAGCCAAGCTGGGAGCAAAAGTGATGATTGACCATAAAGAGAGTGGTGCAGGGAAAGTGGTTATTAACTATGCTAGCTTGGAAGAATTGGATGGAATACTTGAGCATTTGAAATAGTAATCAGGCGGTATTCAATGGTTTCGGGTAACCCCGCCAAAATAATAAAGACCAACTGTAAACTCTAAAAATACAAAACCACTAAGCCCATAAAAAGTGGGTGATATGACCCACCCTATGGGTCATATCACCCACTTTTTCCTGGAAGCCTTGCCTCCCGTGGTCTGTAGCCACAGCAAAAATTGATTAAACTGGGGGATATGCCCCAGTTTTTGAAATAGACTGGATTTTTTCGAAAAAAAATCTGGCATTTCCAAAAATCCTTAGTACTCATGATATAAGCTAATAAATAAAAAATTACATATTTTTATCAATGCCTTATTGTTATAAGGCAGCAAAAACAACAGCCACGCTCAACCAGCAGAGCAGACCTTAATCCATCAGAATAGCTGGCATCTAAATTGCTTAATATCTAACGTCCGGTTTTGTTATCGCAGCTCAATAGCTGTCTTTTCAAAACCGGGCATCGCGGGCTTACATTTCTTGGTTCTCCACCCCGTAAGTTTGCATCCTTCCTCTCATTTTTTTGCGGGTTGATGGCGTCGCCATTGGCTCGCATTTTTTGACGGAAGATAGAAAAATTGACCGTATGACCAAACTTACTGTTATTCCACTGCATAAGCTCATTTGGTCAGTCCGGAAATTACGTCGGTTTGTTCGTGGATTTAGGCTCAGCTGCCTATGTCACTATTCCCGACGGCGTATTTGTCGGGAATGCGCTTAAATTTGTATGGCAACAACCTGTAGCAACTGGCGATAACCAGACTTAGGAGATAAACCATGAACGTCACCAAAAAAGTAAACATTAACGGTATGCAGTGTAATGGCTGCGAAACCATTATTGAAGAAACGCTGGCACATATCCCAGGGATTTACCAAGTCCACGCCGACTATGCCCACGCTAACATTAATGTCAGTTTTGATACCTCAAAAACCAGTTTGGCAGAAATTGGCCGTTTGATTGCCGCCAAGGGTTATGCGGTTAAGTTGCAGTCTAACTCCTCTAAAAAGCAGCGCTTCTTTAAGATTGGCTTGACGATACTGTTTGTTGGCGGTGTTATCCTGTTAATGTTGTTTTCCAGAGAATTATGGCAACGCACCAGTATCCCTGAGATTAATTCACACACCGGTAACGGCATGATATTTATCGTTGGCCTGATTTCTGGACTGCATTGTATTGGCATGTGCGGTAATTTTGTACTTGGCTATACCGTTAAGGATGTGGAGCGAGGCCATCCGGCTTACCGATCTCATATCTCTTATGGATTAGGCAAAACCCTGTCTTATGCCCTGTTTGGGGGGCTATTCGGATTTTTGGGTTCGTTATTTACCATCACGCCCTTCATGGGTGGTGTTAGTGCTATAGTAGCAGGGTTATTCTTGATGCTATTCGGTTTGAATATGCTGAATATCCTGTCACCCCTAAAACATATCCGCATCAAACAACCGGAAGCGATGGCACGTTTTGCGATGGCGAAGCGGCGACAATCTCGCAGCCCTTTTTTCATCGGGTTTTTCTCTGGATTTTTGCTCGGCTGCGGCCCTTTACAAGCCATGTATGTGCTGGCAGCAGGCAATGGCAATCCGGTTGAAGGCGCGACCATGTTGACCTTATTTGGCTTGGGCACATTGCCGGCTTTGCTGAGTTTTGGTTGGCTGGCGCGAAAACTATCAAGCGTTGCTACACAGTATTTTATGCGGGTGTCTGCAATCGTCTTGATAATTATGGGTGTGATGATGCTAGATAAGGGCTTAATTCGCACCGAATCCGGATACAACTTTAAGTCAATCCTTCATAAAGCCTTGCCCACGTATTTTCCTGATGAATCGCTAATGAACGTAGGCAAACGCCACTCGTGTCATTTGTAAATATGTTTTGGTACTTTAGACGTGACGTTAACATTAAAAAATCA
>JBEBJQ010000091.1:0-15474 GCA_040079795.1 Methylococcales bacterium
CCCCAACCCCAACTCCAACTCCAACTCCAACTCCAACTCCAACTCCAACTCCAACTCCAACTCCAACTCCAACTCCAACTCCAACTCCAACTCCAACTGCGCCGCCAACTGTCGGACGGCTTAACGATACTGGTATTACTAACTGTGCAGATGACATTAGTTACGGTCAGCCTTGTCCGCTCACCTCTCATCCAGGTCAAGATGCTGAATTTGGGCGCGATAAAACCGATAATGATGATGCAGACGGTCATGCTGGTTTTAAATTCATTAAAATCAGCGATTCAGGCGCTGAACTTCCGGCTAATGCGACCAGTTGGAGCTGTGTAAAAGATGTCATTACGGGGCTGATGTGGGAAGTGAAAACCGATAACCCTATCCCGGATTTGCATGATAAAGACTTGACCTATCATTGGAATGACACCAGTTCTGTGCAAGCGATCAATACGCAAACATTATGCGGTAAAAATGACTGGCGTCTGCCAACTATAGTTGAGCTACGTTCCATTGTAGATTACGGACATTCTAATCCAGCGATTGATAGTAACTTCTTTCCAAATACCCTTACTAATTTTTACTTTTGGTCGTCAACTCAATCAGCAGTACCTCTGGAACCCATTCGTTCGGCTGTTCCAAAGGTGCAAGCCATCGAATTCGGGAGAGGGGAAGGTCATCCAGTGGCGAAACAGACTCCACCTCCAGTAGCCCCGGAATATCAATACATGCGGTTAGTTCGTACTGACGCATAATTTTTCGTTGGGTCTGTGTGCAAATGAGCACCATTCGCTATTTTAAAGTTAATTTTTTGGAGAAGTAAATGATAATAACTCGAACAACAACGCAATTATTAATTTGCGCGTTAGTTTTAATGCCATTAATCAGTAATGCCCAGACCTGTGTGCCATATATCTCTGCGAGTACGCCAGACAGCCAATTTACTAATAATAACGATGGTACTGTCACTGATATAAAAACCGGGCTTATGTGGAAACGTTGTACAGAAGGCCAAACATTTAGTGGTGGAACTTGTACTGGGGTTCCCAGTAACCAAAATTGGCAAGCTGCCCTGCAGCAGGTGAAAACGGTGAATGTGAGTGGTTTTGCAGGATTTAACGATTGGAGGTTGCCGAATATTAATGAATTAAATTCTATTGTGGAATGGCAGTGCTATTTACCAGCGCTTAATTTAAACGTCTTTCCTGATACCCTTGCTCGCAGCCTTTGGTCATCGTCATCGTCGTCGAATATTGATTATGGCAATTTTGCATGGCGCGCTGAGTTAGCCAATACTAGTTACTCTTACGGAGCTAGTGATATTCATATTTCTCTCACGCCTAAGGACTGGACTTCCGAAATGCGCTTAGTGCGTACTGTACAGTGACGGTATGCTAAAATCCAGTAACGTTGGAAGGTAAATAAAATTGGAAATTGCATAAATCTGAAACTGCCCCCAGTTTTCTAAAGGTGGTTTTTTATTGTTTATCAATAAATAAACGGTAAACCTAGCAACAGTAGTTAAGTCATGCAAGTTCGACCTTAACGGTATTTTGGCGTTATTTAACTTGCAATTCTCAAGCCTTTCCATTAACGTAACTTACCATCCGTAAGGCTAGGGGTGCTTCATTCATGAGGCTGAGAGAAACCCTTTGAACCTGACCCCGGTTAATACCGGCGTAGGAAAGCCCTAAAAACTTCCCTGCGCCTCATTGTTTTTGTTATTTGGAGATGAGCATGAGCGCTGTTTTAAAAGACGTTACCGAAACTGTCAGTAATGATGTCAAAATTGATTCTTATCCTGCTTCGGAAAAAATCTACGTACAAGGCTCACGCCCTGACATTCAGGTGCCGATGCGTAAAATTAGCCTGTCTGATACCCCCGCGCATTTTGGCACGGAAAAAAATCCCCCTTTATACGTATACGACACCTCCGGCGTTTATACCGATCCCAACGTTAGCATTGATTTAAAAAAAGGCTTAAGCCCCGTGCGTTCGGCGTGGATTTTAGAGCGTAATGACACCGAAGAATTAGCAGGCCCTAGCTCTGATTTTGGTCAGCAACGTTTGCATGATCCAGCCACCGCTGAGCTGCGTTTTGAACATATCCGCAAACCACGCCGCGCGCTTGCTGGTAAAAACGTTTCGCAAATGCACTACGCCAGACAAGGCATTATTACCCCAGAAATGGAATATATTGCCATCCGTGAAAATCAGAAGATGGAGGAAATGCGCCATCTTTGGAAAGACCAACATCCGGGCGATTCCTTCGGTGCGGCGATTCCTGATGTCATTACCCCTGAATTTGTGCGTTCAGAAGTGGCGAGAGGCCGCGCGATTATTCCGTGCAACATCAATCACCCTGAATTGGAGCCGATGATTATTGGCCGTAATTTCTTGGTTAAAATCAACGGTAATTTAGGTAATTCGGCGGTTACTTCCTCCATTGATGAAGAAGTTGAAAAAATGCTCTGGGGTATCCGTTGGGGCGGCGATACCATTATGGATTTATCGACCGGGAAAAATATCCACGAAACCCGCGAGTGGATTTTGCGTAACTCGCCCGTACCGATTGGTACAGTGCCAATTTATCAAGCGCTGGAAAAAGTCAACGGCAAAGCCGAAGATCTGACTTGGGAAATTTTCCGCGATACCTTAATTGAACAAGCCGAGCAGGGCGTCGATTACTTCACGATTCATGCGGGTGTACGCTTGCATCATGTGCCGCTGACCGCGAAACGCATGACTGGCATCGTGTCACGCGGTGGTTCGATCATGGCGAAATGGTGTTTGGCGCATCATACTGAAAGCTTTTTGTATACGCATTTTGAAGAAATCTGCGAAATCATGAAAGCTTATGACGTGGCGTTTTCTTTGGGCGATGGCTTACGCCCCGGTTCGATTTATGACGCGAATGATGCGGCGCAATTCGGTGAATTGGAAACCTTGGGTGAATTGACTAAAATCGCTTGGAAACATGACGTACAAACCATGATCGAAGGCCCAGGGCATGTGCCGTTACACATGATTAAAGTCAATATGGACAAACAGTTGGAAGAATGCGGCGAAGCGCCTTTCTATACCTTAGGGCCGCTCACGACTGACATTGCACCAGGTTATGACCATATCACTTCCGCGATTGGTGCAGCGAATATTGGTTGGTACGGTTGTGCGATGTTGTGCTACGTGACCCAAAAAGAGCATTTGGGTTTACCTAATAAACAAGATGTGCGTGAAGGCATTGTGACTTATAAAATCGCAGCGCATGCGGCGGATTTAGCTAAAGGGCATCCTGGTGCGCAAGCACGGGATAACGCGATGTCGAAAGCGCGGTTTGAGTTCCGCTGGGAAGATCAATTTAACATCGGCCTTGATCCTGAAAAAGCCCGTGAATTTCATGATGAAACCTTGCCAAAAGATTCCGCGAAAATCGCGCATTTTTGTTCGATGTGCGGCCCGCATTTTTGTTCAATGAAAATCAGTCAGGATGTACGGGATTATGCAGCAGCAAAAGGGGTGGAGGAAGAAGCTGCTTTACAATTAGGGATGCAGGAAAAATCCCTGCAGTTTTTAGAAGAAGGCGCGGATATCTACCGGAAAGTGTAGTGTTGAACAGTGCTGAGTAGCAGAAATTTTTTGGGTATGGCGTGCATTAAACTTTAAGCTCCGCTAAAGTCAGACCAAATTTGCAGACCAAATTTGCGGGGTACTGCAAGCTTGGTATGTTTTTGCTTGCGTTTTGAAAACAAAAATATTTAGATTCAATTTGTTATAGATTAGGCATGTTTAGTGCTTCTATTTTTATGATTGCTCTGATGAGATAGTCCAGGAAAGAATTTATTATAATAACAATAAGGAAAATGACATGCCCTACTTTACACAACTCCATGATAATCTTGATAAATACTCAACTCAACATATAGCACTTAGCACGGTATTTGAGGAATTTGCTAATTTCGTTAAAGATTGTATCCAATCGCCGTCGATTGCTAACCATAGCATTACTGCCGACCTACATCTTAGTCGTGGATTTTTTACTACAACGTTCGCGGGCCGAACCATATCATTTGCATTTACAAGCATTCTTGAAAATCAAGAAAGTACAAATTTGGTAGGCAATGTGAAGTGTTATATTAAGAAAGAATTTCCAGTGTGCGGACTGGTTGAGTTCGGTGGGTTTACGTTTAACGAAGAGGGACGCACGAACATTAAAATACCCCCTTCAGAAGACACTATCCGTATTACCAACGACATTGGTACCTTGCTGATGGCGCTGCATTTCATTCATGAAAGCCTTTTGAAATAAAGTAACAAGAAGAATTTGTCAAATTAGCCCGCGTAAGCCCGTATTGCTTCAGTGCCATACGGGCTTTCTACTATTGCTCTCCTGATAACGGTAGGAGGTTAATCAGCTTCATTTGGATTGCCCAGTGTGTTAGCTTAATATCACTGCTCACCCCCAGTTTACGTTTGATCAGGTAATGGCTGTTGGATACGGTCTTGGGGCTGATGTGCAACATTGTCGCAATATCCTCAGTGGTATGGGCTTCGACTAGCAGCTTAAGAATTTCGAATTCCCTTACTGTCAATTGTTCCAATACGCTATTGTCACCCCTTAATTTTTCCAAAGCCAGCGCCTGTGCAATATCGGCACTTACGCTATGGCGACCCGCATATACATCATAAATAGCGCGAATTAAAACTGCCGGATCGCTGCTTTTGGTCACGTAACCCAAAGCACCTGCGCGGGTTGCTTGGATAGCGAAAGCGGGATTCTGGTGCATGCTGAATACCAGGATTTTAGCAGCCGTAGTGTATTGTTTAATGTGTGCAATCGCTTCCAAACCGCTTTGACCCGGTAGCGAAATATCCATTATCACGACATCTGGCTGGTATTTTTTGAAGTGCGTATACGCCTCAGCAGCATCAACGGCTTCGGCGACAACGAGCATTCCGGGTTGTTTCTCCAGCAACGAGCGATAACCTTCGCGTACGATAGCGTGATCATCGACCAGCAAAATGCGGATGGCTGATAGGTTGTTCATGAGTGTAATGTTGTATCAGAGGGCTGGGGAAGTTTGATCGTAACGATTAAGCCACTGGGTTTAGCTATATTTAAGGTGAGTTGTCCGCCTAGCGCATCAACCCGTTCGCGGATACCCAGCAGAGCGATGCCTGAATGATGGGAAAATGGGAGCTGTTGGGCATTACCATTATCTTCAACTGTGAGCGTAATAGGGATGCTCCCTGTGGACGGGACAGTCAGGTTGACAATTGCTTGGGTTGCGGCTGAATGCTGGGCAATATTGGTTAAACACGCCTGCACAACTCGAAAAAGCGTAATCGGAATTGGTTCCGGTAGCTGATCAATATCGCCTTGCAGGATAAGTTTATAGTCAATGTTAGCTTTACTGCGGGTATTCCAGCCATTCACCAGGCTTTGTAAACTGGCAGCCAGCCCGAGTTCGTCTATCTCCGCAGGGCGTAGCCGCAGTAAAAGTCCTCGCAACAACGTCAACATATGCTTGCAAATTCGACTTATGTTTTTGCTTTCAGGGACTAACGCCGGACACACCGATTCTGCGGTTTGCGAAATTGAAGCGGCGAGCGCATTGACGGCTGCCAGGCATTGTCCTAATTCGTCGTGTAGTTCGCGTGCCAGATAGCGGCGTTCTTCTTCCTGTAAGGTCATTAAGCGCGAGGCTAATTGTTTTCGTTCAGACAGAAGTTGTTCCTGTGTGGCGACTAATTGATTAATCGCTACAGCGGTGCGTTGCCATTCGTGTAGCTTGAACGCTGGGAGCCGCAGGCTTAAATCCCCGCCGGTCATTTTTTCTAATCCGGCAACAATAACCTGCGCAGGGGCTAAGGCGCGATTTAGGGTAACCGTGATCATTAAACAAACTGCATAAGTGGTTAAGATTGAAAGCCCCATTAGGCTGCGGATAGCCTGCCAGGCATTGGCAATTTCCAGCTCGTTGCTGGGTGTTACCACAATAGATCCATAAATTTTGTTCTTGAATATAACTAATCGGGTAACCTCAAAATCGGGGTTAAATAGCCATTGATAAAGGGAATTGAACCACTCAGGCCAGAATTTAGCCGTAATATTCGCACCCGTACAAAGGTTTCGTTGCTGTTTGCCGGTCACATTTAGAAAACGAATACACAGGCCGACGGTGTTGCTGGTTTCTTTCCATAGGTCAAAATCGGGAAAGCGCTCTGCTAGACCAAAATCCGCATCGATACGCAGCAGTTGAAGTTGCAATTGCTTATTTAAGGAGTCAGCGGTAAGCATTGCCTGCTGTTTCGACTGTTGGTGGGTTTGGTATAAAACAGTGGCGGCCGTTACAACCAGCCCCATGACTGCTATCAGGACAATACGGATAAGTAAGTGGTGTTTTAGATTCATAGTAAGGTGCTGGCTGATCCAATCTGGGACGAATGCTTAAGGCATTTTAGGCGTGAATTTGGGGTTTAGGAATAGCAGCTAAAACGCCGGGCAATTTGCCCGTGTTTAACGGGCAAATTTGCGGTTACTGAAAGATCAATGTTCATTAAGCTATAGGCTTAATAACAATGTGTGTGGAGAGGTTGATATGTTTAAACAATTTCCGAAAATAAGCCTAATCAATTTAAGGGGCGGCTTATTGAGCAGCCTTTTGCTTATGATACTGCTCAGTGAGCCTGTTCCGGCAGTTCCCCGAATTAGTGTGTTGAGTGTTGAACTCGATGACATCAGCGCCTTGCCGCATACGTCTGAAGAATTGGCCCGTACCGCCAGTTTTAAACCGTTACTGGAAGAGGCGCTGATAAATGTGGGTGCTTATGCCTTTATAGCCATTAATCCGCAGACAGAAGCGTCTGAGAATGCTGGCTTTGGATATTTATTCCGGTTTCATGATGTTGCTGCAAAGTTGGCGAAGCCGTTTGGGGCAGATTGGGTGGTGGTTGGGCAGCACTATAAAGCCAGTTTTTTATATTCTGATCTGATTGTACAGTTAGTTAATGTCAAAACTTCCACACTTGCCGCAAGTTATGCCATTGAGTTGAAGGGCAATACTGCACAGGTCACCCAACGTGCAATGAAAGCGCTTGCCGTAAAAATTGATGGGACGATACGGCGCTTATCACCCACATGACCGGTAATGGTAGAGACGCAAGATTTTGCGTCTCTACAGGGACAGTACCCTCTTTTTCTTAACCGGGGAAAACTGATGTCTAACTATCGTTTTGATGATCGCAGGATTAATTGGCAAACCCTTGCCGGATTTGAACATCTTGCTTATCGTATTTTGAATATTGACGGGCAGCTTAATATTATTGATGTGTTGTTTAAGTTTGCAGCAAAGCAACAGATTGTGTTGCACAGGCATTTAGCCCTGAATAATACCTTGGTTATGCAAGGTGAACATTGCCTGTATACCCCTGATGGCAGGTTAAAAGAAGTGCGCTCTGTCGGCACCTATACAGTGAGTCCAGCAAGCGACGAGTCGCATCGGGAAGGAGGTGGTGACGTGGATGCCATCGTATTGTTTAGTATTCGTGGTAGCGATGGGGTTTTATATGAAATTTTGGATGATAGTCTGGCGGTTATAGCCACTTTGAGTATGCAGGATTTTATTGGGCTATATAAGGCTCAATAAGGATATGCGGAATAATATCGGTCGCTGTAAAGCACACAGGGCGGGTGGTGGATAAACTGGCCCAGTTTATTCCAAATTTAAAACTTGAAAGCCGTACATTTCTATTAAGGCCATTTTAAGGTATTATTCCTGCATTCTCCGGTTTGAACACCAAAAATCATAAAGGAATAGCATTGGAATTGCATGACTCACCTATAAGCACAATTGGTAATTCCCAGCAACAGCCGTTGTTATCAATTGTCATTCCCTGTTTTAATGAAGAAGCCGTCATTGGCGAAACCATTACACGGCTTAAAGACTTTGCAACCCATTTAATAAATCTGGAGGTTGAATTCATCTTTATTGATGATGGCAGCCGGGATCAGACCAGCAGCATGCTACGGGCTTTTGCAGCGGAAGATGACCGTTTTCGGGTGGTTTTTTTCGCGCGTAATTTTGGGCACCAAATTGCGGTAACAGCTGGGATAGATGCAGCCCGTGGCGATGCCGTGGTAGTGATCGACGCGGATTTGCAGGACCCGCCGGAAGTGATGCATGAAATGATTGCAAAATGGCGGGAAGGCTATGATGTGGTTTATGGTACACGCACCGAGCGCCCGGGCGAGTCGTTATTCAAACTCGCAACTGCACGAACTTTCTATCGCTTTCTGAATACTTTATCCGATGTCGTTATTCCGCTGGACACCGGCGATTTTCGTTTGATGAGCCGGGCAGTGGTGGATTCATTGCGTGCCATGCCGGAGCGGGATCGTTTCGTGCGCGGTATGGTAAGCTGGGTGGGCTTTAAACAGATCAAACTTGGCTACAAACGTGCCGAGCGCTTTGCTGGGGAAAGTAAATATCCTTTGCGTAAAATGCTTAAATTTGCCATTGACGGTATTCTGTCGTTTTCGACCAAACCGTTGCAAATGTCCATCGGACTGGGTTTATTGGTCGCCAGCATCTCGCTGGTCGGCATTCTTTATGCCTTGTATTTGCGGATATATACCGACATCTGGGTCGCTGGTTGGACAACCCTGATGATCGCGGTGTTATTTCTGGGCGGCGTACAATTAATTTGCGTTGGTATTTTGGGCGAATATATTGGGCGTATTTATAACGAAGTGAAACGCAGACCCCTTTACGTCGTACAGGAATATCTAGGCTTTCCAGAAAAAGGCCCTACCTATTCGCGCAGTCCTGCGGAACATCAGTGAAAATTATTAAGCTTTGCATAGGGCTGCTTTTTGCCGGTGGCTTTGTGTGGCTGATCATTCGGCAGTTAGATGTTAATGAACTCATGCAGTTATTCGCCACCGCAAGGCTTGACGTCTTAGCGGCGGCGCTGTTGGCATTTTTAATCGGCTATGCTTGCCGCATTGCGCGCTGGCAAGTGATGCTCAAACGGGATAACCCGCAATTACGCTGGCTGGATTGTGCCGGTCCCTTACTGGCCAGTTTTGCGGCTAATAACGTCTTGCCTTTTCGTGCCGGTGATGTGATGCGCACGTTTGCGTTTAATAAACAATTGGGTAGCAATTCCAGCACGGTATTGGCGACCTTGTTTGTCGAACGGCTGCTGGACTTATTGATGGTATTGGTCTTGTTGGGTGGGGCGTTGGTTTTTTTTGAACTGGATGTTAATCGTTTTGCAGGGGTCGGTGCGGCAGCGTTGATTTTTTTGGCGATTGCTATTTTGACCGTGCTATTTTTCCCGCGGCTGTTTATGCCGCTGGCAAATCTGGTCAGCAACACAGTCACCCGATTTTTACCCGATTTCGGTGCTAAGTTGGGTAGCTGGATTGAAAATGCCTTGCTGACGCTCGACCACCTTTCGGGTGCTGGCATTATGAGTAATCTCATCGGCTGGTCGTTAGCCGCGTGGCTGGCAGAAGGCGGGGTATTTCTGTATTCAGCCGTAGCCCTGTCAGCATTGCCAGCCCCATTTGCCAGTTGGTTGGCATTACCGGTCGGTACCTTAGCCACCTTAATTCCTAGCACCCCTGGCTATGTCGGCACCTTCGATTATTTTATTGTACGCGCGATGACGGCCTTAAATAACCCGTTAACCGCTGCCACCGCTTACGCCTTGCTGGTACATATCGTGTTATGGTTGCCGCCGACGCTCATTGGCGGCTTATATCTGTTACTACGACCTACTAAATTGTTATTACCTGGAAAACATGCCCATGACCTTAAATCATAATACCCGTGTTGCTATTATTGGCGGCGGATTTACCGGCCTTAGCGCAGCTTATGAACTTGCTAAACAAGGAATTCCGGTAACCGTATTAGAGGCAGAAGCAGAAATCGGGGGCTTAGCGGCGGCTTTTGATGTCGGTGGTGAAAAACTGGATCGCTTTTACCATCACTGGTTTACCAACGACACCCATGTCATGCAATTGATTGAAGAGTTAGGATTGCAAGACAAAGTGACCATTAACCCGACCAATACCGGCGTTTACTATGCCAACAATTTTTTTAAACTGTCCACACCTTGGGATTTACTGAATTTCACACCGTTATCCTTTATTGACCGGATCCGCTTGGGCTTGCTGGCCTTAAGGGCGCGGCGCGTCAAAAACTGGCAGGAACTGGAAGACAAAACCGCTGCCGAATGGCTGAAAGAACTGGGCGGGGAAAATGTCTATCGGGTAGTCTGGGAACCCCTGCTTAACGGTAAATTCGGCCCGGTGGCGGAACATATTTCTGCGGTCTGGTTTTGGAATAAACTTAAACTGCGCGGTGGCAGCCGGGGCAAAGGCGGCGAAGAACGGCTGGCTTATTTTAAAGGCGGCTTTGTCGCCTTGGCAGAAGCCTTAGCTGCGCGTATTCAAGAGCTGGGTGGACGCATTGAGTTAAATGCCGCTATTACCGCCATTGACCCCAGCGACCAGCGTTGGCAAGTGCATACGGCTAGCGGCACAGTCACTGCGGACGCCGTGATTGCTACGGTTGCTTTACCGTTGATTGCCGAGATGAGCAAAACCTGGGCATCGGCTGAATACCTTGCCCAATTAAACCGCATCAATTACCTCGGCAACGTGTGTTTAGTGTTGGAACTGGATCGTTCGCTTTCTAAAACCTACTGGTTAAATGTTAATGACCCCAGCTTTCCGTTTGTCGCGGTGATCGAACACACCAATTTCGAACACGCCGAAACTTATGGCGGTCGGCATATTGTCTATTTATCCAAATATCTGCCAACTACCGAAAGGCTTTACGCCATGAGCGCAGATGAGGTGCTGGAGTTTGCGCTACCGCATTTGCAAAAAATGTTTACCAGTTTCGACCGCTCTTGGATTCTTCGGCATCATGTGTGGAAAGCCCGCTGGTCACAGCCAGTAGTGGAAAAACACTATAGCCGCTTGATTCCTGCCGAAGAGGGGTCGCTACCCGGTTTGTATATCTGTTCAATGGCACAAATTTACCCGGAAGATCGTGGCACCAATTATGCCGTGCGCGAAGGAAGGCGGGTTGGGCAGCGTTTGGCGCTAGCGTTGGCGTGATAAATTTGTATAACAGATTTCCTTGTGGGGAATGTGTTAAGTAGCGTTTGCATTAAATCAACACTGATGCTTATTCATGAGGTAAAGCGTTTGAAATGAGGTGCGTGACTGGGCACATGCTCTCGATTGAAGGGTTGCGGGTCACATTATGGAATCTGGTCAAAGTGATCAAGATACTGTACTTGTAGTTCTTTATCTGAAAACTCCGAGTTGCCTTCGACTTTAATGTAAAAGCTCTTGGTCGAAGTAACTCCTGGCGTGGCGAACTTGCGTGCGTATATCGGTGACTCTTGCCTAGTAGCACTGTTCGTGTAAGCGCCACCAATGTCGCGTGGAATTGCAGGCTGATCAGGCGGTGCGAACCATTCGGTTATTGTTGTGTAAGGGACGCCGAAATCAATGCCAATGTGAAGGCCATCTGTTGGTGAAATACGAATCGCAAACTCGACTACGAAGGCGTATTTTGCGCTACCACTAGGTGGCACTTTGTGAAACCTGACAATTCTATTTTCTAGCCTAGCGTCTTTTGGACCCGATGGCGTATTTGTTAGACCTGCAAGCAGTTCCTCACACGCCGCGTCAAACGCCTTGTTTGTAAAGTTCGCGTAGAGTTTGTCGCGAAGCATTATGGGTACCTTGCACGGTATGAGCAGGGCGGGCGCCACAAACTTCTCGCCGAGGCCTTTGTCCTCGGCAAGCTCCATCACTAGGCCGGTAGCTACCTCTTTTTTGACCCAGTTTGATTCGACTGATGTTGGGGTAAGGCAGACCACCAAGCGATCCGAAAGTTCGATGCCTTCTCCGATCTTGGCGACCAATGAATCGCCGGCAGTCATCCTCCATGAGTCAATCCATACAGTCAGTCCCCGCTTGGTGAGGAACGATCCGATGGCCTCCACGACATCTTTGTCGGCTGTTGTGTGACTAAGAAATACTTGCATCGTGTGCCTTGTTGTGATGCCCAACGTAATATATAAGATGTTTGTTGTCTTATAATCATGTTAATTTGTCGCATAAGCAAGAATACTTTACGGCAAACCCTATAAGTAAAAATGACATTATCACCTATCGAATATCATTTTTAGACTATGCGTAATTTTTTTCAATGATCCGCTAAAAACGGATAATCCGTATAGCCCTTTTCGGTTCCACCGTAAAAAGTGCTTGGATCAGGGGTATTTAACGGCGCATGCAGCTTAAAACGTTCCACTAAATCAGGGTTGGCGATATAGAGCTGTCCGAAACCAACGGCATCGGCTAGACCTTCCGCAAGCGTCGCTTCGGCGCGCGCCTGATCGTAACCGCCGCAAACGATTAAGGTGCCGGTGTAAGCTTTGCGTAACAGCGCCAGTTTAACTACTTTAGCCCCGTGACGAATATCGCCTTCCAGCGCATCGACAAGATGCAGGTAAGCGAGTTTAAACCGGCTCAGTTCACCGAGCAGATACTGGCAAAGCGCTTCGGGGTTGGAGTCGGTCATATCGTTAAAAGTGCCGCTGGGCGATAATCTTACCCCGACGCGATCCGCGCCACAAACCTCAACTACCGCTGCGGTAACTTCTAACAATAAGCGCGCACGATTTTCGATGCTACCGCCGTATTGGTCGGTGCGTTGATTAGTGCCGTCACGTAAAAATTCATCCAGTAAATAGCCGTTGGCGCTGTGGATTTCGACGCCATCAAAGCCCGCTTGCAGGGCATTTTTAGCTGCTTGACGGTATTGTTCGACAATGCCGGGTAGCTCATCGGTTGCGAGTGCGCGAGGGGTTACATAGGGTTTTAGGCCTTGCGGGGTGAAGACTTCACCGCTCGGTGTAATTGCCGAAGGCGCAACCGGGAGTTCGCCGTTATGGAAGTCAGGGTGCGAAATGCGTCCGACATGCCAGAGTTGTAAAAAGAAATGTCCGTTTTTAGCGTGGACGGCGGCGGTAATTTTTTGCCAGGCGGCAATCTGTTCATCATTATAAATCCCCGGCGTGGTGTTATAGCCAATGCCCAGTGGTGTTATTGGCGTTGCTTCTGAAATAATCAAGCCAGCACTGGCACGTTGCGCATAATAAGTCGCCATGAGTTCGGTAGGCACATAGTTAGGCGCGCGGCAGCGGGTTAAGGGTGCCATGATAATGCGGTTAGGTAATAAATAGCGGCCGAGTTGCAAGGGGGAATGCAGTGATGTGGGCATAGGTGTCCTGAAATAAATAACGGGATAAAAATCGGGTATAACTATTGTACAAGCTTTTATTGCAATATAGCTTGGTCGGCGTTACAGTTTCAAGTATTGTGATTATTGAGGTGTTTGGTGTGTTAAGCATTGGAGTATTAAGGTATGAATAGGGTTGGTTATTGCTTGGGTGTATTAGGGTTTAGTTGTGCTTTTTCGGTAATGGCAGCAGATTTTGACCGCGCGGAAGTTGAGAAGCGGCTTGCCGCAGCGGATAAAAGCCATTTGGCAGATTTGCGCAGAAAGGATTTAACGGATTTGGATTTGTCGGGCTTGAATTTTAAACAAGCGGATTTATGGGGGTCGGATTTACGCCGTTCAAATTTAAGCAATAGCGATTTAGCCGGGCTTAATTTGGATTTAACGGTGATGTCCAAAATTAATCTGTCTGGCGCTAATTTGTCTAACACCAGTATTTTTGGTGTCCACATGGGCGGTGCTAACTTGAGCAAGGCTAACCTTAAGGGTAGCCGGTTTATCAGTGTGCTGGATCGAGCGGATTTGCAACAGGCTGATTTGTCGAACGCCAATTGGGGCGTGGATATGACCAATCAGCCAATGGGTTTAATGCGGGTGAGTTTGAATAGTGCCAATTTGTCAGGGGCAAATTTAACCCATGCAAACCTTAATCGTGCCCTGATGCGTTTTGCGAAATTGAAAGGGGCTACCTTACATAAGACGGTTTTGTTCGGTGTCGATCTTTCCGGTGCGGATTTAAGTAACGCGGATTTGTCGGGGGCAGACCTGTCGGAAGCCAAACTGGAAGGGACTAACTTTACCGGTGCTAATTTGGCGGGTACGCAGTTTTCCGGAGTGAAAGATAAATCCAAGTTGGTGGGTTTGGATGCCAGCAGAAACCTGGATAAGGCACTATTTAAATAAGCCAATCCCAGGAATATTGCTGTTGTAGAATAATGCACGTTTTTCAAGAAAATGGCTTTAATAAAAAAGGCTTGCTTACGCTATAATTCCTGCGCTGTCGACTTTTAGGTAACCCTTGATAAGCACCACTCCCTTAAGGGTCACGGTGGCTTTTCGAATTTTTAGAAGTCCCCTAGCCTATGGGATTTAATCATCAACAAACTTTTAAGGCTATCCAATAGGAAGACATATGGTAACTAATAGCCGTATCCTCATTGTTGATGATGTTGTCGACAATATTAGGGTTGCAATGAATATCCTTAAAGAAGGTAACTATGATTTTTCTTTCGCCCACAATGGCACCGAAGCAATACGCTTAATTTTTGAAGAATCCAAACCCTATGACTTGATATTATTGGACATCATGATGCCCGATATGGATGGCTTTGCTGTTTGTAAAAAGCTAAAGGACACACAAGCGACCAAAGACATCCCGATTATCTTTTTAACCGCGAAAGTTGATGTCGATTCGATTACTGAAGGTTTTGACTTGGGCGGGGTTGATTACATTACCAAGCCATTTCATGCCAATGAGCTGTTAGCCAGAGTTTAAATTCATTGCCTGTGTTACCCAAAATACGCTGTTTTTGAACCATGCCGCTCTCACGTAAGGTTCTTAGCGGAGGGAGTTGGCGGTAACACGACTTTCTTACCCGGTTATCTCTGGCACTGGAATACCTATGAAGCCCTGGACACCTTGATACGCTGGAGATGGATCTGGACGCCGCCGATGAGGGGAATAAAGAGTTGACCACCCGCAAATTGTTGCGATGGGTCGAAGAATTTCACACGACATTGCCAACAACCAAACGTTCTTCCCGAACTATTGCGAGCGTTATCGTCAGGGAGGCAGGGTCAGCTCTGGTTTCGTTGAATCAACAGTCAACTATGTTTGTCGCCAAGCGCTTTGCCAAACGGCAGCAAATGCGGTTGAGCCCTTTAAGGTGCCCATTTACTTTTGCAGATGCGGATAAAGGCACTCAACGGCTAATTGGAGCAAACCTATAGAGATTGTTATCCCGGCTTTAGGGCTGAGATTAATGAGAAACTCAAAAAAGACGCATAGCCTCCCCCCAGCTTTGCATACACTTCAGATTGTAAAACTTGACTAAAATGCTCACTAGAAAATTTTTTTAAACATATGATATAAGTCAGCAGAATGGACTATATTTAAAAGCTAAACCTATCGGAAGGTAGGGACAGAAAG
>JBEBJQ010000092.1:0-15348 GCA_040079795.1 Methylococcales bacterium
TTGATTGCACCCATAGCGATGGACGAAGGTTTACGCTTCGCAGTACGTGAAGGTGGCCGCACAGTAGGTGCGGGTGTCGTTGCTTCAATTATTGAGTAAGATTTGTTGTAATTTTTGCCGTAGTCCGTTTTTGTGTTTTTTCTAGATAGGTCAGTAGTTCAATTGGTAGAGCAGCGGTCTCCAAAACCGCAAGTTGGGGGTTCGAGTCCCTCCTGGCCTGCCATCTAGTAGATACAATTATAATATATTCGATTTTTCATACTATCTAAAACATGAATGTACAAACAGAAGCTCCAGCATCGCATCTGCTAGATGTTGTTAAACAAGTTATTTCTGTTGTTTTTGTTGTTGCTGGTATTGCAGCATTTTACTACTTTTCGCATGTTGCCCTTATTTATAGAGTGCTTGGGCTCTTGATCTTGATGGCGGTTGTGTTGGCGGTGATGTTTACGACTCAGCTTGGGCAGCAAACATGGTCATTCATCTTGGAATCTAAAATAGAAGTAAGAAAAGTGGTCTGGCCTACCAGAGAAGAAACGATGCGGACAACCCTTATGGTGTTTGTTATGGTTTTGGTGGTTGGCGTGGTTTTATGGTTCCTGGATATGTTTTTGTTTTGGGCCATAAGACTGATAACAGGGCAGGGGGGATAAATGGCATTACGTTGGTATGTAGTTCATGCTTATTCGAACTTTGAAAATAAAGTCAAGCAGGGATTAGAGGAGCGAATAAAACGGGATGGTATGGAAAACTATTTCGGTAAGATTTTAGTGCCGACGGAAGAAGTTGTTGAAATGCGTATGGGGCAGCAACGTAAAAGTGAAAGAAAGTTTTATCCTGGTTATGTCTTGGTGCAAATGGAGTTGACAGACGAGACTTGGCATTTGGTTAAAGAAGTTCCGCGTGTCCTTGGGTTTATTGGGGGAGTGTCAGATCGGCCAGCGCCGATATCTGATAAAGAAGCGATGGCTATTTTGAGTCGTGTTGAAGATGGTGTAAATAAACCAAGGCCAAAGATATTGTTTGAAGTAGGTGAGGTTTTAAGGGTAGTAGATGGTCCTTTCAAGGATTTTAATGGCGTAGTTGAAGAAGTCAATTATGAGAAAAATAAATTAAAAATCTCCGTACTTATTTTTGGTCGCTCAACGCCGGTAGAGCTGCAATTTAGTCAAGTAGAAAAGCCTTAATAACTAACGGTTTTAATTTAATTGAATCTTTACTATGCATAATGGTAGAGATTTTTGTTTCTAGGGGAGCTGAAAAGCGTTTGCACCCGCATTGGAGTAAATCATGGCAAAAAAAATAACTGCATATATAAAGTTACAAGTTAAAGCGGGTGAAGCTAAGCCGAGTCCACCGGTAGGCCCTGCTTTAGGGCAGCATGGTGTTAATATTATGGAGTTTTGTAAGGCGTTTAATGCCAAAACTCAAGATGTTGAACAAGGTTTGCCTCTTCCTGTGGTGATAACGGTTTATGCAGATCGTAGTTTTACTTTTATTACGAAGACTCCTCCAGCGTCAATTTTATTAAAAAAAGCGCTAGGTCTAAAATCTGGCAGTAGTAAGCCAAATACCGTTAAAGTGGGTACAGTGACTCGTGCACAATTAGAAGATATTGCCAAAATTAAAATGGAAGATTTAAATGCGGCTAATTTAGAAGCTGCAGTAAAAACTATCGCCGGAAGTGCGCGTAGTATTGGTCTGAATGTGGAGGGATTATAATGGCTAAGTTATCTAAAAAAGCAAAGACTATTAAATCGAAAATCGATACCAGTAAGCAATATTTAATTGGTGATGCCGTTGCGTTATTAAAAGAATTGGCAACGGCTAAATTTGCCGAGTCAGTTGATGTGAGTGTAAAGCTGGGTGTTGACCCGCGTAAGTCAGATCAAAATGTTAGAGGTGCTACTGTGTTGCCGAATGGTACCGGCAAAACTGTTCGGGTGGCGGTATTTGCTCAAGGGCCTAATGCTGAAGCTGCGAAAGCCGCGGGTGCCGATGTTGTAGGTATGGATGACTTGGCTGAACAAGTTAAAAAAGGCGAGATGAATTTTGATGTCGTTATTGCTTCGCCTGATGCTATGCGCGTGGTGGGTCAATTAGGTCAAATTTTAGGGCCGAGAGGATTGATGCCAAACCCGAAAGTTGGAACGGTAACGCCAGATGTGGCGACAGCTGTTAAAAATGCAAAATCGGGTCAAGTGCGCTACCGGACTGACAAAGGCGGGATAATTCATTGTACCTTAGGTAAGATAAGTTTTGATGCGGTTGCTATCCAACAAAATCTAGAAGCGTTATTGGCGGACTTAAGGAAGGCAAAGCCAACGGCTGCCAAGGGTGTCTATATGAGAAAAATTACCTTATCGACCACAATGGGGCCTGGATTGGCTATTGATCATGGTAGTTTGGCTGGCTAGTAAAAATAAGTAATTAAAGAACTTTGGGTTGCCGTTTTTTCGGTAGCCGTCAAAGACCGCAGGCGTTTTTTAACTTAATGTTGCCTGCGTAGACGGAAGTTTAGCCTTAATATTGCTAAAGAAACCGTAGGGGCGTCGTAAGATGCTTTTTATAAATCTGATTTATAATCAGAATGTACCGGAGGAAAGTTGTGGCACTAAATTTAGAGAGCAAAAAAGCTGTCGTAGAAGAAGTTGCTGTATTTGCTGCTAAAGCCCATTCTGCAATTGCAGCTGAGTATCGTGGATTAACGGTTACGGAATTGACCGAGCTACGTAAAGCTGCAAGAGAGACAGGGGTTTATTTACGGGTTGTGAAAAATACGTTGGCCAGACGAGCTGTAGCGGGGACTCAATTTGAATGTATGCAGGATGGTTTCGTTGGGCCAT
The DNA here is from genome assembly GCA_040079795.1 of Methylococcales bacterium. GTDB lineage: Bacteria > Pseudomonadota > Gammaproteobacteria > Methylococcales > Methylomonadaceae > SXIZ01. The sequence goes on from JBEBJQ010000092.1 coordinate 2,847, forward strand.
TGTTGATAGCATTCTCGATGGATGACCCTGGCTGCGCAGCACGTTTAATCAGTAATTTTTCAAAAACGCATAACAAATTAATTACTAAAATTGTAGCGATTGGCGGAACATCATTCGGCGCTTCTGAACTGGGTAGGCTTGCGAGTTTACCAACACGTGAACAGGGTATCAGTATGTTGATGTCGGTGATGAAAGAGCCTGTTGCAAAATTGGTGCGTACTTTAGCGGCACTCAAAGAGCAGAAAGAGGCTGCTTAGTGGGTGTTACTTAGGCATCGATTCTATAATCAATTTAGAACCTATAAATTTTTAGAGGAAAAAAAATGGCAATTTCGCAAGAAGATATTTTAGAAGCAGTTTCAAGCATGAGTGTTATGCAGATCGTTGATTTAATCTCGGCGATGGAAGAGAAATTTGGCGTATCTGCTGCTACTGCGGTTGCAGCGGCACCAGTAGCTGCTGCTGTTGAAGTTGAAGAACAAACTGAATTTGACGTCATTATGACTTCATTTGGTGAAAACAAAGTAGGCGTCATTAAAGCTGTACGTGCAATAACGGGTCTTGGTTTGAAAGAAGCTAAAGATGCTGTTGAGGGTGTGCCAACAACTATTAAAGAAGGCGCAAATAAAGCCGACGCTGAAACAATGAAAAAGCAGCTTGAAGAAGCTGGTGCAGCAGTAACTATTAAATAACTGCTAATCAAAAACGGGCTTAGTGCCTATTCATGAAGGGCTGATGGTATTTTGCCATCGGCCTTTTGCTGTTTGCAACGGGCGAACAGTTAAAAATAATTCTTGACGAAAAGGTACGGAAATACATGACCTACTCTTTTACTGAAAAAAAGCGTATTCGTAACAATTTTGGGAAAGGTTCTGAAGTATTAGAGGTTCCCTATCTTCTTGCAACACAACTTGATTCTTATGCAAGTTTCCTGCAATCCGGCACGCCCTCAGATAAGCGATTAGACCAAGGTTTGCATGCTGCATTTACCAGTGTTTTTCCGATTGAAAGCCATTCGGGTTATGCAGTTTTGGAGTATGTAAAATATCGCTTGGGTGAGCCTGTTTTCGATGTCCGGGAATGCCAGCAGCGGGGAGCCACCTACGCTGCTCCATTAAGGGTGTTGGTGCGTCTGGTTATCTATGATAAAGACGCGCCCGTTAGCGCAAAAGTAGTTAAAGACATCCGTGAGCAGGAAGTTTACATGGGTGAATTGGCTTTAATGACAGATAATGGAACTTTTGTTATTAATGGCACTGAAAGGGTAATTGTTTCACAATTACACCGCTCTCCAGGGGTGTTTTTTGACCATGACCGTGGTAAAACGCATTCATCAGGCAAGTTGTTATTTAATGCGCGTGTGATTCCTTATCGTGGTTCCTGGCTGGATTTTGAGTTTGATCATAAAGATTGTGTTTATGTCAGAATTGATAGACGTCGTAAAATTCCGGCCACCATTTTATTGCGTTCGTTAGGGTACGATAACGAAGAAATTATTAAGCTGTTCTTTGAAACCAATTTATTCAATTTAAGTGCCAATAAAATCATTTTTAATTTGGTTCCAGAGCGCTTACGCGGTGAAATTGCCGCATTTGATATTAAATACGATGATAAAGTTTTGGTAGAAGAAGGGCGCCGGATTACGGCTAAGCATATCCGTCAAATTGAAAAAGCTGCCATTACGCAAATTGAAGTTTCCAAAGAATATCTATACGGCAAAATTTTAAGCCACAACATCGTTGATGAAACAACCGGGGAGCTTATTGCACATGTTAATGATGAGCTGACTCAGGAATTGTTGGATAAAATTATTGAGCAGGGCGTAAAGGAAATAAATACGCTGTATATTAATGATTTAGATAAAGGGCCTTACATTTCCAATGCAATGCGCCTAGATACAACGACTAATAGATTGGAAGCTTTGGTTGAAATTTATCGGATGATGAGACCTGGCGAACCACCTACTAAAGATGCGGCTGAAAGTCTGTTTGAAAATTTATTTTTTACAGATGAACGCTATGACCTTTCAGCAGTTGGACGGATGAAGTTTAATCGTCGGTTGGGGCGTCAAGAGGTTCTGGGATCAGGGACATTAACGAAAGAGGATATTATTGATGTTCTGAAAGAATTAATCAATATTCGTAATGGTAACGGTAATGTTGATGATATTGACCATTTAGGCAATAGGCGTGTCAGGTCTGTTGGGGAAATGATTGAAAATCAGTTCCGGGTTGGTTTGGTGCGCGTAGAGCGTGCGGTAAAGGAACGTTTAACACTGGCTGATTCTGAAGGATTGATGCCACAAGAGATCATTAATGCTAAGCCTGTTTCTGCGGCAATTAAAGAATTCTTTGGTTCAAGTCAATTATCGCAGTTTATGGATCAAAACAATCCATTATCTCAAGTAACCCATAAGCGTCGTGTTTCGGCTTTGGGGCCGGGGGGGTTGGCTAGGGAACGTGCTGGGTTTGAGGTCCGTGATGTACATACCACGCATTATGGGCGGGTGTGCCCTATTGAAACGCCTGAGGGACCGAATATCGGCTTGATTAACTCTCTTTCAGTTTATGCTAGAACCAATTCCTATGGATTTTTAGAAACACCTTACCGGAAAGTGGTGGATGGCCATGTTACCGATCAAGTAGATTATTTGTCTGCTATTGAAGAAGGTGAGTTTGTTATTGCGCAGGCGAGTGTCGCTGTAGGCTCGGATGGAAAGTTGGTTGAAGGGTTGGTTTCTTGTCGTTATAAGGATGAATTTACCTTGGCCACGTCTGATAAAGTGCAATATATGGATGTTTCATCGAAGCAGATTGTTTCGGTAGCAGCGTCGATTATTCCTTTTCTCGAGCATGATGACGCTAACCGCGCGTTAATGGGTTCAAACATGCAGCGTCAAGCGGTACCAACGTTACGTGCTGAAAAACCGTTAGTGGGTACGGGTATGGAAAGGACTGTTGCAAAAGATTCTGGTGTAACCGTAGTAGCGACTCGTGGTGGTAGCATTGAAGCAGTTGATGCGGCAAGAATTGTGGTACGGGTAAACGATAGCGAAACTGAAGCGGGCGGGGTCGGTGTAGATATTTACAATCTCACTAAATATACCAGATCTAATCAAAATACGTGTATTAACCAAAAACCATTGGTTAAACCGGGTGACATAGTCAAATCTGGCGATATTATGGCAGATGGCCCCTCCACGGATATGGGTGAATTGGCGTTAGGGCAAAATATGCTGGTCGCATTCATGCCCTGGAATGGTTATAACTACGAAGATTCTATTTTAGTTTCTGAGCGGGTGGTAAAAGAAGATCGTTTTACAACGATTCATATTGAAGAAAAAACCTGTGTTGCCCGGGATACCAAGCATAGTCCTGAAGAAATTACTGCCGATATTCCGAACGTCAGTGAAGAAGCGCTTTCCAAATTAGATGAGTCAGGGATTGTCTATGTCGGTGCTGAAGTTAAAGGCGGCGATATTTTGGTCGGAAAAGTTACGCCTAAAGGCGAGACGCAGTTAACGCCTGAGGAAAAATTATTACGGGCGATTTTTGGTGAGAAAGCCGCTGATGTAAAAGATACTTCGTTACGTGTGCCGAATAACATTAGTGGTACGGTTATTGATGTGCAAGTATTTACCCGCGATGGTGTTAAAAAAGATAAGCGGGCGATTGAAATTGAAGAGGCTGAAATCAAACGTTATCGTAAAGATTTGGATGACCAGCTAAAAATAGTGGAAGCAGATATTTTTAAACGGGTGGCTAAACTTCTTTTAGGGAATAAAGCGGAATCAGGTTCGGTTAAGATTAAGCCAGGCACTGAAATAACCCAAGCCTATTTAGATGAGTTAAGACATTCTGAGTGGTTGAAAATCAGAATGCAAAATGAAGATATCAATATTCAGTTGGAAGCGGTTGCCGAGCAACTGGCGCAGCTGCGTAAGGATTTTGATGCTAAATTTGAAGTTAAGCGCAAAAAAATTACCATGGGTGATGATTTGCCGCCTGGCGTTCTGAAAATGGTCAAGGTGTATTTGGCGGTTAAGCGTAGAATTCAACCGGGTGATAAAATGGCCGGTCGACATGGAAATAAAGGGGTTATCTCTAAAATCTGTCCGATTGAAGATATGCCTTATACTGCAGATGGTAACCCCGTTGATATCGTCTTAAATCCGCTTGGCGTTCCCTCGAGGATGAACGTTGGTCAGGTTTTGGAAACGCATTTGGGTTGGGCTGCGAAAGGTCTGGGTATAAAAATCGGTAAAATGCTGGAAGCCAGAGCTAAAGTTGTCGAAATACGCCAATACTTAGAGAAAATATATAATAGCAGTGGCCGCAAAGAGGATCTGGATTCTTTTTCTGATCAGGAAATTTTAGATATGGCAGCGAACCTGGTTGCTGGTGTCCCGATGGCTACTCCCGTTTTTGATGGCGCGGGCGAAGAAGATATTCGTAATATGCTCAGGCTGGCAGATTTGCCGGAACATGGCCAAATCACTTTGTATGATGGTCTAACGGGTGAGCCGTTTGAGCGGGAAGTGACTGTCGGCTATATGTATATGTTGAAATTGAACCATTTGGTCGATGATAAAATGCATGCCCGTTCAACGGGGCCATATAGTCTAGTGACGCAACAACCACTGGGTGGTAAAGCACAGTTTGGTGGTCAGCGTTTTGGAGAAATGGAAGTGTGGGCATTAGAAGCCTACGGTGCTGCCTATACCCTACAAGAAATGTTAACGGTTAAATCAGATGATGTGACCGGTAGAACACGCATGTATAAAAATATTGTTGATGGACATCATAAAATGGAGGCAGGCATGCCAGAATCATTTAATGTGTTAATTAAAGAAATAAGATCGCTTGCTGTGAATATCGAATTAGATCAAGACTGATTATATATAATCTGGCTTTATCTATTTATTTTAAATTCACGCGCCGAGCATCTGCCAAAATAATGTTAAAAGCTTATCTTGGCAGATGCTCGGCATATTCTGGCGTTCCAGAAACCAAATATAGGGGATAAGTTCTTGAAAGACTTAATGAATTTTTTAAAGCGTCAAGGTCGTGCTGATGATTTTGATGCCATACGCATTGGTTTAGCGTCACCTGACATGATTCGCTCGTGGTCATATGGGGAAGTTAAAAAGCCTGAAACCATTAATTACCGTACTTTTAAACCTGAGCGGGATGGATTGTTTTGCGCCAAAATTTTCGGGCCTGTCAGTGACTACGAGTGTTTGTGCGGAAAATATAAACGCTTAAAACATCGCGGCGTTATTTGCGAGAAGTGTGGCGTCGAAGTTACACTCTCTAAAGTTCGGCGTGAACGAATGGGGCACATTGATTTAGCGAGTCCTGTTGCGCACATTTGGTTTTTGAAATCATTACCTTCTCGCATCGCACTGTTATTGGATATGACCTTGCGTTCAATTGAGCGGGTGTTGTATTTTGAATCTTTTGTTGTGCTCGATTCTGGCATGACGCCGCTTGAAAAAGGCCAGTTATTGACCGATGATGAATATTTGGATGCGGTTGAATTGCATGGCGATGATTTTGTTGCCAAAATGGGTGCAGAAGCCATTTATGAGCTATTAAAAGCAATTGATCTGAAAGAAGAAGTTAGTTTTTTGCGTGAGGAAATTAATTCGACTAACTCTGAAACCAAGATTAAAAAATATTCTAAGCGCTTAAAAGTTATTGAGTCTTTGATGATTTCGCATAATCGTCCTGAATGGATGATATTAACGGTTTTGCCGGTTTTACCACCAGAATTAAGGCCTTTAGTGCCTCTGGATGGCGGGCGTTTTGCAACCTCAGACTTGAATGATTTGTATCGTCGGGTTATTAATAGAAATAACCGGTTGAATCGGCTGTTAGATTTGAGCGCGCCCGACATTATCGTGCGTAACGAAAAACGGATGCTACAAGAATCTGTCGATGCGTTGCTGGATAACGGTCGGCGAGGGCGCGCGATTACTGGGACTAATAGAAGGCCTTTGAAGTCATTGGCCGATATGATTAAAGGAAAGCAAGGGCGGTTTAGACAAAATTTGCTCGGAAAACGCGTAGATTATTCGGGCCGTTCGGTGATTGTTGTTGGTCCTACATTGCGCTTGCACCAGTGTGGTTTACCTAAAAAAATGGCTTTAGAATTGTTTAAACCATTTATTTTCAGCAAGCTGCAATTGCGAGGTTTAGCGACCACCATTAAAGCGGCTAAAAAAATGGTTGAGCGTGAGGGTGTAGAAGTTTGGGATATCTTGGAAGAGGTTATTCGTGAACATCCGATTCTATTGAACCGCGCCCCGACTTTGCACCGTTTAGGTATTCAGGCGTTTGAGCCAATTTTGATTGAAGGTAAAGCGATTCAATTACATCCTTTGGTTTGTAGTGCGTTTAATGCTGACTTTGATGGTGATCAGATGGCGGTACATATACCGTTGTCAATAGAAGCGCAATTGGAAGCACGTACGTTGATGATGGCGACCAATAATATTCTTTCGCCAGCGAATGGTGAGCCAATCATTAATCCATCTCAGGATGTGGTGCTTGGCTTATATTATATCAGTCGTGAAAAAGTCAATGCCAAAGGTGACGGCAGTATATTTTATAGCACCGCTGAATTGCATAAAGCACTGGATAATCATATTGTTGAATTGCAATCTAAGATTCAGGTTCGAATAACAGAAGTAATAAAAACCACAGACAGTACCTCAGAGAAAAAGACTTATCGTGTTAACACAACGGTTGGGCGGGCTTTGATTTGGGAAGTTGTTCCTGAAGGGATGCCGTTTGAGATTGTAAACTGCGATATGACTAAAAAGAATATATCGCGGTTAATTAATTACTGCTATCGCTATTTAGGTATTAAGGATACCGTTGTATTGGCTGATCAACTCATGTATATGGGTTTTAAATACGCAACCAAATCAGGCGTGTCATTTGGTATTGAAGACATGGAGATACCGGCTAAAAAAGTCGGCATCATTAAAGAAGCTGATGATGAAGTGCATGAAATTCAGCGTCAATATGCTTCAGGTTTGGTTACGGATGGTGAACGTTACAATAAGGTTGTCGATATTTGGTCACGCGCCAATGAACGTGTCGCTAAAGTTATGATGGACGGGTTAGGGGAAGAGGAGGTTGCCGATGCAACCGGTAAGCTGGTTAAGCAAAAATCATTCAACTCAATTTTCATGATGGCAGAATCTGGTGCGAGGGGTTCCGCAGCTCAGATACGGCAGTTAGCAGGTATGCGTGGCTTAATGGCTAAACCGGATGGTTCTATTATTGAAACCCCGATTACTGCAAACTTTAGGGAAGGTTTAGACGTATTACAGTACTTTATTTCTACCCACGGTGCCCGTAAAGGTCTTGCTGATACGGCATTGAAGACTGCAAACTCTGGCTATTTAACAAGACGTTTGGTTGATGTCGCCCAAGATTTGGTGGTGAATGAAATTGATTGCGGTACCCGTCAAGGTATAACCATGACGCCTGTTATTGATGGGGGGGATGTGGTTGAGGCCCTGTCAGAACGGGTATTGGGTCGGGTTCTGATTAATGATGTTTATGCTGTAGATGGCGAGACCATTATTGTTCCAGATGGTTCTTTATTGGATGAGCACTGGGTTAAGGTACTTGATGATAACAGTGTTGATCAAATTCTGGTTAGGTCTATTATTACCTGCGAAAGTTTGCAGGGTGTGTGTTCAACTTGTTATGGCCGTGACTTGGGTCGCGGGCATCAAGTTAATATTGGCGAGGCGGTTGGAGTGGTTGCTGCGCAGTCAATTGGTGAGCCAGGAACACAATTGACCATGCGGACTTTTCATATTGGGGGTGCTGCTTCCAGATCAGCTGCGGTTAGCAATGTTCAAGTTAAGTCTGGCGGTACTGTCAAATTAAATAATCTTAAAGCAGTTAAGAACCGTGAGGGAAATTTAGTTGCTGTATCTCGTTCCGGTGAGGTTGGTATTGTTGATGAGTACGGTAGGGAGCGGGAGCGTTATAAAATCCCTTATGGTGCGGTGTTGCTTGTAGTTGAGGGGAGTAAGATTAACTCCGGTGATATTATCGTTAATTGGGATCCCCATACGCATCCAGTTATTACCGAGGTGGAAGGGGTTGTCAGTTTAATCGATTTTGTGGATGGTGTTACCGTTCAAGAGCAATCGGACGAAGTTACAGGATTGGTGTCGAGGGTGGTGACAGATCCTAAGCAAAGGGGCAGTGCTGGTAAAGAATTACGGCCAATGGTAAAGCTAACCGGGATGGATGGTGAAACAATATTTTTACCAGGAACTGATATTCCTGCGCAGTATTTTTTGCCATCGGGCGCTATTGCTGGCATTAGGGACGGATCGGAGGTTAAGGTTGGTGATGTTTTGGCCAGAATTCCACAAGAGTCAAGTAAAACAAAGGATATTACCGGTGGTTTGCCGCGGGTAGCGGATTTGTTTGAGGCGCGGAAAACTAAAGATCCTGCAATCTTGGCAGAAGAAACCGGAGCGGTATCTTTCGGCAAGGAAACGAAGGGTAAGCAACGTGTGATAATTACGGATGCTGCGGGTGAGCAATATGAGACATTAATTCCCAAATGGCGCCATATAACAGTATTCGAAGGTGAATTTGTCGAGAAAGGTGAAACTATTGCAGAGGGGGAGCTTACACCGCATGATATTTTGAGATTGCGTGGCGTTGAGGAATTGGCTAATTACTTAGTTAAAGAAATTCAAGACGTTTACCGTCTGCAGGGCGTTAAAATAAACGATAAGCATATTGAAGTTATCATTAGGCAAATGTTGCGTAAAGTGGATATTACTGCAGCGGGTGATACTAACTTTGTGAAAGGCGAGCAAGTCGAGCGTACGCTGGTTCGGGTAGAGAATGCACGGATGGAAAATGAAGGCAAAATTCCTGCAACCTATGAGTCGGTATTGTTAGGTATCACCAAAGCCTCATTAGCAACGGAGTCATTTATTTCGGCAGCTTCATTTCAGGAGACCACCCGGGTATTAACCGATGCTGCTGTAAGGGGATTGCGTGATGGATTACATGGCTTAAAGGAAAACGTTATTGTTGGGCGATTAATTCCAGCCGGTACTGGCTTGGCATATCATGAGCATCGAAGAAAGGTCAGAGGAATGGCCGCTCCTGTTAATGCGCAGGTCGTTTCTAAAATTGATACGGAAGAAGTAGAAGAGGCGTTGAAGTTGGCTTTGAATATTGAATAATGACTTTGAAAAATTAAACTTGATCTTTTTATTTAAAAAAAGTATGATGATCGGCTAGCGTAAACCAACGCATTTACAGGTGCCGTTTAAGGACGAGTTTAAAGCCCCAAGAGAGATGGTTACAAATATAGATATTGCAACCCCATTTTATTGTATACGGAGTAAGGAAATATGGCCACGATCAACCAATTGGTTCGTAAGCCGCGTGCTAAGAGAATTGAAAAAAGTAATGTGCCGGCTTTGGAGGCATGTCCTCAAAGAAGGGGTGTGTGTACACGGGTTTACACGACAACACCTAAAAAACCGAATTCGGCTCTTAGGAAGGTTGCGAGGGTTAGGCTGACCAATGGGGCGGAAGTAAGTAGCTATATTGGTGGTGAAGGTCATAATTTACAAGAGCATTCCGTGGTGCTTATACGCGGCGGACGGGTTAAAGATTTGCCGGGTGTTCGTTATCACGTTGTGCGTGGTAGCTTAGATACTTCTGGGGTTAAGGATCGGAAGTGTGGTCGTTCGAAATATGGCACTAAAAAGCCTAAAAAATAATATAAATTGGTGTAGAAATGTCTAGAAGAAGAGTAGCGGCCAAAAGAGATATTATTCCGGATCCTAAATTTGGAAGTGATATGCTGACCAAGTTTATGAATATGATTATGGTCAGTGGCAAGAAATCTGTTGCTGAAAAAATAATTTACGGTGCGTTAGATGTGATTGAGTCAAAAGGCCATGGGGAGCCGTTGTCGGTTTTGGCTAAGGCCTTGGATAATGTGCAGCCACGAGTTGAGGTGAAGTCGCGCAGGGTTGGTGGTGCTACTTATCAGGTTCCGGTTGAGGTTCGTCCTTCAAGACGGATGGCTTTGGCGATGCGTTGGTTGATTGATGCTTCGCGTAAGAGAAATGAGCGGAGCATGCCGGCTCGTTTGGCGGGTGAGTTGTTGGATGCCTTTGAAAGCCGTGGTTCCGCTGCTAAAAAGCGCGAAGAAACGCATAGAATGGCTGAGGCAAATAAAGCTTTTTCTCATTATCGCTGGTAGTTGATTTTTTTTGTAGGCCGGGCGTAAATGGCTCGTAAAACACCTATTAGCCATTATCGCAACATTGGGATAATGGCTCATATTGATGCAGGGAAAACAACCACAACGGAGCGAATTTTATATTACACGGGGGTGTCGCATAGGATCGGTGAAGTTCATGATGGTGCTGCTACAATGGATTGGATGGTTCAGGAGCAGGAGCGAGGTATAACAATCACTTCGGCGGCTACGACCTGTTTCTGGCGTGGGATGTATGACCAATTTGAAGAGCATCGAATTAATATAATCGATACCCCGGGTCATGTTGACTTTACGGTTGAGGTTGAGAGGTCTTTGCGGGTACTGGATGGTGCATGCGCGGTTTTCTGCGCGGTTGGGGGGGTTGAGCCTCAATCTGAAGCGGTTTGGAGGCAGGCCAATAAATACAATGTGCCACGGATTGTGTTTGTTAATAAAATGGATAGGGTTGGTGCAAGTTTTTCCAGAGTTGTTGCTCAAATAAGGGGTCGTCTGGGTGCGAACCCCATTCCGCTGCAAATGCCCATTGGTGCTGAAGATAAATTTTCAGGCGTTGTTGATCTCATTAAAATGAAAGCGATTTATTGGGATGATGAGTCGAAAGGAATGAATTTTGAGGAAAAAAGCATTCCTTTGGATTTGCAATCTGTTTGTCAGGGTTGGCGAGAAAAGATTGTAGAAGCAGCAGCCGAAAGTAATGAGGTGCTTATGGAAAAGTATCTTGAGGGGGGCGAGTTGTCAGAAGATGAGATAATTCAAGGGGTGCGTTGCCAGACAATTAATAATCAAATAGCCCCCATATTTTGTGGTTCAGCTTTTAAAAATAAAGGGATACAGACTTTATTGGATGCTGTGACTCAATATTTGCCTTCTCCGTTGGATGTGCAGGCTGTTTTAGGTCTCGAAGCAGGTGGAGAGGAAAAAATTAAGCGTAATGCAAATAATGCTGAGCCATTTGCGGCGCTGGCTTTTAAGATAGCAACTGATAGTTTTGTAGGGACATTAACCTTTATAAGGGTATATAGCGGTTTGTTACGCACTGGTGATACGGTTTTTAACTCCATTAAAAACAAGAAAGAGCGTATCGGCCGTATTGTCCAGATGCATGCAAATAGCCGTGAAGAAGTTAAAGAAGTATTTGCGGGTGATATTGCGGCTATTATTGGTTTAAAAGATATTACCACGGGTGATACGCTCTGCGATTTGAATAATATTGTCGTTTTGGAGAAAATTGATTTTCCTGAACCTGTTATTTCAGTGGCGGTAGAGCCGAGATCTCAGAATGATCAAGATAAAATGGCCACGGCTTTAAGCAAGTTGGCTCAAGAAGATCCATCTTTTCGGGTTCGAACGGAAAGTGAGACGGGTCAGGTGATTATTTCTGGAATGGGTGAGCTTCATTTAGAAATTATTGTCGATAGAATGAAAAGGGAGTTTGGTGTTGAGGCAAATGTTGGCGCACCACAAGTTTCCTATAGAGAGACAATTCGAAAGGCTGTTGAGCAGGAAGGCAAGTTTATAAGGCAATCCGGTGGTAAGGGGCAGTATGGTCATGTCTGGTTACGTATTGAGCCTGGTGGGCTTGGGTCGGGTTTTGAGTTTATAAACGAAATAGTTGGGGGGGTTGTTCCTCGAGAGTACATACCAGCAGTTGGTAAAGGCGTTCAGGAGCAAATGAGAAACGGCATAATTGCTGGATTTCCAGTAGTTGATGTTAAGGTCTCATTGTTTGATGGCTCTTATCACGATGTTGATTCAAATGAAATTGCATTTAAAATTGCCGGGTCGATGTGTTTTAGGGATGGTGCGAAAAAAGCTAGCCCGGTAGTTTTGGAGCCGATTATGAAGGTTGAAATTGCAACGCCAGAGGCCTATATGGGCGATGTGGTGGGTGATGTTAATCGTCGGCGAGGGATTATCCAGTCCATGGAGGATGCGCCAGCAGGGAAGACAATTGTCTGTGAAGTTCCTCTGGCAGAGATGTTTGGATATTCGACCGACTTGCGTTCGGCTACTCAAGGAAGGGCTACTTATAGTATGCAATTTGAAAAATATAACGAAGTGCCTCCGAATATTGCTGAAACAATTATTAGAAAATCTTCATAATCAAAAAATTAATTTTTAAGGTGTAATCAAATGGCAAAAGAAAAATTTCAACGCTCCAAACCACATGTAAACGTTGGTACCATAGGCCATGTTGACCATGGTAAAAC
>JBEBJQ010000013.1:0-68150 GCA_040079795.1 Methylococcales bacterium
TTAGGAACTGGATTATTGGCGGGTGGGGGGCGGATTTTTTTTGGTGGTTTCGCCGGTATTCCCAGTAGTGTGGCAACTGTTTTATTGGGTGCATTCGCAGGTGTAGTAAGGTATTACTTTCCGCAATGGATTAAAAACACTTGGGGAGTGTTTGGCGTCGCGCTGATTGGAACGCTTTTTCAACGGCTCGTTTTGGTGTTGATGGTGACACCGCATGATGAAGCGGTTTTATTGGCTTGGAAGATTGGAGTTCCTGTTGGCGTAGTTAACATTGCCGGTTGCGTATTGTTTTTTTGGTTGATGAGTGATTTAGACCGTGAGCGTTTGGAGAATGCAGCGGAAGAGGCGCGTTTATTGGCATTGCAAGCACAGGTTGAACGTGACCGGCAGGGGCAATTAGCGCAACAGTCGGAATTACGGGCGTTAAGGGCACAGGTCGACCCGCATTTTTTGAACAATACCTTAAATGATCTTACCGCCCTTATTCGCCTTGATGCTAATAAGGCTAGGCGATATGTGGCCGGATTAGCCGATTTTTTCAATTACACCCGAGAATTTGCTGGACACAACAGCATTAGTTTGCAACAGGAGCTGGAGCAATTGCAGCGCTATTTGACTTTGCAACGTTTGAGTCTAGGCGATAAGTTACAGGAAAGTGTAGAAGTCCCACCCAACTTATTGTCTTTGCAGGTGCTACCGGGTTGCTTGTTAACGTTAGCGGAAAATGCCCTTAAACACGCTTTTAAAGGTATGTCAGCCCCTTACAAGTTGCACATTGTTGCGCGAGAAGTGGCAGAAAACCTGATGCTCAGTGTTCAGGATAATGGTAACGGCATTGTCCCTGAACGGTTAGCGTTATTAGGTAAAAACCCGGTGCATTCGAGTAATAAAAGCGGTGGTGTTGCACTCTATAACCTAGCCCAAAGCCTGATGTTGGAATTTGGTGAAACAGCCAAATTGGATATTCAATGTAATCATGCCAACGGGACAGTAGTGAGCTTGACCCAACCTAAACGGAGCACGATATGATAAAACGACGCGTTATTATGGTTGATGATCACTTTTTGGCGCGTGATGAGCTGAAATATTTATTACGGACGAATCACCCTGATATGGACATAGTTGCTGAGTTTGAGGATATAGAATCTGCGTGGGGGAAAATTGCAGCGGGTGAAGTTGATGGGGTATTTTTAGATATTAATTTTGAACAACAGGGCGAAAATGCTGGTCTGACATTAGCCCGGCGCATCAAGCTTTTAGCGGTTGCACCCTGGATAATATTTGTTACCGGCTACCCTGAACACGCCTTGGAAGCACATGACTTTCGTCCATTTGGTTATATTGTCAAGCCGATTGATGAAGCGAAGCTTGAAAAAGTACTCAATAAAGTCCGGGAAACTATACCGGTTGTTCGGTCACCTATTCGCATTGAAGTCCGGCATAAAATTATAAGATTAGACGAGAAAAATAATGTTGAACGATTGTTTTTAAACAGGTTTTTGGTTCCTGATGAAATACTTTACATCCAATCTAATAGCGGCACTAATGCGGTTAAAGTGCATTTGGTCAATGATGAGGTGTTAGAGGATGTCAATATCCGGCTCAATAATTGGTTAATGGACTACGATTTACCCGGTTTTCAGCAAATTCGTCGTAATACGCTTGCGAATTTAAAATATGTTAGCGGCTATAAGCCTGACCCTGAAAGAGCGGAAAGTTTTCTGCTTACCTTCAAGAATATCCCCATTGAGTTAGCTATTGGCGCTAATTTTTTTGTGGCTTTTAAAGAAGCTATAAAAAAGTGTTTGTGAGTTAAAGGGGGGAGGGGCATCTTAGGCGCGTGGTTATAGGTTGTATCAAGCGGAAATGTAACGGATTATGTATGGAAAAATATAGTGAAGAACAAAAGCCTGATGAACGGGACGATGACTTTCGGGTACTGTAATCGACACGATGGGTCGATAAAATTCGGCCTTAAGCCGTAACTTGAAGCCATAGGTTTTAGCCAGTGGTTTGTTCACAATTTGAGTTGGTTTTCAAATTATTATAAATCCGACGAAGTGAGGCTAGCATTAAGCTAGACCCACTCCGTCGGAATGCCGTTTAGTCTGACAAAGATTTAATTAATATCCAACTCCATATGCCGATATGGGGGCATCCAAATATACTGAACCGGTGCTCCAAGTATCCGGTAAGCTTGTTAGGGTGCTGGATGCGCTGGTTTCCAGGTTGTTAACGCCTGAGCCCATACGGTCACGGAATCTGATTTCTCCTTGTGTACCCAGAATGGCTATCCAATAAGTTTCGTTGGCGGTTACAGCGGTTGCCGGAATGGATACTGAATTCCATGCCCCTGCTTTCAGGGTGCTTAGTTTTCCTTGCCCAACGAGCGTTCCAGGGTGACCATTGTTATCTTTATAGATGCCGGCAACCAGCTCCGTTGCAGTTGAGCTGGTATCCAGATAGACCTGTAAGGTAGTGATTACGCCGGAATTTTGGGAAACTGTTTGAAATGCTTCAGCAGAACCTTGTGGATTATGATCGACCAGAGGCTCTATAGTAGTATTGCCAATAACAATTTGCGTTAGATTTGACGCACTCGTTGGAGTTGATACGTTGGTTGTACTTCCAGCAACAGCCGGAGTTGAAAGGCTGATCGGAGTCGCTAAGTCTTTAGCAATTTCCGCTGCAGTTAAAGCCCGATTATAAACCCGTACTTCATCGATATAACCTTGGAAATATTCACCCCAAATACTGTTACCTCCGATAGTTAACTTTCCACTGGACTGTTGGATTAAGCCCGTTTGTACTTTTTTGGCGATTTCTATCCCATTAACATAAATCCGTAAATATTGCCCATCATAAGTTGATGCAAGGTGTGTTGGCTGATTTGCAGGTAACTGGCTGGAGCCTGAAATGACCCGGTAATTGCCATCATTGAAAGAGGAAACCGGTAAATTGGCATCTTCATTGGCATACAGGTTATAAACTGCCCCGTTGGATTTTTCTTTCAAGATAACAGTTTGTCCGGATTTATTCAGGTTCTCAGAATATACCCAGGCTTCAAGGGTCATGCTGTTTGTAAGGCCTAACGATGCGCTGTCATTGACTGTGACCAGGTCGTTGATACCATCAAATTTCAGTGCTTTGCCATACTTACTGGCGGTGTCGATTCTGACGGCTTCTGTGATAGTCCCGTGATTGCCTTTACCCGATGAATCTATCGCTGTAACGCCGTTGGTTTCATTAAAGCTATAGGCTGCCACCAATCCGTTCACAATGGTAACCGAGCCGGGAGTTGGAACAGGAACAGGATTTGGGGTTGCAGTAGGGACCGGGGTCGGAGCAATTATCGTAATCAAATTGGATTTGATCTTAGCTGCACTGCCACTAGCCCCACTTGCGGTTAAACTTACGCTGAATGTTCCAGGATATGGATAGGTTACTGTAATTGTTTTAGCTGTTGAAGTTGTGACGGAAGGTTTGGATGAACCAGCAAAACTCCATTGCCATTTTGAGAAAGTGCCGCTTGTAACTGGTGTGAAATTTACCACCAAACCTGGGGCGCCACTGGTTTTATTAGCTGTGAAATCTGCTGCCAGTACTTTAGGCGTTGCCGTGGGGGCAGGTGTTGGCACCGCTGTAGGAACAATCGTAGGTATCACTGTAGGAACGATTGAAGGGATTGGCGTAGGAACAACCGTCGGGGTTGGTGTGGGAATAACGGTAGGCACAGGTGTCGGCGCTACAGGCGTTAACATGTTAATTTCATTGGAATAACCGCTCGTGGTGGTTTTAGCGGCATCATAGGCTTTTACTGCAAAGTAGTATTTGACACCGTCTTGTAAGCCGTTAATCGTGTAACTTGTTACATTTTTGGCATCAACGTTTACAGTGTAATTGTTGCTGCTTTGACCGTAAGAAATGGTATAGCCTGCTACGTTCGTCGAGGTGCTAGCATCCCAGGCAAGGTTAACACTGCCCGCGAACAAATGGCCACTGAATAAAAACAGCGCAAAGAAGCTGCCTAAAAGCTGTTTGAAGTGTGTGGATAAATTGACGCTCCTGATAGCTGATTGCTCAGTATGGGAGGTATAAGCTGAATCTATCTGGGCTAAATTATTTTGTTTTCGAGTTTTTTTTGAAAAATTCTGTTTGGTTCGGTTATCTTTAATATTTGAGTACACAACTCTTCTCCTAAAAAAATTAGGTCCGAGGAGTTCCTTATTTAACGTGCAAACGACCTTCATCAAGGCAGTGTTTACTACCTTAAATCTGGCAATCCCACTGTCATAGGAATAGCTCCGTTAGACTGGAAATTTTGCGTCACCAACTTTCGCTGGTTTTGCCTTTATCAGATTTAACTGCTCTTCACAGGAATGCAGTTAGCCAAAGCTTATTGCATCACTGTGATCGTAGGCCCCCTTAATTACAATTGGGCTTGGGAGTTAGTATAGATAGCATTTTCTAACGCTAACCAATAATCAGTGCGTTTTTGTGACAGCCTTAACAATAGCATGCGAATTGATGCTTTTTTTGTGATGCTATTCGCAAAATAACACCCGAATTTTAATAAAATCTGGCGGCTTCTGTGATAAGGTTTACAGGGATATATATAATGTGTTCTTCGCGTTTGGGTTCCTTTTACCAAAGTTTGTTTTATAAAGGGTGTGTGGGGGCGACTGTTGTTACTTTTCTAATTGATTGTTGATTCGGTTTTGTTAGGACAATCTTACTAATCAGATACGTTTATGGCTGAAAAACATACTTATGGCCAGATTTTAAAATCATCGGCAATGATTGGCGGTTCGTCAATGTTAAATATCGTTATCGGTATTTTCCGTACGAAGGTAATGGCGATGTTGCTTGGGCCCTCTGGGGTTGGATTGATGGGCCTGTATAGCTCGATCTTAGATCTGATGGTTAGCATTGTTGGAATGGGTATCAACAATAGTGGCGTCCGGCAGATTGCTGAGGCAGTCGGCTCCGGCGATACTGAACGGGTTGCACGAACCGCTGCGGTACTCCGGCGAGTTTCGATCTTGCTTGGGTTGTTTGGTGCTGTTTTTCTAATCGGATTTTCCGTGCCTTTATCGAGGTTGACTTTTGGCAACGATCAACATGCTATCGCTGTATCCTTGTTGTCAATTGCGGTATTTTTCTCTCTGCTGACTGCTGGGCAGGGGGCATTGATTCAGGGCATGCGGCGCATCTCTGATATGGCTAAGATGGGGATTTTGGGCACGCTGTTCGGCACTTTTATAACTATTCCCACGATCTATTTTCTGCGCGAAGACGGGGTGGCGCCTTCGCTTGTGCTGGTTGCGGCCATGGCCCTTATGACATCCTGGTGGTATAGCCGGAAAATACCAATACAAATACCTTCTGTGTCGATGGCTCAGGTGAGGCAAGAATCATCTGCGCTGTTGAAGCTTGGTTTTGCGTTTATGGCCAGTGGTTTATTGATGACCGGGGCAGCCTACGTGGTGCGGCTCATAGTCGTCCGTAAAGTTGGCTTTGATGCAGCGGGCTTGTACCAGTCTGCCTGGGCACTGGGGGGACTTTATATTGGTTTCATCTTGCAGGCTATGGGGGCGGATTTTTACCCTCGATTAACGGCAATTGCCAAAGATAATACTGAATGTAACCGGGTGGTAAATGAGCAGGCTCATGTCAGTATGTTATTGGCAGGCCCTGGGGTAATGGCAACCCTGACTTATGCGCCATTGGTTATTGCACTTTTTTATACCCCTAAATTCGAAGGCGCAGTGGAAATTTTACGCTGGCTTTGTCTTGGAATGGCATTGCGGGTGATTTCCTGGCCGATGGGCTTCATTATAGTAGCCAAAGGTGTGCAAAATCTCTTGATATTTTCCGAGGTCGCTTGGACTGTCGTTTACTTAGGACTTGCCTGGACATGTGTTAGTTTATTCGGGTTAAAAGGGGCAGGGATAGCATTCTTTGGGTCGTATGTTTTTCATGTAGTTATGATCTATATAATAGTTCGGCGGCTAAGTGGTTTTCGTTGGTTCCCGGATAACATACAAACGAGTTTCCTCTTTCTTACGTTGTTTGCAATTGTTTTTTGCAGTTTTTATTTGTTGTCGCCCCTATTGGCGATGGTGGTGGGCACTTTGGCGGTTTTGCTGAGCGGTGTCTATTCCATACAAGTGCTCCTCACTTTTGTTTCTCCGGACCGGATTCCACGTAAAATAATGAAGTTAATGCAATGGCTGCATCTTTCCTCGACTTACCCAACCCTGCCTGAAAACTTAGAAACGGTAGATGAAATTGCAAGAGAAGGATTAGCAAAAGCCAATACGCCATTTGCAAAGATTAAGGGTTTAATAATCGCTTTTATGGTTTGCACCGTATTTTTAATGTGGGTTCACTGGTACGGCAGCATTTATACTTGGTCGATGGGGTTTGAATCTGTTGCTGCACAGATCAAATTGTTGTGGCCAATTTTTTCAAATTAAATGAAAGTCATGAATATTTAGTTAAACAGGGATAGTTATTAACTGGCTTTTAGTATTGCAAATGTTTGAAGACTGTTAATAATCAATATACCTTTTTATTTTAATCCTGCGATTGTTTAAATAATCATTATGCATACACATAAAACTTTTCTGATTGTCGGCGGTGGCTTGGTTGGTTTAGCTGCGGCTTATCGGTTACTGGAACGATTCCCTCAGGCACAGGTTACATTGCTTGAGAAAGAGCCGATTGTGGGTACTCATCAGAGTACCCATAACAGCGGTGTATTGCATGCCGGCCTTTACTATAAGCCAGGTTCGGCCAAAGCGAAATTAGCGGTGTCCGGTATTCAGCAAATGACCGCATTTTGCCGCGCAGAAGAAATTTCGCACGAGATTTGTGGCAAACTGGTTGTGGCTGTAACGCCTGAAGAATTGCCTAGACTGGACGAATTACTCCGGCGTGGCACCGCCAATGGCTTACAGGGACTACGGAAGATAGACACTGTTGAAATGCAAAAAATAGAACCGCATGTGCATGGCATTGCTGCGGTGCATGTGCCGGAAGAAGGGATTGTTGATTACCGTCAGGTATGTGACCGATTGGCCGTCCGTATTCAAGAGCGCGGAGGGCGCATCGTTTTAAACGCCAAAGTTGCGGGTCTTGTCCGTAAAAATGGCGCGTGGGTTGCCAGCACCGCTGCAGAAGAGTTTGATGCTGATTTTTTAATCAATTGTGCCGGCTTGCAATGTGACCTTGTTGCGCAATTGGCTGGTGAAAAACGTGAGGTACAAATAGTGCCGTTCCGCGGGGAATATTATTATCTTAATGCGTCGGCCCAGCATCTGGTTAAAAATCTGGTTTACCCAGTCCCCAACCCGCAATTTCCGTTTCTGGGTGTGCATTTTACCCGAATGATTCAAGGGGGAGTCGAGGCCGGCCCCAATGCAGTTCTTGCCTTTGCGCGCGAAGGCTATCAATTAACAACATTTGATGCCCGTGAAATGCTGGATACCTTGCTTTTTCCCGGATTATGGCGTTTCCTGCGTAAATATCCTGCAATGGCATGCACAGAACTTATTCAATCATTCAGTAAAGGGCATTTTTGCCGTGCATTGCAGCGGCTAGTGCCTGAGATCCGTCCAGAGGATCTTGCTCCGGGCGGCGCGGGGGTACGTGCGCAAGCTATGAAGCCAAGCGGGGATTTAGTGGAGGATTTTCATCTGGTCATTCGGGAAGATGCTTTACATGTGCTAAATGCCCCAAGCCCTGCCGCTACAGCTTCATTGGCAATCGGCGAATATATTGTTAGTCAATTGCCAATTTAAAGCAGCCTACTTAACTATTGTTTATTGAAGAAAATCAGCTATCACATTGCCCGGCGCTTTGATCAAGTCCATTTTCTTGGCAGGTGTTAATTTTTTGATTGCATACTCACGCTTGCTTGCGGAACTGCGGTCATGTCCGCGCTCGATATATATTAATTGCAGCGGGCTATGTCCTCGAAAATATTTTGCCCCCCGTCGGCAGGCATGTTGTTGATAGCGTTTTAGAACGTTGTTGCTAATGCCGGTGTAAATGCTTTGGTCACTACATAGAATCATATAGACTTGCCAGTTCATTGGTTTTAAAGATAGGTGAGTTAATTTACTTTTAAGGTTGCCGGGTATTTAATTGCGTACACAAGTTTCTAATTGCCAGTAACGGCAAGCGGTTGGTGTTGTTCATGAACCAATTAATTAAATGCTTTTTAGGTAAGATTTTTGAGCTGAAAGAAAATTTTTTACGTTAAAATCAGTTTTTTAATTTTTGCAAGAGTAGCACCTTATGCCAACACTCTACCTTTTATTCTGTGTTTTAGGCTTTTTGCCCCAGTCAGTTTATG
This sequence comes from Methylococcales bacterium, assembly GCA_040079795.1. Taxonomy (GTDB): domain Bacteria; phylum Pseudomonadota; class Gammaproteobacteria; order Methylococcales; family Methylomonadaceae; genus SXIZ01. The sequence goes on from JBEBJQ010000013.1 coordinate 8,363, forward strand.
CGGAAGATAACCCTATTGTATACATACAAACCAATTATGGCACCATCAGCGTGGAACTTGCACCGGAAAAAGCCCCCGTTACGGTACAAAACTTTTTAACTTATGTGAATGAGGGTTTTTATGAAGACACCTTGTTTCACCGCGTGATTGCTGGATTTATGATTCAGGGGGGCGGGTTCACCAAAGCAATGCAACAAAAACCAACGCATGTACCGATAAAACTGGAGTCTAATAACAGATTAAAGAATAGTCGCGGTACCATCGCTATGGCAAGGACTTCAGTTGCTGATTCAGCAACCGCACAATTTTTTATTAATAGCGCAGATAATGGCTTCTTAAATTACCAAAACACCAATAACCCCGGTTATGCAGTATTTGGTAAGGTGATTGAAGGGTTAGAGGTTGTAGACCTTATCAGCAAGGTTTCGACCAGTACAGCGCCGGCTACTAAAGATGTACCGTTACAACCGGTTATTATTGAAGCAGCCCGCGTGCGGGAAGCGCAATTAAATTTTAAAGACCTTAAGCCCATTTATAGTGCTGGAGACACGTTAACCATTGCGCTACAAGAAACTACCCTTAAGCGTAAACGGGCATTAGATTTATGGGTGGCAGTTAGGTTGCCTGGTGGGGAGTTACGCTTTATAAGCCCTGAGAACACCGACTCATTTAGCGTACACGCGAAACCTTTTAAGCGTAAGGTCAGTGTCAGCGAGGCGCAGCATGCGATCACCTCGTTGCTTGTTCCTGCTGGTTTAGCAGGTCAATTTGCAGTTTTTGCTATTTTTAATGAACCAGAGCATGAGCTGAATGATTTAAAGCATTCTTTACGTTCCAATCTGGCTAGCGCTTTGCTGGAAATACGCTAGGTTGATACGATACGCTTCATTCAAACAGACATTCATTCAAATCTGGCGCGTGTTTTAACTTTAACTTGCGCAAATTGCCGGTATCGCTATAAAAAGATTCGCAATTTATTGATAGGCGGGAAAGATTATTTTGATGAACCACTTGAAAAGCTTTGTTAAAGTCGGCGTTTACAAAGCCTCTGGCGAGATGAATACATAAACAATAAAGCTCTGAATAATTGTCCGCGCTGCCAGAGGAACAATCATTAATCTTGTCGGTTAGCCCCTTCATAACCGACAATACATAACCGTCATGTTGCCAGTAAACGGCTTTGTCGGTCACTTCCCCGCCTTCTGTAGCAATAGCTGCCAAGGCAACATAGGCAAGATCAACCAACCCCAGCAGTATTTCAGCCATTTCCCCGGCTTCGAGCGCTTTCAGGGTTTCACTGCCTGCTTCCATGAGCAATGCTTGGTATTTGATAACCTCCATATCGGACAGGCGACTCTGCTTTTCCAGGGCTACCTGTGGATAGTTCAACGCAGCGTGGAAAGCCCTAACTGCTTTTAGGTGTTCATTCATACTCTAATTTTTCACAATGGTTAATTAAAAATTTTCGCCTATAGCTTTACGGGTTTTTAGCTACAATTTGCTGGATTTCAATGGGCTTATTTATCTTCAAGAATTGTGGCGACTTCTTCACAACTAATCCGGTTTTTATTGCTAGTTAAAATAAAATTTGCCAAGTGGGTTATGGCACTCCAGTTCACATCATCATTTACAAAGTTAAACGCTTTAATGAATAGTTGGTTTAGGGTAACGTCCTGTTCTTGTTTATCTGCGGAATAACTTTGTAAATAGTCATAGACGGCAGCGAGATCGTCATCACCCCCATAATTTTTTAAGGCTGGTATCGCAAGCAATTGCTGATGAAAAGGCTCGTTATCCATAAGGGCTATATATTTTGCCTCTGCCAATGGGCCTACTAAAAGATTAACCACATCTGCTTCAAGCGCTAAACGATAATCGTCAGTATAAGGGCGTGGCTTTTGTTTGATGCTTATAAAAGCGTGCGGATGCCAACTTTTTAACGGCATGGGTAATGTTTGAATCAACCGTCCGCCTTTTACCTTGGCAATACAGTCATAAGGGTTTATTTGATCGGTTAACTGGCTGTCTATCGGCTTTTCTTCCAGATGTTTAAAAATAATTTGAAAGAAAACCGGAGGAAGATTACGCCTGGTACAATTAAAATGAATACCGGTTGCATGGCCGGCCTCATGATAGGCAACTTTCTGCTTAAAGCTTGCTAAATTGTCATGACTTTGTATACCCATGCTATTGCTTCTTTTCATAGTAACTCCCCTGACATTTCTTCATCTTTTAAATTGACGTCATATTAATGTTCATAGATTCCTAATCGCTCTGCTTCCTTTTTAACTACTTGATAACATTCGCAGACCCGTTCTTCAAGTCCTGGCCTATTCAGCACCGAGATGTGGCCGTGGTGATAATCGATCAACTCTGCCCGTTGCAAATTTTTGGCCGCTGCTGTAACACTTTCGCGGCTAACGCCAAGCATACTGGCGATTAATTCATGGGTTACGGACAACTCGTTTGAGTTGAGACGATCAAGACTTAATAGCAGCCAGCGGCATAATTGCTGATCTACTGAATGATGTCGATTGCAGGCCGCTGATTGTGCCATTTGGGTTAATAGTGCTTGGGTATAGCGCAATAACAAATGCAGCAAGGTGCCGTGATAATTGAATTCCTGCATAAACAGTTGTCCTCGTAACCGGTAGGCATAGCCTGTGCTACGCACCACGGCCCGATTCGGCATGCTCCCGTCCCCCATGAACAGAGCAATGCCAATGGTGCCTTCGTTGCCTATAACGGCGATTTCAGTCGATGCACCGTTTTTCATCACGTAAAACTTGGAGACGATGCAGGAGGTCGGAAAATAGGCGTAATGCAACGGGTCACCTGGTTCGTAAAGTACTTTGCCGAGAGACATCAAAACCCGTTCCAGATGCGGGAAAATACGCTCATAATCGTCTATGGGCAGCGCGCCCAGTAAATGATTTTGTCGGGGAGAATCCACGTTAGTCATAAGTTATTTTAAGATTTTGTCGGTTTTGATCGGACAATCTCGTCTAAAAGTTACCTAATTTAGTGGGTATTTTTTAACATAGAATATTTAACGGTGGAATAAGGGCAACTACGTATTCAAATAGTCTCCATATGAGATATGTGTGCAATATGTGGCTTACAGCTTGCAAATTTTAAAAATAACTGGGGATAGCAATAATTTAGTGAATAGAATTTTAGAAATTAACGGTTTGGAGTGCGCCGATAGCTTTAGAGGCCATGGTTTTAAAAAATGATTGTGCCCCAATTGTCTTGATGGGGAAATGGTCTCAATAAAATCAAATTCGTTATTATTTGAATCCAGATTTATGATGTTGGAAAATAGTGTGGTTTGCTTAATGAGGGATATAATTTGTTGCAGTGAATTGAATATCGTCAGCGTATGGCATACCCCGAATTTCGTAGCCATCCTACAAACCACCCTTTAAGATGCCCTCGAGGCTTGTATAGAGCTATTTTTACACATTCACCCCAGGATTTCATTGCGCAATGATTAAGCAAATCAATAAGCAAGCTTTTTTCCTGTATTCTGACGCGCAATCGCCCTTGTTTCGCTATGGCTTGGCAGCACTGACAGTAGTTATCGTTGCTGTGGTGACTGCATATGTTCCGGTGCTTGGTGAGCGGGCGGCATTTTTCTTGTTTTTTTTCGCGATTATTCAGGCATCTTTCTGGCTTGGTCGTTATGCAGGCCTGTTTGCATTAATTTTATCTTTGGTAATGGTTAATGCGTTGGTTTTGTTTCCGGTCTGGATTTCAGAAACTTACACTGTTTTTGTGTTAAATGTGGGTTTTATTCTTTTAGCTGCCGTTATTATCGATACAAGCAGTTTTTCTAGAAAAATGGCTTTAGAACTCTGGGTAAGTAAGCGGGATTTGGATCAAGCCCAGGCAATCGGTTTAACCGGCAGTTGGCGTATGAACTTACTACGTAATGAATTGCGCTGGTCTGATGAGAATTACCGGATTTTCGGCATACCTAAGGGTACACCTCTAACCTATGAGACTTTTCTGGCCACTGTGCATCCGGAAGACCGGGAAGCTGTCGATCAGAAGTGGCAGGCTGCGTTATCTGGTGCACCTTACGATATTGAGCATCGGATAGTCGTGGCAGATAAAGTGAAGTGGGTGCGTGAGCGGGCGATACTTGAATTTAATAACGAAGGCGTTTTGCTGGGGGGATTTGGTAATACCTTGGATATTACTGACTTGAGGCAAAGTGAACTGGAGTCACTGAAAAATCGGCTGCGGTTACTGGAAACCCATCGTCATTTCGCCGGGATTGTTGAATCGGCGATGGATGCGATAATCACTATTGATATTAACCATCGCATCTTAGTTTTTAATCCTGCTGCGGAAAATATGTTTGGTTGTAGCGCAAAGGAGGCGATTGGCGGTTCTCTTGATCGATTTATCCCTGAGCGTTTCCGCAAAGCCCATGCCAAACATACTCATGCATTCGGTCGTTCCGGTGTCACTAGCCGGAAAATAGGTTTTCTGGGTGCAATTACGGGCTTGCGTGCTAATGGTGAGGAATTTCCCCTCGAAGTCTCTATTTCTCAGGCAGAAATTGGCGGTGAGAAATCGTTTACCGCCATTATGCGTGACATTACCGAACGCCAGCGTGCTGAATCGGTCTTAAAAGAGCAGTTTCGGTTACAGGATCAGTTAGCCAGGGTGGCGGCGATGGTGCCGGGGGTTATTTGCTCGTTCCGCTTACGTCCGGACGGTAAGTCCAGTATGCCTTATGCCAGTCCAGTTTTTGAAGCTGTAACCGGGCTTAGCCGGGGTGTTGTAGCGGAAGATTTTAGCCCTTTTTTTGCCCGCATTCATCCTGATGATATTAAACATGTGAATGAAACCACCGCTGAATCTGCGCGTAACTTGCATCCTTGGCGAGGAGAATTTCGCTATAACCACCCGACTAAAGGTGAAATATGGATTGAAAGCCATTCCATGCCGCAACAGGAGGAGGGTGGTAGTATTCTTTGGCATGGTTATATCCAAGATGTTACCGGACGTAAACAAGTTGAGGCAGAACTAAAAGAGCGCAGCGAACGTTACGAGTTAGTACTCGAAGGTGCACAAGATGCTATCTGGGATTGGGATGTACCCAATAAACGCATACATTATTCTACACGCTGGAAAGCATTACGGGGTTTTGCCGAGCACGAGATTGGCGACAGCGAAGCGGGATGGAGCCTCGGTATTCATCCTGATGACGCAGTACGGGTCTTCGCTGCCGTAAAAGCGCACTTTGAAGGAAAAACGCCGTTTTTTTGCGAGGAATACCGGATCCATTGCAAAGATGGTTCCTGGAAATGGATATTAGACCGGGGTCTTGTTCAAAAAGATACTTCTGGGGAAGTCATCCGGATGGCGGGCTCGGAAAATGACATTACCGAGCGTAAACGGGCTGAAATGGCCTTACGTGACCGGGAAAGCGAATTAAGTTTAATCATGGATGCAACACCGGCACTGATGTCTTATTTAGATGTCAATTTACGGTATCTGCGAGTCAATGCGACGTATGAAAATTGGTTTGGTATTAGTGCCGGGCAAATTTTAGGGCAGTCAGTGCGAAGCATTATTGGTGAAACATCCTGGGCTATTGTACAACCCTATTTTGAAAAAGCCCTTACGGGCGAGAGGGTAAGCTTCGACCAGATTATCCCCTATGGTGACGCTAAACCTCGCTGGGTGAATGCAACGTATATTCCCCATAAAGATTCAGCCGGGACGGTTAAGGGTGTCGTAGTGCATGTTGTAGATATTGATGATAGAAAACAGGCTGAGCAGGAAATTGTTGTGTTAAACCAAAACCTACATAATAGCTTGGAACAGATGCAAGTTATTTTCGATACTGTGCCAGTGGGGTTAGCCATTGCCCATGATGCGACCGGGCAACATATCTACGGTAACCCGTTGCATGAACGGTTACTCGGTTTACCTCCAGGTAGCGAGCTTTCCAAGAGAACGCTTTCCCCAGCACCCTATCAGGTAATGCAGGAGGGACGTGAACTGGCTGTCGAAGCATTGCCGATGCAACGCGCAATCCGGGGCGAAAAGGTAATTAACCAAGTCTTGGATATTCTCCGTCCTGACGGTCAGGTGGTAACCTTACTGGCTAATGCCACGCCGTTACTTAATGAAGCAGGCGACCCGCGTGGGGCAGTGGGGGCTTTTCAGGATATTACGGAGGAAAAAAAAGCCGCTGAGGTTGTACGGCTAAGTGAAGCATTTGTGCGCGGGGTTCTAAATTCACTGCCCGAACATGTCGTGGTGTTGGATAAGCAGGGCGTGGTGACTGCTGTGAATGAACCTTGGGAGCGTTTTGCCAGTGAAAATAATGGCGCGCCAAGTTGTGTGTCTGTAGGTGCCAACTACCTGGAGGTTTGCAGCCGATCAACGGCGGCTGGCGACCAATATGCGCGTGAAGCGCTCGCAGGTCTGCAAACTTTGCTGGCTGGGCAGCAGGAGGAGTTTGCCATGGAGTACCCCTGTCCGACACCTAGCCGTGAGCTTTGGTTCCTTATGTATGCTAAACGTATGCAGCAAGGTTCTGAGGGAGTTATTCTTACCCATCTTAATATTACCGAACGTAAACATGCCGAGGCAGAATTGCACGAGACCCAAACGCGGCTCGCACTGGTTGTCGAAGAGGTGCAAGCAGGTTATTGGGACTGGGACTTGCTGACCAATTTACTTTACTTATCGCCTGAATGGAAGCGGCAACTTGGTTTGAATGAAAAGGAATCGCTTATCCATTGGGATCAAAAACAAGACCGCCTGCATCCGGACGACCGGGTTTTGGTAATGGCAGCCAGCGAGAACTTTATTGCCGGACGCTTGCCTAGCTATGAGTTAGAATTCCGGCTGCGCCACAAAAATGGCAGCTATCGTTGGATTCACTCAAGAGCTGCTTTGTTGCGGGATCAGGAAAACCGTCCGACGCGAATGCTGGGTATCAATTTAGACGTTACTGATTATATGCAGATCAGGGAACTCAACCAACGGCGCGATAAGATGGAACAAGCGTTCCGCTTGTATGTCGCCAGCCAGACGGCCGCTGCTATCGCCCACGAGCTTAACCAGCCGCTTACTGCCATTTCTTATTATGCCGATGTGGCACAAGAATTACTGAAAACCGGTAACCCGAAACCACAAAAGCTCTCAGAAGTCATGGATAAATGTAGCCAACAAGCGCTGCGTGCGGGTGGTGTCATCCGGCAATTATTAACGATTTTGCATAAAGGCGAAACGCTTAGCGAGCCAGTAGATATTAATAGTGCGATCACTGAAGCATGTAACTATGTCAGGGCAGACGGACATTTAGGCGCTTTTAAAATAGAATTGGATCTTGCAGGGCATTTGTCACCGGTTATGGCTAATAACCTGCAAATTCAAAAGGTGCTGATTAATCTATTATACAACGGTCTTGAGTCTATGCAGGACAGTGGCAGAAACGCCGGAACGATCACTGTAACAAGCCATGGCGCCGCAGATGAGCGAGCCATGGTGCAGGTGACGGTGCGCGACTGTGGCAAAGGAGTTGCGGACTCTGTCACCCTTAAAACCATGTTTCAACCCTTTAATACCACCAAAGCCACTGGTTTAGGCATGGGGCTCGCCATCAGCCGTGCTTTGGTGGAAGCGCACGGCGGAAAAATGTGGGCCGAGCAAAATGCCGGCTCCGGCATTAGCATCCACTTTACTTTACCTTTTGCGATATGAGCTCTGAACCTTGCGTTTATATTGTCGATGATGACTTTGCGGTTAGAGATGGCCTTGGTATGATCATAGAGAATGCTGGCCTTGCTTGCCAATCTTTTGCAAGTGCCGAGCAATTTCTTGGCGCTTATTGTCCGGGACAACGCGGTTGCTTGTTGTTAGATGTAAATATGCCGGGCATGACTGGCGATGAACTACAAGAAGAGCTTAACCGGCGTAATAGCCATTTACCGATTATTTTCCTTACCGCCTATGGCACTATACCGTTGACTGTCCGGTCTATCAAAGCTGGCGCGGTAGATTTTTTAACCAAGCCCGTTCCCAGTAAATTGTTGCTTGAGCGTATTCAGGACGTATTGCAGGAAGAGACCCTGAATTATCAAAAAATATTGGCGGAGCAAGCGCTCTGTGATCGCTTAAACAACCTGACTGCCCGTGAAATGGAAATTATGGCGCAGGTCGTGGCAGGCTATGCTAATAAGGAAATTGCCCGTAATTTGGGTATTAGTTATCGCACCGTGGAAGTTCACCGTGGACGGGTCATGGAAAAAACCGGCGCAAATACGATTCTTGAACTGGGGCGTTTGTGCGAAGCGCGCAAACTTTTGCTTAAGTCAACGTCTTAATAATGTTGTACTAACTGGTTGGCAATTTACTTTTTCAGTTTGCATGCAAAGCTCCCCGTAAGTATTCGCCCTTATTTTATTTTGCACGGTTATCCTGTTTAATCCACACTACTGATTGTCTTTGTGAATAAGGAAGACGATTGCTTAAGTGCCATAGCGTTAATCAACAAAGTTGCTTTTTGGTAGGCGTTATTACACTCCACATGCTTTACAGTTGTGTTAGTGTCTGGAAAATTAAAGATAAGCCTTATGTCTCGTGAATCAACCGTTTTTATTATAGCCGACGACGCAGCGGTTCGGGATGCATTGAGCATATCGTTAAGCATGGATGGTTTAAAACTTAAGGTGTATTGTTCTGGAAGCGCTTTTTTGAATGCCTATACCGCTGACCGGCCGGGATGCTTATTGATGGACTTAAGTGTACCGGAGCTGGATTGCTTGGCAGTGCAGCAGGCGTTGATTAGACGCAATTTATTGCTCCCGATTATTTTTTTGACGGATTTTGGTGCCCGGAATGACTCAATATTAGCCTTAGATTCCGGTGCATTCTGTCTGTTGGAGAAGCCTGTGTCCAGGTCGTTGCTCGTTAACACTATCCATGAAGCAATACAATATGATGTTAATCGTCGCTCAACCAAAAATAATAAAATCGAAAAGGATGAGTTTTCGTCGGCGGGTTCTTAAGCGGCGTATTAATTTGAACAGAAGGTAAACAAGCGCATTTTTTCGCCTTATCGATTGTAAGATGTGTTGTTACCATTTAAAAATAGCCAGTTATTCGACTGGCAGGAGAATAATAATGAACCGTATTCACATAGCTTTTCGAAGCTTTAAAACACTATTCCTGGTAATGGTTTTGCTAACTCAGGGGGCAAACGCAGTTGCTAAAGATAAAGACTGTTGGGTTGATTTTTATGAAGGCTCGCAATACGCGGGTAAGCATGTTCAACTTGAAGGCCCTATCCAGTTAGAAAATTTAAATAATGTAAAGGGTGAGAATTGGGATTCGCGGATCAGCAGTTTGAAAGTCGGAGCTAAAGCCACTTTAACCCTTTACGAAAACTTGAATTTCAAACTGGCTTCAACCGAGATGGCTAAACATCCAGATTTAATGCGCTCATGGGGCGTGACAGAGAAAGATATTAAAGAGGAATCTGAACTTATTTTTCATCCTAATTCAATGGTACACGACCTGAGTGACTTCAATTTTCATCAGAAAGTCAAATCATTGCAGATTAATTGTAATTAAGTGCCCTGTTGATTCATATTCTTATAGATGTGAAAGAAGTCATTTGCTTCCGGTGTTATGATAATTAGTTCACAGCCCCTACTGTGGACTAATAAATAACCCCTCTCTTAAAGCAATTATGAATAATGTTTCAGCCAGTAAGCTTAAATTTTTCTTACTTCCCGTCCTGTCAGGTATTCTGATAGGCACAAGTTATATCCCTTTTCCCCCGTGGGCTTCTTTATTCTGCTTTGTACCGTTATGGATTTTTTGGCGGCAGCAATCATGCGTTAAAAATGTCTTCCTTGGCGGCTTAGTTGCCGCGTTTGTGTTTACCTTAATTGGTTTTAATTGGGTTACCTACTTGTTGCATGAATTCGCACATTTGGATTGGCCTATAGCGATTTTAGGCATGCTGCTATACGCAGCACTAGCCCATTTATATGTGCCCTTAGCGGGGGTGCTTTGGTTTTTTGGGCAACGCAAATTTAACTGGTCTGAATTCGTTTCACTAGGCTTGCTGGCGCTCATCACTATTTTATGCGAGGCCTATTCACTCACTGTATTTGATTGGAATTTCGGTTATTCCTGGTATGGTGCCAATCTACCCATTTACCAGTGGGCTGAAATTATTGGCTTTAGTGGACTCAGCGCGTTCACCTTACTGTGTAATCTGCCGCTTTATATCGCTTGGCAAAAACGTCGGAAAAACGCTGGTAAGCTCATATTGGCAATGGTTATTGTCGGTTTTATGTTATTGAATATGGGTGGTTTATGGCTTAAAAACAGGCTTACACAACCAGATGCGGCTTTTAAAACCTTGTTGGTTCAAGCGAGTATTGGTAATTCAGAAAAACTGGCTGCTGAATTAGGTAAGGGTTACGGCAAAGAGATACTTAATCGCTATATAACACTTACGGATAATGCGCTTAAAAACCATAAAGCTGAAAAAATTGATTTTGCCCTGTGGCCTGAAACAGCGTTCCCCAGTTTGCTGGGTAAGCCATTTAAATTTAATGAATTATCCGTAGCGCTGACGCAATTTCTAAATGATCGGCAATTGCCACTAATAACCGGTGCGTATAGTGTTGATGAGCAATCCAGCCTGATTACAAATTCATTGTTTGTCTTAAACAAAGCGGGGGAGATTGTGCCCCCGCATTACAGTAAGAGCATTTTACTGGCTTTTGGCGAGTATATTCCGGGTGAGCAGCTCTTTCCCCAAATTCGTGACTGGCTTCCGGAAACGGGGCGTTTTGCCAGAGGTGCTGGCCCTACGACCCTGTTAAATTGGAATGGCTATAAAATGGGGGCGCAAATATGTTATGAAAGTCTTTTTCCCGGGTTTTCACGCGCACTGGCTGATTTGGGGGCGCAATTCATCGTTAATGTGACAAACGATTCCTGGTACGGTGCCTGGCAGGAACCCTATCAACATATGTACATGACCCTCGCACGGGGCGTAGAATTTCGCCGCCCGGTGTTGCGTGTTACCAATACCGGCATATCAACCGTGGCACTCGCATCGGGGGACATTTTAGAGCAATCACCTATAAATCAGCCCTGGGCGGGGTTATATGAAGTCCCTTATCTTAAAAATCCGCCAGTTACTTTTTATCAAAGCTGGTTTTGGCTGATTCCCGGTTTACTTTGGGCGGCTTTGTTTGTCTTGTTGTTTTTAGGTTTGAAGAAATCAGGGTGAATTTCGTAAAGCCTGTTACTGCCAATATCGGGTGATATTATGAAGTTTATAGCTTGACTGCCATGACTGCCCAGGTGATTAGAATATGCAATTTATCTTTTAAGTTGATAGAATGCCAAATTATTGAACTAAATCATTTTGTGACTAAATTCTTATAGGGCATTTTTATGAAGATACAGCGTCAATTGTATTGTTTGTTTGGTTTTTTTGCGTTAACTCACTTGGGCTACGCCGATGAAATTAATTTTGGCAAGCAAAGGCCAACAGCCAGTCAGGTGATTGAAGCGTTAAGTCCTGCCACGGCTAATGCAGAGGGTACGGAAAATGGTGTGCGTCCAAGAGCCAAATATCGCTCAATCGGTCCTCTTACGCCTGATTATCAACCTGTTGCGCATAGCGAAGTTAAGCATAAAGCCAAAATTAAAAATGCCCGGAAAAGCACTAACGAAAAGGCGCTGTCTTTGGAGGTTTTGTTTCGTTTTAGTTCAGCTGAGCTAACCGATATTGCAAAGCAGCAACTTGATCCGGTCGGTGAGGCATTGAGTTCAGAAAAATTACAACGATTGGAGTTTATTGTAGAAGGCCATACTGATGCGGTGGGCGGGAATACCTATAATAAAATTTTATCTAAAGAACGTGCGGATTCAGTAAAGCTTTTTTTGACGGATAAATATCACATTGCCCCTGCGCGTCTTCAAATTATTGGCAAAGGTAAGTCTAATTTACTGGATCGCAAGCATCCCGAAAGTGAAGTTAATCGTCGGGTGCGCATTATTGCCTTGCAATAAGTGCCTTAAAATAAAGCCGTTGTCATAAAAATTAGAAAATCTTCGGGCGTTTGTCAATTCATTCAGTAATGGTGGCCTATCTGGCTATTTAAATAGTTTGCTGGCAAAGTATATTAGCCATTGCTTTTTTAAATAGGGCGATGATTTTCCTAAGTATTAATTTTTAATGCTGTATTTTTTTATGAATGAAAAAAAATATATTCCCTCAAATGATACCGATATTAACCAAATTAAAGTGATAGGTATCGATGAAGAATCAGCATTAGATTCCACGCGATTAAACCCCTCTTCTTCTGAGCCAAGCAGTTATCCTGGCTCAACCAGTAATGCGCCGCTAGAAATCGGGAGTATTATCAAAGGCACTTTTGAATTGGTTGCCATACTGGGTGAAGGGGGGATGGGGACGGTTTTTAAGGCACTGAATAAAGTATGGGAAGAAGTTGAAGCGCGCGACCCTTACGTAGCTATTAAAGTGTTAAAGCCTGAACTGTCCGCCAATAAACAGTTGGTCAGGTCTTTATATAGCGACTTTGATCGAACCAAGATGCTGGCGGACTGCCAAAACATTATCAAAGTTTATGGTTTTGATCGGGATGGTTTGCACGTCTATATGACGATGGAATATCTTAGCGGAAAAACCTTAAGTGAATACCTTAAAGGCAAATCACTGACTTTAGTTCAAGCCTGGTTTATTATTGAAGGAATAGGGAACGCCCTTGCTTACGCCCATGATAATAACATTGTCCATAGGGATATTAAGCCAGGGAATGTCATTATTACCAATGATGGAACCGTTAAGGTATTGGATTTTGGTATTGCTTCTAAAATTAATGAAAATGAAGGTGATGAAACTAAATTTGGTGGTCATGAGCTGGGTGCGCTAACCGTGGCCTATGCTTCACCAGAAATGCAAAGGGATTTTCCTCCCGATGCGCGTGACGATATTTACGCATTTGCCTGTGTGATTTACGAGGTTTTGACCGGCAAACAATTTTATAAACAAAAAATCCATAAAGCAGCACCTATTCCAGGTTTAAATAACCGGCAAATGGATATTTTGAATAAATCCTTAGCATTTGAACGGGATCAGCGAACCAGTAGTATTCGTGAGTTGTTGGATAAATTACGGCCTGTCGATACACCTTGGACAAAATATGCCACCATAGGCAGTAGTGTATTGTTTATTACGCTCATAGCGTTATGGAGAATGCTATTTTCTGAGCCTGAAGTGCTTAACAAACCAGTTGCTGCTCAATCCACAATAACTCCAGTTGCAATAACGCCTTTAGTGACTGTGGCCCATACGCCTTTTGTATCCCTTACGCCAACCCTGGCACCTGTTATTACCTCTGCTCCGTCACTTCAAGCCCCTGCTGCTAAAGTTTCTCCAACGCTTCAGCCAATGCAGGTTAATAACCGGCTCGCTTATCGTTCTACAAGTAAAGATGGCATAGTGCATCTGCAAACATCAAAACCAGTTTACAAAAGCGGTGAAGATTTTCAACTGCAATTTACCCTGAGCCAGCCTATGTATGTTCGCGTTATTGACCGGGACGCGAAAGGTAAATTATCGAAGTTACGCCCCAATGCGCCGCAACCGGATAAATTATTGCCTGCCAATAAAACCCATATATATCCGCCTAAAGGCTTTAATGCAGCTGTTGAGGGAGATTCCGGCACTAGCACAGTTAGCATTATTGCCAGCAAAAAACCTTTTTCAAAGGATATTATGTTACTGGATACTAATGGTAGTATTTCCGAACAAGTGCTCACTGGTGAATATTCGTGGACACAAATCAGCTATGCAGTGCAACATAAATAGCGGGGTTTTTCTTAGATTTAGCCAGGGAATGCACTGAAAAGTTGATTAAAATGAATTGTGAAAAATTTGCAATTCACATTTTAGCGCCCTATTTGTACTGGCTATGTTTATAATTTGGTTGAAATCTGCCAGTGTTACCGGAGCCTTTATCGAATAAGGCCATTAAATAGCGTTAAAGAAATTATTTGATGCATTATTAATGTTAATTGTCATAGGTTTATTGCGTTTAACCAGATTCTGAGGGAGAACTTACAACCTGAACTAGATGGGTTGTATAGCCAACGCAAATTTTTACTTATTAACTTGTAATTAACCCCGTTGACTTTTAACTGGTGGTTGTTCAAAACGGTGTAATTTTCAAACATGAGCTTAACCTTAACCGTATTGTCATTTAAAAATAAACCCATTACTGAAATTCCGGTGGTATCTATTGGTGATCAAGGTGGTAGTATCGGTCGATCTAATGGGAATACATTGGTCTTGCCGGATGCTGAAAAATTCGTGTCCAGACATCATGCAAGCATCAGTTTTGAAAATAATAAGTACTATTTGTCGGATAGCAGTTTAAGTGGCGTTTACGTTAATGGTGCCGATAAGCCATTAAATAACAGCTCTGTGTGCCTTGAAAATGGCACGCAATTAAGGATTGGTGAATATGAGATTGCTGTTTCAATCGCGGATGATCCTATCTTAAATGATTTTACTTATCCATCCGATCCAGTAATAGCGCACGCGGATGAGTTTCTCGTTGTGGATAAGCCCTGGTTTGATTTGGATCCCGTCGAGCGTGATAATAGTTTAATGGCAGATAATTTTCCGCGCCACGAAGAGCTGGTTCAATCGGATGACGTTATTTATTCGCGTGGCTTTGAAAGCGCTTTACCCGCTAATCATGCGCCGATTTTTGATAACTATATCGCCCCGAATATTATTGCACCCATTGCAGCCCCGGTTAATGGGCAAATTCCAGAAAATTTAAGCTTTGATGATTTTTTTTCAGGGACAGAGCCAGAGCCGGATAAATCAAACAAGAAACTTCAGCATCCAGCAGTCAATAATGATGATTTCGAAGATTTTTTTGGTGCAGCCATCAGCGATATGTTGGCAGAAAGACAATCCACGTTAATTAATAAAGTATCCACTGAGTATAACGACGGCCCACACGAATCAGTTGCTAACTCCTCAGTAACTGAAGCGCAAGCAGAAAGCAGTGATGCACTTAACAGCTTAAAGGATTTTTTTGTCGATAATAAACCAGAGATTGGATCAAGCTCTCTTGCCTCATTGGAGTCCGACTTAGATAAGCCAGCTGTTATTTCTGAGGTCGATGCTTTTCTTGAGGATGATTATGTTAAGACTGAATCAACGTTAGTTGATGAAAAAGCCAATAAAAATACAACGTCTATCATAGCAAGCGATAGTTTATTTAAGGCGTTTTTGCAAGGCGCCGCTGTAGAATGCAAAGAAATTAATGCTGAGCAACAGACCGAGACGTTGGACAGGGTCGGGAGGATGTTTAGAAAGTTGATTGAAGGCACTGTAGCCGTGTTGAGAAGTCGGGCTGAGTTTAAAAGTTTGTGTCGCGTCAATATGACGGTTATAAAACCGATAAATAATAATCCGCTTAAATTTACGGTATCAACTGACCACGTATTGCGCTTATTGATTGAAAATAAAACCGATGGCTTTTTGTCTTCAACGACTGCTATTCAAGAGGCTTTTGACGATATTATGAATCATCAGTTGGCTACGCAAGCCGGTATTCAGGCTTCTTTGATCGATTTATTGGCAACTTTCGATCCCAAGAATATTGAAAAAAAATTTGAACAAGGATTGGTTTTACAAAAAAAATCCAAGTGTTGGGATAGTTATGCAGACACTTATCGCGAGACCGTAGAAAATGCAGTCGAAGATTTTTTTGGTGAAGCATTTGTAAAAGCCTATGAGCAGCAAATGAGTATCTTAGTAAAAACGCGCGGTAAACAGCAGGATAAGTAATATTTAGTGTCATAAATCTAATAAGGCAGGGGTGCGATAGAAAATGTCAGAAAATAATAAAACCGCATGGTCTGAGGGGATGTTCCTTAGGCCACAGCATTTTCAACAGCATGATCGCTATTTAGAAACATTGGTGCGTGAACGGTGTGGTGGATTGCAGCCTTATGATTGGGGCATTAAGAAGCTTAAGATAGATTCACGTCAATTAGGGATGGGTAAGTTTGCGTTGGCAGAATGTAGTGGTATTTTTCCCGATGGCACACCTTTTAATTTACCTGAAGATGATGAATTGCCGCTTCCTATTGATATTCCAACCGATGTTAAAAATAATATTATTTATTTATCTTTGCCTGCCCAGCGTCCCGGCTCAGTTGAAGTTGATACCGATGAAAACCCCAGTAACCTAGCAAGGTACCATGCGGTTGAGTGTGAGGTAAGGGATGCCAATGTTGCGACAAATGCCACCTCTGCCGTAATGTTAGCTAAGTTGCATACCTGTTTGCTTATGGAAAGACAGGAACGGGCAGGATATGTTTGTATTGGCATCACCCGGGTTATAGAATCCCGCATTGATAAAAATATCATTCTTGATGAATACTATATCCCTCCTACAGTCGATTGCAATGCGATCCCTCAATTAAAAAGCTACATCAAAGAGCTGTATGGTCTGTTGCATACCCGTGGTGAAGCTTTAGGTGGTCGGGCTTCTGAAGCAGGTAAAGGTGGTGCAGCAGAAATTTCCGATTATATGCTTTTGCAATTAGTAAACCGAACCGAACCGTTGTTTAAACATTTACAACAAGTGCCTAGTTTGCATCCGGAAAACTTCTATCGTCTGGCAGTACAACTGGCAGGCGAGTTATCGACTTTTTGTCGGGCGAATAAAAGGCCTATTACTTTTTCATCTTATCTTCACGATGATTTACAAAAAACTTTTAAGCAGGTTATGGATGAGCTGCGTTTGTTACTGAATGCTGTATTAGAACAAAATGCTATTTTGATTCCATTGACTGCACCAAAATATGGTATTCGTGGCGGCAAAGTACCGGATCTTAATTTGCTTAAAGATGCGGTTTTTATCCTCGCTGTAAGTGCGAAAGTTTCAATAGAGCAATTACGTAGCGGTTTTCCGACGCAAGTTAAAATAGGCCCGGTTGAAAAGATCAATTTATTAATTAATAACAATCTTCCGGGTATTACCTTGCATGCGCTGCCGGTTGCCCCTAGACAAATTCCTTTTCATGTGGGCTTTGCTTATTTTGAATTGAATAAACAAACCGAAATGTGGCAACAGATGCACCAGTCGGGTGGTTTTGCCATCCATATTGCCGGTGAGTTTCCAGGGCTTGAGTTAGAATTCTGGGCAATTAAAAACGGGTAATACCATGAGTAATGATGATCCTTTTGGCAATAGCTATATCGATGATGATAAAACCATACTTAGACCCATGCCCGGCGGTCGAAAATCACAGGCGTCCAGCGCTTCAATGCCGTCGCCTAATCCAGGATTCCCCCCTGCAAATGCACGTATTTCTGAAAACCTCAGGGAAGCTTGTGCGGCGGCTACAAGTAATCCGATAGTCGGTGCGGCCATTTCGTTGCTATCGGTCGTCGCCCAATTGCGTAATACAGCTCAGCATCCCGATATTGAAGGGCTTAGGGCGAGTGTCATCGAAGAAATTAAACAGTTTGAAGTTAAGGTTAAACGTCAGAGAATGGTTGCCAGTGAGCAATTGCAGGCAGCAAGGTATGCGTTATGTACGTTATTGGATGAAACCGTGTTAAATACACCATGGGGATCTAATAGCCTGTGGAGCACCAATAGTATGCTGGTTTTTTTTCATCGGGAAAACTGGGGGGGCGAGAAGTTTTTTCTTATTCTAAAAAACTGTATGCAGCAACCGGGAACCCATCTGGATTTACTGGAGCTGTTGTATTTCTGCCTGTGTTTGGGGTTTGAAGGCAGATATCGTGTTGAAGATCACGGTTTAAGTAAACTTGAAGACATTCGGGAGAATGCTTATCAGATTATTCAAAGACAACGTGGTGATGTTGACAGAAACTTGTCCTTGCATTGGCAAGGTATAAAAGATAAGCGCAATATACTGACAAAATTGGTGCCGCTTTGGGTAATCGGTTCTGTTGCCTCGTTGTTACTGATGTTGATTTATTTGTGCTTTCTGTATTTCGTCAATTTAGCATCCAATCCTTTACTGGCCAAACTCTATTCGTTAAAAGACAGCTTTAATGTGCAGCCTATGGTTGCTGAGGTTATTCCAAATACCGAGGTACAGGTTAACTCAAGGTTCGATGCCTTAAATGCCTTCCTTAAGCCAGAGGTGGAGCATGGTGAAGTGACCCTCCTTCAAAAGGAGGGTAAAACGATTATTCGTATCATTAGCAAAGGTTTGTTTGCTTCTGGAAGCGATAAAGTCATGAGCGATTACGAATCGTTATTGGATAGGATCAGTCTTGCGATCAGTACCGTGTCGGATCGCGTTTTGGTTGTCGACCACATTCTAGTTGTTGGGCACACCGACAGCGTGCCCATTTTCTCGGCAAGGTTCCCTTCTAATTGGGCGTTATCCAAAGCTCGGGCGCTCTCCGTGGTAAAACGCTTAGCCGATAATAATAAAGCGCCAATTGATATAGAAGGACGGGCAGATACGCAACCTCTGGCACCCAATGACAGTGCTGAGCATAAAGCGAAAAATCGTCGTATCGAAATTATTTTAGGGTAAACCGTGAGAAAAGTGATCGATTTTTTCAAGAATAAATGGGTTATTCAACTGTTAGGTATTATTGCCTTAAGTTTAGTGATCTGGTTTTTTGGCGCACTTGTTGCCGTGGCAGGGCGGGTGCCACTTGAAACTGAAACGTCCAGACTGTTAACGATATTGGTTTTAGTGTTGGTATGGGGCCTAAATAATCTCCGCATTCAACTAAAGGCCAATCGCGCGAATGCGCAAATGACCAATGATTTAGTGGCTCCAGTTGATACGGCAAGCTCCCAGTTAGCTCAAGAGACCGATGCGGAGTTGTTAAAGATTTCTGCAAACTTTGATGAAGCCTTGAAAACCTTAAAAAAAGGTGCCAAAAACGTTCAAGGTAAGAATTATTTATATGATTTACCTTGGTACATTATTATCGGCCCCCCTGGTTCCGGCAAAACCACTGCATTGGTTAATTCAGGGCTTGAATTTCCCTTAGCGGATAGATTTGGTAAGGGGGCTGTACGTGGCGTCGGTGGTACCCGTAATTGTGACTGGTGGTTTACCGACCTGGCGGTATTGCTGGATACGGCAGGACGTTATGTGACCCAGGATAGTCATGAAGCGGTTGACAAGGCGGCTTGGCTGGGGTTCTTGGATTTACTCAAAAAATACCGTCCAAGAAGACCCGTTAATGGGGTTTTAATTACCATGAGTCTGTCGGATTTACTTAAGCAATCCGAAGAAGAAAAAAGTTTACATGCGCAATCTATCAGACAGCGTATAGAAGAATTACACACGCATTTTGGTATCCGATTTCCTATTTACATGTTGTTTACTAAGGCTGATTTAGTTGCAGGCTTTAATGATTTTTTTAGCAATTTAAGCAAAGAAGAAAGAATGCAGGTTTGGGGCGTTACTTTTCCCGAAGAAGACCAAAATAATCCCCAGGATGTCATTGTTAGGGTTGGTAAAGACTTTGATGATTTGTTAATGCGCATTAACGGCCATTTACCCAGGCGGTTACAGGAAGAACGCGATTTACAGCGGCGTAATTTGATTTTTGGATTCCCGCAGCGCTTGGCGTTGCTTCGGGAAGAGCTATTGCGTTTTTTGCAGGAATGTTATGGGGCGAACCGTTATCAAAGGGTACCTTATCTGCGCGGTGTTTATTTTACCAGCGGCACCCAGGAAGGTACGCCCATAGACCGCTTAATGGGTATGCTCGCTAACACTTTTAAATTAGATAGATTTGCTGTCCCGTTATTTAGTGGTAAGGGTAAAAGTTTTTTTATTACGCGTTTACTGAAAGAAGTAATTTTTGAAGAAGCGCTCATTGTGGGGGTTAATCCGCGTCTCGAAAGGCTGCAAAGGTTATTGCGCCAGGCGATTTATATTGGCACTGCTGCGGTCATTATGTTAATGACGTTGTTATGGTCAGTTAGCTATAACAAAAACATAAACGTTTTAAATAATCTGGGTAGTCACATTCAGCAATACGAAAAGGTTGCTACGGTAACGCCTAACTGGCAAAGTGATTTTGCGCCGTTGTTAAAACGTATGAATGCCATGCAAGTTATTACACAGGTTTATCCGGACGATGTGCCTTTGCTAATGACTTTTGGGTTGTATCAAGGGGATAAGTTACAACCTGTTATTACCGAGACTTACCATGAATTACTGCAAAAAGCTTTTTTGCCACTGATTAAAACCCGGCTAGAACAGCGCATTCAAGAAAAAATGGCTAATCCGGACGTATTGTATCCCTTGTTGGAAGTCTATTTAATGCTTGGCGATCCCAAAAAGTTAAAGCCGGAGCTGGTTAAGCCTTGGGTTAAAGTAGATTGGGAAAATACCTACCCTACAGATTTGGAAGCGCAAGCAAAATTGGTTGGGCATTTAGAGGTATTACTTAAACTGCCGTTCAGTCCGCAGGCACTTAATGAGCATTTGGTTTCGAATGCCCGGCAAGTATTGAACCGGATTCCTTTGGCGCAGCAAGTTTATATGCGCATTAAAAACGAAGCTTTGCAAATGAAAGCACAGGACTTTAACTTGTCGGATGCTTTAGGCGTTAATGCGGATAAGGTTTTTGCCACTAAAAATGGCACTTTGGCACAACAGACGATTCCGTATTTATTTACTTACGATGGCTTTTATAAGACTTTTTTAAAACAAAGTCAGGAGCAGGCTGAGGAGTCGTTGACGGGGAGCTGGGTACTCGGTGACAGTGCTAAGAGCGACATGATTGGTAGCGACAAACTCACTGAATTTATCCGGAATTACTATTATCGGGATTACATAACCTACTGGGATAATTTATTGGCAAATTTGAAGATTAAAGCTGTTGGAGATCCAAAGCAATCAGTTGAATTACTTGAGTTTGCCTCAGCGCCAGATTCACCTTTGCGTAAATTGCTGGAAGCTTTAAATAAAGAAACGTCATTGACCAAAAAACCACCCAATCCTGAAGATATGGTCAAAAAAGTTCAAGATACGGGAATAATAAGGCCAATGGATAGCCGCTTGGAAAGGACCATAAAACTTGCGAGGGCTGAAAGCGCTGGGCAAGCGGTAAAGCCATTAGGAAGTGATGTCGAATACCATTTTCAGGCGCTAACTTCTTTAGTTAGGGGAACTGGCGGTGCTGTGCCTTTGGATCACACCATGGAAATTTTAGGGCAACTTTATGGTTATATGATTGATATCAATAATCCTAATACGATTCTCGATAAGGCGAAACAACGAAGCAGCGGCGATCCTGTTGCAAAAATGCAGGCAGAGTCTGCGCATTTACCGGAACCGCTTAAAAGCATGACGCAAGTTTTAGCGACGGGTAATCAAAACCTTATTATAGGCGGCAGTAAATCACAGTTAAACCGGCTTTGGCAAAGTGAAGTTATGCCCTTATATCAATCAGCTATTCAGGGACGTTACCCGTTTGATATGACGAGTATTAAGGATGTTACCTTGGAGGACTTTGGGCGTTTTTTTGCGTCAGGTGGAATCTTGGATGCGTTTTTTAATACAAATTTAAAAGCGTTTGTGGACACCAGTGGTAAAAGTTGGCGTATGTTACCGCAGAATAATCAGACGGTTACGGTTTCATCCGCAGCTTTGAGCCAACTGCAAGCGGCTACTAAAATACGGCAGCTTTTTTTTGCCGGTGGCAGTAGCACACCGCAAATAAAATTTAACCTAAAGCTCTTATCTTTAGATCCTAACGTTAGCTTGTTTTGGTTAAATATCGAAGGTCAAGAAAATAAGGTCAAGCGGACGGATATAGGTAAAAGTGCTGCTTTTCAATGGCCGGGAACGGACGGGAGCCGCATGGTAAGTTTTGGTTTTGAAACCAGTTCGGGTAGTAAGCCAAGCCGTCAAACTGAAGGCCAATGGGCCTGGTTTAAAGTCTTGGAAAGGACGCATATCCAACAAACGGAACCGGATAAATACGAGTTTACATTTGATATTGATGGGCTAAAAGCACGCTATGAACTCAGTGCCAGTAGTGTAAATAATCCATTTTCACTGAGTATATTTGAGAATGTCCACTTTCCAGCGAGCCTATAATTTTGAACGACAATACGCCTGTTGGTTTTTACGGTAAATTACCGATCATCGGTGATTTTGTTTCCAGGCGTTTGCCAGACGACTTTATTAATGCGTGGGATAGCTGGTTGCAAAGCATTATCGCTGCCAGCCGGGAAGCTCGCGGGGAGGATTGGCTAACAGGTTATTTAACCAGCCCAATCTGGAGATTTGTGTTAAGCCCGGGCGTGTGTGGTAATAAAGCGGTAGCGGGTATTGTCATGCCGAGTGTAGATAGGGTGGGTCGTTATTATCCAATGACCGTCGCCAGGGTGTTTGATTCATCCTTTCAGTTGCCGTTTATGTTTACGGTGGCTAATGACTGGTTTGAACAACTGGAAGATGCTGCTTTAATAGGTTTAGAAGGAAAGCTTGATTTATTGGCTTTCGACCAACTGATACAAACTATTCCGCCATTATCATTCCCTCCTGGTTCGTTATCTGTTCACCCATCTGTTGCTGAAAAAAAATCTTTTTATATTCCCATAACCAATATTGGGCATACGGCGGAGGCTTTTATAGCGCTCAATGCGCAATTACTGGCAACTTTTATGCCTGGATATAGCTTATGGAGTAATGCCGGGTCGGAACATGTACAAGCCGCGTTAGTCGCTTATGAAGGATTGCCTGCGATAGGCGGGTTTCCTGGATTCTTAAATGGTAAAGAAAATACAGTACATAAGGAATTAAGTGTTAATTTTATGGGTAAACTTTTAAATAATATTGCTAAGCCTGAGTTTGCCCCGTTTGCTGTCGCAGCGGCAGAACCAGAAAATTTAAGTTTAGAAAAGATCCTGTCAAATAATGAACCTGTCTTAATGGATTCTAGTTGGTGTTCGTGGGCAATTACCCATACCGGCAAGCAACGCAAACATAATGAAGATGCTTTTTTAAACCGCCCGGAAGCGGGTTTATGGGTCGTTGCTGATGGTATGGGTGGCCATAAGGCAGGTGATATTGCCAGCCAATTAATTGTTAACAATTTAAAAGACCTTTCATGCGTTTTTCATCTTGAAGAATATGTTAAAGCTGTGGAGCAGCGCCTTAAAAACGTTAACACCCAGTTGCAGCAATTAAGCGACAAGGAATACGACCATCAGATGGTTGGCAGTACTGTGGTCTGTTTGATGTGTGAAGCTAAACGGTGTGCTTTTGCCTGGGCGGGGGATAGTCGGCTATACCGTTTAAGAAATAACACCTTACAGCAACTCACTCAAGATCATTGTGTTCATCCTGACTTAACCGCTACGGATTGGACAGCAAAGCACTCTAACGTTATTACCCGGGCAATAGGTGCTAGAGAAGATTTGGCGTTAGAAATAAATATGCTGGAGGTGTTTGATGAGGATGTTTTTTTGTTATGCAGTGATGGCCTGGATAAAGAGCTGAGTTTCAGGGAAATTGAAAGCATAATGTCCCATTGTGAAGCTCAGGCTATTGCGGATAAGCTGGTTAATGAAGCCTTAATGCGCGGGGCAAGGGATAATGTCACGGTTATCGTGGTAGCTAAGAATAACGTCTTAAATTGAGTGCATATGTATAAATTTGTTGGCACGATTGGATTCTAAAAATACTTACCCGTTTATAAATGAAGCTCATGATTTGATGTGAACTGATTCACATATTTAAATGAATTTGGTGCGCTACAATATAAACATAAGCTGTAGAGTTGTTTTTTAATCTATCAACACTAAGGGGAGGCCATATTGGCTATTGATATTAATGAGTACCTGG
This sequence comes from Methylococcales bacterium, assembly GCA_040079795.1. Taxonomy (GTDB): domain Bacteria; phylum Pseudomonadota; class Gammaproteobacteria; order Methylococcales; family Methylomonadaceae; genus SXIZ01. Next base: position 32,291 of record JBEBJQ010000013.1, read on the forward strand.
ACATAGACCCCGATAAAGTGTGCGGTGATGATTTGCAGTATGATCCCGCGTTCATTGAGCTTGAGCAAGCGGTTAAGGGCAAGGAAGAGCTGCAAATGGGCGATGTTAAGGTCGATGCCGAACCACCTGATTGGCGTGAAGTAAAAAAACAATCTGAGGCGCTACTCTTAAGAACCATTGATTTACGGGTTTTGATTTGCTATTTGCGGGCGTTGATAGCATTAGAGGGTTTTCAAGGGCTGCAAGTTGGTTTAACGCTGATTAAAACCGCCGTGGAAAACCGTTGGGAAAGTATTCATCCGCTGCTTGATCCGGACGATGACAATGATCCTACTGAAAGGGTAAATGTACTGATGTCTTTATGTGACTACGACACTGTGCTCAGGCCATTGCAGCAAACTCCGGTTATTGAATCTAAGCTGTTAGGGCGATTTAATTTCCGTGAAATTAATATTGCCTCGGGAAAAGCGACCGCGACCAGCACTGAAAAAGAACTTAACCAAGCGACTATTGATGCAGCAGTTCAGGATAGTAATGTAAATGAACTGCAGCAAACTTTTAAGGCGTTATCAATCAGTCTTGAGCAGCTTAATCAATTGGAAAAATTGATAACCGACCAGGTAGGCATCAGTGAAGCTCCCAGCTTTCTGGATTTACGGGTATTTTTAAAAGAAAGCAAAGCGTTTTTGCTGTCCGCCCTAGAGCTCAGAGGGGGGGAGGATGCTATAAGCCCTGGCTCAGTGCCGGCGGAGCAGGTTGCAGTCGTAGCAAAAAAATCAGGATCAGGTGTTATCAACAATAACCAGGATGTGATTAAAACTTTGAATCTGGTTTGTGATTATTATAAAGTGCATGAGCCATCAAGCCCGGTACCCCTGTTGATTAACCGTGCAATACGCTTGGTGGGTAAGAGTTTTATGGATACCCTTAAAGATATAGCACCTGCCGGTATTGATGAGGCCAGTGTTATTTTGGGAAAGCAACATGAGGACAATGAATAGCACAATTTAACCTGTTTTAACTTTAAAAATTAAGAGGTCTGACATGGCAAAAGAAAGTAGTCAAAAGTTTATTGCACGCAACCGTGCACCTAGAGTCCAGATTGAATATGATGTTGAGATATACGGTTCTGAGAAAAAAATTCAGCTGCCTTTTGTTATGGGTGTTTTAGCGGATTTATCTGGGAATCCTGCCGATCCGTTAGCACCGGTTAACGAACGGAAAATGCTTGAAATTGACGTAGATAATTTTGATGAGCGTTTAAAAGCCATGAAACCTCGTGTTGCTTTCAGAGTGCCTAATACGCTAACAGGGGAAGGTAATCTGAATATCGATATTACTTTTCAAAGCATGGATGATTTTTCTCCCGCGGCCATTGCGAAAAAAGTGGCAGGATTGGATAAGTTGTTGGAAGCAAGAACGCAATTGGCTAATTTAGTGACCTATATGGATGGTAAAGGGGGGGCGGAAGATTTAATTGCGAAGGTGCTTAAAGATCCTGCTTTATTGCAATCATTAGTTGCGGCGCCCAAACCTGCTGATGCAGTTAAAACCACAGAAAGCGGAGAATAAATCATGGCAGAATCCGAAAATTTAATAGCGACCCAGTCTAACGAACAAATAGCGGAATCCAATGAATTTTCTTTGTTACTGAATAAAGAGTTCAGACCTAAAACCGACAGGGCTAAAGCAGAAGTTGAAAATGCCGTACAAACCCTTGCAGCTTTTGTGCTGAGAGATGCCTCGGTGGTTTCTGACGATGCCATTACCTCAATTGAAGCAATTATTGCGCAAATTGATAAAAAATTAACGGAACAAGTGAATCTTATTTTGCATCATGAAACATTTCAAACCTTGGAGGGTTCCTGGCGAGGGTTGCATTATCTGGTCAATAATACCGAGACAGATGAGATGCTCAAAATCAGGGTCATGAATGTCTCTAAAAAGGAGCTGGGTAAAACCCTTAAAAAATATAAAGGGATTTCCTGGGACCAAAGCCCGTTATTTAAAAAATTGTATGAAGAAGAATATGGTCAGTTTGGGGGGGAACCGTTTGGCTGTTTGATGGGGGATTATCTCTTCGATCATTCACCGCAGGATGTTAACTTATTAGCGCAAATAGCGCAGATTTCAGCGGCCTCGCATGCCCCTTTTATCGCCGGCGTATCACCCTCGACCCTGCAGATGGAATCATGGGGGGAGCTTGCCAATCCGCGTGATTTGACCAAAATATTTTCTACCCCTGATTATGCGGCGTGGCGATCATTGCGTGAATCTGAAGATTCCAGATACATTGGTTTGGCAATGCCCCGGGTTTTATCAAGATTGCCTTACGGTGCTAAAACCGACCCCGTAGATGAGTTTGACTTCGAAGAAGATACTGAAGCGGCTAACAGCAAAAATTATACTTGGACCAATGCGGCGTACGCTATGGCAACCAATATCAACCGGTCTTTTAAATTGTACGGTTGGTGCTCCAAAATTCGGGGGATTGAATCGGGCGGTGCGGTGGAGAACCTACCGGTGCATTCATTTCCTACTGATGATGGCGGTGTTGATATGAAGTGTCCGACTGAAATCGCTATCAGTGACCGGCGTGAAGCGGAGCTCGCGAAAGCCGGGTTTATGCCGTTGTTGCATAAAAAAAATTCTGATTTTGCCGCGTTTATTGGGGCGCAATCGTTGCAAAAACCTACCGAGTATGAAGACCCCGATGCAACGGCTAATGCTAACCTTTCAGCCCGGCTGCCTTACTTGTTTGCCACCTGTCGTTTTGCACATTATTTAAAATGTATTGTGCGCGATAAAATTGGCTCGTTTAAAGAACGTGACGATATGCAGCGCTGGCTCAATAGCTGGATTATGCAATATGTGGACGGCAATCCTGAGACCTCCAGTGAAGAAACTAAATCGAGGAAGCCGCTGGCTGCCGCTGAAGTGCAGGTGGAAGAAGTGGAAGGCAACCCCGGTTATTACAACTCAAAATTTTTTCTAAGGCCGCATTACCAGCTTGAAGGCTTAACGGTATCTTTACGCTTAGTCTCCAAGTTGCCATCAGTTAAAGGTGGCGGTGGTTAGATTGGAAACCTGCCTTTGAATATGTCTGGGTTTAAGGGCAGCGCTTTAAAAGTAACCGGATAGTTTACGTATAATTCATTTAAACAGTAATTTAGGAGAACAACTATGGCTGTTGATATATTTTTAAAGATAGAAGGGGCGCCGATTAAAGGTGAAGCACAAGATGCTAAGCATAAAGATGAAATTGATGTATTGGCTTGGAGCTGGGGCATTACTAACTCAGGTAACGCGCAAGTCGGTGGTGGTTCTGGATCCGGTAAAGTTAATGTACATGATTTGTCGATTACTAAATACGTTGATAAAGCCAGTACTGATTTGTTTCTGCATGCATGTAATGGACAGCATCATGACACCGCGACATTAGTGGTTAGAAAAGCCGGCACTACGCCGGTAGAGTATCTGAAAATTACAATGTCCCAAGTATTTATTACTTCGGTTAGTTCTGGTGGCTCTCATGGCGAAGATCGGCTAACTGAAAATGTTAGCCTTAACTTTGCTAAAGTTAAAGTGGAATACACCCCACAGGGAGCAGACGGTTCCCCATCCGGCACCCAAACGACTGGCTGGGATATTGCCAAGAACGAGAAGGCTTAATTATAAAAATGATGCATTCGCTTTGGTGCGGGTGCATCTTTTTTATCCTGTGACTATCTACTATGTTCGCAAGGAGTGTCGCGATGTTGTTAGAAGCGGAACAAAACTTACAGCAAGGTAATTTGACTGAAGCCTTAGTAAGTTTGCAAGAGCAGATTAGGAAAAATCCTGCTAACCCTAAGTTTAGAGTTTTTTTATTTCAGTTGCTTACCGTACTTGGTCAATGGGAGCGGGCTTTAACGCAGTTAAATGTAGTGGGTGATCTGGATGCAACAGCGTTACCTATGGTGCAAACTTATCGCGAAGCTGTCGCCTGTGAACTATTACGTAATCAAATTTTTCAAGGGGGCAAAACCCCCTTAGTGTTCGGGGAGCCCACCCAGTGGCTGGCATTATTGCAGCAAGCACTTAAGTTAGACACCGAACTACAACATAAAGACGCACAAATTTTGCGTGAGCAAGCTTTTGAACTTGCACCGGTTACCCAAGGCACGCTTAATGGCGAAGCGTTTGAGTGGTTGGCTGATGCCGATATGCGCCTAGGGCCGGTGTTGGAAGCCATCATCAATGGACGCTATTACTGGATACCATTTCAACAAATCCAACAAATTAAAATTGAAGAGCCTGTCGATTTGCGTGATGTGGTTTGGATGCCTGCCCATTTTGTCTGGCAAAATGGTGGCGATACGGTTGGATTAATTCCTACCCGTTATCCCGGCTCGGAAACTGCGGTAGATTCTGCGATACGTTTAGCACGTAAAACCGAATGGACAGCGCTTGGTGAAACAACTTTTATCGGTTCAGGGCAACGTCTGTTAAGTACTAATAATAACGACTACGCGTTGATGGATATTCGCGAAATAAACATTAATGCTGTGTGTAGCTCGTGGCTGAATTAACCCAAAAAGAACGCCTGCAACCTTCACTGTTAGATCGTTTGGTTGATGATGCGCCGGATAAACTAAAAGAATCGCGGGAGCAACGGGTTTTATCCATAAGTAAACTCCGGCAATGTGTTTTAAGAGATTTAGCGTGGTTATTAAATACCAGTACTTTTGATACAGTTCAAAATTTGGATGATTTTTCCTTCGTGAGCCATTCCGTCGTTAACTATGGCATTTATGATTTGGTTGGCATCACCCTTTCAAGTGCCGATGCCTCTGAAATACAACAAAAAATACGTCAGGCAATCTGGGATTTTGAGCCGAGAATTTTTCCAGACTCCGTAGTCGTAAAAGTCGCCATTACGGAGGATCAAATGAATAAAAATGCCATTACTTTCGATATAGAAGGGGAGCTATGGGCGCAGCCTTTACCCCTGCATCTTTATCTGAGAACCGAATTGGATTTAGAAACCGGCAGTATGGCTATTGTAGATAAAAGCTAAAAACATGGATCCCAGATTACTCAAATACTATAACCACGAGCTGCAACATATTCGCGAAATGGCGGGTGAGTTTGCGCTTGAATATCCCAAAATTGCCAGCCGTTTGGGATTGGATGGCTTTGAGTGTGCTGACCCTTATGTAGAGCGGTTACTGGAAGGCTTTGCGTATCTTTCTGCCCGTGTGCAACTCAAAGTTGACGCTGAATTTCCGCGTTTTACCCAGCATTTACTGGAAATAGTTTATCCGCATTATCTTTTTCCCACGCCGTCTATGGCTGTCGTGCAGTTAACCCCGGATTTAATGGAAGGTTCCCTTAATGAGGGTTTTTTAATCCCTAAAGAAACCGCATTACGCAGCCACATTGGTAAAAATGAGCAAACCGCTTGTGAATACCGAACCGCTCATGACTTAACCTTGTGGCCTATCGAATTAATAGAGGCAGAATATCTTAATAGTGTCGGGGCAGTGGTTAACCGTGGCGTCCCTAGCTTGCCGGGCCTGAAAGCGGCTATTCGGATACGCTTAAAAACCACTGCCGGCTTAACTTTTGACCAGCTTAAACTGAATAATTTACCGCTTTATCTTCGGGGCATCGGTGAGTTACCGATGCAAATTTATGAACAATTGCTCGCTAATAACATTGCAGTAGTGGTACAGCCCATTAATCGCCCGCTGAGCTGGCAGCAGGTCATTAAACAAACGGCTGTTTTGCCACTGGGATTCACCCGCGAAGAGGCCTTATTACCCTACACGCCCAGATCATTTCAGGGGTATCGGCTGTTACAGGAGTATTTTGCTTTTCCGGAACGGTATATGTTTGTAGAGCTTACGCAATTACAACCTGCCTTGCAGCAATGTACTGACAATGAAGTGGATGTGTTTATTTTGTTTAATCGCAGTAATCCGCGGTTGGTAAATGAAATTGATAGCTCACGCTTTGCGCTATTTTGTACCCCTGCCATTAACGTTTTCGCCAAACGTGCCGACCGCATTCATTTAACCACCCAAACCAATGAATACCATATCATTCCTGATCGTACCCGGCCTATAGACTATGAAATTTATCAAATTCGTGAAGTCACCGGTTTTGGCGTTACCGCGGATGATCAACAAGCATTTTTACCTTTTTATCAGGCCAGTAGCGATCTTAGCCATAAGCAGCCGCGTGCTTATTATTCGGTTATGCGTATGCCGCGGGTCATTTCTTCCAAACAAAAGCTGCAAGGTGCGCGCTCCAGTTATGTAGGCAATGAAGTGTTTATCTCTATTGTGGATAGTAATGAAGCGCCGTTTAAAAATGATTTGCGGCAACTGGGTATAGAGACACTTTGCACCAACCGTGATTTACCGTTACAACTGCCTATTGGCATTGGTGAAACGGATTTCACCATTCAAACCGGCGCACCCGTGAAATCGATACGTTGTTTATCAGGCCCTACTAAACCCAGACCATCCAATGCGCATAAAGATACCGCCTGGAAGCTCATTAATCACCTATCGCTCAATTATTTATCCCTCGTTAATAGCAATGACAAAGAAGGTGCCAGCGCACTCCGCAGTTTATTGTCCCTGTATGGCGATAATAGCGATCCGAGCTTCCGTAAACAAATAGAAGGGGTGTTATTTATCCAGTCAAAGCCCATCGTCAAGCGCATCAATAGCGCAGGGCCGATTGTATTTGGGCGTGGGCTGGAAGTAACCGTGACCGTTGAAGAGTCCGCTTTTGAAGGCAGTGGCGTGTTTTTATTAGGTATGGTGTTGGAACAATTTTTTGCCCAGTATGTATCGCTTAATTCATTTACCGAAACCGTACTAAAAACCAGTGATCGTGGAGAAATAATGCGATGGCCGACAAGACTAGGACAGCGGCAGTTGATTTAGAAGCCGCGCTCCAAAAAGAGCCATATCGTTATGGCTTTTTTCAGGTGATGCGGCTTTTAGAATGCGCTTATAAAGACAAAGCCCGCTTTGGACAGGCACAACGTCCAAGCCTGGAGCCATCGGTACGAATAGGGCAGGAGATAGCGTTAACCTTTGAAGCCTCGACCCTTACCGCGTTTAACCGGCGTAAAGCAGGCTTAATGCCCTTGTTAAAACAGCGTTTTTTAGGGTTATTTGGCACCAATGGGCCTATGCCTGCACATTTAACCGAATTTATTCACGAAAGAATCCATTACCATCGTGACTATACTTTGGCCGGTTTTGCGGACATGTTTCACCACCGTATGCTGTGTTTATTCTACCGCGCCTGGGCGAATACCGAACCCACCGTGAGTTATGACCGACCAGACAGTGATCGTTTCTCAACCTATATCGGCTCACTGGCTGGCTTTGGTACAGATGCCTTGCGCGAACGCGATGCTATGCCGGATCTTGCCAAATTTTATTACACCGGGTTTTTAGCCAGTCAAAGCAAGTCTGCAGAGGGCTTGAGAGCTTTATTAGCAGACTATTTTCGTTTAACAGTCAACATAGAATCGTTTGTCGGTGAATGGCTGGATATTCAGCCTAACGATTTAACCCGCTTGGGTGAAAATCCAAGAACCGGAGAGTTAGGTATATCAGCAATATTGGGATCAAAAGTATGGGCATGCCAACATAAATTTCGCATTCGTTTTGGGCCGTTGAACATTGATGAATATCTCAGCCTGTTACCCAACGGACATAGACTGGAACAACTGATTGCCATCATTCGCAATTACATCGGCGATGAGCTGAGTTGGGATGTCAATCTGGTGTTAAAAAAGGAGCAAGTGCCGAAGGCGCAGTTAGGCGAACAAACACGCCTTGGCTGGACATCGTGGATGGGTGATCGAAATAGCGACAGGGATGCAAATGACCTTACGCTGAATCCGTTTTGGGGTAGCCTATAAAATTTTAGTAAATGTACATGTGCTTAAACAATAAAAATGTTTAAATTAATGCACCCATAATATTCTGGCAAAATGATAGTCCGACAAAAGGGTGGTTTTATTGATTGTTACGAGAAAAATAATGAGTATTGAGATTAGTAATTCAGTCGGTAAACTAGGTAAAAATAATGTAAACGATGTTGTAATGGTTCAGCATTTATTGCTCCAACATGGACTGGCGATTGGACGGGCAGACGGACAGTGTGGGGTTCGGACGATAGCAGGAATCACGAATTTTCAGGCTGGTTTTTTACTTCATCCCGACGGTTTAGTTGAGCCTGAAGGAAAGACCCTGAAACGCTTAAATATGATTGGATTTAAACCTGCTACACCCAGTAAAGTGGCACCAATGGTTACTTCATTACACACGATTAAACAATCAGTTCCGAGTGAGGTTACTGGCTCTATTACTCGTTTGGTACCTCGATCTAGTTTAGGTATTTTAAATCCTGGCTTAAAAGCAGTTAATAACGCTTATATGATTGAAAAACTTGGTAAGCCCCGTGAATCATTTAGCGCAGATTGCCAGCCTGTAACGAATGCAAGTTTGAAGAAACACATGCAAACTGCTTCTGTTGGTCCTTTCAGGGTAACTGGGTTAAAACCAGCACTAGAAGTTTTGCGGGCTATCATGACTGAAATCGCTACAAAACATCCTGATATTTATACTGCATTAGGCACTGCCGGCATGTTGTGTTGCCGTAACGTTAGAGGTTCAAATACTTCAATTTCGAATCATTCCTGGGGGAGTGCAATTGATTTGACGCTGAATGGGATGCTGGATAAACGAGGTGATCGTGGTGTGACAGTGCAATACGGTTTAAGTGTGATAGCACCGATCTTTAATAGTCATGGATGGTTTTGGGGGGCGGCATTTAGAACCGAGGATGCAATGCATTTTGAAGTGAGCCGCTCTTTGCTCGACCAATGGTTACCCGATTTGAAATGATGCTTCTCATAAGTTGTTGCTTATTGATATATTGAAATTGGAGTGGTGAATGCAAATTTTGCAGAGTTTACAAAAAATTTTATTAGGAACAGTTATATTTTTGACGGGTGCGCTTGCTACCTCATCAGTTGCTGAATTGGGCGAAGCTAAACAGCATTTAGCAGGTAAAAAAGATTGTCAGTTTTTCTCGCCAGCTGAATGGGGAGATAGTCTAGTTACATGGCATGGGCAATGCCAAGGCGGGAAAGCGCATGGCCTAGGGGTTTTACGTGCATATCGAAAAGAGGCAAATACGTTACTTTTTTTAGGTACTCTTGAACAGGGTGAATTGAGTTTGGGTGTAATTGATGGTGTCGAAGGTTATATTGCAGGGCAATTTGCTCAAGGCAAGTTACTGCCAGAAGTTGAACGCAACGTGATTATAAGTGCATTTCGAAATGCTAGTGCCGCTGCTAAAGCTTATAGTCAACGCTTAAAGCAAAGCGGTAATGTGCGGTCAGCAGAGTTTTATTTGAAAAAGGCACAAGAGTTAGAACGGCAGATGGATTAATCAACATAAGTAATTTTTTGAGTTTGGCGTTTAATAACAAAAAACCATTTGGAGGATTATCCTTTGATCCGAGTATCTTACGCTTTAAATAAACAAAAAGGACACCAAAATGACCGAAATCAGTAGAGTCGCCTTGTTTGGCAAGCTCAACGCCGTCTGCTATAAAGGCATAGAAGGTGCGACTGTGTTTTGCAAATTGCGTGGTAATGCTTATGTGGAACTTGTGCATTGGCTGCATCAGCTATTGCAGTTGCAGGACTCCGATCTGCATAAAATCATCCGTCAGTTTAATCTTGACCCCTCGCGTTTAGCAAAAGACTTCACCGAAGCTTTAGACCGTCTGCCCAGAGGTTCTACGTCTATCTCCGATTTGTCGCAACATATTGACGATGCGGTAGAACGCGGCTGGGTTTTCGGGACGCTGATGTTTGGGGAATCGCAAGTGCGCTCCGGGCATTTGGTGGTTGGAATCTTAAAAACCAGAGCCTTAACTAATGCGTTGTTAAGTATTTCTAAGGAATTTGAGAAAATTAAACTTGAGACGTTAACTGATCGTTTTGCTGAAATTGTCAAAGGCTCGCCAGAAGAGGGCTTGGCAGCCAGCGATGGCTTTCAAGTTGGCGGAGGAGCCGCTCCGTGTGAAGCCAGTGGCGCAATGGCTCCTGCGCAAATGGGTAAACAACAGGCTTTGAAACAATTTACCGTCGATCTGACCGAACAAGCGCGGCAAGGCAAGATGGATCCTATCGTGGGGCGTGATGAAGAAATTCGTCAGGTTATCGACATCTTAATGCGTCGTCGCCAAAACAATCCAATTTTGACCGGTGAGGCGGGGGTGGGTAAAACCGCTATCGTTGAAGGGTTTGCCCAAAAAATTGTGGCTGGTGATGTACCGCCTTCTTTGCTGGATGTGACTTTGCGTACCCTTGATGTTGGTTTACTACAAGCCGGTGCGAGCATGAAAGGCGAATTTGAAAACCGTCTGCGCCAAGTGATCGAAGAGGTTCAAGCATCTGAGAAACCGATCATTCTTTTTATTGATGAGGCTCATACCTTAGTGGGTGCGGGCGGTGCAGCAGGGACAGGCGATGCCGCGAACTTATTAAAACCGGCTTTAGCGCGGGGCACATTGCGCACGGTTGCCGCCACGACTTTTGCCGAATACAAAAAACACATAGAAAAAGACCCGGCGTTAACCCGCCGTTTTCAGGTAGTTCAAGTCAACGAACCGAGCGAAGAAAAAGCCATTCTGATGATGCGCGGAGTCGCTTCGGTTATGGAAAAACACCATCAAGTACAAATTCTGGATGAAGCCTTGGAAGCCTCAGTGCGCTTATCGCACCGCTATATTCCGGCACGGCAGTTGCCGGATAAATCAGTTAGTTTATTAGATACAGCTTCTGCCCGCGTCGCGATTAGCCAGCATGCCGTGCCTGCCGAAGTGGATGATTGCCGCAAGCACATAAATGCCCTCAATACCGAGCTTGAAATCATTGCCCGAGAAAAAGCCATTGGTATTGCTATTAAAGACCGTGAAACCCTGGCAGCCGAAAAGCTCGCCAGTGAGCAAGGGCGCTTGGTAGGTTTGGAACAACGCTGGGAGACTGAGCGGGATTTAGTCAAAAACATTCTCGATATTCGCGCACAATTACGGGCATTAACCGGTAAAGTTGAAGGTACCCAAAGTGATTTGGAAATAGCCGCCGATGCCGCTGGTGGAGACGCAATACCTTGTGTCTCTACCGACCCTGTTGCGCGTGAACAGCTTTTAGAAGACCTGAAAGCCCTTCAAGCCAAACTACAGGAATTGCAAGGCGAATCACCGTTAATTTTGCCCAGTGTTGATGCGCAAGCGGTGGCTTCAGTGGTCGGTGATTGGACGGGAATACCGGTTGGGCGGATGGTAAAAAATGAAATCGATACCATCATTCATCTTGCTGACAACATTGAACAGCGCATTATCGGCCAACGCCATGCCTTGGATATGATCGCCAAGCGTATCCAAACCTCGCGCGCCGGCCTGGATAATCCTAACAAGCCAATTGGTGTATTTATGCTGGCGGGTACGTCCGGAGTTGGTAAAACTGAAACCGCTCTGGCTTTGGCAGAAACCCTATATGGCGGCGAGCAAAATGTTATTACCATTAACATGAGTGAATATCAGGAAGCGCACACAGTTTCCACCCTAAAAGGTGCGCCGCCAGGTTATGTGGGTTATGGTGAAGGAGGGGTGCTTACCGAAGCCGTAAGGCGTAGGCCCTATAGTGTTGTGCTATTGGATGAGGTGGAAAAAGCCCATCCTGACGTACACGAAATTTTCTTTCAGGTATTTGATAAAGGCTGGATGGAAGATGGCGAGGGTAGGGTGATTGATTTTAAAAACACCCTGATTTTACTCACCACCAATGCGGGAACGGACATGATTATGAATCTGTGTAAAGACCCCGACTTGATGCCAGAACCTGATGCCATTGCTAAAGCCTTGCGTGAGCCGTTGTTAAAAGTCTTCCCGCCAGCATTATTGGGGCGATTGGTGGTTATTCCGTATTATCCCTTAAGCGATGAAATGATTTGTGCTATTACCCGCTTGCAACTGGGACGCATCAAAAAACGTATCGCCGAAAGCCATAAAGCGCCGTTTACTTATGATGATGCCGTAGTGAAATTGATTGCCAGCCGCTGTACAGAACTGGAAAGTGGTGGTCGGATGATTGATGCCATTTTGACCAATACGGTTTTGCCTCGGATAAGTCAGGCATTCTTGCTGAAAATGATGGCTGGCGAGGTGATTGAGCGGGTGCATGTGAGTGTGCAGGATGGGGAGTTTGGGTTTAGTTTTGAGTGATATTTTAAATGGCTGGGATCAGTTCATAATTTAAAACTTTCAGGCTTGTTTGAGCTGATGTACTTAAATTTGAGGATCAAATAATGGCAACAAAAAGTGGAAGCTATTGGTTAGAGTGGGCTAATATTAACCCTTAAGCAGGAATTTTTTTATAGATTCCGATGCATGCTATTTATGTTTGCAGCTAAGTGTCCAATCTTGGCGCACAATGCGGAGATTTTATGATTGCGAATTTTAATAATGCCGTTACACAAAACGCACAAATAAGCCCAGTGGTACTGCATTGGCCCCCGTCGTTGCGCCTGGTTGATGAACAGTTTTTTGAGTTTTGTCAGGTAAACAAGGAATTACGCATTGAGCGCACGGCTTTAGGGGATTGTGAAATTATGGCACCTACAGGCGGTGAAACAGGTTGGCGAAACTTGAGCCTGGCGGCCCAGTTATATAATTGGGCAGAGCAAGAGGGTAGCGGCGTAGCATTTGATTCATCGACTGGGTTTGTTTTACCTAATGGCGCGATTCGCTCACCTGACGTTTCTTGGGTTATGAAATCCCATTTAGCAGCCTTAACGGCCAAGCAGAAGCAACGGTTTTTACCGCTTTGCCCAGACTTTGTGCTTGAGCTGCGTTCACCCAGTGATAGCTTGCAAAAGCTACAGGACAAAATGCAGGAATATATCGACAACGGTGCTAGTTTAGGCTGGCTGATTGATCCAGAGCCGAAAAGTGTCTTGATTTTTCAGCCTGAAAAAGCCCTATTAAATTTAAGTAATCCTGCATTTTTATCAGCTGACACTGTGTTGATGGGTTTTACTTTGGATATGCAAAAAATTTGGAATGTGGCTTTTTAGCTTATAGAAAACCCGCAAGATGGAACCGTGAATGGTTTCAGCACAAGGTTTTTTAGTACATAGTATCAACACGATATTGTTTTTTAGGAACTCTTAAATTATGTCCACTCAAGATACCCGCTTTGCTTCAGTCACCACCCCATTAGGCTCGGAAGTTCTGCTCTTCAGTCGTATGAATGGGTATGAAGCACTCAGCAGGCTTTTTGAGTATGAAATTGACCTATTAGTTGATGAAGCTAATAAAAGCATCGTCACCGGTGGTTTTCCAACTAATGCAGTGTTGGGGCAGCCGATGACCATCACCCTGACATTACCCGCTGGCGGCAAACGCTATTTTCATGGCTTAGTGACCCAATTTAAACACCACGGTGTTGTAGAAGATTTTTATCAATTTCGCGCTGTCATTCGCCCCTGGCTATGGTTTCTGACCCGCACCAGTAACTGCCGGATTTTCCAGGAACAAACCGTCCCCGACATCATCAAAAAAGTCTTTGCCGAGAACGGCTTTAGCGACTACAAACTGGAATTGACCCAAAGCTACCAGCCGCGCGAATATTGCGTGCAATACCGCGAAAGTGACTTTAACTTTGTCAGCAGGCTCATGGAATGGGAAGGAATCTTTTATTATTTTAAACATGAAGCATCTAAACACACCCTAATAATCGGCGATTCCATTAATGCTTACCAAACTATTGGGGGCTATGAAACCATCCCCTATTTCCCGCCTGAAAACACTGGCCGCAGAAACCGCGACCATATTGCTGAATGGCAAACCGCCCATCAAGTGCAATCCGGGAAATATGTATTAAACGACTATGACTTTGAAAAGCCAAAAAGTAACCTGATCACAAAATTTACCGAAATAAAGCCGCACAGCCTTGCAGACGGCGAACAATATGACTACCCCGGCAATTATTATGAGCCGCCGCTGGGCGAAAGCTACTCTAATATCCGTCTGGACGAACTGCAAAGCGACTACCAAGTTATGCAGGGCAGTGGCGATGCCATGGGCTTAACTACCGGCATGCTCTTCACCCTTAAAGACCATTACATCTCGCCTGAAAACACCAAACATATCCTCATTGCGGCAAACTACACCATCGTCAATAACCAATATCGCGCTACCGCAACGGAAAGAACCCATTTTGAATGTGACTTCAAAGCCATTCGCTCCACCCAACAGTTCCGTGCCGGGCGCTTAACCCCTGTGCCTTTCGTTCAAGGCCCCCAAACCGCCACCGTCGTTGGCAAAGCCGGAGAAGAGATTTGGACAGATAAATACGGACGGGTAAAAGTCCAATTTCATTGGGACCGCTACGGCAAACACAACGAAAACAGTTCCTGCTGGATCCGTGTTGCCACCCCCATCGCTGGCAAAAACTGGGGCTGGGTCTCACTCCCGCGCATAGACCAGGAAGTCGTCGTCAGCTTTCTGGAAGGCAACCCCGACCGTCCGCTGATAACGGGAAGTGTCTACAACGCCAACCAAATGCCCCCTTACGCACTGCCTGCCAACCAAACCCAGAGCGGATTCAAAAGCCGCAGCTCCAAAGGTGGCACACCTGCCAACTTCAATGAAATCCGCTTTGAAGACAAAAAAGGCCAGGAACAGGTTTACATCCATGCGGAAAAAAACCAGGATAATGTTGTTGAAAACAACGAGACCACCAGCGTCGGAAATAACCGTACAGAAACTGTCGGACATGATGAAACAATCACTATTGGTAATAATCGCACTGAAACCGTTGGGAATAATGAAAACATCACCATTAAAGGTTTTAAAACCGAAACAGTCATCATGGCATTGGCTGAAACCGTTGGCTTAGGAAAAGCCGAAACCATCGGTCTAGCTAAGGCGCTTAGTATTGGTGTTGATTACGTGGTTACCGTTGGCAAAGATATTATCGTTAACGCCGGGGATTCTATTAGCTTAACCGTTGGTAAATCCAGCTTGGTGATGAAAAAAGATGGCACCATCATTCTCAACGGTAAAACCATTGATGTGGTTGGTGACAGCCATATCCAACTAGACTCTAAACGTATTGATCTGAATTAACATGAACGGCCCTGAAAATTTAATAGACATACCTGTTAACAGTGCACCGTTACCACAGGTAGAAAACCATACTGCTTTTCCAAGCCAGTATTACCAAATGCTGGATGTTAGCGATCAAGTCTTTCATGTCATTGTTTGTCGGCAAACCTTTAACTTACGTAAAATTGATAGCGAAGGTTGCCTTGTTTTAGCGGATGAACAAACGCCATTGGTTACCGGCGATCAATTTTATCGTGACATCAATAACAGCAGCATTATTCAGGAAAGTGATTTTTCCCCTTATAAGCCTAAGTGCGACATTTTGTTTGCCTATGCTTATGCCCATGCACCGGGCGGAAAAGCATGCCCACGCTGGCCGGTTGCTGTGCAAATAGGCGCCTGGCAAAAGCAATTTACCGTGACCGGGCCGCGTAAAATACAGCTTGACGATAGCGGCTTGTGGCACTTGACTGAACCCGAAGCCATCACCCAAATGCCGATTTGTTACGAAAAAGCGTATGGAGGTACCTGTCAATGGCCGCTGGATAATCCAGACCCGGAGCAGATTTACGCGGAACAACGCAATCCCATCGGTTGCGGTTATCTCAACCCAGAATGGTTAGAAAAGGCTCAGCTTAATAGCTTTCCGGCGTCCCAAATTGAAGCGTTTGATCAAGCATTTGTCGCGAATGATTTTGATTATCCCGTGGTCGGTTTGGGTGCTATTGGCCGCTGGTGGCTGCCCCGCCGCAGCAAAGCAGGCACTTATGATGATATCTGGAAAAAAACGCGCTGGCCGCATCTGCCATTTGATTTTGACTTTAGTTATTGGAACAGTGCGCCGGAAGACCAGCAAATCGATTACCCGAAAGGCGGCGAAACGGTTACGCTCATCAATCTACACCCGAACTCCCGTGTTCAGTTTCGCCTTCCTCACTTTAACGTAAAACTGCTATTACATTTGGATGCCGGTATTCCATTATTCAAACCAATGTCAGTAGATACCCTGGTGTTCGACCTTAAAAACCTTCAGCTCATCGTTGTGCAACGCGCCTTAATTGCCGCCAGTGCCGGCGTTGATAGCCTGGAAATCGGTACCTGGGACATCGCCGCTGCCCGTGCAGCCAATGACCAAATCCTGGCGCAACAGCGGCAGCAAAGCCCAGAACAGCAAACAGGAGCAAGCGATGGCCGATGAAGCAGCGACTGCTCAGGATGGACAATTTACCCTGATCTGTACCTTACCAGATGTCTGTATTACCAATGGTTATCCTATCCCTTATCCCATTACCCACAACATGGATAAAAGCGGACAGTGCTCACCTAACGTTTATTTTCGGGACAAGCCCGCTTTTATGCACAATGAAAGCTACGTTGATCAAGTTATGGGCGATGAGCCGGGCATGGGTAAAGGGGTAGTATCCAGAACCAATATGGAGATTAGCCACAGTATCGGCAAAAGTGCCAGCGTTTACATAAACGGTAAGCCGATGGTACGCACTGGTGATCAAGTTTGGATGAACTACAAAAAACCGTGAGCCAACAAATGTGCCTGACCATCAGTAAAAAAACCTATGGCTAGATTGCCCAAGCCTATCCGCCCCGGTATAAAAAACAGAGGGCAAAAAGGTAGCATAAAACCCAACACCCAGCCCAGTCCTGGGCCTATAGGCAATACCCAGGGTATTATTGTCCCCCAAACCAGCCCTAATGCGAGTGGTGCCAACAACAGCGCACCGCCACCCAAACCCAAGCCAAAGGAAAAAAGCTGGTGGGAAAAACACAGTGACGCAATTCATCTGGGACTGGACGTAGTCGGCCTAATCCCCGGCGTGGGTGAAATTGCCGATGGAGCCAATGCGCTGATATACTTGGCCGAAGGCGATAAGGTCAATGCCGCCCTGAGCGCGGCGGCGATGTTGCCCGTTGGTGGGCAGGCGGCGACGGCGGCCAAGCTGGGCAGAAAGGCTGGGCAAAAACTGGAGAAGGAAGCGGCGGAAAAGGCGGCTAGGGAAGCTGCGTTGAAAGCTGAGCGAGAAGCTGCTAAAAAAGCAGAGAAAGAAGCTGCTGAGAAAGCGGCTAAAGAAAAAGCAGTTAAAGAAGGTGGGCATGTTAAAGGACCTAAGAAAAAGAAGCTTCGCGAACAATATCTTGGACGTACACCAGGTAAAAAATCAAAAACTGGTAGGGAGGTTATTGAAAGAATGGAAAAAGATGGAAAAATCGAAAGAAATCCAATAACTAATAAAGTCACTAAGTTTATGGATTCGCAAGGAAATTGGCGTGATATAAAAGACGCTGATATGGCACATAGTAAAGATGCTGTAACATGGTGGAATGAAACTGGGAGAAAAGATGTTGCGCGTTCTCCCGAAGTCAGAAAATGGATGCTTGACTCTGAAAATTATACGTTAGATTATTTTAAATATAATCGCTCTGCTGGTGCTAAACTGCCAGATAGGTATCTTCCCCCACTAAAATGAGAATATTTTAATGACTGAATGGCCAAATGATGTAAAAAGTAAAATTGATAATCTCCGTGAGAAAATTGGTAAATATGGAAAATCTGGAGACTGGGTGAATGCTGAGAAGTTATATTTTGAAGCATGGGCTTTAATTCCAGGGCATAAGCATTTATGGAGCGATTCACAATGGCTATTACTGGAAATCTTTGAGCTTTATGAGATGATGGGGGAGCTTGGTAAGTTTTCGCGTTTTTTAACTGAGATGGAAAAGGCTTATCCAGAAGGAAAAGATGATGGCACAGTTGCCGTCATCTCTGGCATGGTTTATTTTGAAAATGGGCAATTAGATTCGGCTTATGAAAGGTTTGACTATTTATTCAAAAGCTTTAAAAAACGACCTTTTCAAGGAAGAGAAAAAAAGTATCTTGATTTTTATTTAAAAGAATCAGTCGTTCGTAAAAAAAATGAAGGCTAGAATTTATGGAATTATCTGATGATATTTACTTAAAAATTACTGAATTATCAGATCAAGGGAATGATTTTTTGGACAATGGTGATTATGACAAGGCGGTTCTCGCATTTGAAAATGGGCTTAAACTATTACCTGAGCCTCAAATACAGTGGGAGGCTTATACTTGGCTTAAAGCTTCTGTCGGTGACGCACATTTTCATGCAAAACGGTTTAATGAGTGTTCTGAAGCTGAATATGATGCGTTAAACGGAGTCGATGGAATGGGGAATCCATTTATTCATCTTAGATTAGGACAATCGTTATTTGAATTAGGTAATATGGAGCGCGCAGAATCTGAGTTACTTCAAGCTTATATGCTTGAGGGTAAAATGATTTTTTCTGAAGATGATCCGAAATATGAAGAGTTTATATTATCAAAATGCGACAACCTATAGCGAGTAGCGAGTAGCCTGGATGGAGCTTGCGGAATCCGGGGCTTTCGTGGCTCCGATGTCCCGTATTCCGCGCTGCTCCATACGGGCTACGAATAACGGATTCACCACTATTTGGGGCTTTGTTGAATAAATCAGATTTTAGGCGAGTTTGGCTGTTTATGGCTTATTTCAAATTTTAACAGACACAGGCATGCCTAAACTTGTCATTCGGTTTAGTGCAACGGTACTTACCCAAGTCTCCGCTTTTTGTTGCGGTAGCGAGTAGCCTGGATGAAGTTTACGGAATCCGGGGCTTTCGTGGCTCCGATGTCCCGTATTCCGAGCTGTTCCATACGGGCTACGAATAACGGATTCACCAATATTTTGGTTGTAATGGCATGGTTTCATATCGACGGAACCGGGTTGCGGGCGGAACTTATTTTTTCACAGTTACGTTACGCAACCGATCTTCTGATTTGTTGGTACGGCATGTTGATTTATTACGCGTGGCTTTTCGCAATGTGCGGACGGATCGGCCTTTTACCATTGATGCCATCGTGATACTCCCCGATCATTTACACACCATTTGGACATTACCGGAAGATGATACGGATTATTCCGGGCGCTGGCGGGCAATAAAATCGTGCTTCACACACTCCTTACGGGCAACAGGCATATCATTTAACCGTGATAATCGCGGTGAATACCAATTGTGGCAACGGCGGTTTTGGGAACACACCATTCGTGATGAACGGGATTATGCCCACCATGTTGATTATTGTCACTGGAACCCGATCAAACATGGTTTGGTGCAACACTTATCTGATTGGCCTCATTCTTCGTTTCATCGCTATGTGCGCCTTGGTTTATTACCACCAGATTGGTCGGGAATGATTGCTGAGCCAAAGGCTGACTACGGTGAATTAATTATGTAACCCGTAAGCAGTGTATTGCGGCATTGGTAAACGGTGATGTTATTTCGACGCGCGGAAACTGAAGAACAGTGCGTGGCAGCGTTATTGGAAATACTATCAGCAACATTGACATCATAAATTTATTGGTGCTAGCATACAGCATTCTTAATTGTAGGGGTGTAATCAAATGTCAGTCGTTACGGTTAGAAATTTACCTGAAGAGACGCACCGCGCGCTAAAGGCGCGCGCGGCTGAGAATCATCGCAGCACTGAAGCTGAAATACGCTTTATTTTGGAAAATGCAGTTATGCCTAAGGATAGAATCAAGCTCGGTTCTTTATTGGCTGAGATTGGCCATGAAGTGGGATTTGTCGATATTGAAGTAGATAGAGATAAAACCCCCGTTGAACCGCTGAGTTTTGAATGATACTACTTGATACCAATGTCATTTCCGAACCCTTAAAAGCATCTGGTGATCAAAAAGTAGTCGCTTGGATTAACGCACAGAATGTCGAAACTTTGTATCTCTCGACCATTGGTCTGGCAGAATTACGTTTTGGTATCGCTGTGTTGCCAGAAGGTAAGCGTAGGGATATGCTGCATTCTAGCCTTGAGCAGCGCGTATTACCGTTGTTTGCAGGCCGTATTTTGCCATTCGATGCGGACGCTTCAAAGTCTTATGCAACTTTGCGGTCTAAGGCGCGTGCTGCTGGTCAAGCTATTGCGCAGGCAGATGGCTATATAGCAGCCATCGCGATGGCAAATGGACTTTCTATGGCCACTAGAGACTCCAAGCCGTTTATGGCTGCGGGGCTAACAGTGATTAACCCTTGGGCGTTTAATGATGCAACCCTTAACCCGCAATAGCGTATTGCGGCATTGGTAAACAGTGGTGTTATTTCGACTCTCAAAATCTGAAAAACCGTGGAATATATTGCAGCATGACTAATGGTGGGGCAGCGGTAATTAATTTTCTGAAAAACTAGCAAATTAATTGGCGTTTTGCTTAATTGTATTGATTAGTTTTAAGCGGTGTTGTTGAAAATTTAGGAGGCCTGCATGGTAATGCAAAATAAAGGCGGTGCTCAAATCCCCGGTCCGTTGGGTATTTTTCCTGAGAATCATGGCAGGCAGTTACCAGGGCCATTAGGGACAACGTTGTGGCAAAAGCAAGGTAATACAACAGCGCCGGCTACGCTGGTAAAAGCACCAAAAGTCACCATCATGCCGTTACCTATTTCAGGGGATGACCCAAAAGATGTGCATGCGGTTTTATGGCCGTTGTTTTCTAAAAAAGGGCTGAGTTACGATGAAGTTAAACAGGCGCCCGGCATCGCCAATTGCCCGGTTGCCGCGATACTCGCAGCCTTGGCGTTTACCAGTGTGGGGCGTTCTTATATTCAGGGCGTGCTCAGCGAGAGTACGGGTAATGTCGAGACTGATCTGTCGCCGTTAAAGTCCAAGGCCGCAATAAAGGCTAAAACAGCCTTAGCCAACCCGCCGCCGGGTATGAAAATCAGTTCGTCCAGGTACTTCACGGTTAATCTTCCAAAAAGTACGCAAGAAGTGAGTGATGTTCTCTATACCGATGATGGGGATCGTAACAGTTGGTCGCTTTTGTATTTGCGCGATCCGAGCGAACAATCTATCTGGGCGGCCATTTTTGAAAAGGCGCTGGCGGTTCACCTTGGCAGCTATGAAAATTTTGATGCACTGAATATTAAGGCCAATGATTTCTGGTTAAAAATAACTGGAGCCAGTCCGGGTGTTATAGAAATGAAAGCAGATACGCCTTTGAGTACAATCATTAATGCCGCTAAAAATTCTCTTCGGGTGCCTACTATTGGCGCTTCGAATGCGGATAAAAAAGATATTGCGGTCAGGCCGGGAGCCAAAGATGCAGATAAAGAGTTTGATAAGGTTGTGACTGAATTTCATGGCTTTTCTATGTTGGGGCTCAAAGGAAAAATGATACAGCTGTATGATCCAGCCCAAGCCAAGACGATTCTAATTTCCCCCGAGGATTTCAGATTCAGTTTCAAGTTAATATTGTTCGGAAAATAGTAAATAACGTAACTTTTGAATTTATTGAAAAAATCTAAAGCGGGTACTCTGGATGAAACTTGAGAAATCCGGGTTTTTTGCGGCACTAATGCCCCCGTATCTGGCCTCTCATTATTTTTATTTAAGCCATGTAAGTTTGTTCTCCACTTTTTTACGCTGAATTTGGTTAATCGGCTTTAATTTGAATACTCTTAGTGATAAAGTAAAAGTGGAGTGTTGCTTCTGGTTGTTGTGTTAAAGCAGTACGCTGTGAATTGCCCTTTGGATGTTTAATATAGAGTGACTTGCTCCTTCAATAAATTGAATATTAACGTATTTAAAATTTTAACGTGTATCATTAAACTTATGAAAATTTTTCCATTGATTAAAACAGGGTTAGTTGCTGGCTTGGTTAGCTTAATAGTTATGTTAGCAGTGACGGGTTGTTCAGATGATAAAGACAAAACTGAAGCGGCTAAGGGTGAATCTGTTAGTCACGAATTGTTAAATGCTAAGGTGACTGATGAAGAAAGGCAAAAGTTTGAGCATGATTTTGAGAGCCAATGTGTGGCAAGGGAAGCCAAGAATGCAACGGACAAAGAAGAAGCTGAGGTTCGCTTTACGGAACCTTGCCGGTGTATCGCTACTTTTATGATGAAAGATTTAACGGCTATAGAAGCTGAAAAATTTCTCCAGGAGCATGAAGATGCCCAATCGTTAAGAATTAAATATGAAAATGCCGCATATCATTGCTTGCAACAAAAAGCCCATCCCAAAGGCCCTAATTTTTCAAAACCACAATAATCCAGTTAATCACCCCATGTACTTCGCGCACAAAAACATGGGGTGATCGCCTTAAGAAACGGCCGTAATAATATTCTTTTCGGCAAATTCTTTTAGGATTTGTAAGCCCCCTTCCATAACTACTTCAGGGTCAGGATGCTTCGATTCACTGGCTATCTGCTGCAAGTAAGCACGAGTAAGCAGGCTTGGGTTTTCTTGAATGATGTTGAGTAGTCTGTAGGTGATGGGGTTTAAAGCAATAAACCCGACTTCATCTTGTTGGTCGCGGTAAACAATTAAAAATGTCGGTTCTGCGGGTGCTTCAGTTGGTAAAAAATCCGGTGAAATTTTTTGAACCGGGTATTGGTAAGCGAGCAACCAGCTTAAAGGGGATAATAAAATTGCTTTATCCATTAGATTTTCAAGCGCGGAGTTAATGGCCAGTTCTTCTTCGGCGATGGATAAGGCCAATTCTGCCCATTCATAATGTGCAAGTTCCAATAAAAACGGAAAATCGTTGGGGTTGTTGCGTTCGTCTTGCAGATAGCTTAAAAACTCTTGGGGAATGTCACAAAAATAGGGCGTTTTGTTGGCGTGTTGGATGAAGAAATCCCGGATTAAGGCTTGCCATTGTGATGCGGATAAAATTTTATTCAATACTGGGAAATTGCTGCTTAAAAAACTTTCCACGTTATTAAATATTAATTCAGCATACATCTTCATGCGTTCAGGCTTAAGCTCAGGAGGCATGGGGCGGTGTAAAGGATCCCTGATATAAGCGGTAAAGTCAGCCTGCTGTTGTTTGAGATTAAACGGTTTGCTGTTCATGTTGCTGTTTCCTGGCGTGTTGAATGCTTTTGATGGTGTCAACTTCCTGCACTAACTCGGGGAAAGCTGGAATGTTAAAGTCGCGCTCCAAAAGCGTTGGGAACACACCGAAGAGTTCATATGCTTTTGCCAGTAAAGCCCAAACTGGATCAATGACTGGCGCGCCGTGCGTATCGACCAAAAAATCTTCAGCTTCCACATAATGTCCGGCAATATGGGCATAGGCGATGCGTGTCGCAGGGATCGCGCGAAGAAAGGTTGCCGCATCGTAGCCATGATTTACACTGTTAACGACAATGTTATTAATATCCAGTAAAACATCACAATCGGCCTCGCGAATAACGGCATTAAAAAAATCAATTTCTGCCATTTCCTGTCCAGGCGCAGCATAATAAGACACATTTTCAAGGGCAATACGCTGTTCTAAAATATCTTGCACACGCCGAATTCTTGCTGCAACGTGTTTGATGGCTTCCTGGGTAAAAGGAATTGGCATCAAATCGTACAAGTGCCCCTGATGGCTACAATAACTTAAATGTTCGCTATAAAATTTAATGTGATGTTTTGACATAAAATTTTTTAGCGCTTTGAGAAAGTCTTCATCCAGGGGATCGGTGCTCCCGATTGATAAGGATAAGCCATGACAAATAAAGGGGTAACGTTCAGTCATGGCGCGAAATGCCCTGCCGAATTTGCCGCCGATGGTCATCCAATTTTCTGGCGCAACTTCATAAAAGTCGATTGTTTTGGGTGGGGAGGCGAGCGCATCAGATAAAAATGAACGGCGTAAACCCAGCCCAGCCCCATTAACTAAATTTTGAATTGTGTCCATGTGAACACCTTGTAAGAAAATCGACACTGCAATTAGAAAAAAGGCGGGTTAAACCCGCCTTTGGTAAATGTTGATAAAAGCATCAACAATTTACAGGGGCAAATAGGGTTATTTTGACGGAGACATTTTTGCGCCGCAAGCCGCTTCCATATCTTTGGATTTCATGCCCGCATCGCCGCTTTTCATACCGGGCATCGCTGCACCGCAGGCCATTTCACCGGCTTTAGCATCGCCTGCTGGCTTGGCATCTGCTGCTGGTTTAGCATCGCCCATAGCACCGCAAGCGCCTTCTTTACCTTTCATCATTGCGCCGCAGGTTTGCTCCATGCCTTCCTTCATTTTGCCGTCTTTCATCATGGCACCGCATTTAGCTTCGCCACAGGCACCTTCAGTTTTTTTAGCTGCGCCACTATCGCTTGCTTTTTCAGCTGGTACAACACCTGCAACCTGCATATAGCCTTGCGACATTTCGTTCATCGCAAAGGGATTCGTTTCTGCACTCACAGAACCAGCTACAAAACTTGCCGCAATTGCAGCGATTAATGGTGTTTTATTTAAGTTTTTCATTATTCATCCTCGTCAATCTAGTTATCATTATGGGAGTACATTCTATCATTTCATTTAAAACAGGCTTGGATCGTACATCAATAAGACAGTTAAAGTATCTTGAATACATTTTTGTGTCAATTTCAATCAATTGTCAGACTACTTTGTGCTTTAACAGTTCAATCTACCGGTGACGATTAAAAAGTTATATTAATGATTTTTGTTTAAAATCACATATGTCATTAATCACGCAATTTTCACAGTGTGGCTTTCTGGCCGTGCAGGTATAACGGCCATGCAAAATTAACAAATGGTGCGCATTGACTTTATGCTGCGCGGGTACATATTTGTCAAGTTTTTGCTCTACGATTAATACCGTTTTCCCAGGGGCTAATCCGGTGCGGTTAGCGACCCTAAAAATATGTGTATCCACGGCAATGGTTGGCTGGCCGAACGCAGTATTTAAGATAACATTAGCCGTTTTGCGCCCAACGCCAGGCAAACTTTCAAGCGCATCCCGCTTTTCGGGCACTTGCCCATTATAATCCGCTAAAAGTTTTTGGCAAAGCAAGATGATATTGTGCGCTTTGGTGTTAAACAAGCCAATTGTTTTAATCAAGTCCCTTAATGCTGGCTCGCCTAGTGCTATCATCGCCTCCGGGGTATTTGCGAGGGTGAATAAGCTGGCGGTGGCTTTATTCACGCTTTTATCAGTTGCCTGCGCCGATAAGACGACTGCAATTAATAATTCAAACACTGAGCTATAGCACAACTCTGTTTTAGGCTCTGGTATGGCAGCAGCTAAACGGTTAAAAATTTCTCGGCGGTTTGCTTGATTCATTAACGTTTTTAATCAAATGCTTGGAAAAATGTTTTGCGGTTCATTTTCTTGTGCATCCTTGGTTGCTTCACAGCCATTTTTATAAAAAACCAAATCGGCATCAAATGGCTGTACAGCAATTTTTAAAGTAGATTTAGTCTGAAAATTCGTAATACTTGATGCTATTGCAGCTTGAAATAAGGGTTGAAATTGTTGGGTCAGGTTTTGGTGGGTAACTTTTGGGTCACTATTTGGGGTATCGGTGCCAAAGTTAATTTTATTGACTACAGTTTGCAGAGCCACAACAGAAAAATCAGTAATCGTTTTTTCAAATTCAGCAAACACTTGATTGCCTTGCTGCGTTTTAATACGTTGCACGTCGTCTGCATCGGCGTATAGTAAAAACACGCCTTTCACGCCTTGTTGTGGATTTTTACAGGCGCCGCCTTCCATCATACGCACCAATTGCATCGGTTTTCCCGCCTTGAGGATGGTCATGGGCGGATCGCCCTCTGCTTTGGGGATTTTATTAATAATAGTTTGATCGTTAGTGACCGCTGGCGTTTCGGGCGTTTGAATTTTCGGGGTGCTGGTGCAGGCGCTTAAGGCTAAAAGGGATAACATCGTAAGCAGTTTTAATAGTTTCGGATAATCAGTATCAGGGTTCATAGCGATAAAGTTAAATAAGAAAAAGGTTGAACTTCAAGAACAGGATACGATTAAAACTTAGCATGTCAATGCGCTGTTTTATTGATGTTTTTCGGGTGGGGAAAATCACTGCTTTACAGCTAATGACTTCAAAAATAAACCCAAACCACCAAATGCTAAGACCAATATAACCAGTAGGTCAAACGCGCTCATGGTTATAAAACTGAAGTGCATCGAGGCAATGACACCAAAAATTAAGGCGATTAATGAGCCCAAGGTTAATATCCACCCCAATAAGTTTTTAGCGTTATAGAAGATCATGCCAATACCGAAAATGAAGGGAATCATAACCATGCCGCTGGTGATGGAAAAAAGGCTGCCGAATAGGTTTAATCCGTATAGTTGGTAGCCAAACCCAAAGCTGGTAGACACCAGGATGGATTTAAACAGCAAATAAAAGCCACCGCACATCATGGCTAACCCCAGCCAAAATTGTCCTATACCACCATTGGTTCCACCGGCACCGCGCATAAGTAATTCCCCGTTAGTTAATGAAAATGTTGAAATTTTAAACCGTTTGATTCTAACAGGCCATTAATCAGAGCGCATTGCTTGTTGATTGTTGTCGCTTGAAAAAGCATTAACGGGTAATAAAATTGCCGAGGTCGATCACCGGTATGCCAGCCTGTTTTGCGTCCAGCCGGTCTTGCGGCGTGTTATAACCCCAGTCTGCAAGTTCTAAGTTTACACCTTGTAGCCTGGTATTTTCTTTAACACTTAACAGGGCGGGTAACCGGTCTTCTATAAAGATGACTTCGGTGTTCGGGTGTTGGGCGACTAAACTGATTAAAACTTCATCCTTATTTATTTTTCGATCCAGGCCAAAGATGTGCCGTTCAGGGACAAAAATGTCATTGGCGTTCAGTATCTGGGTAACAAAGCGTTCCTGTTTGGTGGTTAGGATATACCATGAACCCTGTTGGTTAAGTGCAGTTAGCTTTTCCGCAACGCCTGGGAATAAGGGGTTTAAAGTTAGCCACTCTTCTAAATTATTCTGAATCCAGATGTCACGGGTGCTGCTAAATAGCTCTTTTAGCCTGCTTATATCCCTGCCGGTGCTTGCGATAATGGCTGGTTTCTGCTCTGTGAAATGTTTCAGGATGGATTCGGCCGATTCACCCTGAAAGAGCAAACGCATGATTAAGGCCGCTTCATAACCGGTTTCAAGGATGGGTCTGGCCTGCCGGAATTGTGCGCTTAGCGCTTGGGGTTGCCGGGTGGGCATATCGTCCCATATTTGTAGCGCAGTCTTCCAACCGGCCATCCCGGTTTCCAAGGCACTGTCACAAATAACACCGTCAAAATCAAGCGCATAAAGCGGGGTATGGGTCATGTTATTCTCTAAGCCTGGTATATTTTCGAAGCGTAAGTTGATGTTTATTCTTCCAGCGTAACAAAGCCTATTTTAGCAATACCAGAATGCTGGATAGCGGCTATCGCTTCTGCAACTTTGCCATAATTAACGGCTTCATCGGCGTACAGATGTATGGAGGCTTCAGGATTACGGGTCAATTCAGCTTTTAACAAAGCTTCTAGTGCGGTTAGGTCGGTCACGGCATTTTTATTTAAGGTAATGGTGCCTGTTGCGTCGATCCCGAGTTGCAGGGGCTGGTCTTTAATATCCGGCTCGGTTGTGGCGGTTTTCGGTAAATTAACTTTAACGGATTGGGTCAACAGCGGGGCGGTTACCAGAAGGATAATGACCAGCACTAACATGACATCAACCAGCGGCGTTACGTTAATGTCGCTGATGGCATCCTGGTCGTCGGATTGGGATTTAAAAGCCATGGGGGTTACTCCTGTTTTGGTTGTGCTTTAGTAAACGCGATGTGCATAAAGCCATCGGCAAAATTTTCCATTACTAAGCGTTGTAATTTGCTGCGACGTTGAAAGAAGTTGTAGGCTAAAACTGCTGGTACCGCGACGGCGATACCGACAGCGGTCGCGATTAACGCATCGCCGATCGGTCCTGCTACGACATCCAGGCTGGCCGAGCCGCTTTTGCTAATGTCTTGCAGGGCGCGCATGATACCGAAAACGGTACCGAATAAGCCGACAAACGGGGCGGTACTCCCGATGCTGGCCAATAAAGTTAAGCCACTTTCAATGCGGTGTTGTTCTTCCTGTATTTGTTTACGCAAAGCCTGTTCTAGGAGTTCCTGTGGAGATAAACTTTGAAACTTGATGGTTTTTACACCAGCCCGTTGTACTGCTTCTATCCAGTTAAATCCGCATAAGGCAATTCTTGTTAGCGGGCCACGCGACTTTTTTACGGTAAATGCTTTAGCAATAGAGGTGTCTGTTGACTCCCAAAATGCATCATCAAAGAGCCTGTTATGGAAATTATTGCTGCTTAATTCCCAAATTTTATAAATGATCAGGGTCCAGGTTATGATAGAAAAAGCGATTAAAACGTACAAAGTGCCGTCGATTATGAGGGCAGGGCTAAACGAATATGACATTATAATTTCCTGTGCTTAATTGCGGTTTGAAGTTAATAATTATTTAATGTTGTGATAATTTAAAGTGCAAGGTTTGCGTGGCACGCTGCTCGACCGAAATACCATTGACGATTTTTTGTTTAAATTTCCATTTTCTGATCGCATCTAAAGCCGCATCATCAAAAATATCTTCGGGTTCAGCCTGTTTAACTTTAGGGTCAATGACCGAACCACTGGGGGAAATGGTAAATTCCAGAGTAACTTTTCCTTCAATATGGCGATTGAGCGCACGCGAAGGATATTTTGGCTGTACCCGCTCCAAAGCAACCACCCCTGAACTGACACCGCCACCGCTATCGTTACCGTGAGTGGCCGATTTGGCTTCGGTAACGGATTTATTGGTTAAGTTGCTGTTAGTGCTGGTATGGCTCGCCGCTTTCTCAGGGTTGGCTTTCTGGATATAGTCAGTCGGTTGTGGAGCTGACTTACTGGGTGTTTGAATAACTGCCGGCTCCGGTTCAACGATTTTCGGGGCTACCGGTTTAACCACCGGCGGATTTTGCACGATGGGTTTCGGCTTTGGCACAGGCGCTGGTTTTGGTTTGGCTTTAGGCGGGGGTGACTTTTTTTTAGGTGCTTCAACTGGCTCAGGTTTAACCGGTTCGACGTTAGCTTTGACGACAGGTACCGGCAATAAAGTGACTTCAAGCGGCTTGGGCGTTTCCACCTTGGTTGTCAGTAGCGGATGGGACAGCCACAACGCGCTTTTGATATGCAACAAGGTGACCAACAGGGCAAGCCACCCCAGCATTGCAGCCGGTTTCTCGTTGCGGGTAATAGTGGTGACAATGCTATTCCATTTTAATGCTGACATAAGCTTCCCTGTTATCGAACGATAGTCCAAAAGTTATTGGTTTGGTTATTATTCATAGTTCCATGCGAATGCCAATTTCGATAACCCGTTCGACCGGAATTTTAAAAAATTCGATGGCACTGGCAGTGTTATTGAATAAAAACCTGAATAACGCACGGCGCCATTTGGGCAGCTTACTTTTGGGTTTAAAAGTTATTTTTTCACTGCCCACAAAAAATGAAACCGTACGGGGATTTATATCCAGGCCTTCTTTCATCACTAGCGTCAATGCGCGCCGCACATCTTGGTTTTGTTGGAAGCCAAAATACAGTTTTACGCGATGAAATTGCTGATTTTCGCCGAAAGCACGAATTTTAACGCGTCTGGCTTCTTCAACATAGGGCTCATCGGTGGTAACAATGGTTAGGACGACCAGGTTTTCATGTACAACGTGATTATGTTCCAGGTTACACAGTAAAACTTGTGGAACCCCGTGGACACTGCGCGTTAAATAGATGGCGGTACCTTTAACGGTGACCAGTGGGTTGTTTCTGAATTTGTGTTCCAGATCCTCAAATAAGACCCGTCGCTCATCTTGATAATCCGCCACTAATTTACGGCCTTTAATCCAGGTAGTCATAATGAAAAATAACACGGTGCCGACCAGTAACGGTAACCAGCCGCCTGACAGAATTTTTAAGCTATTGGAGGAGAGAAATAAAAAATCAATCGTTAAAAACAGGATTAGAAAGCTAACGCTAACCGTTGTGTTCCATTGCCAAAGTGCCTGGATCACAATAAAAGCCAGCATGGTATCGACAACCATCGTGCCGGTAACAGCAATGCCGTAAGCCGAGGCCAGTGCGGAAGAGGACTGAAAGCTCAGTACCAGAATGAATACCGATACCATTAACAGCCAGTTAACGGCCGGTAGGTAAACCTGTCCCATCTCATCGCCCGAGGTATGTAAGATGACCATGCGCGGACAGTAACCTAACTGGATCGCCTGTCGCGTTACCGAAAATGCGCCGGAAATAACCGCCTGCGAGGCAATAACGGTGGCCAGCGTTGCTAACCCCAGCAGCGGGTAAAGTGCCCACTGTGGTGCTAACAGGTAAAACGGGTTTTGGATGGCCTCGGGGTTTTGGAGCAGTAAGACGCCTTGGCCAAAATAATTGCAAAGTAAAGCGGGAAAAACAAAACCAAACCAGGCATAACGAATCGGTTGTAAACCAAAGTGCCCCATATCCGCATACAGTGCTTCTGCACCGGTAATAGCTAATACCACTGCGCCCATGATGAAAAAAGCCTGCCAGCCCAATTCAAAGAGCAAATGCACTGCATAGTAGGGGTTAATCGCCATGAGGATGCTGGGGTCTTTCATGATATTGCTAATCCCTAAAACTGCCAGGGTGCCAAACCAGATGCACATGATCGGGGCAAACATTCTGCCAATGGAGCCGGTGCCCTTAGCTTGCACAATAAAGAGCACACTTAAGACACTAATGGTAATGGGTAATATATAGTGCTGGAGGGCAGGGGCAACAACTTGCAAGCCCTCTACCGCACTCATTACTGAAATGGCGGGGGTAATCATGCTATCGCCATAGAATAGCGCTGCACCTAATAAGCCCATGGTCACGATAAATCCCATACGTTTGGGATTATCGCGTGAACCATGTAGTGCCAGGGTCATCAACGCGATAATGCCACCTTCGCCTTTGTTGTCCGCGCGCATAATAAAAACAGCGTATTTGAGAGTCACCACCAGGGTTAATGACCAGAATACCAGCGATAACACGCCCAGTACATGCAGCTTGTCAATGCTCAAGCCGCCGTGAAACACCTCTTTTAAAGCATATAGCGGACTGGTACCGATATCGCCAAAAACCACGCCAATTGCGCTTAACGCCAAACCAGCCAGGGGTTTTTTTGAATCATCTTGATGGGTAGACATTTTAGAAGTAGAAGTAAAGTAGTGGCGCAAAAATTAATATTTTTACTAATCGGATATTCATTTTGTTTCCAGATTCATAATTACGTTGGGAATAATAAAGTAATTTATAGGAAATAACTACCGGCGAATCTTGAAATTCGCCTGCTAGGGATGTTTTTAACGCTTGCCTGTTATGACTCTGGCTGATCTTGTTTCCAGTCATGTTTGATCATAATGGGACATAATAAAAAACCTAGAATTAAACCGTACATCACACAAAGCGCCAGGGTTTTTAAGGTGGAGGTATTTACAAAGTTTAAACAACCAAATGCGCCTATGTTGGTAAGCATGGAGACGAAAATAGATTGATAGGTTAAGCGGATATTGCCGTCGGGATTTTCCTGATAAAAAATGCCGTAGTCAGTGCAAATTGCGATAACCATCAAAAAACCGACCAGATGTAAAAAGCTCAGCGGCATACCGCTTAATGCCCAGATCCCTAAGAGGATTAGCATGGATAACAACGCGGGTGCTAAGGTTTCTAAGGCTTTCCAAAGGCTTCGGTAGCGGATGAATAACACCAGCAAAATGGCACTTAAGCCTAGCAATAATAATAGCTGGGAGCGCTTTTGGTAGGACACGGACAGTTTGTTCAATAAATCGCGTTGACTGAAATACTGCACATGTGGCAGGTCAGCCAGGGCGGATTGTAAGGCTTCTGGTTGATGCTCAGTCAGCCAAATAATGATCAGCGTTTGTTCCGGCTTGATGATAATTTGGTTATCCAGCAAATGTCCGATAGGCGATTGCAGGACTTGTTGCAGGCTTAAGTTTTGCTTGGCAGCATAATGGAATTGTCCCAAATGTTCGACTGACAAGCCATTTGTTAGCAAAGCAGTTTGCCATTGCTTTAGCAGGGAAGGGGTCAGTTGTTGGGTGAGCAGTTGCGCGTTATAGCTTTGCTGTTGCTGGGAAAGTATCCACGGGTATAAACCGAAATACTCCCCCAGTTCGCCTTTTGCTTTCACTTGATCCAGACGCTGATAAACCTGCTCGGCTTTTTGTAAGGCACTTTCGGTATCTCCCGCGCTGACCAAAACAAAACGTCCCGGTTCAATGCTTAACATGCGCGAACGTATTTCCGCATCTTTTACTTTTAAATAATCCAGTTCCGGAGTAAGTTGTTGTAAATCTTCCAACCAGTGCAATTCGCTTAAGGTATAGGCGCTAATGCCTGCTAAAACCAACACGATGCTTAATAAAGCCGGACGGAAACGGGTGCAAAACTTTATCCAAACCAGCGTGAAGTGCTCATGATTATAGGTTTTGGTAATGCCGGTGATCAAATGCGGCAACACATAACGCGTCAGTAACAGGGCCACCAGAATTCCGGTTGCTGCAAAAACCGCGACTTGTTGGAAGCCAGGGTAGCCAGAAAAACTCAAGGCTAAATAGCCGATTAAGGTGGTGACACCACCCAATAACATCCCCGGCCAGAGACTGATAATCGCTTTGGCGCGATACTGGGACTCTACCGCTTGGGCATGGACTAGGGCGTGTAGCGGATAATCCACACAAATGCCTGCGAGAGTCCCTCCAATCGCCATAGCGATACCGTGAATGGAGCCAAACAGCAGATCCGTAACCAAAACCGACACCGTCAGCACGGCAACCAGTAAACAGGAAACCCAGAAAAATACACTGAAGGAGCGGAATATCCAGAAGAACAGAACGGCTAACACCACAGTCGAAAAAGTGCTGATAAATTGCACGTCCGCTTGGATCATGTTTTGGGTAGCGGCGGCAAAGATCGGCACGCCAGTCATCTCCAATTGATAGCTTAAGCCATCGGGGTTGGAAGCCTTGGTTTGTTCCGCAAAAAGACGCTGTATTTCCTTTTGGATGCGGGTTTGCTCGGGAACATCCATGCCCGAATAAGTCGTTTCTAAAATTAAATTCGCATAGGGCTGTACGGTTTTTTGTGTGGCCTGTAGGCTTGCGAATTGCGATTTAAAGCCATTGAGGGCTAACAATAGCGGGTCATGAAGCGCAACTTTTTTAACAATGGCTGCTTGTGGTGAGAGCAGTGCTTGTTTTAACCCCGCCGCTCGATCTACTAAACCTTGTGGGTTAAAGAGGGTGTTAAGCTCAGCTTCTGGATTGCGGCTGTATAATTGCGCGGCATAGGGGAGGTGCAAGGTTTCCAGGGCTTTAACCGCATCGCGGGTTTCATCGGCTTTCCAGACATCCGTGACGCCGGGAATAGCTTTTAAACTTTGGCTGAATTGTTTAACAAAACTTTGTGAGGGTGGTTTTTTTTCAAGTGATCCGATCGAGAGAATAGTACGGCGCGATAAAGTGCCGGATTGAATTTCACTGGCGAGCAAGATTTCTTCCGCATTATCGCCCGCGATAAAAAAAGCGGAAATGTCGGTTTTAAAATGGGTCGTGGTAACGGCTAATAAAACTAATGCTGAGAGTACCAGTAAAAATACGCCTTTTATCTTACCAGAGTGCGTCATTCGGGCGCCTCTAATAGCGTTAATAACTGTTGCACCTTGGTTTTAACGGCTGCACCTTGGGTCGATGGCGTTAAGGTATATTCAGTGCGATCACCATCGGCGAGCAGTAGTTCCAGCTTATTAGCGACCTGTTCCGGTAGGCCGCGCATAATCACCGTGGTATTGGTTTCGCTATCGGTATTTTGGCGGGGGGTTAAGCGTAATTGCCAGTCTTTATTAGTAGTCTTAAAGTCCAGGCTGTAGCGGTTTTTTAAAAATGCTAAATCACCATTCATCAAGCCTTTAAACGCCGCCACCTGAAAACTCACCGCATCCTCGTCCTCCAGTTCGGCTTGATGCTTTTGGTCGTTGCCGGGATGGTAATAGTATAGTTGCGCACCTTTTATACCCATAATTTCTTTTTCAGGGCTTTGTTGCTCTTTCAGCATCACATCCGGCAGCACGGCATAAAAAGTCCCGGTGCCTTTCCAGGTTTCTGAAAGTAAGCCAAGTTTACGGATTTCCTGATAGTTAATGCTGATGGCTTGTGCCGGTTTCATGCGTGCCATCACGTTTTCCAGTGTATCTTTGGCAAAAGTACTGAACGATAAAAAAGCAAAGAACAAGCAGAATAAAATACGCACGATAGAATCCTTTGGGGGATTTTTCTGGATAATTAAGAGTTTAAATAGGATTGCTGGGCTGGCAGGCGAAAACTTACGTCATTATACGCAATTCCTGATTAAAGGGATTTTTCGATTTTTAGAACTGGCTGGTTAAAAATCGGAGGATTATAGTGGGTATAGAAAAGTGGCAGCAATGAAGTTGGAGATAATGGCAGCGTGTTAGGGCAATTTACAAAAAATCGGGCTTATTAGCGTAAAACATCTAAAGGGCTGCCCACACCACGCCCGCCCTTATTTAACACATGCGTATAAATCATGGTCGTACTGACATCCGCGTGCCCTAATAACTCCTGCACCGTGCGAATATCATAGCCACCCTCCAACAAATGTGTGGCAAAGCTATGGCGAAAGGTGTGTGGTGTCGCCAGCTTGGTTAAATCAGCCAGCTTAAGGGCTTTTTTCACAGCGCGTTGCACCGTTTTTTCATCCGCATGATGCCGCCTTGCCGTGTTAGAACGGGGGTCAAGCGACAGCTTTACTGAAGGGAAACAATATTGCCAAGCCCATTCTTTACCCGCATTGGGATATTTTCTATCTAATGCCGTCGGCATAAACACAGACCCAAACCCCGCATTTAAATCCTCAGTATGCAACGCCCGCACTTTAAGCAAATGGCTTTTTAGTGGCGCCACCAAGGACAATGGCAACATCGTCACCCTATCCTTAAAGCCCTTGCCATCGCGCACCAAAATTTCACGGCGGGTAAAATCAACGTCCTTTACCCGTAACCGCACTGCCTCCATAATCCGCAAGCCACTGCCGTATAACAAACTGGCAATCAACCACATCGAACCATCCAAGCGGCTGAGAATAGCCAAAACTTCCGCCTGCGTCAGCACCACCGGCAAACGCTTAGGCTTTTTGGCTTGGGTTACCTTATCTAAATAGGGCAACTCAATTTCCAAAACTTCTTTATACAAAAACAGCAACGCGCTCTTGGCTTGGTTTTGTGTGCTTGCAGATACATTACGCGCCACCGCCAGATGCGATAAATAAGCCTCAATCTCCGCTGCGCCCATCTCTTTAGGGTGACGTTTGGCATGATGCAAGACATAACGTTTAATCCAATCGACATAAGCCCGTTCAGTCCGAATACTGTAATGTTTAACCCGGCACTTTGCCGCCACCTGTTCAAGCAATTTTGGCGGATTGGGGCTAGGCTGGCTAGGTGTGTTTGACATTGGTATTAGTGAAAAAATAGGTGTGCTAAAAATAGATTGTCTATTGAATTAATAGTAATT
The DNA here is from genome assembly GCA_040079795.1 of Methylococcales bacterium. GTDB lineage: Bacteria > Pseudomonadota > Gammaproteobacteria > Methylococcales > Methylomonadaceae > SXIZ01. Next base: position 67,975 of record JBEBJQ010000013.1, read on the forward strand.
ATACTTTCAAGCGATTTATTTACAACCTGCCCTTATAAAAGATTAGATCCTTTATTGGGGTCTATTTATAGTTAGGCATAAACAGGAGAAGTTACCTTGCCAGATTGGTTAAATTATTCACTTATATCAATTGGGGCTATAGGCTTCCTTATTTTCATACTCTGGGCGTTGAATAG
>JBEBJQ010000093.1:0-14566 GCA_040079795.1 Methylococcales bacterium
GACACCCGCGCCGATGCGTCCAAACACCAGGGCGACTTCCGTACCCTGGTCGATGGCATCAACCATACCCTGGATGCAGTCATAGGGCCGATCAACGAAGTGCGCGGCATGTTACTGGGCATGGAACAAGGCGACATGACCCAGCAAATTACCCAACAATACCGTGGCCAGCTGGAAGAACTGCGGGTTGCCACCAACAACACCGCCGCCAAACTGGCACAAACCATCGGCGACGTCATCAACGCCACCGAACAGCTGAGCAATGCTTCCGAACAAATCAGCGCCACCTCCCAATCTCTCTCCCAAGCGACCAGTGAACAAGCGGCGAGTGTTGACATGACCAGCGCCAGCATCGAACAAATGGCCGCCAGCATCAACCAAAATGCCGAAAACGCCAAAGTAACCGACGGCATGGCCACCAAAGCCGCGCAGGAAGCCATTGAAGGCGGTGCAGCGGTCAAACAAACCGTTGAAGCCATGAAAGAAATCGCCAAACGCATCGGCATCATTGATGACATCGCCTACCAAACCAACATGCTCGCGCTCAATGCTGCCATCGAAGCGGCCAGGGCAGGGGATCATGGCAAAGGCTTTGCAGTAGTTGCCGCAGAAGTACGGAAACTGGCTGAACGCAGCCAAATAGCCGCACAAGAAATTGGCGAACTCGCCGATGGCAGCGTCAAAGCCGCAGAACGCGCTGGCGCACTGATTGATACCATCGTCCCCGGCATCGGCAAAACCTCCGACCTGGTACAAGAAATCTCTGCCGCTTCCATTGAGCAATCCTCCGGTGCGAATCAGATCAACACCGCGATCAGCCAAATGAGCCAAATTACCCAGCAAAACGCCTCAGCCAGTGAAGAGCTTGCCGCAACTGCTGAAGAAATGACCGGGCAGGCAGAACAGCTGCAAGAACTCATGGGTTTTTTCAACATCGGCCAGGCAGAACGGCGCGGCCCCAACCGCAAACTGATGGGCACCCACCAACCGAAAGCCGCCAAACCGGCTTTAGTAAAACGCGTTGCGGGTGATGAAATGGCTTTTGACGTAGCCAAATTTGAACGCTTCTAAGGGGACAGCCATGGTAAGCACAACACCAGCAGCACAACAGCCACACACCCTTACTGCGGCCAGGCAATCGACCGCAGGCCCCGGGCAATACCTCACCTTTTTACTAAAAGGGGAAACCTATGCCTTAGGCATACTCAGCATCAAAGAAATCATTGGCTACGAAAGGCTCACCGAAGTCCCCATGATGCCCGGCTTCATCCGCGGCGTCATCAACCTCCGCGGGCGCGTAGTCCCGGTGGTAGACCTCCAGGCGCGGTTTGGGCAAGGCACCACCACCGTTGGCAAACGCACCAGCATCGTCATCGTCGAAATTGTCGAACAAATTAATGAAAAGGCCATCCCTGCCGATATGAAAATAAACGCAACAGGAAGTGTCACCGACATCGGCATCATCGTCGATGCCGTGAATGAAGTGGTCGACATAGCCGACAGCGAAATAGAACCTGCGCCGAGCTTTGGCACCAACCACCGTCCAGACTTCATCATCGGCATGGCCAACCAGGAAAACCAATTCATCGTCATGCTGGCGGTGGACAAAGTACTGGAAGTCAACGACATGGCGGAACTGGGGCAGGCGTTGTGCCAGGCCAACGGGCTGGCTACCGCGCATTGAAAAGTGCAAACAAAGCAATTGGGTGCGCAGTAAAAACTTTTCCAGCAGGTGGGCAGTCGTAGAGACGCAAGATTTTGCGTCCCTACCCAATGAAACAATCGGTTGCAAAAGCACTAAACTTCGTCTTCAGCTGGAGAGGGTTGGGTGGGGGGCATTAAAAATCAGGCGGCCTGCCAATCACGTAACACAGCCTGATTTGCCAGATGCTTCAATGAATGTAAAAAAAACCCGTCGTTCCGGCATGGGTTCGCTGAAGCATCTGGCTAATCAGGTAGGGAAATGACATTGCTTACGATACCTGCCTAATATTTAGCGGGAAATAGAGTTCAGGAGATAAATTAAATATGACGATTGCACACACTAAAGCGCATCCATCCACTGCTACTGCTGCCATAAGAGCGGATGAGTTTGACTGGATTAGCCGGTTTTTAAATGAGCGTACCGGCATTCTCTTAAAAGAAGGTAAGCAGGCGATGGTGATGGGGCGGCTTGAAAAGCGCCTGCGCATGCTTAATTTAGATAATTATGGGGATTATTTTCATCGCTTAGGGAAACCCGGTGAAGAAACTGAGACGCGTTTGGCCATTGATTTGTTGACCACTAACGAAACTTATTTTTTTCGGGAATCTCAACATTTCGATTTTTTGCGTACTCAGGTTTTTCCCAAACATCCGCTTACCAGATCTTTGCGGGTTTGGAGTGCGGCAAGTTCTAGTGGGGAAGAAGCCTATACCTTAGCCTTTTTGCTGGCTGAACATTTGTCTTCCGGTAAGTGGGAAATAATTGGCACTGACATTTCTTCCAGGATGTTGGAAAAAGCCAGGGACGGTTTGTACCAAATGTCTGCTGCAGAAAAAATTCCATCAGCCCTGCTTAAAAAATATTGTTTAAAGGGAAGGGATGAATATGAAGGATTTTTGCAGATTGATCCCGCATTACGCAAACGGGTGAAATTCCAACATGCGAATTTAGTGGAAGCCTTACCGGACTTGGGGATGTTTGACGTTATTTTCTTACGTAACGTGATGATTTATTTTGAACAGGAAACTAAGCAACAGGTCATTGACCGCCTGCAAAGTCATTTATTACCGGGCGGACATTTTATTATCAGCCATTCGGAATCGTTAAATGGCCTGAAAACCAAGTTTAAAATGCTCATGCCTTCTATTTATCAGAATCCGTTATGAGTGCGCCTGATTTTGTAATGGACATCTTTTTGCAGCCGGGCGATTTGTATTTTGGTGACCGTGAAACGCGGGTGCGTACTTTATTGGGGTCGTGCGTTGCTTTTACCGTGTGGCATCCAAAGCATTTGATCGGAGGCATGTGCCATTATTTATTGCCGGAAAATAGACAGCAGAATGGTAATGAGGGATTAGATGGCCGTTATGCAAGCGATGCGGTGTTAATGTTTTTACATGAGATTAAAAATGCGGGAACGCGTCCGGCTGAGTATGAGGTGAAAATGTTTGGGGGAGGAAACCAATTTCCTGAGCATGCGAATCAAGGGAAGCTCAGTGTGCCTGACAAGAATATTCAAGCAGGTAAATCTTTATTGTTGGAACACGGTTTTAGATTAAAATCCGGGCATCTTGGCGGTAACGGCCACCGCAACGTCATGTTGGATGTATGGAGTGGTCAGGTCTGGATGCAGCATGTTAACGCGTAAACCTTATTTCCACGGTTAAAGCTGTTGCCAAGTTGTTTATACCTCAATAGTGCCAGAAAAACCTGGCAACTGATTTTTTATGATAAACAGCAAGTACCCTTAAAAGAGCGTGAATAAACATGAATCAGAGTAAGATTAAAGTGTTGATTGTGGATGATTCTGCGGTTGTTAGGCAGGTGATGACGGCTTTATTAGGTAAGGAGCCAAGCATTGAAGTGATCGGTGCCGTGTCTGATCCGATTTTTGCCATGTCACGGATGAATCAGGAATGGCCAGATGTGGTGCTTTTAGATGTGGAAATGCCACGCATGGATGGCATTACTTTTTTAAAAAAACTCATGTCGGTGCGCCCTACGCCAGTGGTGATTTGCTCAACCCTGACCGAAAAAGGGGCTGAGACCTCATTGCAGGCGTTAGCTGCCGGTGCGGTGGAAATTGTTACCAAGCCCAAGGTGGGGTTAAAAGATTTTCTGAGTACCGATTCAGCACATATCATCGGTGCTATTAAAGCCGCATCTGCTGCTAACATGCGTCCGATGAATTCAATGGCAGCGCATTCACCGGTAACTAAACACGTTCATGATTTGGCTTCCGGGGCAGGCGAGGGCAGCGCCCGTACCATTGGGGTTACTACTGACCAATTTGTCGCCATTGGCACCTCAACAGGCGGAACTCAGGCGTTGGAGGCGGTTCTTACGCAATTGTCTAGGACTGCCCCGGGTATCGTTATTGTGCAGCATATGCCTGAAAAATTCACTGGCGCTTTTGCTGCCCGTTTAAATAATATTTGTGCCATCGAAGTGATTGAAGCGAAGCAGGGCGACCGCATTATGCCCGGCCGCGCATTAATTGCGCCAGGAGGACGGCATTTGGCGGTAAAACTCAGTGGTGCACAATACCATGTGGAAATTTTGAATGGTCCGCCAGTCAACCGGCATATGCCTTCGGTTGACGTGTTGTTCCGTTCGGTCGCTAAATATGCCGGGAAAAATGCCTTGGGCATTATTATGACCGGTATGGGGGATGATGGTGCGCGTGGACTAAAGGAAATGTTTGATGCGGGTGCGCGCACTGTGGCACAAGATGAACAGTCCTGTGTGGTTTTTGGAATGCCCAAGGAAGCTATTAAATTGGGTGCAGCTGAGAGGGTCTTGCCTCTGTCAGCAATGCCCGGTATCATTGAAATGTATGGTAAACAACATTAAGTAATAACAACTTAGGCTAAGGCTCCAGCTTATGAATTGCAGATTGTTTCCAATTTGGTAAACTTGAGTCCGTATAAATTAAGGTATGAGTCTATCTTCAACCCAGGCTGATTTTTTGGTGCGGCATACGCATTTGTTAATGCTGAGTTACGCGCGGTTTTGTGCAGTCCCTTTAGTGGAGGTTGCCGAGCACGATTCAAGTGTAAATGCCTTGTTGCAGGCTCCCTTTGCGGTGGTCTCACATAATACTGCCGCTGAACCGGTATTTAATTATGCTAATGCTAAAGCGTTAGAATTATTTGAATTCAGTTGGCATGAGTTTGTCTGCTTGCCGTCACGTTTGTCGGCGGAGCCGATGAATCAGCCGGAGCGTGAAGCATTACTGGCTGGCGTCAGGGAACATGGTTTTATTCGAGATTATCGGGGTGTTCGGTTGTCTAAAAATGGCCGCCGTTTTCAGATTAATAATGCGGTGGTTTGGAATCTGGTTGATCAAGACAACGTCTATTGTGGTCAAGCCGCCTGTTTTAAAGAGTGGGTTTTTCTGTAAACGCCCACTGCATTATTCCGCTATTGAGCGCTTTATAGCTCATTCATGTTTTGATCCAGTCCATTTCAGGCTATTCATTTTACCTCGACAATGCTAAATAATCTGTTAATCACAGGCCTTTAGCTTGGGCTTGATTTATGCCTGAGTTTATAGCTTTGTTGCACCTCTACTCATACGTTGGCACCCTTAATTTAAAGTCTTGAATAGGGGATCAGTAAGTCCCCCGGCTTTAGCCGGCAAAAGCCTCTTTCTCTCCCTTGGAGGATAGGGATGGGACGGGGGGATATGCATGGCAAATGCAATAAACAGCCTATAGATTAATCTGAATTGCGGCACAGCACGTGAAATCGGCCTGATGGCCGATCAATCCGGCTTTTAGCCGTAACCCGAAACCACCGGCTTAAGCCGGTGGTGTGTTCATTGGCTTCTATTCAACAGGAAACTCGCCATTTTGCGGGTTATTTCAAATAATACCTTACCATGCGAGCCTTTCTTTTTTAACAATCCCTACTACACTTTAGCAATATCGTAAACACAATATTTATGTCCTGTTTTGATGTTTAATCCGACGCAGAGGGCCAGTAAATATTGGATTAAACTGAATCAATTCATAAGCTACAAAAAAGGGGATGGATTTTACTCAATGGGTATGGAAATTATTGATAGGCAGCATAGATATGTTGTCGATTTGGCAGAGCAAATGATGAATGCTGATACTAAGGAGGGGCTATTAAAAAATATCATGCTTATTTATCAATATGTCGGTGAATGTTTCTGGGATGATGACGATTTGATGCATAAAAATGTCTATCCGAATTACCCTGCTCACCCTGAAGCCCAGAGTGTAGCCTTCGATAAGCTCATAGAGCTAAGTTATATTATTCATAGGGATAGGTGGCGTAAAACCCGTGTTGGTGGTTTTAAGCAAAACTGGGCAACCCAGTCTGTAATAAATGATGATAGAGATTTTGAAAGCTATTTAAAAAACTTGAAGTCTTAGTCTGCAAAGGCTTATCTAGGCTTTTCTTAGGGGTAGTGGGCGAAAGGGTGATAACCCTTAAAAGTAAGAGGGTGATAGTTTTTTGTGAAAGATTACCTTGCCTGGCTTAAACCGCGGTATTTAAAAAGAGTCTTTTAATCTTCTCAGTTCAGTAAAGATTGCCAGGGCAGGTTGTTTTTGCATATTAAGGTGTTGCTGAATAGCTGGACTGTCTTCCCTTAAAAAAGGATTGGTTGCTAATTCATCACCGATGCTGGTGGGTATGGTTGCTAAATTATGCTGCCGTTGTTGGACAACTTTTGCCATTCGTTGCTGTAATTGACTATTACCCGGTTCTACAGTTAGTGCGAAGCGGCCATTATTTCGGGTGTATTCATGCGCACAATAGACCTGGGTTTTTTTAGGTAACGCTTTGAGCTTTTGTAAGGATTGCCATAATTGTTCGGCAGAGCCTTCAAATAATCGTCCGCAACCCATTGCGAATAAAGTGTCCCCACAAAAAAGGGCGTTTGCTTCAGGAATATAATAGGCAATATGCCCCAGGGTATGTCCTGGTGTGTCGATAACCTCAATAGTTAAGGCGCCTAACATGATGCAGTCCCTTTCTTTAAGGGTTAGATCTACGGCAGGTATGCGCGTTTTATCTACTACGGATGCGGCACATTGGCAGCCTGTGGCTTGTTTCAGTTCGACATTAGCGCCTATATGATCCCAGTGGTGGTGGGTATTTAAGATGTATTTGAGCGACCATTGGTTTGGCTTTAGTACCTCTAAAACGGGCGCGGCAAGAGTAGGATCAATCACCGCAGTTTCACCGCTATCAGGCTCGTGAATAATATAAATATAATTATTTTCTAATGCGGGAAGTTGTATGATATTGAGCATAAATTATGAATGACAGAGAGAGGTTTTAAGGTGAGTCTGGTTCATTTGTTAAAAGTTAATCCGCTGGTGTTGTGTTTTCGCTAAACAGCCCCATATAAATAATTCATTTACTAGCTGCTGAAGGTTCCGTTTATGGCAAAGCGCACAATTAAAGAAATTCCCCCAACTGATCTTATTATTCCGGTTTTACCCTTGCGTGATGTAGTGGTATACCCACACATGGTTATACCATTGTTTGTCGGTAGGGAAAAGTCCATTGTCGCCTTGGATGCGGCTATGCATGAAGATAAGCAGGTTTTGCTGGTCGCGCAAAAACAAGCGGAAATTGATGATCCAGAGTTTGCCGACCTATACAGCGCGGGAACGTTGGCGACTATCATCCAATTACTAAAATTACCTGATGGTACCGTAAAGGTGTTGGTCGAAGGTAATCAACGTTGTAAAGTCGATGGTTATTTTGAGACTGAAGGTTACTTCGCTGCGCGTGTGTCTGTGATTGAGGATGAGCTGACGCTATCGGAGCAGGAGCAGGAGGTGTTGCAACGCACGGTGATGAGTTGCTTTGACCAGTATGTAAAATTAAATACTAAAATTCCCCCAGAAGTATTAAACGCCTTAGCCGGTATTGATGATCCAGGGCGTCTGGCTGATACGATGGCGGCGCACATGACTTTGAAGGTCGAAGATAAACAAAATTTGCTGGAAATGGCGAATATTGCTGAGCGGTTGGAAGCTCTGATGACGCTCATGGAGGGTGAGGTAGACTTGCTGGAAATGGAAAAGAAAATCCGGGGGCGGGTTAAACAGCAAATGGAAAAAAATCAGCGCGAATATTATCTGAACGAGCAAATGAAAGCGATTCAGAAAGAGTTGGGAGAAATGGATGAAGTGCCTAATGAAATAGAAGAGCTGGAAAATAAAATTGCGCAGGCAGGAATGTCTAAGGAAGCTAGAACCAAAGCCGATGCGGAGTTGAATAAATTAAAGCAGATGTCGCCAATGTCCGCTGAAGCCAGTGTAATCCGAAATTATATCGACTGGATGGTCAATGTGCCGTGGAAGAAAAAAACTAAGGTCCGGCATGATTTGAAAGTGGCAGAAGAGGTTTTGGAGGCTGAGCATTATGGCCTGGAGAAAGTGAAAGAGCGCATTCTCGAATATTTGGCAGTGCAGCAACGGGTTAAGCAGTTAAAAGGGCCGATTTTATGTTTGGTAGGGCCTCCAGGGGTGGGTAAAACCTCCTTGGGTGAGTCGATTGCGCGCGCGACCAACCGTAAATATGTGCGGATGGCATTGGGTGGGGTGCGGGATGAGGCTGAAATCCGCGGGCATCGTCGCACCTATATTGGATCAATGCCAGGCAAGATATTACAAAACCTTTCCAAGGTTAAAACTCGCAACCCTATGTTTTTGTTAGATGAAATTGATAAGATGGCAGCTGATTTTAGGGGCGATCCTGCTTCCGCATTATTGGAGGTATTAGATCCTGAGCAAAACCATACTTTTTCTGATCATTACTTAGAAGTTGATTTTGATTTGTCAGATGTGATGTTTGTTGCAACGGCTAATACTTTAAATATTCCTTCTGCCTTGTTGGACAGAATGGAAGTAATTCGTTTGGCGGGCTATACCGAAGACGAAAAAATTAATATTGCCTTGCGTTATTTAGTGCCTAAGCAAATTATCAATAATGGATTAAAAGCCAAAGAAATTGAAATTACTGAAGGGGCAATTAAGGATATTGTGCGTTATTACACCCGTGAAGCGGGGGTAAGAAGTTTGGAGCGGGAAATTTCAAAGATTTGCAGGAAAGTTGTTAAGGATTTACTACTCCAGACTGAGCAATCAAAAACCGAGATAGTGTCCGGTAATTTAGACACTTATCTTGGGGTAAAAAGATTTAGCTATGGTCTAGCTGAAGAGCAGGATCGTGTTGGTCAAGTGACCGGTTTAGCTTGGACTGAGGTAGGAGGTGAATTGTTGACTATTGAAACCGCAGTTATGCCGGGTAAAGGTAAGCAATCAGCGACCGGCAAACTGGGTGATGTCATGAAAGAATCGATTGAAGCGGCGGTAACGGTAGTTAGAAGCCGAGCAGAAGTGTTAGGCATAACTAAAGAGCAATTTCAGGAGAATGATATTCATATCCATGTCCCTGAAGGCGCCACCCCTAAAGACGGCCCAAGTGCCGGTATTGGGATGTGTACGGCCATTATTTCAGCATTGACTAAAATACCGGTTAGGGCTTGTGTTGCCATGACCGGAGAGATAACCTTGCGGGGTGAGGTTCTTCCAATTGGAGGGTTAAAAGAGAAACTTTTAGCCGCACATCGTGGCGGGATTACAACTGTTTTAATACCCGCTGAAAATGCTAAGGATTTAGTTGAAATACCTGATAATATTAAACAAAATCTGGATATTAGAACAGTTAGCTGGATTGATGAGGTGTTGGAAGTTGCTTTACAATATATGCCAACCCCGCTAGAGAAAGTTGTTGGGATTGAAAAGTCTGTGGCTAAGGTAAAGGTAAAAAAACAAATTGCAACGGCGCATTAAAGGTTTTTTATGCAAAAAAGTGGGTGGTTATTTTAATAAATCCAGCAGCCTCTAGTGTTTAAAGCTTGACAGTCGCTGAGTGCAATTGTATAAATAGCCCACTTTCTTATTGCGTAGATGCCAGCGTATTAAGAATGTAATTTGCGTTTTAATGGTCTTGTACTTTAAATAAATGACTTTCCTAAGGGGGAATGATGAATAAATCGGAACTTATTGATGCTATAGCGGATGCGTCTAAATTAACTAAGGCTGATGCGGGTAGGGCTTTAGATGGTTTTATAAAAGCTGTTTCAGAAGAATTAGGTAAAGGCGGTTCGGTAGCTTTGGTTGGCTTTGGCACCTTTGCTGTAAAGGAAAGAGCGGAGCGTAAAGGACGTAATCCCCAAACAGGCGTTGAAATAACCATTAAAGCTGCAAAAATTCCCTCATTTAAAGCTGGTAAAACTTTAAAAGATGGTGTAAACTAGCATCTCTTAAGTCGGGTGCTTAGCTCAGCTGGGAGAGCATCGCCCTTACAAGGCGAGGGTCGGGGGTTCGAACCCCTCAGCACCCACCAAAATTTGGAGCGGTAGTTCAGTTGGTTAGAATATCGGCCTGTCACGCCGGGGGTCGCGGGTTCGAGTCCCGTCCGCTCCGCCAAATATGAAACCTCGAACCTTATGGTTCGGGGTTTTTTTTTGCGTATTAAAAAATAGGAAGTTTATATAATCATAGCTGGCGTTTGCGATCTTTAGGTGTTCGTATTATTTACTTGCCTGTTTTAATTGAGGTATAAATGTTCCATTGTATTGATTTAGATGTTTAAAGGGTAGGGGTTATGCTCACAGAGATTAGAGAAAAGGCGCAAGGTTTTTTTGCATGGGTGATTCTGTTGTTAATTTGTGTGCCTTTTGCATTATGGGGTATTCAGAATTATACCGGAACGAGCGGCGAGCCCCCTGTGGCTTCTGTGGGCGACAAGGATTTTTTTCAAAAAGAAGTAACGCAAGCCGTCACACAATTGAGTCAAAACTATGCCGGTATGAACATTCCTGAAGAGGCTTTAAAGGCGCAGGCATTAAAAAAACTGATTAACGATGAGGTGTTATTGCAGCATGTTGAGCGTGAGGGTTTGGAAATTACGGATGATACTGCGCGGGATTTTGTAAAAGCGTTGCCTTATTTTCAAACAGATGGCAAATTTGATGAAAAGCAGTACAAAGCAGTGTTAAATGCGCAAAATATGTCCCCTGCAATTTTTACGCAACGGATTAAACAATCCTTAAAAATGGAGCAGTTCCAGCGTGCTATTATGGAAAGTAGCTTTGTGACCCAATATGACATTGATAATGTCTTTAAAATTCAAAACCAGCAGCGTGACGTTGAGTATGTCAAGGTTCCGGTTCCTAAATTAACAACGCAACCCTCCCCTGAAGAAATACAGGCTTATTATCAGCAGCATCAAGTTGACTATCAAACACCAGAGCAAATTTCGGTGGAATATATTGAACTATCTGCCGATGAACTGGCTAAAGCGGTGACCGCCACGGATGCCCAATTGCAGGCGTTTTATCAAGAACAGAGGGATCAATACACCACTAAAGAGCGTCGAAAAATAAGTCATATTTTATTTGCGGTTTCTAAAGATGTGACCGCTGAGCAAGCTTTACAAAAAGCGATAAAAGCGCAGGCAGATCTTAAAACTAAGGATTTTGCTTTATTGGCTAAGGAGCTTTCCGATGATAAATTGACCGCTGAAAAAGGCGGGGACTTGGGGTTATTTACACCTGGCGTGATGGAAAAAGACTTTGATGCCGCCGCCGGTGCCTTGGCTTTAAACAGTGTTTCAGCGCCCGTTAAATCAAACTTCGGTTATCATTTAATTAAAGTCACTGAGTTGGTTCCGGGTGAGGTAAAGGCCTTTGTTTCAGTGAAAGATGAGCTGACCAAGGCTTATCAAAAGGCTCAATCTGAGAATGCATTTTATGAGCTAGGCGAGAAAATGGCGCAGCTTAGTTACGAGAATAGCGGATCCTTGTCTGCTGTGGCAGAAGGGTTAAAGCTGAAGATTCAGAAAACGGATTTGTTACCCAAAGACTCGGTAGTAGGTATTTTCTCAGAGCCTAAAGTGCGCATGGCAGCTTTTTCGGAAGAAGTGTTGAATGGCAATAATAGCGAGCCGGTGGAGATGGGTGTAAACCGCTTGGTTGTTTTGCGCCTGCTAGAACATAAACCTGCCGCAACACAAGCTTTTAAAGAGGTTGAGCCAAAAGTGCTTGCGGCATTTTTGGCCGATAAGGCACAGCAACAGGCTTTGCAAGTTGCGACTAAAATTCAACAACGGCTACAGGCGGGCGAGAGTCTGTCTGTTGTAGCGGCTGAGCAGCAATTGTCAGTTCAAAAACTAACTGATATTACGCGCAATACCGATAAATTACCTCCTCAATTAAATGAAGCGGTTTTTAAGGCCGCCAAGCCGATAGATGGCAAACCTACTGTTGTGAAAGTGGGAATTGGTAATGGTGAGCAGGCTGTGTTGAGCTTGTTGCGCGTTAAGGATGGAGTGATGACTGAGGAGGATAAGAAAAAGCAAGCGATTGCAAGCAAAAATATCGCTAAAGCGTTTGGGCAATCGATATTGGCATCTGTTGTGAAAAATCTTGAAGAAAGTTCGGATGTTATTATTCGTAAATAAATTCTTTATAAAGGGCGGATTCAAAAGTGAAGTGCAACACCCAAATGCTGATAAGGTATGCATGCACATGGAATCGCCCCCAAAACATTATCAACAGCTTCAGGCTGAAGATCGAGTGACCCTCAGTAGCCTGAAACAACAAAGCTACAGCATTCGGGCTATGGCGCGGGTTCCGCATCGCCCCGCCAGCACCATTAGCCGGGAACTTCGCCGTAATGGCCCGTCCGACCATTACGGCAGTGCCGAGGCGCAGCAAGCCTGCCAGCGGCCACGTCAATCAAGGCCTCGACAGAAACTGCATGCCGAAGGTCTATTATTTGACGTCGTCGAGCATTTTCTGCAGCAACGCTGGCCGCCGGAGCAGATCGCCTTGGCGCCCGCCTATCTTTATCCCAAAGGGCATGAATATCGCGTGTCACACGAAACCATTTACAACTGCATCTATGCGCAACCGGCCGGTGAATTGAAGCGGGGCCTGATTGCCTGCCTGCGCCAAGCCAAAAAAAAACGGGTGCCGCGCAGCAAGGGGCAAGACCGTCGAGGCCAGATACCGGACATGCTGGGCATCCATCTGCGGCCACCCGAAATCGAGGGCCGGCAATTTCCCGGGCACTGGGAAGGCGATCTCATTAAAGGCGCTGCCAACGCCAGTGCGGCCGGCACCTTGGTGGAGCGGGCCTGTCGCTTGTTGATGCCGATCAAGCTGCTGCATCCACAACCCGCCAGTGCCGCCAACGTGCTGCAAGCCTTTACCGACAAACCCAACAGCATTGCCCAGCCGATGCGCTTAAGCATGGCCTATGACCAAGGCCGCGGGATGGCTTTACATAAACAACTGGCCGCCGATACCGGCATTGCCGTGTACTTCTGCGACCCCCATAGCCCCTGGCAGCGTGGCTCCAACGAAAATATGAATGGCCTGGTTCGCCAGTATTTGCCCAAGGGCACCGATCTGTCCGGCTACACCCAACAGCAACTCGATGCCATTGCCGATGAAATTAACGCCCGTCCCAGAAAAGGGCTTGGCTTACGTTGTCCGCTGGCTGTTTACCGAGAAATACTTTTGAACAGCTCGCTAAACTCAACCCTCATTCATTAATATCGAGGTGTTGCACTTCACCTTTGAATCCGCCAAGATTAATAAAAGTACCTGATTACCCATAAGCCTCAGCTAACTTCAAAAGTCGCCCTGGCATAGGGGGTGTCCTTACGGCAACATAAGCAAGACGTGGCAGCATGCCTTCCAAGTGAAACCTGCGGTTATGCCGGTAACAAAATTCAGCCAAATAACGGGGAAGATGCTTAGGGCTGATTGCATGGTAAGTGCCATTAATGGCTTTTTTCACATTGCCTATCATGGTATTGACCCGAGTAAATTCCTCTTTGGTGACACTTTGCGGCCCACCGCCTGTGACAATACTGTGACGGTGGCACCCGGCCTTTAAGGCCGCCGAAAAACATGCCAAACCGTCCGAAATGACCATGCTACCGGGACTTAAATGCTGTCGCTGAAAAACATGGAAACGGAGCGTGAGCGAAGTGATGTTTTTTAGTCCCCGGTAGGCGAAGGGAAATGCGCCAATCCGACGTGCGCGATAGCGCGCGAGGGAGGCAAGCATTTTATCCCGAAGAGCCGTAGAGTCATTGTGGTAGCCTTGACGTAGTAGGTAGCGAAGCGTAGTACGTAGTCGAGGCGGACGCAGGACGAAGCGGGGCTAGATTGATTCGCCGCGTGGCGAATCGATTTTTGTGGCAGGGAGGTCCAAAAATCTTCCATGAGGCGCGCTGTGGCGCGCAGAATAAATTAACATCCCTTCGACATCTCGGCTCCCTATAAGTTGCTGAGCCTTGTGGGTAATCAGGTAAATTTTAGTAATTCAGACTTAATCTGACACCCGGTTTGAAAAAGTGAGGGTTACTGGTTTGATAGAAGTGCTGAGCTTCATCAAACTCTAAATAGGTGACTCTCCTGTTAGGGGCTAGCGTAAAAATCATTAAACATTAAAGTTGGCCTGTTGAATTTGGCAGTCTGCTGGGCGCCGTATATTATTATAGTGGAAGGCCTCAATCCTTGTTCCGATTAGCTGAAGCATCCGGCTAATCGAGAACCTTGCCACCTTTGAGACGGTGCGCAGGCTGCCTAATTTTTTGCCCTGATTACTGTTGACCATTACGGAGGCTACAGAATTCTTTCTTATTGGTAGATTTAAGAATGATAGCGGGGGTCTAATGAAAAAATAAGGGTTGACAGGATAAGGAAAGCCGCTATAATGGCTGGCTTACCACGGCTTTTACGGAAAAAGCGGTTTTAGCCTTGGTGGGATGGAAAGAAGGCCGTCAATT
>JBEBJQ010000094.1:0-14458 GCA_040079795.1 Methylococcales bacterium
CGCCAACTTGGGCTGCCAGTTTCATGGCTTCCTGTTTATATTCGGCGCTATGCCGGGTATAGGTGGCTTTCTTGCCTGTTTGTTTTGTGCCCATTCAAGTACCTCTTTTGTGATAAGGATACTCGCTTTTGGTTCTGTCCACTATTCGCGGGGTAGATCAGATTGCCTTGGCAAAGATAAGGAGACTCTATTGGCGTTTTACGACTACCCAGCGGAGCACTGGCAGCATATTCGCACGACAAACCCAATAGAATCAGTATTTGCGACTGTGAGGCTGAGAACCACTAAAACCAAAAACTGTGGCAGCCGGACAACCACGTTAACTATGGCATTTAAACTGATAGAAAGCGCGCAGAAAAAATGGCAACGGCTAAGAGGTTATCAACTATTGGCCGATGTGATTAAAGGTGTCAAATTCGTTAATGGAATTAAGCAAACTGAAGATCAAAAACAGGAAGCCGCTTAAGATTCCATACACCAGATTTGACTATAGCTCGAATTCTATATGCTTTAGTGATTTCCGATATTCTTTGGTTTGCCTCTTCCTTCTCCTTATATCCTGAATAACGATCGGGATGGTAAGGTTGAACCAAAGCTTTATACGCGGCTTTAATAACAATTAAGTCTGCTGATAAAATAACGCCTAAAACGCTGTAATAGTCTTTTTTAATATCCATTATCGTGCTTGTTTTCAAGTTTTTGGAATTTTATGAGAGCCTAATGTCAAACATAATCAGCATAAACCGGTTCATTATTCTTTTGCTATATGGGAACTTAATTATCTTTATTCAGAATCAAAAAGTTCTTTTGTCTTCTCTCATTGTCTGGATCTTTGACGTCAGCTACTAACTTAATTGCTTGCAAATATTCAAACGGAAGGTCATGCTCTTCAGCACCAGCTAAGACAAAAGCTTTGTACCAGTCGTATACAGGAAGGGTATTATCAATTTTAGTTGCGTAATAAGTGATCGCTTCCACGACTGTCGTCTCGGTGGAGATGCTCACGGTCTTCTCTTCATAACCGTAGCCGAGACCCTCAGCCTTATCTAGGTGACCCTTTTCAGAAGGGTCAATTGAGAACAATACTCCCCATACAATTTGCTCAGTCAGTTCTGCTATCTCGATGTCACATTTGGCTGAACCATCAGTACTTTTTTTATGCCACTGTAAGTGATGTCCTGTGAGTTTGCCAATTCCTATGGCTCGCGCCGAAGGAACTCTTTCGATGAGCCTTCGTGTAAACATGTTTGATCCGTAAGCGAAATAATTAATCATTAGTTTTAAAATTGACGTTAACAAAAAATGTTTCCATATTCACGTTTGTTATCGGCATTACATGAAAGTTCTTGAGAAGCTATTTAAAAAATATTTTCAGGCAAATTGCGACACCCCACATAACGTATAATGCCCAATTTTTTCGGCGCATTGCATGACCCCCCAAGATCAACTCAAACAACTGCTTAAGCGTTTACCTGACTGCCTGAACCAAGACCGGCACAGTTTAAAAAAACAACTTGACCGCCTGCGTAGCGAAGCGCAAAAAAATACCCTCACGCCCGAACGGCTGCTCAAAACAACTGAGGCATTAAACAAATCCTGTGGCCTCCGCGAACGCCGCCTTGCCAGCATTCCAGCATTAAATTTCCCTGACCTGCCTGTTACCGGAAAAAAAGACGAAATTGCTGAGCTGATCCGCAATAATCAAGTGGTGATTGTCTGCGGTGAAACGGGTTCAGGTAAAACGACCCAGCTACCTAAAATTTGTTTGTCCATTGGGCGCGGTACGGCGGGGTTTATTGGGCATACGCAACCTAGACGAATTGCCGCGCGCACAGTGGCCGACCGGATTGCGGAGGAGCTGGGGCAAAAAATCGGGCAGGCGGTGGGTTATAAAATCCGTTTTAATGACAAGACCCATGCCGAGTCTTTAGTGAAGCTAATGACCGACGGGATTTTGCTGGCGGAATCGCAAAACGACCCTTACCTGTCGCAATATGACACCATCATCATTGATGAGGCGCACGAGCGTAGCCTAAATATCGACTTTCTGTTGGGCTATTTAAAATGGCTGTTGCCCAGGCGCCCCGATTTAAAAATTATCATTACCTCTGCCACCATTGATCCGTTGAGCTTTTCACGGCATTTTAATGATGCGCCGGTGATTGAGGTATCTGGGCGCACCTATCCGGTGGAGATGCGTTACCGTCCGATTGAGCAAGTAGAAGAGGAAGATGAAACCAGTGACGATTTGCAAAATGCCATTCTGGATGCGGTGGATGAATTGCACCGAGATATGCGCGGCGATATTCTGATTTTTCTGAATGGCGAGCGGGAAATTCGGGAAACGGCAGAGTCCTTAAAAAAACATCATCCCGCAAAATGTGAAATTTTGCCGCTGTATTCCAAACTCAGTGTCGCCGAACAGGAGCGGGTGTTTAAGCCCAAAGGCGGCTTGCGGATTGTGTTGGCAACCAACGTCGCGGAAACCTCGTTAACCGTGCCGGGCATCCGTTGTGTGATTGATACTGGCCATGCGCGGATCAGCCGTTACAGCCATCGCAGTAAAATCCAGCGGCTCCCGATTGAAAAAATCTCCCAAGCAAGCGCCAACCAGCGCGCCGGACGTTGTGGACGGGTAGCGGAAGGGATTTGCATCCGCTTGTATTCACGGGAAGATTTTGAAGCGCGGCCTATATTTACCGAACCGGAAATATTGCGTACCAACCTGTCAGCGGTTATGTTGCAAATGTTGTCGTTAAATTTGGGTGACATTGAGGATTTCCCCTTTCTGGAGCCGCCTGATGACAAGATGATTCGCGATGCCAAAGGCACGTTGCAAGAAGTTAATGCCTTGGACAAGGCAGGCAAGCTCACCGAAACGGGCAAGCAGCTCGCGCAAATCCCGACCGATCCCAAACTCGCGCGGATGTTAATTGCAGCCAACAAGCTGCAATCCTTACATGAAGTCAGCATTATAGTGTCAGCGTTGAGCATCCAAGATCCGCGTGAAAAACCTGCCGATAAGCTGCCGCAAGCTGACCAAAAACATGCGGCGTTTAAAGGGGTGGATTCGGATTTCTTGACCTTACTCAATATCTGGAATGCCTTTGGCGAGCAACAAAAGCACCTCTCTAATAGCAAACTGCGTAAATATTGCCAAGAGAATTTCTTGTCTTACGTGCGCATGGTTGAATGGCACGACATTCACGCGCAAATCATGCAGGTGGTGAAGGGCGACTTGAAATTCAAAATGAACGTGGGCGAAGCGCATTATGCCGACATTCACCGTGCCTTATTGCCGGGGCTGTTGTCCAATATTGGTTTTAAACACGAGCAGTTTGAATATTTAGGCGCACGTAACCTGAAATTTTTCATCTTCCCCGGTTCTGGGCAATACAAGGAGCGCCCGAAATGGATTATGGCGGCGGAACAGGTCGAAACCAGCAAGGTCTACGCGCGCTGCGTGGCGAAAATTGAGCCGGAATGGATTGAAGAATGCGCGCAGCATCTGATCAAGCAAAGTTATTACGAACCGCATTGGGAAAAGAAAGCCGGGCGCGGTGCGATTTATGAGCGTACGTTGTTATACGGCCTGACCTTGCAGGCAAAACGCAAAGTGCCGTATGAAAATGTGGATCCGAAAGCCGCGCGGGAGATGTTTATTCGTTATGCTTTGGTGAACCATGAATTTCAATCGAATGCGCCGTTCTTTGTCGCGAACCAGCAATTGCTGGAAGAAGTGGGCTACATCCAGCACCAAGCCCGTCGTGTGGATTTGATTGAAGATGAAGAATGGCTGTACCGTTTTTATGAGCAAAAACTGCCCGAGTCAGTGGTCAGTGGCATCACGCTCGATAAATGGCGCAAAACTGCCGAGCGGGAAAATCCTAAAATACTCTTCTTAACTAAAGCCGACCTGACCCGTGAACAGGAAGGACACGTCAGTGAATGGGATTTCCCCCATCATAAAAAAGTGGGGAACCTCTCCATTGATTTGCATTACCGTTTCGAGCCGGGGCATGAAGAAGACGGCGTGACCGCGATTATCCCCGTGCATCAGCTTAACCAAATGCAGGCGCAGGTGTTTGATTGGCTGGTGCCGGGTATGTTGCAGGAAAAAGTGGTGGCGCTGATCAAAAACCTGCCGAAACAGCTCCGCAAGCATTACGTCCCCGTGCCGCAAACCGCCGAGCGATGTTTGGAAATTGAACCGGATTTTAAAGGTTCATTATTTGAATGGTTAGGCAACCGTTTACGCAAACTCACCGACGAACCCGTTCCCCTGAATGCCTGGAATGCGGAAGACATCCCCGCGCATTTAAAAATGAATTTTCGGGTGGTCGATGAAGCCGGGCATATTTTGGATTTCGGCCGTAACCTCAAGCAACTGCAAGCCAAGCACACCCAAAAAGCCGTCGCCAGCTTTGAGCAAATCGCCAGTGAAGAGCTGAATTACACTGGCTGCATCCAATGGGCGTTTCCTGCGTTGCCGGACACTTACCAGTTTATGCAGCAAAACCAAACCTTTTTAGGTTATCCCGCCATCATCGATGAAGGCGACAGCGTTGGTGTGCGGATTATCGACACGCCCGAAAAGGCGCAAGACCTGCATAAGCAAGGCCTGATGCGCCTGTTTTGTTTGCAACTACGGAAAGATTGCACCTATATCCTCAAAAATCTACCGCGCACCCCAGCGGTGGAACTCAGCTACCAACAACTGCCTGTGCATCCCTTGTTTAAAGACCGTAAGGGGCAGTCGTATAAGGAAGATTGCCTCAATGCCGTGATGTTGCATGTGTTTGTCGAAAATCAGCAAATCCGTGACCAGCAGACGTTTGAAGCCACTTTACAGGCCAATAAAGGGAAATTGGTGACGGCCGCCAATGACCTTGGCAAACTGCTGCAAGCCGTCATGCAGCAATACGCACAGATACAGCTCCAACTCAAACGCCTGCCACCCGAAGCCGTGATTGTGAAAGACATCCAAGAGCAACTGGGTCATTTACTTTTCCAAGGCTTTATCCGCTATACCCCTTATAGCCAGTTGCAACAGTTTGAGCGTTATTTGAAAGCGGTGCTGTACCGGCTGGACAAAATGCAGGAAGACCCACAAAAAATCCAGCAAGTGCAAAAGTATTGGATCCGCTATTGGAAACAACACGCCCAAAAAAACAAACAGGGTTTGGTGCAACCGGAGCAGGATGCGTTCCGCTGGATGCTGGAGGAGTTAAGGGTGTCGTTGTATGCCCAGCAATTGAAAACGCCGTATCCGGTTTCGGTGCAGCGGTTGGATAAGGCTTGGGAGGAAATAAGAGGTTAATATCAGACTTAAATTACTTCCCAACCAGTTTATTTTATGAAGATAAGCACTCGGAAGTGATAGACATAAAAGTTGTAATCAAATTTTAGCCACACAAGGGAAAATATGGGACCTATAGCACTTTTTGATAAATCATTCCTTCAATCTCTTAATTTGGACGAGGCAGTTTGGTTTGATCAGTTTTATGAGCCAAATATACCTCCTCTTTTTTATGTTGAAACGTTAGCGGATTTAGATAAGGAGATAAGCCGCGGGAGAACTGCCGAACAAGTGGTTGGTGAAATCGCCTCAAAGACTCCAGAGCTCAGTGGAGCGCCAAATGTTCATCACCTTGACTTATTGCTAGCAAATTTGATGGGGCAGCATATTTCAATGGACAAAAGACCAATTGTGGCTGGTGGTAGGTTTGTTGAGTCAGGGGGTAAAAAAGGTGTAAACCTAGATGTATCGCCGGAAGCAAAAGCTTTTGCTCGATGGCAAAATCGCGAATATCTCCAGATAGAAAGGGAGTTTGCAAGTAATTGGCGAGCAAGATTAAAGTTAATGACCTTTGAAAGCTCAGCAACTTATACCAAGGAGCTTGGTATTGATATACAGCAATGTAAAAACATTGACGATGCTTATGCTGTGGCTAATCAGATAGTTTCTGAACGGCGAAAACCATATGAATTGATTGAATTTATTATTAGTGCATTTGAAATATCAAGAGAATACCATCAAGAACTTGTACCAAGATATCAAAACGCAAATTTCCCATCGCTTATAGATTACGCTCCTTATGCTGCATATGTTACAAAAGTAGAGATTTTTTTTCATATATCAGTATTGCGTAGTTTTATATCGGCTGATCGCCCATCAAATAAAGTTGATGTGGCATATCTTTATTATTTGCCGTTTTGTAATGTATTTATCTCCGGGGACAAGCTGCACAAGAATATCACTCCATTATTTCTGGGTAAAGGGCAACAATTTATTTGGGGACCTGATCTAAAAGCGGATCTTACCAAATTGAATGAACACTTTATGGCATTACCTGAAGATATCAGAGATAAAGGGATCATCTCATTTGCCAACCGCCCTCCTATTGAGGGTGATTTTCTAACTGCTAGTTTATGGGACATGATAAGCAGTACTTGGCGAACGGGTATTAAAAACATAGTTCCATTAAATGACCAGATTAATGACGAACTCGTGAAGCATATCAAAGGATTTACTGAAGCACCAACCCTCCCATTTGAAAAAACACCTATCGCTGAAGCTCAAACTGATAGTATGTGTATACAGAGGTCAATAAGTAAGAAGAGGGGTAGTTGGTATCAGTTACCTAAGAATTTTAAGAATAGCGTGTAGTATTCGTGGCTCCGTAGTCCATATACATTTTTTATATAACGCCAACGATTAACAGTCAATCTATCCAACACCTTAACGTAGTAAAGTGGTTTCCTCCAAGAGAAGCGGGGGTTGCCACTCAGTCTCTAACTTTTCACGTTATCTGTGTGGACGGTTAAACTATTTTGGGTATCGATTTTTGTGCAGCAATTAAAAACACCTTATCCGGTGTCATTGCAAAGCTTGAAAAGGTTGTGGAAGACACAAGGAAACAGCAGGTAATTTTAGATAATTGACAGCACCCTCTCTCTGCTTTAGAGTTTGATTATGGAGTAGCATTTCTTAATAACAATAATCAACCGGAGTAAATGCCATGTCAAAACCACTTATTCAATTAGCCTTAGATTCTTTGGATTTCGATCAAACCCTTAGCCTTGCTGAACAGGCTGCGCCGTATATTGATATTTTTGAAATCGGAACGCCCTGCATTAAACACAACGGTGTTGAGTTAGTTAAAGCGTTAAAAGAGCGCTTCCCCAATAAATTGCTGCTGGTGGATCTTAAAACCATGGATGCAGGGGAATACGAAGCAACGCCATTTTATGCAGCCGGTGCGGATATTTGTACTGTGCTTGGTGTTTCAGGTCTCGCGACGATTGCTGGGGTTATTAAAGCCGCCAAAGCGCATAATGCCGAGGCACAAATCGACTTAATCAATGTCCCGGATAAACTGGGATGTGCCCGGGTAGCGGCTAAACTGGGCGCACATATTATTGGGGTGCATACCGGTCTGGATGCTCAGGCAGCCGGTCAAACGCCCTTTGAAGATTTGCAGGCCATTGCCGATTTAGGTTTAAAGGTCAGAATTTCGGTTGCAGGCGGGATTAATCAATCAACCGTGCAAAAAGTCGTAAAAGCCGGTGCTGATATTATCGTCGTTGGTGCCGCTATTTATGGCGCGCCGTCACCAGCAGATGCCGCACGAACTATCCAGTTACTGGCAGAAGGCAAGGCTACACACCGCACCTTAATCTTGGATAAGATTGCGGGTATTTTAGCGGCGACGGATGAAACTTATAATCGCAAACTCACCAAACTACTGGATGGTGCGCGGCGTATTTTCGTGTCCGGTGCCGGGCGCTCAGGGCAAATCTGTAAATTCTTTGCGATGCGCCTTATGCACAGCGGCTATGATGTCAGCGTGGTCGGTGAAATTGTAACCCCCAGCATCAAACGCGATGATTTATTGATTATCATCTCCGGTTCGGGTGAAACGGAACAATTGATCGCTTTCGCCAAAAGTGCCAAAAAAATCGGCGCAGATATTTTACTGATCACAACCAAAAGCGATTCGACCATCGGGGATTTGGCAGATGCTGTCTTTCAAATTGGCCGTCCGGAACTTTACGCCAAGGTGGTTGGCATGCCGATGGGTACGGTGTTTGAACTTTCCACCTTGTCTTTCCTTGAGGCCTTAATTTCACACATTATTCACGAGAAAGGCATTGCCGAAGAAGTCATGCGTTCCCGCCACGCTAATTTGGAATAATCAACGTGCAAACACTTTACCACACAGGCATTCACAATCCTTCAGCGGCAGTTGCGTTAGATAAAGACCACTTTATTGTTGCCGATGATGAAGATAATTATTTACGTATTTATACCAAAACTGCCCCAGAGCAGCCGCTGCAAACGCTGGTATTAAAAGACATCTTTTCCGGAGATATTATCGATGGGGAGGATTTAGAGATTGATTTAGAAGGTGCCGCTGAAATCGACGGCACTTATTTCTGGATCGGCTCCCACAGCACCAGCCGTAAAGGATCCAACCGTCCTGCCCGGCAACGCTTACTGGCGCTCACGCTGAAGCCGGATGAACAAGGTAAATATGTTGCCCACCGGGTTGGACAAATTGTTAGCCATTTATTAGATGCGTTAGCAGCTGATAAACGTTTTAAAGCCTATGATTTAAAAAAAGCACGGACTATCCAATCAAAAAGTATCGGTGGTTTAAATATAGAAGGCCTTGCTGCCACACCGGCTAAAAGTTTATTAATCGGGTTTCGTAACCCACTCCAAGGCGGAAAAGTTAAACAAGACCGGCTGATTAACGGCAAGGCCTTATTGGTTGAACTACTCAACCCATTTGCCGTGATTAACGGCGAGTCGCCACGCTTTGCCGATCCCATCGAATTAGATTTAGAAGGCTTAAGTATCCGGGATATTTGCTGGCGAAAAAAGCAAAAATACCTGATCGTCGCTGGCCCTTATCATGACAACTTGGGTACCGATGCACACCCACGCGAAAAAACCCAGCTCTATAGCTGGTCAACAAAATCCGGCAAATTAAAACAGCTAAAACAAGTTGACCTGCAAGATTTGAACATTGAAACCGCTATTTTTTATCCGGGCGAAAATGATACCGTGCAACTGCTCAGTGACGATGGCCAACTGGGTAGTTCGCAAGGGTTTCGTAGTATTACCCTGGATTTGTAGCTTATTCAATCAAACATCAATGTTTTTTAAGCCCAGCAACCTGCCAAGGAATGATGTTTTATGCAAACAGTCCCGCTTTCGATACGTGCAGTTCAAGCAGGAGACCTGGATGCGCTGACTGCCTTGGAAAACCAAAGTTTTTTAACCGACCGCCTTAGCCGACGCAGCTTTAAGCACTGGATCAACACCGATCATCGCGCCCTGCTGGTTGCTGAATTAAACGCTAGCTTAGTCGCCTACATTCTGATTATTTACCATCCCGGCACCCGTCTGGCAAGGGTTTACTCGCTCGCAGTCGCAGAATCCATGCGTGGTTTAGGCATTGCCCACAAACTGATGGAGGCAGGGGAACACGCTTCCCGTGAAGACGGACGCTTATATTTACGCTTGGAAGTCAGTGTCGATAATATTGCCGCCATCAAACTCTACGAATCGCTTGGGTTCCAAAAATTCGGTCTGTATCATGATTATTATGACGACCATCGTGACGCGCTCCGGTATCAAAAATGTATCCGGCGCTATCACCCTATGTTGCAACAAAGGCCGGTGCAATGGTTTCGCCAGACCACCCGCTTTACCTGCGGCCCCGCTGCCCTCATGATGGCTATGCACTCCCTGGATCCTCGCTTTCAGCCGACACAGGTAGAAGAATTAATGATCTGGCGTGAAGCTACCACCATTTTTATGACCTCCGGCCATGGCGGTTGCCATCCGGTAGGCCTAGCATTGGCGGCGCAGAAACGGGGCTTTAATGCTGAAGTTTGGCTAAACCAAAACGGCGCATTGTTTATAGACGGGGTGCGCGGCGAAGAAAAAAAACAAATTGTCGAACTGGTTGACCGCTGTTTTAAACAACAGGCTGAAGCACAAAACCTGCCACTTAATTACGCCAATATTACCCAGGACAACTTATTCACTGCCTTACAGAACGGCGCATTGGCGTTGGTGTTAATCAGCACCTACAGCATGGACCGTAAAAAAACCCCACATTGGGTGGTAGTCAGCGGTTTTGATAAGGATTGCTTATATATTCACGACCCCGATCCTGACGACCAACGCCAAAGTGAATTAGATTGTCAGTACATCCCCATCGCCCGCGAGGACTTTGACCGCATGTCCTGTTTTGGCAAAAACCGGCTGCGGACGGCGCTGATCATAAAAGCAGCAGCATAATGTAGCTGCTATACCCTATCCAGTGGCGGCATTAGCGCTGAACTGACCGATGACGCTTATAACACAATTGATTTTTTGATAGATCCATCACAAAAATACGCTTTCACTTGAACACCATTTTTGATTAATCCTATCAAAAACACTGCCACAACGCCCATTCAGATGCACACCAAACAAACTGGATAATCCTAAGACCCCATACGCAATAAATTCTAGCTTTGCTAGACTTATGGCACATGACAGGCCAATTCTGACGATAAAACATTATTTTATTAATAGCTTCCTACCTAATATCTATATAAAAATTCTGTGTAATTATGAAATCCCTATTGTTAACACTGCATGGGTATTTCTAGCCATGAATCCCATCAATCATTACAAGGAAAATGAAGCCCATTAACGCCCAAAGCACACCCTCAAAAACCCTCACTTTCATCGACGCAAGCGTCGCTAATCTTGCAGAATTTCTGCCCGGTTTAGACGCAGGATCAGGGATTATTACCTTAAACAGTGAAGAGCACGGGTTAACTCAACTTGTGCAAGGGTTAAGGGGGCTAACCGGCGTTAAAGCTTTGCATATACTGTCACACGGCAGTAGCGGTAATTTGCATTTGGGCAATGGCGTGATCAATGCCAATACCTTAAACGATCATGCTGAACAATTGGCGATTATTCGGGCAGCACTCGCCGATAATGCCGATCTGTTAGTGTATGGCTGTCACGTTGCAAAAGGGGAAGCAGGTCAATATTTTATAAACCAGCTGGCAGAAATGACCGGTGCAACTATTGCAGCCTCAGTTGATGCGACCGGCGCAGCAAAACTAGGCGGAACCTGGCAGCTTGCGGCACGTACCGGTTTGATTAAAACAAAACCTTTGACCGCTGAAGATTGGCAAGGGCTTTTAGCCGCAGCACCCGTGCTCGATTTGAATGGCACGCCTACGATCATCGACAATCGTGCGGTATTTAATACGACGCTGACGAATAATAGCGCCTCGACTATTGTTGATACCAGCAACAACTTCACCTCCAACCCTGCTATCTCAACAACGCTAACGAAAGTCAGTCGTTCCGGTACTATTGGCGGGCAATCTTATGGCTATAAAATCTATGATATCGATTTCAGTAATACGCCGACAGGCACACTAACACCTGGTATTGTTGGTGGTGATATCACCAATATCACCAATATTTCTGTCGAGGCTCCTGCGTCACAAGGTAGCAAAAATGGCTCTGGCTCATGGGGCGTTGATTCGGGAACTGTTGTTGGCGGGGGAACAGAGGGGTCAACACGGAATGCTTTCCTTTTCGATTTTACGACCACGCCCGGCAATCTTGGTATAGGTCATTTCGGCATAGATCTGATCGACGTCGAAAGCTCAACATACCTCTATGCAGAATATCGGATCTACAAAAACGGTTCACTCCTTGCGTCAGGTAACATTAATTATGGTGCAGGAATTAATGGCAACGGTCAGGATCATTTTTGGGGCTACACTGCAACAAGTCCAGCAGGATTTTTCGATCAAGTGGTCATCGTGGTGGGTGATACTGCCGCTGCCGGGGGCGGCAAAGCCCAACTGATGGCTGCTGACCGCTTTACTTTCGGCCAAGCTTACGCGGATTCCAATGTGAGCACCGGTTATGAAACCAGCTATACCGAAAATGCTGCTGGCATTGCTATTGCCGATAGCGATGTTTCGGTCACTGATATTGACAGTACCAACCTCACCAGTGCTTCAATCGTTCTGACGAATGCAAAAGCTGGCGACCTGCTAAATGTCGGCACATTACCGACGGTTATTAACCATAGCATTGATACTTTGGTACCCAGTCAAATTACCGTAGCCCTCTCGGGTTCTGCCACGCCACTTAACTATCAAACCGCTATTCGTGCGATAACCTTTAGCAATACCAGTGATACCCCTGCAACTATTGACCGCCTGATTAAGCTTACGGTTAATGATGGCGCTTTATACTCCAACACCGCCACCACAACGATACACGTCGCATCAGTCAACGACGCGCCGGTAGCAAGTGTTGTTCATGCAACTGGCGCTGAGGATGCCCCTGCTATTGGTTTTGCACTCGCGGCGACGGATGTCGACGGGACGCTTGCCAATGCTAGCATCTTAGTATTACCACCCAGCACCGAAGGATTACTTTATCTTGCAGATGGTCTATCAGCGGTTCTTGCCGGTGAACTTTTATCGCCCGCCGATGCGTCCGCGTTAGTCTTTAAACCGGCATTGAACTTCAATGGCACTGTTAGTATCCCATTTACTGTTACCGATAATCTGGGCGCTATTTCCGCCATTCCAGACAATGTCACAATTACCGTTATAGCCGTCAATGATGCGCCGTTAGCAAGTGACGTTAACGTCGCTGGTGCTGAGGATGCCCCTGCTATTAGCTTTGCACTCGCGGGGACGGATATTGATAGCACACTTGCGAACGCCAGCATCACGGCTTTGCCAGCCAGTACCGAGGGAGTGCTTTATTTTGTAGATGGCAAGACACCGGTTATTGCGGGTGGGCTGTTATCGCCCGATGATCTAACCGCGTTAGTGTTTAAACCGGCACCGGACTTTAACGGCGCGGTCAACGTTCCGTTTACTGTTACCGATAATTTGGGCGGAATTTCAGCAATTCCAGGTAATGCAAAAATTACGGTAACAGCAGTTAATGACGCGCCGGCAGCAATCGCTGTTTCCGTGGCCTGCGCTGAAGATGCCCCGGCTATTAGCTTTGCACTCGCAGGGACGGATATCGACGGCACGCTTGCCAATGCTAGCATCATAGCCTTGCCTGCCAGTACCGAGGGAATGCTCTATCATGCCGATGGCATAACAGCGGTTATTGCGGGTGAGCTTTTATCGCCCGATGATGCAACCGCGTTAGTGTTTAAACCGGCATCGGACTTTAACGGCACCCTTAATATTCCGTTTAGTGTTACCGATAACCTGGGCGCTATTTCAGCCGTTCCAGGCATTGCTGAGATTACCGTTACGCCAGTCAATGATGCACCGGTAGCTAGGCCTGCAACAGAAAATGCTTACCAATACTCGCCAATTGCAGTCACTTTGAGCGGCACCGATATTGACGGTATGATTGTATCTGCCACCATTTTAAGTTTACCCCCAGTAAATGAAGGGTGTTTATATTTACAGGATGGAATAACCCCTATTGCGCTAAATTCACCTTTAAGCCCTGTCGAGGCAGCGAGTTTAAAGTTTATCTCTACTGCTAAGTTTAGCGGGACGAGTATATTTAATTTTACAGTAATGGATAATAACGGCACCACGGCAGTAACGCCTGCAACAATCAGCATTCAGGTTAACCCCATTAATAGCCTTACTGACTATGATGGCATACTGTCAAATATTGAATACGCTGGCAGTAGTACGGGGGATTTTAACGGTGATGGTCAAGCTGATTGTTTGCAAAACGGGGTAACGACTTTTCCAGTATTACCTTCTCCCGGTCAATCCGGTAGCCAGGTATTTGCAACCGGGGTTGATGCACCAATAACATCCTTCGGTTCATTAATTGTCGCTGACCTGAAAACGCCGACAACGCCAATGCAAAACCTGTTGATTGATAGCAACGCACAGTTACAAGATGTGTCCGTGTTAGCATTTATCGATCCCCTATTTACTGGTCAAGCACAACCGCTTAACTTAACACCGGTCACCGATCCACTGCAATTTATCCTAACCAATATTGCAGGCTCCATACAACCTTTAAGCGATTTAGACCCAACCCGGCCGGGTCTGCAAACGCGCGTGGTGCTTGAAATCCCAACTGGTATCGTTGCTGATACCTTTGTTAAATTTGGCGCAACCACAACGAATACCACAGCACATTTCTTTGAGTTTCTCGCCGATGGTAATCTGGGGACTTATGATGATGGCGCGGAGCTGTTCAGAAACAGTGCTGGGAAAGTTGAACGAGTGGTCATTACCTTAACCGATAACGGGGCGGGCGACAGTGATGCACGCGTCGGCTTTATTGCTGATCCGGGGTATTTAGCAGTGCGTGCTACACCTACACCTACACCTACACCTACACCTACACCTACACCTACACCTACACCTACACCTACTCCTGCACCTGTTCCTGAAACCTGTGCCAATGACA
>JBEBJQ010000175.1:0-2521 GCA_040079795.1 Methylococcales bacterium
TGCACTCTACCAACAGCTACCTGAGTCCCGTAGGTTTTGAGGCAGGCTTTTATCAACAACTCGCTTCTTGATGTGTCTAATTTTTTCTGGGATAGATCAATAAGGGTGGGCTAAATGCAATGCAGCCCAACAAATTGGAGCGGTAAATGTTGGGTTTCACGTTGCTCAACCCAACCTACAAAACTGTGGCGCGCAGAATTTGTGAATGATTTTTTTTAAAGGAAAGTTGGCGATTTTGATGTTTTGTAAAGCGCTATATTTGCTATTTGCATTGAAAAGTTTTTGACAAAGTAACGACAACTGATGTTACTAATTTGCTGTATTATTTGGTTGAGCAAGGAATAAAGAAGTTAATATTTACTATTTCCAACTTTTGGAATACACAACCAAAAACAAGCACCGCCGTTTCTGCGTGATTTGAGTGCTACTTTCCAGCCTTGAGTTTCAGTGAGTTGACGGGTAATAGCCAAGCCTAAACCGCTACCGCCTGTGCTACGATTGCGCGAGGATTCAACCCGATAAAAGGGGCGAAACACCGTTGCGGCCAAGTGTTGCGGAATACCGGGGCCTCTATCACGAACACCGATAAGTATTGCTCCTTTACAACGTCTACGCACTACCTGAATATCACCCTCATCACCATAATGCAAAGCATTGTCCAATAAATTCGTAATACAGCGTCGCAACGTCATTGGGGCAATGATCGCGATACAGGGAGAGGCTTCCGCACGTAGTTGCAATCGCCCCGGAGCTTGGGCTTCAGCGGCTTCAACCAACTCAACTAACAGCGCATCAATATCTGTTGTTTCTGCCTCTTCACGCTCCTGAGCTCGGGCCAGTTCTAATTGTGCCCCGATAAGTTTGTCCATTTCTATAATATCCCGCTCCATGCGGACCAGCAACGGAGAAGCGCATTCCTCTGTGAGCATTCCCAAAGCCATTTTCATGCGTGCCAAAGGACTACGAAGATCGTGGGAAACACCAGCCAGCAAGGTTGTTTGGTTTTCCCGCCGGGATTCAAGTTGCCATGACATTTTATTGAATACGCGCGCGAGATCAGCAAATTCTGCTGCGCCGGTTTCCGGCAGATTGGGCGGACGATCACCCGTACCAATGTGACACGCGGCTTCGGCAAATTGGGCCACAGGCGCCGCAACCCGTTTTGCTAACAACCAAGCCAGGCCTATGGTCGCCAAAATACCCGTCATAGCAATCCAAGCCAGTGCCCAACTCGGACGGGGTGGAACTCTGCATTCTGAAAACTTAAAGCGTAATAATTGACCACCCATATTGAATTCTACTTGAAAGTATTCATGCGCGTGCTCTGACAAACGGACTTTTTGGTTTGGATCAAGACGCAGGGCTAATGCCGTTTGTAAGAATCGGATATAGGGATAAAAAACGTTCTCTTCTAACAATTCAGCTTTTGGTTGTATTAGGGTTAATCCATGCTTTTCACGTAATGTTTCTTCGAAATCCAGACGTTTTTCAGATGGCAACTCAGTCCAAATACGCGCCGACAACACCATAAAATCAGCCAGATCTTCGGCAGAACGGTGGGCAAGCGGCATGACCAAATAGACAAACATCGCTACCCCGGATACGAGCTGAAAAACAATCAGCCCGGCCGCAACGGTAAGCGCGGTGCGCTGAAACAATGACGCTTGTCGCTTCATCGCTCCTCCTCCCCTTGAGGCGTAAACAAATAACCTTCACCCCAGACGGTACGCAAATACACTGGAACTTCAGGTCGAGGCTCTATTTTCCGACGCAAGCGGGTAACACGTACATCAATACTGCGGTCAAAAGGCGAGCGCTCGTAACCCTTGAGTAAGCTGATTAAATGATCGCGCGACAGGACATGATTGGCGTGTTCCAAAAAAACCCGTAGCAGATTGAATTCGCCAGACGTCAATGTTATTTCACTGCCTTCCCGCGTCAAAGTGTGATTATTAAGGCGTAATCGAAATACGCCGAAGGTTAATACCTGAGTATCTGTAAGCGCCTCAGGCTCACCGCTGGCACGCCGCAGAACTGCCCGAACCCGAGCTAAAAGTTCACGCGGACCAAATGGCTTGGCCAAATAATCATCAGCCCCCAGCTCTAAACCCACCACCCGATCGACTTCATCACCGCGCGCAGAGACGATAATAACTGGAGGCCCTTGGTGCTCTTGCAACCAACGCAACAAACTCAAACCGTCCTCCCCTGGCAGCATAAGATCCAAGACAACTAAGTCAATGCACTGGTCATTCAATGCGGTACGCATGGCTACCCCATCGCCGACAGCAACAACCTGGTAGCCACTTCCGCCAAGATAATCCGCCACTAAATTTCGAAGTTCGGTATCGTCATCAACGACCAGAATGCGTTGATTGCCATTGGGTTTACTCATTCACTCTCCTTATCTAAGTATCACATGGCTAGTGTTTAATTGCATTAATAGCATATTTTATAGGGTATACTTGGCGTTATGCCAAGAAAAGCCCCAGAAATCATTTTAACAGAGGAACAAAAAGCC
>JBEBJQ010000176.1:0-2514 GCA_040079795.1 Methylococcales bacterium
CTCGCGCTCCAACTCCGTCAACACGCCCGGCCCCTACGGCTACGCGGGGGTCGTCGTACACCGCTCCACTCGCGTTACGCTTCCGTGTACTCCTTCGAGGAAAGCTAATAGTTAACGACTTGTAACTATTATTACATGTACTATCCTGAATCTTGATTTCTTAAGAGATCATGTTAACTACATATTAATTTATGTCTTTTCTGTTATAGAAAAATTTTTTTTAAAAAACTTAATGGTGATTAAATGAGTAAAGCGTGCTTATTATTTATGTTATTTTTAGTAATGCCTATGCAATTATTCGCAGCAACAGTTGCAATTTCTAGAAATAATACTGGTAAAACCGCGAACGATTTTCATATAGTAACGGAAGGTGGCAAAACTATTAATTTAAAACTTAAAGACATAAAAGCTGGTGATAGCTATACTTTCCGTGGGTATAAATTATATCAGCCCACTACCGCTGTTGGAGCTAGTGATATTATCAAAGATGCATATTGGACATTTGATGGAGTTGAAATTGGCAAAGGCACAATAACAGATACACCACGTGACAATTACTCCTATGATCCTGATTCTCAGGTTAATACCATAGGTATTACTAATACACCTATTCCCGCCGCCATTTGGCTTTTTGGTTCAGGGTTAGGTTCTTTGCGCTTCTTTTCAAGACGAAAAAAAATCAGCGAGTAGCCTGGATGGAGCTTGCGGAATCCGGGCGTTCGTGGCTCTTCGATGCCCCGTATTCCGTTACACTTCTATACGGGCTACCTTGCTGGAAATTTATGCTCTTCAGGGTATGAAGGTCGAAAGTACAATGTAAAATTTAACAAATACATAGTGTAATAGTTAACAGCAATTTTAAGTTTAAACGGCTATCTTCTTTCTGGGATGTCCAGGGCATTCTATTTTCGTCAATTCCTTTTTAAGGAGATAGTCATGAAAAATCTAACAATCTTAACCTCGTTAATTAGCCTTTTTTTAGCAAATTCAGCATACGCACAAATTTGCACCTTTAAAACAAGCAAAGCAAGTAGCCTCGATGTAACGCAGTGGAATCGAGGATAAACGAAACCTCCAATCCCTCGATTCCGTTACACTTCATCGAGGCTACTCGCTACTCACTGGTAGGGTACGCTGTATGTTAAAATATATTCATATGTCGGAATTACCTAAATAAAAAGAGCCGTAGGTACGATTAGCGTAACGTAATCGTACGCATGTTGAATCGCCACCTTCGACATCCAGAGTAACATCTCCGCACCAATTTTCGGGATAAATGCCTTTTTCCACGTAACGATGGAATGACGAACACGTAAGATGCGCCATATGTAGGATGTGCCGAGGTGCGAGGCGCAGCTGTCGAGGAAGCGTATTATTCCACGCGAACGATGCGCTTCACTTCGTTCAGCATATCCTACGCCTCTACTTCTGTATGTTAAGATATATTCATGTGGCGGAAAACACATAATAAAAAGTAAGTAACGCTATTTCATCCTGCTTATCATTTCGCACATGGACAACACCACTAGACTGCAATATCTCGAAAGGACGTAAGTACGATTAGCATAGCGTAATCGTACGCATGTTCAATCGCCACCTTCAACCTCTCTATTAACATCGCCGCACCAATTTTCGGGATAAATGCCTTTTGCCACGTAACGGTGGAACGACGAGTAAGGCCAATCGGTTACGCACTGGACATAACCGTGTTTCAACGGGTTTACATGCACGTAGTCAATATGACGTTGATAATCTAAAACGTCGCGGATGTAATGTTCCCAATAATGCCGCTGCCAGATGCCCCGTTCGCCCGCCGCGATTCGCACCTTGGAACGGTATTCGGTGTTGGGTAAAGCTCTCGAAAAGCCACTTTTTATCAGCCGCCAGCGGGTGCTGAAATCGGCATCGTATGGCGGCAATGTCCATACGCAATGCATGTGGTCGGGCAATACGACCCAGGCATCAATGCTAAAGGGGCGTTTTTCTTTAACCCGCTTGACTGCTTGCCGCAGCAATTCGATTTCACGAATAAGAAGATCGTTTTTCTGCCTTTGCAGCAGGTTTACCGTAAAAAACCATGTGCCGCCGAGTACAAAGGCACGCTTGTAATTTGGCATAAGTCATTAATTTTGTTTAAATAAATTCTCTATACTATATGCCTAAAATCGGCAATTACATAATCGAAAGAGAATTTACCAACATGCGTACGATTACGCTGTGCTAATCGTACCTACGTCTGTATGTTAAGATATAACCATGTAGCGGAATACCCAATTATAAAAAATTAATTCCACCATTCCTTCTTGCTTAATTTCTCACGTATGGATAACCCCACTCGACTCCAATACCTCGAAGCAATGGGCATTGATGTCTGGGTACCCAGAAAACCCGCGCCCGTGGTTAATCAAACCGATTCCGAATCCGGTTCAACAAGCGAATACCTTATCCAGGAGCCACAAGTCCAGGATAACACCCAACAAACCTGGGCTGAACTAGAAGCCGAAGTCGCTGGCT
>JBEBJQ010000177.1:0-2480 GCA_040079795.1 Methylococcales bacterium
AGGCTTGACAAACTGTGGGCTGATCAAACGGGGATCATGACCCAATTTTATTAATTCCCTCGCCCAATGATGTGCCCCAGAACAGGCTTCTAAGCCAATTAGGCAAGGTAACAAATTTGCGAAAAATGCCAGCAATTTATCCCGCTTAAGTTGTTTACGTAAGACGGTCTTTCCGTTAACATCAACACCATGTAATTGAAAAACATTTTTTGCAATGTCTAAACCAATTGTCGTAATATTCATCTCGGATTCCTCTTCTTCTGTTAAGTGGCCGTTCTGCTTCCACTTTGGCACATCGCGATGCCGTTGGGAAGGGGAGGAGTCCATACCATTACGTTAGCCAGTAATTTACACCACATTGAGGTAGGTATAATTGATGACAGAAGACGAAGTTATTTTATGGGGTATTTTAGGTGGGGCAATTGGCGCATTAGCCTCATATATGCTGGTTGCGTATAATAATTTTGAACGTATACCAACTATTCAAGACGCGAAAATAGCTAAAAAATCATTAAGGGTAACTTTCTTGGCACTTAGGGTTCTTTTTGGAGTTTTAGTAGGTCTCATATTCTCATTTTGGTTTATGGATGATGTGGTTAGTGGTAATTTATCTAAAAATAAATTTGTTTTCATTTCTGCACTTATCGGCTTTAGCACAACGCTGTTAAGTGTTGTTTCGGAAGCGTTACAAAAGACACTAGCAAAAATTGTAACTAAAATTCAAGGCTAACATTACGCTCAAGCGGGACGCGCCTTTTCGTGGCGGTTTTGGATGTTTGTATTTTTTCCGGCTTCGGTGGCTTCGCTGATCGTCCGTGACAGGCGCGCCCCTTAGCTTTACGTTAGCCCCGTTCACGACATCTCGCGATTACCCCCCCGCAGCAAGGGTTTTGCTGCACAACATTATGAAGAGGAGAAGTAAAATGAACCTGATCCTAGAATGGAACCACATCCTGCTTGAAGCGATTCGCAATGTGGGAAAACTGCCGCCCTCTAGCCCCAATCTTTCTCGCGGCGGCCCACCTCAGGTAGCGCGCTCAATAGGCATCGTTTACACCGCAGTCTACGACGCTTGGAGCGCCTACGATGCTGTTGCTAAGCCGATACATCGCACCACACCGCGCAAACCGGTTGCCCAGCATACCGATCCCAACCGCCGCAAGGCCATCAGCCAAGCGGCCTACCGCGCACTCATCGACCAGTTTCCGCCAGTCATTTACGAAGGCGGCTTTCGACCCACCTATGAAGCCATGCTGGCAACTCAACTCGCCAAGGACGGCATCATAGTGGGTGGGGCTACCCCAACACCGGTGGACGTGGGCAACCAGGCGGCTGACGACGTGCTGGCCTTCCGTCACAACGACAACGCAAACCAGTCCGGCCTGTACGTCGACACCAGCGGCTACGCCCCAGTAAATAAGCCCATGGCTTTACTGCTACCAGCCGCGCCGGACGCTATCGACTTTCCCGGCCGCTGGCAGGCGCTGACCTACCTCAACAGCGCCCACGAAGCTAAGACGCCCAAGTTCATCTGCCCTCACTGGGGTAACGTCAAACCCTTTGCGCTGACCAGCGGCAGCCAGTTCCGCCCGACTACATTGCCGCAGTCGCCGCTGAGCCAGGGCTATCTCGACCAAGCCAAACACGTGATTGACATCCAGGCCCGGCTGACTCCCGAACAAAAGGTGATTGCCGAGTACTGGGCCGACGGCCCCAACTCGGAACTGCCGCCGGGCCACTGGACCGAGTTCGCCGCCTTCGTTGCCGAGCGCGACAACCTTGACCTGAACCAGAGTGTCAAACTCTACTTCGCGCTGGCCAACGCCATCTTCGACGCCAGCATCGCCACCTGGGACGCCAAGCGCGCCTTCGACTATGTGCGCCCCGTCACCGCCATACGACACCTCTTCCGCGGCAAACTTATCCAGGGCTGGGCTGGAGCCGGCAATGGCACACAAGAAATCCTCGGCGAAAACTGGAAGCCCTTTCAGGTGCCAACCTTCCCCACGCCACCGTTCTCCGAATTCACCTCTGGACACAGCGGCTTCTCGATGGCTGCGGCCACCGTGCTCAAACAATTCACCGGAAGCGACCGCTTCGGATTCTTCTACTCACAGGACGTGCCTCTCAAGGCCGACCCAACCGAACCTGTGACCGACGTGGTACTGCACTGGCCTACCTTCACCGCTGCCGCGCAGCAGGCCGGTGAGTCGCGTCTGTACGGCGGCATCCACTTTTACGAAGGCAACGTAGTGGGGCTGGATCTGGGCGAGAAAGTCGGCAACGCCGCGTATGCCAAGGCGCAGGACCTGTGGTCTGGAGCATAACGGAGCTAACATGGCGCTCAAGCCGACCCGCTTCCGCTTCGCTCCAGCGGTCGGCTTAGCTTTATATATGGACTCCTCATTTTTGCAAGCTTTTTTTTCGATTGCATTGGTCAGAAAACGCAGTTGCTTCCATATATCCGGCCTGTTATTGGG
>JBEBJQ010000095.1:0-14027 GCA_040079795.1 Methylococcales bacterium
GGCTTGCGTAGCAATTTAAATGGTCGTTCAGTTTTTGGGGATTTTAGTTTCTGGACGAAACTCGCTCAAAATCTTGTCTCAAAAAGAACGACTCGCTTGGCACCGGACATTTTAATGGCACCGGTATTGGAAAAAGCCACTATCCCCTAAATCCCATTTTACCGTGATCACTGCGTATCAGTGATGCCCTTTGCTGTCGTGCCTGCACTTCCGATAGCCAATCCCTTTGGGGGTTGATGCAGGTTTTTATTAGTACCAAGCCAATTTATTGGTTTTTTTATTTTGAACACCCACCGGGGAAACTAATTCCCCGCAAGGTGGATGGCGTTGCCCCGGTTTGTACATTAATCTGGAGCAACACATGCAAACAAATAAGTTAAAATCATTGGCTGATATAAGTGCCGTTAACTTTGATTATTTACCTGTTGGGACTAGAATCATTTTTATCCAAGGGGAAGTGGCAGATACTGGCAATGCCCAAAGTGTTTTTACGGGCTCCAATGATATTGGTATCATAACTTCGATATTTTTAGGACAAGAGCACTGCTATGCGGTTGATTTTTCGTTGGACGTAAGTGTTTTTTTAAGTCCGGCTGAATTGGCTGACTGTAGCCGCTATCAAATTTGCCCAGTAGCTATAAGTAAACAACGAGAACCCTTGGAACCGGAGAACAATGCAATGGCTTTACAACCAAAATCTGAATCAGAGGGGACAGCCATGACTGAAGCGGAGTACTTAGGGACTGAGCCTGACTCTGAGGTTAGGCGTGAGTATATTGATGGCCGTGCTTATGCTATGGCTGGCGCAACCAGAAACCATATCAGCATTTCGGCAAATATACTCCGTAAATTCGGTAACCATCTCGAAGGGACGCCCTGTGAAGCAGTACAATCCGACTTAAAGGTAAAAGTGGCACAAAACTACTTATACCCTGATATAGTCGTTGATTGTAATAACACCAATAATGATGGTTTGGCCAATGCCCCCCTCATGATTGTTGAGGTGTTATCCACTTCAACCAGAAAGCGTGACCTAACAACAAAACTACTCCAATACATCAATCTGCCCTCCTTACAGGAGTATGTATTGATTGAACAAGATATTGTCCGTATTCAAGTGCTCCGCAAAAAGAATAATTGGAAATATGAAGAATACAGCCTTGGGGATTTAATTACCTTCGAGGCAATTGATTTAACACTTAACGTTGAAGATATTTATGATCGGGTCAACAACAATGAGGTCAATGAATACCGGAAAGCGAAGCTTGTACAAGAACCCTTGGTTTCTTAAATTAATGAAGATTCTTGGCTTAAGAACAAGTGTGTATTTTTAATCCGCACTTTTTAGCGTTTAGCCCCTAATTTTTAGGGGCTTTTTCGAGCACCGGACATTTTAATGGCACCGGTATTGGAAAAAGCCACTATCCCCTATATCCCATTTTACCGTGATCACTGCGTATCAGTGATGCCCTTTGCTGTCGTGCCTGCACTTCCGATAGCCAATCCCTTTGGGGGTTGATGCAGGTTTTTATTGGTACCAAGCCAATTTATTGGTTTTTTTATTTTGAACACCCACCGGGGAAACCAATTCCCCAGTGGGTGGACTGTGTTTCTTCGGTTTATGGTGAATTTGGAGAAACAACATGATAGAAAATTACAAAAAAATAGCTGAAAAAATAGCTAAATGCCTTGCCCTGGCCCAGTCTGAAAATGCCAATGAAGCTGAAGCAGCCTTGCGGCAAGCAAAAGCCCTCATGGAAAAATATAACCTGACAGCATCCGATGTCGCTGCCAGCAAAGTTTCCGAGTGCGATTCTAAAACCAGCAGTAAAAAAAGGCCATCAGCGCATATTGCAAACCTTGCCCTGGTAGTCGCCGATGTTTTTGGTTGCGAAGTACTTACCACCAAATACCATGCCGATAAAACTGCGATACGTTTTATTGGTGTGCTTGCAAAACCTGAAATGGCCAGTTATACCTTTGAAGTTTTACAACGCCATTTAAAACGGGATAGGCGGCAGTATTTGGCAACCTTAAGCAGTTACCGGAGCACAAAAACACGCCAGGGGGACTTATTTTGCTTGGCGTGGGTCGATAAAATCACAACTCAAGTAAAGGCTTTTGCAAACATTACCGATGCTGAGGCAATTAAGCTGTATATGGATGGGCATTATAAAAACTTATCCATTGCCGCCCAAAGAAAACGTTCCTTTAAAGGGGATGACTATGGGGCCTGGATTGCAGGGCAGGTGGCTGCACAAAATGTGTCTTTATATCAACCCGTCCAAACCAAAGGGAGCTTATTCATTGAATAAGGCCCCAAATAATCAAGCCTAAGTATTGGCTGTTTACTACCCGCCGGGGCAACCAACGCCCCGTTAAGGGATTCATGTTGCCCTGGTTTTTCTTTTAATTCAGGAGCAACAAGTTGACTAAAAAGGCCACCCCAGATTTAGAAGTGACTTATTACCTAAAAGTTAACCTCTTTAACGATGGGACACCGTTATGGCACGGTGTGGTTGGGAAATCGGCTATAAAGCCTAAAATGGCCGAACTTCAGAAATTGGGTTATCACCCGATACTAGACCACACGTTGACCACCAAAACCAAATAGTACCGATAACTGTTAGCTATTTTTAACCTCACCGGGGAAAACCAATTCCCCGAAAGGTGGAGGGTGTTGCCCCGGTTTTAATTTGGAGCAACATCATGACTACCCAATATACCCCTGTAACACCCAACAACCTTCAAGATACTGAAACAGATCCTCAGTTTGATCTTGATCCAGAAGCAGAAGCAGAAGACAACAGCATACCGCTAACCCAGTTTATTGCCGATTTTGGTGAAGACCTGATGCGCTCGTTGTCCCGTCAAAACCCACCGGTTTATGACGGTAACAATGATCCCGTTTGGGACCGCACCTTGGATAACCTCAAACGCCAGCCTTTTCCTGCCCAACGGGAACGGGTACAGGCGGTTTGTAAGCTATTAACCAATGGTGAGCAGGCAGCGGTCATCAATGGTGAAATGGGCTGCGGCAAAACCATGATGGGTATTGCTGCTGCGGCAGTATTGCACCCGGAAGGGTATCAACGCACCTTAGTGATCTCACCCCCGCATTTAGTTTACAAGTGGCGGCGGGAAATCCTTGAAACCATTAATGACGCAAAAGTCTGGGTGCTGAATGGCCCGGATACTTTACGCCAACTCATTAAAATAAGGTCTTTAGCTTATGGGCTTGGTAAAACCCAACCCGAGTTTTTCATTATCGGCCGCGTAAGGATGCGAATGGGTTTTGATTGGCAGCCGGTTGCTAAGTTGCGTAATGTTTATGCCAGAAATGACAGGGACTTTGGCAACGACGATGAAAATATCGCCTTTGCCAACCCCCATTTACTTCACTTCGGTTATGCGTCCTGCCCTGATTGCGGCGAATTTATCACCGACAATGAGGGTCAAAGGCTTACCTTGACAGCCTTTGTAAACCATAATGACAAACGCCGTACTTGCGGGGATTGTGGTGGCCAGCTCTGGACTTTAAAACGTCCCGGGGGACCTAAAAACCCGGATAGCATCATCCATAATGCCATTTGCAAAATACCCACCATTGGCCCCAAAACAGCGGATAAGCTGCTTAAAGAGTTTGGTGCAGAAACATTGGGCGCACTGCTTGGCGATAACGTTTTTGAGTTCATCAATTTGATGGATGAAAAAGGGGACCTGATATTTTCAGACCGGCAGGCAAAGCGGATGGAGGTTGCATTGGCCAAACAGGAGTTCGGGTTTGGCCAGGGTGGCTATCAGGCCAGTGAGTACATAAAACGCTATCTGCCCGATGGCTTCTTCGGCCTATTACTGGTGGATGAGGGGCATGAGTACAAAAACTCAGGCTCGGCCCAAGGCCAGGCAATGGGGGTCTTGGCGGGAAAAGCACGGAAGGTTGTTTTGCTCACCGGGACGCTGATGGGGGGTTATGCAGATGATTTGTTTCATCTTTTATGGCGTATTTTACCCAATACCATGCTGGAGGATGGCTATTGTTATAACAGCAACAACAGTTTGGGGCCGGCAGCCATGAGTTTTATGCGCCAGCACGGTGTCCTGAAAGAAGTCTATAAGGAAACCGATGACGGCAACCATAAGACTGCCAAAGGCAACCGGGTAACCGTACAGACCTCAAAAGCACCGGGCTTCGGCCCCAAGGGGGTGATGCGCTATGTGTTGCCTTTTACTGCCTTTTTAAAGCTCAACCAGATCGGTGGCAATGTGTTGCCGGCCTATGATGAGTTCTTTATTAACGTACCGATGAGTCCAGGACAAAGCGAAGCGTATTCCGAATTAAGCGGGAAGCTTAAATGGGAGCTGAACCGTGCCTTGGCGATGGGGGATAAAACTTTACTGGGCTTGGTGCTAAGTGTTTTGCTGGCTTGGCCGGATACCTGTTTTCGTGCAGAAGAAGTCAAACATCCGAGAAACAGAAACTTATTGGCTTTTGTACCGGCCATTTTTAACGAAGATGAAATCAGCCCCAAAGAAGCGGAATTGCTTAAGGTTTGTAAAGAAAATAAGGCCGCTGGCCGGAAAGTGTTGGCTTATACGGTTTATACCGGGAAACGCGATACGGCCACACGCCTTAAATCACTTTTGCAAGACGCCGGGTTTAAAGTTGCCGTTTTACGGGCAAGTGTCAGCACTGAATCCCGTGAAGATTGGATCTTGGACCAGGTTGACCGGGGGATTGATGTGCTGATTTGTAACCCTGAACTGGTCAAGACCGGTTTGGATTTGTTGGATTTCCCGACAATTTGTTTTTTGCAGTCAGGTTTTAATGTCTACACAGTCCAACAAGCCTCCCGCCGTTCCTGGCGGATAGGGCAGAAACAAGCCGTGAAAGTGTATTATCTGGGTTACGATGAAACCGCGCAAATTGCGTGTTTGAAATTGATGGCCAAGAAAATCGCGGTCAGCCAATCCACCTCTGGTGATATGCCGGAGACCGGGTTGGATGTGCTGAATTCGGACGGGGACAGCATTGAAGTGGCTTTGGCCAAGCAATTGCTGGGCAAGGAGCAGGTTGCACCGGCCCTGGGGAAAACTGAAGCCAGGTCTGACTTACCTCCCGGCTGGACGCAGGTTGCGGATATTCCAAAATATCAAGGGGACCGTTTGACTCCAGATCAATTGGAGCATGAGCTGTGCCAGTATATTGGAACCGAACAATGGTATCGGCATGGGTTAAATAAAAACTTGCTGTATACCGACGGCGTACAATTCTTCGCTGAAAATGGCGGGGATCATGGCGCTTATTGGTTGCTGGATATTATTGCTACGGAATATTGGCCGTTACTGAAAAAAGAGCCTTTTATGACTATTTTCATAACGGTTAAAGACAGCCGTGCAGAGATTGAAGTGACCGATGGCAATGGGCGTGTCCTTAAAACCCGTGCAATTGCCTATACCGACCTGCAAACAGGGGTCTGGAAGTTTTATTTAACTGATAACGTCTTGATGTTAACCAGTGAGTATTGATGGTTAACCCAGGCGTTTAAGCTTTAATGTTGAGTGGCCCCTAATGTTTTAGGGGCTTTTTACAGTATCGGCATGGCTATGCCCGTAGTGTAAAAAGCGATCATTTTCTAACCGCCTTTACCGTGGTCACTGCGTATCAGTGATGCCCTTTGCTGTCGTGCCTGCACTTCCGATAGCCGGTTTCCGTTGAAACCGTTGCAGGTTTTTTATCAACATCGCCAGGTTTAACACTTGGCCTATTTTTACCCACCGGGGCAACTAATCCCCGTTGGGCATTTGTTGTCTTTGGTATGAACCAGGAGCAACAACATGCCTAAAAAATATCAGACCAGGCTCTGCTTAATGCTGGCTATCCTTGCCATTGCTTATGTTGGGGCATTTCATAAAAGTGATACCCAAAACCTGTTGGTTTCATCTACCCATGAAAAATATGAATCCACAAGAAAATAGAATCGCTTCAAACACAGCCAGCCAATAAGGTTGGTTATTATTTGACCACCTGCCGGGAACAAACCTTCCCGGCGGGATTGTTTTGTCTCCCGGTTTTTTTATACCTGGAGATAAACCATGAAAAAAGTCGCAATGAAAGTGAATTCAGCCAATTTGGTAAAAAGCTTGAAATTTAGTTTTTCCAACAAAAGCACCCATTTATCCGAGCTGATGCAAAATGCGCGTAGGGCCAAGGCAACGCAAGTTGTTTTTGAATTTGCCCCTGAAACCAAAACCCTGCGGATAACTGATGATGGCTGTGGGATTGGGTCAATTGAGACCTTATTGACGGTAGCCGAATCCGGTTGGGATATGGAGGTTGTTGAAACTGAGCATCCCTTCGGCATGGGGTTTTTATCTGCGCTATTTGCCTGCAACCATATAACGATTGTCAGTAAAGGCGGACAAATATCTGCTGACACCAATGCTATCCTGTCGTTCAAACCGGTTACGGTTCAACCGGTTGACGATTGGGATGGCATCACCTCCATCACCCTGGTTGGTGTGGACCTTGAGGCGGCAAAGGTTGAAAGCCTCCTTAAAAAATTATGCCGGGGGTTTCCTATCCCGGTTATTTTGAACGGTGTAACCCTGGAGAGAAAACACGCGTTGGATTCAGGCCTTAATTTCATAGACACGGAACTTGGCGCAGTCTATTTATCAGGGGTTGAGACACCGGATGGGACCCATTCAGCCTTTGAAGTATATTTGCAAGGCCTGCCTATCTATAGCTCATATGTTTATAGCAATGATTTTTTTGCAACGCAATACCGGCATGTAATCCATTTGGATTCTGCCTGCCATAATGCCCGGTTACCCGACCGGGACAAATTGGTTGATGAGCAGGAGGTGGTCAATAAAATCCAATTGCTCCTAAAGGCTGAAATAGAACAACATTTTACACGGATGAAAGCTAAAATTTCCGCTGTGGAATTTGTTCAATTTTACAGCATGATTAGGTATTGGCAATTATTGCATCTACTAAATGATGTGCCGGTTGTCCCTATTGAAGTG
Organism: Methylococcales bacterium; assembly: GCA_040079795.1. Taxonomy (GTDB): domain Bacteria; phylum Pseudomonadota; class Gammaproteobacteria; order Methylococcales; family Methylomonadaceae; genus SXIZ01. The sequence goes on from JBEBJQ010000095.1 coordinate 7,033, forward strand.
TTAAAAGTTGTTGAGGATTATCCGGTCTGTGATACTGAGGCATATGGTGATTTTATGCCTATGCCAAAGCAGCCCATGACCCGTGCGGAGCTTGAAGTGCGTGAGATTGTCACCATCACCGATGATATAGACACCGATGGTTCTGCACGATTTATGTTTGCCTGGAAACGGGATTGCCTGGTTTACGATGGCGGACTTGATAACGGCCATTGGCTTCATCCGCTAATCCGGCATCTTAATGACGAGGAGTTTTCACTCGAACTGGTCAATGAAACGCACAGTGCCTGGTTTCAGGGTGATTGGGTTGATGTTGGGGTGCGCTTTTGTGAGGCATACCGGATTCATATCGGTAACGACAGTGTTGAAACCAGTGCAGATGCTTTATACCAAGGCAGCGAAAACGGTGGTAGGGTAATTATGCCTAAACTGGAAACGACTGCATACGTTTTAAAGCAAATCTCAAGTTATAGAAGCGAATATGAAGACCACCAGGAATCGACCCATGCAGCCGATATGGATGCGTTTTCATCTTTCGTGGTCGCCAATACGTCGAACGACCCTGCTGAAGCTTTACAGCGTTTGTTGCCTGGCTTTTCAGGTTGCCCTTCGTTGTTCGGCAAGGCGTTCGTGGTAACGATCAATGACACTGGGTTTGTTGCTTCGGTAGCAACTGCTGTATGTTGATTTTTATTTAACCCAAGCGGGAAACACTATATTAGTGTTTCCCGATTAATTATTAAAACCATAAGCTTAATATGGTTGTGCACAAATTCTGTGGATAACCCAGTTATTAACGCCTTTGATACGGCTTTTAAGCCTTACCTGATAAAGCTTTAGGTTAAATTGACTAAAAATTGGTCAGGCTTATTTTAAGCGCATGATGAAGTTAAAACGCATTAAAGTTTGGCAAAAATATAAACGGGCGACCGATATAGAAAGACCCATAATTATAAATATTCTATGGACACCAATGAATAAAATATTGCCGGTATTAATATTATTGTTGCTGCTGTTATCCCACCCATCGTTTGCAGAAACCTTGGAAGGACGTGTAATTGCAATCACCGATGGTGATACCATTACGGTATTGTCAACAGATAAACAACAAGTGAAAGTCCGCCTTGATAGCATTGACAGCCCTGAAAAAAAACAAGCTTTTGGTACGGCGGCTAAAAAAGCATTGTCGGACATGGTTTTTAATAAGCAGGTTGTCATAGAATCCTCAAAAATAGACCGTTATGGCCGAACGGTAGGGACAATATGGGTTGATGGGTTATTAGTTAACCTTGAGATGGTCAAAACCGGGATGGCGTGGGTTTATCGAAAATATGCCACAAACCAGGCTTATTATGATGCGGAAGAAATTGCCAAATCGGATAAAGTTGGGCTTTGGTCGCAACCAAACCAGGTGCCGCCGTGGGATTTTAGACATGGCGGCGTTAAAAATATTCAACCTCAAAATACACAGCAAATAGGGGCTGCCTGCCAGGGCAAACGCTATTGCACACAAATGCTTTCCTGTGACGAAGCCAAGTATTATTTGAACGGGTGCGGGTTAAACAGTCTTGATAAGGACGGTGACGGGGTGCCTTGTGAGTCACTATGTAAATAAATGGCTTGTTAACAATTATCCATTAAACCCAAAATGCAGAACTTAAAGTGCAATAATTATTCATCGTAAGATTTGATGCCTATATCCAACTTTTATCCTGCAATTTTTGCCAAAGCAGTTTAATAATCATAGCTGATACATCATCAGGATGAATAGGGCCGCCAAATGAAGCCATCAATTTACTGTCCAGTTGATGCAGTTTATAAACATTCCGGATTGCCGTTCCAAGGCCAAAGTGCAAATTGACTAAGTCTTCCTCCTGCATGGATAAAAGCGATGTTTTTTGTCCATTGTCCAATATTAAAATCAACTGGCCGGCTGCTTCATCAACCGTATTCGGCAATTGAAATTGTTCCAGATAAGTTGATGCCCAGTTATTGTTCAATTTTACCCCACGTCAGTTATTAGGGGACAACACACGGAATAGGTTTTTTATGCATTATAAGTTGCCAATTGCGCGAATCAACAAAAGGCCCTAAAGTTTTATGGAAATTAGAAGGGAATTCGTTGCTAGCACAATGTCACTTAAGCACTATTATAATACGGGCTGCACCGTTGGCCAATGCAAAGCCGATTAAAGGTTATTCCACTAATTTAAAAAGACTAAAGTGAAATGGACAAGGGCTCTAGCTTGATATTCCGTTGGGCTATCCGGTGAAAGAATTGTAAGTCGAGGATATCTTCCACTACCCCATAGACTGAACAAGGCGTACCATTTGCATCTTGCAGATAGGCAGTGATTGAATCCCCGATTTCAACGATGTCATTTTCAGTTATCCCTACCGTTTTATCTGATAATAATACTGTTTTCATTGTTTGTACCCGGCCAGATTGTAACTTAGTCCTTGCGTGAACTTTCCTTCCCCACTATCTTATTCCTTCCCTATCCTTGCGCAACAAAAATTCATTTTTAATACGAAAAATCCTTTTATAATTTAATACTTTAGCTTAACAATATTGCATATAGTACTGTACTGGCTGTACATTTAAATTCTGGCCGAACTGCATCAAATATTCAGGAGGCAGACTTTAAGGCCAGGTCTTGAATACCCATTCGACAATCAATACACTATTGTAAAACTGATACACATTAATCTGGCTACGACCGCTGAATTTGAAGGCGGTGCCGCTAGAAGCATTACTTGCTGCTAAATCAAAATGTTGGGTTGTGTGCGGTGGGCATAGCCCAATGCAGCATTTTAAAGGATTATATTCAACAAATAATATAAGGGGTAGGCCGATGATTTCAGAAATTGATTTGCTGAGGAAGGATATTCCGAGGCTGGAAATGAAGTTTGGGGCAGGGAACCTATTTGTCGAGGTTTTGAAAGCCCAGTTGGTTTTGTTGCAAAACCAAACAAAGCAAAATCAGCCAAAGGGAAGAAGATATCGCCAGTGGTTTGAAAAAATTAACAGGGCCATAATCCGGAAAAAAAGAAGCATCATCCTAATTAACCGGACAGATGGCACCGGCAGGTATTAACTTGACCGCCCCAGCCTTTGGTTTATTAAAGTAGGGCCGCTGTGCCCAATTACAGCGTTAATTGAAGGGCCAGTTTTTTGCTTTATTTTTTTAGCGATGTCGGGGTAAAGTTCTGGTTAGAACCGGTAGTTAAACCAGCAAATAAAAAGGTTACAAATATTTCTGCCTTGTGATTTTGCTTTTAGGGTATTTATTAAAGGGGGCTACCGGTTTTATGACTCCAGGGTGGCATAGCCTGCGTTATAAAAGATCCGATATCTAGCCTGAATCCTGTGTCGCCCCCAAACTGACTAAGCCGTTTTTTTTCTGCTTTGAAAGCATTTCTTCATAGTCTTTTTTGGCTTCAAGCCAATCCGTCAGATTATAATCGGGGGCAAAGCTTCTGGCTAAAGCTTTGTAATAAGCCGATTCAGCAATCCACTGATAGTTTTCCGGTATATCATTAGCCAGGTGTTTATATTCAGGACTTTCAGACAAGGGGTTTTTAGTACTCTTTTGCATTGTACTTATGGTAACTATATAAAGAAGTTTAAGGTCATGTATCAATATTTCTTTAATTCTTGCCGCATTTTGGATGGATTAAAAATTGACCGAATATAAGCGCAGCCTATTTGCTTAAGTGGCGTAAAATTTCAGGCAGCCATTGGCATATAAATTATTGAAATTTATTAGTGTGGTTTTTGAAAAAGCAATTTTTAAACATTTCTTCATGATAACAAAAATAGGAGCCATTGATTTAATTCTTCGCTTACTGTTATCCCTGTTTTTATTAAACTATCAGGAGGACCGCAATGTTTGAAATCCGTAAAGCGGGTGACCGGGGTATTGCTGACCACGGCTGGCTCAGTTCAAGGCATACCTTTTCCTTCGGCCAATACCACGATCCCAGGCAACAGGGTTTTTCTGACTTACTGGTAATTAACGATGACCAAGTGCAACCTGCCAAAGGCTTTGGAACTCATCCCCACAGGGACATGGAGATCTTTACCTATGTGTTGGAGGGTGCTTTAGAACATAAGGATTCCATGGGGACCGGCTCAATAATCCGCCCCGGCGATGTCCAGATGATGAGTGCGGGTACCGGTATCCAGCACAGTGAATTCAACCCTTCGCAGACAGAAAATGTACATTTCCTGCAAATCTGGATAGTCCCCAACCAGAAAAACGTAAAACCCCGATATCAGCAAGTGCATTTTGAAGGTTCTAAAAAACGCGGAAAGTTGTGTTTAATCATTTCACCTGATGGGCAAGACGGCTCGCTTTCGGTGTACCAGGATACCAAAGCCTATGCTGGTTTGTTTGATGGCGACGAATCGGCACAATTGGCCCTAGGGCAAGACCGCTATGCCTACGTCCATGTCGCGAAAGGTGAACTGGAAATTAACGGCTACCACTTCCATACCGGTGATGGGGCCCGCATACGAAACGAAAGCACAATAACATTTGGCAAAGGTAACCAAGCTGAAGTTTTGTTATTTGACTTGCGCCACAATGAATTGCCCTTTTGAATAGCAGCTAATGGCTATACAAGGAGTTTAAAGCCCAGTGGGGCCGAAACGTACGCTAAGCTAATTTATTGGTTTTATTGTCAAAAATACATAGTTAAAACTGCCCCGGACGTCAAACCCCAATTACTAAGTAAACAAATTTACTTTAAAAAGCACAAATAAAGAACAAAAGGAAAACAGTTTTGCTATACTAAAGCACCCAATTGCTTGGCGAGTTTTTAGTTATGGCGACCATGAGTGCGTTTGAAAACCCTTGTTTAGACCACATCGAAAAGCGTCTAAATATTCATGATTATCTCGTCGAGCAAGAAGACGCCATGTTTTTTTTAACACTTTGCAGCTTGTCCATGCGTGATTTAGGCATGTTGCCTAAAGATATTGTTGTCGTTAACAGGGCAAAAAATCCCGCTATCGGTAATATTGTGCTTGCGGCCATTGATGGCGTTTTCACGGTTAAGCAACTGGATCACCTATGGGCATGAGCGTCAGATCCTTATGGCCCAAAAAGGAATCGTTGCCGTACCCCATATTCAACTTTTATCCTGCAATTTTTGCCAAAGCTTTTTAATAATCATAGCTGATACATCATCAGGATGCATAGGGCCGCCACATGATGCCATCAATTTACTGTCCAGTTGATGCAGTTGGTAAACATTCCGGATTGTCATTCCAAGGCCAAAGTGCAAATTGACTAAGTCTTCTTCCTGCATGGATAAAAGCGATGTTTTCTGTCCATTGCCCAAAATTAAAATCAACTGGCCGGCTGCTTCATCAACCGTATTCGGCAATTGAAATTGTTCCAGATAAGTTGATGCCCAGTTATTGTTCAATTTTACCTCACGTAAGTTATTGGGGGTTTATTTTCCAGTATTAACCAATGGGGATTGTACACACACCGGCCCAATGCCATACTGCAGCATTCAAAATATGTTTTTATTGGAATTGTAAATAATAGCCAATCCATTGTTCTTATAATATTATAATCTTCATTTTGCGAAAAAATCCTTTTCGTTTATTCTCCTCAATGAGTATCTGATAAAGTGACGTGTCTTCCAAAATAACAGTCAATTAAATAGTGCCAGTGCCGTTGGTTTCTTGGCATAACTTTGGTTATTGGACTAGCCCCGTCATCAAGGCCGACGCACGTTGGTTTTATTTTAGATGAACAAATTAATCCAATGGATCTTTAGGCCTTTTTCTTAAACAACACATAAATGATAAAAATATTAATGTTGGCTTCAAATAACGATAAATTAATTATTGAATCATTCGAGCTTTACCATAAGCTCAGGGTCGCGCACCTTAAGCTTATTAAGTTGACACCCGAGTACATTGGGTCGAAATATCAAGTTAAGCTGTCAGCCTTGGTGAATAAGGCAATCGACCGGCACAAAAGAAGAAAACAGAAAAACTTATAATGCACCATGGGTATACTTATGGGTTATCTTCCAGGTGAGGCGATAATACGTTTCGATAGGTTTTTTTTCGAGGCATGATGCCATCCTGTCATAGCCCAAATCTTGCTGAGACAATTTGAGGGAATATCGATGCAAAACTACAACCATGATGTAATAGCATGGGCTAACGAACAGGCGGCATTTATTCGTGCTGGCCGCTTTGATTTGCTCGACCTTGAACATATTGCAGATGAGATTGAAGACGTGGGCAAAAGTGAGCAGCGTGAATTTGAAAGCAGGATGTCAATTTTGCTTGCCCATTTAATCAAATGGCAGTATCAACCAAGCCATCGCGGCAAAAGTTGGGGGCGTACCATCAAGGGCCAGCGAATGATGATTACACGCCGGCTCGATAAAACGCCCAGTTTAAAACCTGAACTCGAAAACCCTGATTTTTGGTTGGAGTCCTGGGCAGATGCCGCCCGTTTGTCAGAGAACGAAACCGGGCTATTGAACATGTTTCCTGAATCTTGTCCGTGGAGCTTCGAACAAATCATGGGCCATGGGTTTTGGCCAGGTTAACTGGCGCCCTATGGTTATGCTTTGGTTTTCAACGGGGGCAACGAGAACTCATCACATCCATAAGCTTTTGAAAAAAAGCTGGATGTGATGCCGTTTGTGCTGAAAAGGCACCTGATACCTCAAAAGGCCATTGGTACACAACACTAAAGTAACGCGCAACCTTGCAACCTGATGTTACTAAAACGGCGGCTAGGTTTAGTGCTGATTACTGGGGGAAAGAATTCGGCCGATCGCGGAAAAAACTAAAGCGTTAAAGAATGGTGCTTTAGGCATCACCGGGACTACCAGAATTGGGGATAAACTGTTTATCTAACGAGCTATAGTCAATTGTGGTGTATGGAAAATCAAGCGGCTTCCTGCTGAAGATCACCAATTTCTTTAATGCCGTTAACGAACTTGACTCCTGAAATCAC
>JBEBJQ010000096.1:0-14007 GCA_040079795.1 Methylococcales bacterium
GCTAAGCTTCGGGAAAACACCGGTAGCAATCGTGCTACTCAGGACTAAAATTCACGCCTCTTCCGACTCCGGTTCGAGGCATTCCCTGAATTTCAGCGTCGAAAAAGCCCCTAAAAATTAGGGGCTGGTTACTATGCTCACTTAATCGTTAAAACTTGCCCAAAGGTCGGGCTATCAGGCGTAAAATCCAATGCCTTGATCGAAGGGATAAAGACATCCAGGCTGGTGCGTATTTCACTCACCTGGCCGTCATCGCCCCCTTCAATTGTCACACTGTCTTTTTTGTGTTTAAAGGTGTCCCCTTTTATCACATAAGCCTTTGTGCCATCGTTGGAATGTACGACACCCGATACCTGCCCTGCGGCAAGGGACAGCGCCAAATGCCAATCAGATAAGGGCATTAGGGGCCGACGCTGCACACTGGCAGTTTGGTTAAAATGCAATCCAAACTGCTCCCAAAGGCAGGGGTATTGCACAATTTCAGCCGCAACCTGCGGGGCATCCATTTTAACCACGTTAAACCGGATTTCTCCGCCACTTGCAGGTACGGTATACAGCCCGTCATTCCAAACAGCCGGAAGTTCTGGTTTAATGGGGTTTTTGCAAAATGCCTCCAAATCAGCCAATACTGTTTTGCTTTTCAGATCAGTTGGATCGGTCCGTTTTCTGACCCCAAAAAGCACGGCTTGTTGAAATTGTTGTTCAGGGGCTAAAAACACCTTCACCTCCTCAAACCCTGCCGCAAGCCATTTCCTGAATTCAGCATCCAAGGTGTAGTAAGGCACGATGAGCACCAGGATGCCACCATATTGCAACAATCTGGTGGCTTGCTGGAAGAACAGCTTTTCCAGCCGTTTTCGGCCTTTGTCGTCAATTTGACCCGTCTGGGCCTTATCGGTCACCAAGTCGCCGTACGGTGGGTTTAGCCACAACAAACCGCAACTGCGTTGGCTAATGATGGTGTCCTGATAGTCCCCCTGTATGCACCGGTCCACCAGTTTTTTTGCCTGGGCAGCACGTTCAGGGTGGTATTCAACTGCAAAACTTTCAACAACCTCTGGGCCCAGGTGCTGTTTACATTCTGCGATGGCGACACCCTCACCGGCACAAGGGTCAATAATCCGCATTGTCCCTTGTTTGCAAGGTGACAAGGCATTGAGTGCCCGCTCCGTTGTTTCAGAATCGGTTGGAAAGTAACCATTATTGACAAAATTACGGGCAATGCGTTGGAACATCAGAGCCATGTGGCCTCCTAAAATAATGCACGGCAGGAAACCACAGCCCCACAAGGGTGTGGTTTACCCTTGTGGCAGTAAAGTTAAAAAAATTGTCTTAAAAGCGCAGCCAGAAGGTTATTCCGTCCGCTTCAAATCGTCAGGTCACCGTCAATAATCATCTGGCTAATGGCTCCCTCAAATTCAATATCGGGTAAGTCAATGACGATGACGCTGGCACGGTGCCCCGAATATAGCTTTAGCCACTTTTCCGTTTGCAAAAGTGTGATGACCTTATCCCGCCATTTGTCCAGCATAGGCAGGTGGCAGATTGACTTGAACAACTGCCAGGTATTGTCCCCGTTAACAATTTGGTCAAGCGGATGAATCAGCTTTTGGCGGCCATCTATTAATAAAAAGCCTTTTTGGTTGACGAAATCAGGGGCTTGGACAAGCTTGTCAAACAGCATCAGGTGTGCCATATCCCCAAAAATATTGGCTTTAGGCATCCTGCCTGTTAGCTTGTCCAGGCGATTCGGATCACCAATGCTGACGTCTTTATTCAGTTGCCCCATAAAAAGCAAGTTGCTTATACCATGTTCAGCTTTTGGCAGCGTAAGCCGCGCTAAAAATTCCTGAAGCGCCGTGTCACGCCCCCAAAACGAGGCAAATATTAAGCAGCCTTCATCATCATTGGCCAAGGCATCACAATAAATGCCCTCCATGTTAAACAGTGTCAGTAATTGGTTCATGCGTTACTCCAAAAGTTAAAAATATCCGGGGTAACGCATAACCCATAAGGGGAATGGCTCCCCAGCGGGTTATGTAAATAGTTAATTTTTAGGTCCTTCATTAAACTGGTCTAGATCATAAATTCCTTTTGAATACATTGAGCAAGACTTTTTTATAAAGTCTTTTTTAGCAATTAAAGGTAACCTGTTTTCAATCCAGAAAGGTAAAGGACTATGACACCAACCATAAAATCCTTTGTAGTTATTTGATTTAGGGCATGGCATACAAAATTTACAACTACTACATTTTTGGTTTTTTAAAGTATATAAATTGCCCATGTGCTACTCCTAGAGTTAAAAATATCAGGGGTAACACCGATCACCTAATGGGGATTGGTTACCCCGGTGAGGTTGAATTTTACAAACGTTAATTAAAAGTGACGCCAGCAAGGTTAAACGGTTTAGATTTGCCCATGATCTGCCAAAGAGTAAACTTCGGAACCACAAATCAAGTGGTCAAGAATCCTGACGTCAATTAAGGCCAATACCGCCTTGAGTTTATTGGTGATTTCAATGTCGGCTGTACTAGGTTGCGCTATACCCGATGGATGGTTGTGGGCGATAATCACTGCCGCAGCATTGTGAAACAACGCCGCTTTAACCACTTCCCTGGGATAAACACTGGCGGCATCAATGGTGCCCCTAAAGAGTTCATCACAACTGATGACCTGGTGCTGGTTATTCAAAAATACGGCTAAAAAAACCTCATGTTCATAGTGTATGAGCTTAAGGTTTATGTATTTTTCAGCTTCTTTAGGGCTTGTAAGCGCAGTGCCCCGGCAAAAATACTGGGTATAGATGCTGGTCGCTTCAGCGATAACATCATCTTCCCGCGCAAGCTCGTAATAACCTGGTGAAGTTTGAATATATAACATGGGTTGCTCCAGAATAAAAAAGGGGCAACACAAATTACCCCACAGGGAAATTGATGTTCCCCCGTTAGGATGGTTTTGGTTTAAACTACTACCAGTTTAAATAACTAAGGTAGCAGGCTGTCTATGTTTAAGGTCATTCAAGGTAATCGTGAACAATTAGAAGCTGAGGCGCTTAGGACCATCTGGCTAGGCGACCAGGAACAAGCTACGGTGTTATTGGATAGGTTAAAACCAAACCGTAATAACAATTTGCGGTTAGTCGTTAACGGTCCGCACTCCGGGCAAAAAGCTCCTGTTCAAGAAACCGAATAATCCGCTTTGCATCAGCTTTCACTTCGGTATTATTAATGCCGCTCTTTAAAAGCGTCCGGGTTTTTAATAACCTTTCCTGAATTTCAGCATTATTCGCTTCATCTAAAAACCTTAAAAAACTTCTCCAAAAGTCTTTATCCATTGTGTCCTCCGAAAATTACCGGAGCAACACAAATCACCTGACGGGGAATTGGTTTCCCCGGTGGGTTGTATATAAATGGGCCAATAATTATTGGCTTGGTGCTGATAAAAACCTGCAACAATCCCAGAAGGGATTGGCTATCGGAAGTGCAGGCACGATAGCAAAGGGCATCACTGATACGCAGTGATCACGGTAAAGACGGTTAGAAAATGATCGCTTTTTACACTACGGACATAGCCTGCCGATACTGTAAAAAGCCCCTAAACATCAGGGGCTAAAAATCAGAAAAATAACGCTTGAACCGGTTATGGTTTTACCCAAAACTGGCCAATTGGCTTAAAAATATACCCTAACGCCATTAAACGGTCCCGTTGCTGGCGGAAGATATTCCGGCTAACTGTCGCATCGAGTTTGACTTGGTCTTTTAAGGGCCAAAGCAAACCAAACAGCCCTTCATCATCCATCGTTTCCGGAACTGCTAAAGCGGATTGGCTGTTCAAGGCTTCAGTATCGTTTTCAAAAACATCCAAAGTCTGTTTAGGGAAATCCCCTTCAGTGGCTGTTTCAGGTTTTGATGGTGCAATACTTGAAGTTGGCAAGCTATTCCCGCTTTCTTCAATAGGGTCTTGTTCCAATGAATCGTCGTACTGCGTTAACGGGTTTATGTTGCTTAACGCAATGGTTTGAACATCGGCACGGACTTCAATGACTAAACGCCCTCCTGCTGAATAGTTGGTGGGGTAGATACGGCTGACCCCAAACACCCCTTCATAGTTGCCCTCACTGTACTGGTCGAGCAAGGCATTTTTCACCGCGAATATACCAATCGTGGTGGTCAGCCGCCCAACCCTAAAGTCACCATAACGCCCGGCAACAACTTTAACCGTTAAAACCCCCGGTATGCTGATCATTGCCCAAACTCATGGCCATTTTCTTGCTTGACACTGGTGAAATCCAGTAATGCCTGATGCAGGTCATCCACCAGCATAATGGTCAATGCCGGTTGATTTTGATCATCTTTATCCAGTACTATCTTGAGGCGTTTGGAGGTTTTTTGACATGAATACCCATCCCTGGGTAAGACATTCAAAATAAAACTGGCTTCCGCCTTTGCAAACCCCTGGGTCTTGGCTATTGCCCTGGCAACAGTTAAGACACTGGAAAGCCGGATATCTTGGTCTTGATAGGCCTGGCAATCGGTGTCAAAACGGTCCCATTTTACGCACTGGTCAAAAAGTCCGGCACTTATGGCGACAGGACAAGGGTAATTAAAGCGTTTTGCCTGTTCGGTCACATCAATGAGTTTGCCTTGTGTTAAGGCTTCCCTCCTCGAATAATGGCCGATCAGGTGCTTAACGAAATTTAATGGTGTGGTGGTTTGATTTTTAAAGGTGTGCATAATGTTGCTCCAGTTTAAAACCGGAGCAACACAGCATCACCTGACGGGGAGTGGTTTCCCCGGCGGGTTGTAAAATATAAAAGGGCCAATAATTATTGGCTTGGTACTAATAAAAACCTGCATCAATCCCAAAAGGGATTGGCTATCGGAAGTGCAGGCACGATAGCAAAGGGCGTTACTGAATACGCAGTAACCACGGTTAAAAGCTGTAAAACTGATTTTCTTTTAAATACTTAAGCTAGTCATTAAAAGAAAATCAGTCCGGCCAAATTTATTGACCGCACTGATATTTATCATTTCTAACAGTAAATGGATACTGACCAATGCCCTGTAACAACAAGGTTGCCGTTTTGTTTTCGCGGTGAAAAAAACTTGCGGCTGGACTTTAGGTGTAGGGGTTTATGTTCATCAGGTATTCATTACTCAAGGGCACGGTCATTTCCGCACAAAGGGGTTCGTCATTTCCCGGCGACGACAGCCAGTTTCGTTCTAATGAAGGCTTAAAGCCTTCCAGGAATAACCTTAACGTTAAGTTATTCCTGGAAGGGTTTGGGCAACAGTGGAGCCCTGCACCTTAAACTGTAAAACAGCCCAAGGTACAGGGTAATTTAATCAAACATTAAATTGTTAAAGAGCTTAAAACTTAAGATGACTCCTAAAATGGGATATCATCATCCCAGTTTGCAAAGTTATCGTGGGGCGGTGCTTTAGGGGCTGGTGCAGATTTAGGACTATTTGCACTAGCGTCCTTTTTACCCAGCATTTGCATATCTGAAGCAATCACTTCAGTTACATACTGTTCAGTGTCGTCCTTATCAGTCCAGCTCCGGGTGCGCAATTTTCCCTCAACATAGATTTGTGAACCTTTTTTGAGGTATTCATTTACCACTTCAGCCCGAGAGCCAAAAAACACAATCCTGTGCCATTCGGTGCGCTCTTTTGCTTCGCCACTGTCCTTATCTTTCCATTTATCAGTGGTGGCTATGCTAATGGCTGTAGTTGCTTTGCCATTAGGCATATAGCGCAATTCAGGGTCAGCACCTAAGTTGCCAATCAATGTGACTTTGTTTAAAGTTGCCATGATATTCTCCAGAAATTTAACTAAAAAAACTGGGAACCATGACCCGACAGGGAAGTGAATTCCCAGTGGGTTGTGTAAAATAAAATAACCATAAGGTTATTTTTTTGATAAAAAAGTATATAAATATACTTATAGACTGCAACAATCCCCGAAAGGATTGGCCACCGGAAGTGCAGGCACGGTAGCAAAGGGCATCACTGAATACGCAGTGATCACGGTAAAAACGGGTGTTACAATTAACTGTGGAAAAATTTACCTGACCTTTAAACATTTGTCAACCCCTTTAGTGCATTCGGATATTTTTCATTGAATTCAGGGAACCCTATCGCTATTCCTGGCCAATCCCCTTCCCGCCACAACCTAAGAAATAAAATCCCCTCCAAGCCAGCATCGTCTACTGCAAAGTTAATAGCTGCATTGTATTCATCACATATAATCTGTTCATCGTTGTTCACGGGCTTTTTGCTCCCTTTCTCGTTGTTCATTTTCGCGTTGCTCCCTGTCCCTCTGTTCACGGTCCCTTTGTTCCCTTTCGCGCTGTTCCCTCTCCCTCTGTTCGCGGTCACGCCTATCCCGTTCCTCCCGCTCCCGCTGCTCCCGGTCACGTTGTTCTTTTTCGTAGCGGTCATCTGCCATAAGCGGCCCCCCATTGCTTAAATTTTAAGTCACTGTGAAAATTAATAATAAAAGCACCATTAGGGTCACTTTGATTATATTGTTTTGCATGATAAAGATTGAAATGGCCCCGCCACCCCATAACTTGAACTGCCCTAATGCTACATACGCAGCCAAAAGCAATAGGGCCGTGGCAATAATGGATTGCGTCAAAAGTTTTACATCGCCATAGGCCACGCCGGAGCCGGACTTGAACGCCTCGCTGGGGGGGACTGGTTTGCCAGTGGGAAGCACACCAGGGCTGCCGGAATCTTTAACCTGACCCAGATATGCATCATCTGCACCGGTATCGCCGGTATTGTTCGGGATGTTACCGACGCCCTCTGCGGTATTGTGCCCTGTTATCGGGGCAATGTTGTAGCCACTGAATTTCCCAATGTAATTGGTGATGGCCACTTTATTGCCGTCTGTTGGCACCACCTGGCCTTTGGATGCCAAAAACTTATGTAAGCCACCGTGCCCAACCAAATGCGCACCGGCCAATAAGCCTGATTCAGTGATCAGGACACCATTGATGGTTTGCCCAACATATTTGTCCGACCCGTCCGCTTTGATATAGCCCCATTGCTTGACGTTGTAGTCATAAATGGCTTGGGTTTGCTTCTGTGCGCTTGCATAAAAATCGCCTAGGCTATTGATGCCGTTTTTGCCGGTCCAAGAACCCTTCCAGTCATTGGTGTTCGGCGTGCCATCTTTATTGTAGTAGCCTGCATCAATCAGGGCCGCTTCCCCCATCTGGTACAACCCAATATAGCCAGAGCCATTTTTAATCCCTGGGCTACACCCAGACTCGCGGGTACATAGCGCACTTAAATAATCGTTATACTCAAATGCTGCCCATGCGGTGAGCGAAGCCGCAAGCAACATTAGGCCGGTGCTGCGGATCTTATGGCCCATAAACGTTATGGCCTCCCGCCAAGGGTTGCTTCAACCAATTTGCCTTGCACGTACCGGTACTTAAGTTTTTTAGGCTGGCTTGGGCAACAAATGGGGTCATTCGGCCCCGGCACTTTGGCGCTCAAGTTGATTACCCCGTCAGCGCCTACCGAATCAAGCTCAGCTTCGGCACCATTCAAATTAACCCTGGCCAGTGACTTCCATTGTCCAGACTGCTTTGATGCCACACTGATGAAAGTTGACCAGTATGTTGGGCCAAGCATGGTCCATAAGACCACCTGTTCTGTGCCGGGGGAGCCTGAAACAAGGTCATGTGTGATACGGCGTTTAATTTCAACGCCCTCACCATTCCCGTCATAAAGTAGCGCCGTCTCCAAGGCGGGGTCGCTTTCTGGAGGGGGGGTGTTTGATGTATCTGCTAAGCCAGTGGACACCCAGCTTAGGCTTAAACTTAACAAACATAAGCCTGCACCCTGTTTATATAATATTTTCTTAATCATGTGTCGCCCCTTAATGCCCTGATTGCCCTTTGCGCCGGGCTTGTGTCCAGCGCCGTTAATAAAACCTCCCTTACATCGGAAGGCTTGACCCCAACAATGCCATTGCTTTCAAACCAACCACTCACTTGTTCATCTGTTTCATACCCTAAACCGGCCAATTTCCTCCGTTTCCCTGCATAAGCATCCTCTAATTCTTGGGTCAAAAAGTATTTTTTATACATGTGTTACCATTCAGCGATAGTCATTGCCGTTAAATGTGGGTTGGGGTTGGGTATGTTCGATGAACCAAAAATAAACGCGGGGTCATCAAACAGCAGGCCGTTTACAAGGGTACTTTTTACGTCGCCGGTGACCTGGTAAGTGAACACATTCACTTTGTTGGCGTTCATCAGGTGCCAGCGTTTTTTTAAAACACTTTTTTGGGTTGATTCCCAATTGGCCAAATCTTTGTCCTTTGCATAGCATTGGAAGATTCCGGGGGTCGCTAAAAACACCCCTTCTGCAACTACGTGCAGTGGCGCTTTTGCATTATTGACCAGGATGGACTTTTGCTGGATTCCTAACCGTAGCCAGGCAATGAAATCATTGGCAGGATCTGGGGCATTATCTCTGGCTGCTTTTGCCTTTTTGGTGCGCTGCCGCGCTGGTGTGGTATCGGGGCGCTTAAATTCCAAGGGCGGATTATTTTTCATAAGGCCCCCCAAAACCGCAGGTTCCCTTTCCGGGTTTATTTCAGCCTCCGGCCGTTCCAAGGTTTGAATTTTAAGGTTGGGGGTGCCTAATATGGGGGATATGCAATCACCCAATGGGTTTTCATCCATAGCAATCTCATCATCGGATGGAAGCGGGTCAAACTCATCCAGCGTTGTGACGGCATCATCCAAACCCATCCTTTCCTCCAAGCCATCACCTTCAAAAACATCTGGCATTGGGGCGAGGTTGGTTTTTTTGTCAGCCGGTGGGGCCGGTTTGGCCATTGCCGCCATAGGGGCCGCACCGCCAAAATTAGTGGACACCGATTGCACATCCGCTTGCGAAATAATGGCCCCTATAGCCCCGGCATTTGGGTAATCCCCTGTAATAGTTGCCAACCAGTGCGCAAAAATCATAGGGTCGCTGCTTAACCATTGCATGCCCTGGATTGGGGTAATTCTGGGAACCAGCAACGGCGTCATTTTTTCATGGCGGAGATGCACATTGCCAGGTTTAAAAGTAGCCCGGTAATAACTCCCCTGTTCATCTATAAAACCCGCATAGGGCTCCCACCAAACCGGCCCTCCCCCCGGCGTTGAAAAAATCTCGACCCGTTGGTAAGCGGCCGGTTTGGCAAGGTCATGAAAAAGCGCCGCCAAAAACACCGCATAAGTCCACAAGTCCTGTTTTTTTGCAATTTCTTCGGCACCCGCTTGGGCTGAAAGCAAATAGGAGCGCCGGATTTTCAGGGCTAACACACACACTTCCAAGGTGTGTGTGATTAAGCCCCCTTTATCTGCATGGTGGTGCCGTTGGGATGCCGGTAATTGCTGTACAAACCGGGCGAAAACATTAAGCGCCGGTTGGTAAAAGCTTTGGAACGCCGCCGCTGACAGCCCCGCCAATTCATTAACCTGGGCCAATAACAACGCATGCGGCTTAAGCAGTTCTACAGCACTTAACATAGGCCAATAATCCCCGTCCGGTGCAACCAAACCGGAAGGTACTATCACTACTTTAGGGGATTTCTTAAATAACCCCGGAAGTTTATGAAGTAATGAACTGTCCACAATCTACCCGAGGGATTTTTGTAGAAATAAGCCTGGCATGAGAAATCCTTGTTTACGGAAAACTTTCAAAGTGTGGGTGAACAATACCAGCCCTAAAAAAAATTACTAGCGTAAACCTTACATCCAAAATCGCAGGTTTATTTGTGCCTTGGCTAAAAACCAAACTAACGGCAATACCACCCTCCCCCATCAAAAACCTGCGATTTTGGATGTAAGGTTTACGGTTGTTTTTCTAATAGTTTTTTAGCAGACTACGAAAAACAGTAAACCGGGAGATGTTATCAATGAGTGAACAAGAATTCGATTGGGATAAAGAGCTTGCCGCGGTAAAAGCAGAAAGGGGCGGCATGCAAAAAACCAAGCTATTACATTACAGCAAGCTCAATAAATACCGTGGTGAGGTACTTAAATTACGCAAAAAAGGCGCCAGCTATGCTGACATAGCGTACTGGCTAAAGACCCGAAAAGCCTGCCCTACCAGCAAAACCACCGTTATGCGCTTTTTCAAAAATGAGCAAAAAACCCCCTAACCCTAAAGTCAGTTTCCGTTCCCCGGAAAAGCAGGCGGCTTACGCCGTAAGGAAACTGGCTGCGCATGGCACAGCCAGGCACGGTAATGACAACAGCGGCCAAATCCACAGCAAAGGCACGGAACGGGGTTATGAGCAGGCGTTAACCGGTTTTGTGGAATGGATACAAAGCAACAAACACGGCGACCTAAAAGGTGCAAGCAAAGAAACGGCGCTACTCTATTTGCACGAACGGTCCGAATTGGTCAGGCAAAAAACCCTGGACCTTGACCGGCAAGCCATCAGTGCCTATTTGGGCGTCAAACTGGAAAGCATCAAATCCGAACTGGCCACGATCAAGCAAAGCCGGGCCTATATCCCGAGGCACATTGATATGGTTGCGGCGAGGCAAACCGAAAAGCAGGCGCTGGCAACGGCCATTGCCGCCAGCGCCGGGCTAAGGGCCCAAGAGCTGCTGACATTAAGGCTTGCTGCTGAACGTCCCGCCGATACCCACAGAAATTACCGGAAAGACCGCTTCAAAGGGCTTGAAGGCGTTTTGTATACCGTCGAAGGAAAAGGTGGCCTGTGCCGGGAAGTGATGATCCCAATTGCCCTAGCTGACCAACTGGAAGCCAACCGGCTGGATATCCCCGCCACAGTCTACGACCGGGGAGTAAAATACCAGCAATACTATGCAATCGGCGGGGGGCTACGTTGGTCAGTAAGTTTTAGGGAGGCCTCAATACGTGCCTTAAATTGGACTACCGGCGCACATGGATTACGGCATACTTACGCGCAATTACGTGTAATAAGCCTACAAAGGGCTTACTATAGTTTTGAGGAGGCGAAGTTGGTGGTGAGCCAAGAAATGGGGCATTTCCGGGCCAGTGTAATTGATGAATACTTGAGGTAAATCGGCACTTCCGTTAGAGCTTTCGGTCTAGGACCGAGGATTTTATAAAAAAAATCCCGCGATACGCAGCTTCCCGCACACCGACTCGCCAATTTAAAAACCATTGCTGGTCTTAGGATATGACTGAATTTCCTTTTACTGCGACTTGCTTAATTCACCAGTTTTAAAGTAATTAACCTCCTCTATAAAATAAAAATAAATGGACTAAAAGATAACCGTACGGTTATCCGGTGGAATGTACACAGACTGTACCAATCCCTGCACGACCCTCACCAAGGTCGGCTATCCTGATTGCAGGAAGATAGCAAAGGGCGTTACTGTCCGCAGTAACCACGTTAAATTCTTTTCGGCTGGCTTCAGGTTAGCAAAGCAGTTGACCAAGGTCAATATGGGGCCCCAAAAAAATACCCGCTATTCCGCTTTGCCCTGCCCTATTCCGGTAACGTCAAGGTGTATAGGGATTTTGCAAACGAAAATAGCTTCTGCCCATCGGGCATCCAACCAGCCCAAAGGCTGGCGCAAAGCGCCCCCATTAGACTGTGGGGGGGTATAACAGCGTGTTTCCAGGCATGCCCCTGGGCATCAACCCGAATCCCCCCACCTATCCATTGCTTTGTAGGCCGTATATCCGCCATAAAGTCGGCAGCGAAGCAGCCAGCGTTTGGATATGAAGGCAGCTTGGCTTAAGTTGCCCCTGTAAAAAAACACTGCTCACGCTGTTCGCAGTACATTGTCTAAAAAGTCCAGGCTTATGCCCAGAAAAAAACGTGGGGGTTACCCAAAACCCCCGAAAAAGTTTTTTCCTGGGTATAAGCCGTCCTCCTTAGAGGCGCAGGATATTTTTAAAATGCGTATTGGATCGCCAACAATACGCATTTTAAAAATATCCTGCGCCGGGGTGGTTAAAAAACCGCCCTCCGCTTCCGCTTCGTTTTGGTGGTTTTTTGGCTAAATTTGATGCTTTTGTAAACCGCAGTGTTGGTGCAAAAAATTGCAGTTATTCGCCCCCGCTGTGTAAGTATGACAATACTTACACAGCGGGGGCGGATGCCGTAGTCCCTGGCATACGGGCGCAACGAATTGCGCGCATCAAAAAATCAAAGATTTTTGCTGCCTTTTGTTACGCTTTGCACGCAACGATAATATGTAACGCTTATCCCCGGATAAGCGGCATATTACCCTGCCAGTGCCACAAGCGAGTCGTTCTTTTTGAGACAAGATTTTGAGCGAGTTTCGTCCAGAAACTAAAATCCCCAAAAATTGAACGACCATTTAAATTGCTACGCAAGCCTGAGCCGTCCTGTACCAGTATCGCTTCGACCCAGTAAAGGGTCTGAGCATCGCTACAATCGACTCTACGCACCAACATTGCCCGATTGTATTTTCCCTACGCTAAGCTTCGGGAAAACACCGGTAGCAATCGTGCTACTCAGGACTAAAATTCACGCCTCTTCCGACTCCGGTTCGAGGCATTCCCTGAATTTCAGCGTGCGTATGCTGGGGCTGATTAGCCCCTGCTTGTCTGGGCTGGCTTAAGCAAAATGCAGGCGGCGTTATGCCACCGCAGCTTCTGGACAGTCCGCTGGGATGCTATTGGATTGGATTTACGGTTGGTTTTGCTTGCCAGCCATCACCAGTGTGGTAAGGGGCAAGCTTTGATCAAAAAAACGCCGAATTTAGGTGGGTGGGCATTGTGCCCAAGCCTTAAATTCAGCGTTTTTTTAGGTTGGAGGGGGAAGATTTATACCCAGATAAAACTTTTTCGGGGGTTTTGTGTGACCCCCACGTTTTTTATGGGCATAAATGCTTCCATCCCCTTTTTTGGTGGGATGAAAACTGGTTTTTTATTAATCACAAAACAGCCGCAAAGCATCCCTATCAATATTAGGTGGCGGATTTAGTTTCATCATGCTCACCCGACTGCGGCTACTGCTGTTTCATCGTCACTTTCTGTCACTTCGGCTGGGTTATTGAGGCTGTCATCATTTGATGCGGCTAATACCTGCCTTTTCCTGATTTTCGGGGATACTTTCGCGCGTTTTTTTTTAGATAATATGTCCTCAGGGCAAGCACCAAATTCCTCAAATGCCCTTTGGGCATTCAGGTTATCCGCTTTCAAATCATCACGGCTGACACCGGTGAATTTCCAGCGGAGTGCTAATTTAAATAAGCGCCTGATTCCTGTGCCTGCCCCCAGAATAAGGCTCCGTGCAGCGGTATTGTCCAGTAAACCAATATGCCTGGCAGTGAATATCATCCTAATCAGGACATCAAAATCATGAACCAGATAAGCACCGATGTAGCCATAAGGCGTTTTAAAGGACAATTCAATTTGAATGGGTTGGTTAGATTCAGCCATGTTGATGTTAAAACCTTCCATCCCTGCAATAAGGCCCTTCAGTTGCTGTTGCTTTTCGGCAATATCTTTTTTGACTTTCTGGATTTCTTCTTCAATTTGCAATAAAAACCAGTCGGCATAAGGGTCATTTGCCTCAGCAGAAAACCAGATCTGTTTCATCCGGTGCCCAAATTCAAGTAGGCCAACGATGCTATGGCTGTCTTCCCCTGATGGGCGGCCATTTACAATTTTACTGGCATGGTTTGTCTGGATGGTCATGGTGGTTGTGTTACGGAGACCTCCTGGCTGGTCTGGAAATGAGGGTGCGAATTTTGTTTGGGTCATATCTTTAATTATCGTATTACCTTTTGCCATTGTTTTACCTCTCGTTAAATTGAATTTTAGGTGGGGCGCAGCGCCCCACCTCCCAAAGCAAGATAAATTCCGTATGAACCATCACGTAATGTCTTCGTGATAGCCCGTTATTGCTTACCAATCCAGTAGGCTGGTCTAAATTGGGATCAGTTTTTAGGTGGGGTGGGGCGCTGCGCCCCACCCCCCAAGCAAGACAAATTCCGTTTGAACCATCACGCAA
>JBEBJQ010000178.1:0-2438 GCA_040079795.1 Methylococcales bacterium
AATAAGAAACACCAAACAAACCAAAGCCGCTAAGACTCAAAAGAATCGCTAGCGGCTTTTAAAACAAAAAGAAGACTTTGCTTATTGTTCGTCGTCTGGGTGTGGAGCAAATACCCATTTCAACAGCATAACGACCGCACCAATTACCACAATAAGGCCAATTACACCGGCTGGTGTTTTTAATGTTTCAGTTAAATCTAAGATGAACCCCATGTCTATCCTACCTATGTTTATATTTTAGAAATTGCTACTTTGAATTAGTAACAAATGGAACCGCAATGATACTTTAGGCAACATTAAAGTCAAGGCTTTGTTGTAACGCGTAGGCACGATCTAACACTAAAGGCCGCAAGTTTAGGAGTCTTTTCAAATTCTGAAGATATATCGGACAATCTACCATTAGGTGAAAACTAATTTGACTCAACCTGATTGAAGTCCCTTCTTGCACGGATAAGGGCGATGGCGACTACGGCAATTAACGCCAGCAAGGAAATCTCCAATAACAAAAATGAGGCTATCTTGAAATAAGCAAATAAAGGGTGCACAAACCTCACCAACCAGCCACCCGCTTCATCGGCAAGTGCCGACATGTAGGTTAAACCGCTTAACCAGATTTTTAACCGTGTGGAAAAACTCGTCATCAACATTAAATGGGTTAATGTAACAACCAGCATACCCATAGAGAACAAATGAAAATGCGAAACTTCTAGCATTCCCTGATAACTTCTCGCTTGGGTGAATTGTTCTTCAGAGCCTAAGTAGTAAGCAATAACCGACTTTGCGGTCAGATCCATGTGATGAAAATACATGAGGCCATTGCTTAGCCACAGCAACGCGACATACCCTAAAAACATAAGCACCAAGGCATTTAGCAAAGATTTCCGGTGTTGCTCTCCGGTGACAAAGTAGCGCATCGGGGTTATTTTGGCTTTAACATAACTTGATATACGGCCAGCACTTTACGGACGCTATTGATATTCGCACGGGTGCTTAAAGTGGCACCACTAATACCCTGGATGCCTTTGCCAAAATCAATCTCTGCCAACGGTTTCTTCAATAGCTGGTTAAACCAGCTTTCCGGCGGTTGATATTCGGGAGGTTCATGAAAAGCCAGGGTTGTTACGCTTTTTAATTCACCTTCTGGCGTTAGTACAATCATCAGTGTTTCCGGCTTGGTGCGTACAGTAGTGCTTTCAATGGCTGCATAACCCAGTATTTTTCCATTGTCTTTGCCGACATAAAAACTAAACATCCCTGATTCCAATTTGACCTTAGACATCTGCTGAATCTTTTCGATTTGCGGGTCATCGGGGAAAAGCGATAAGGTCTCGACTTGAGCTTTGTCGCCGAAAGCAAGGATCATTGCCTCATTTTTGCTGTAAAAAATTTTGGCGATGCTAGGGGTGGCAACCGTGAGCAGTATCAAAAAAAACAGTAAAACAATAGATTTACGGTCTGTACTCATAATAGTGTTTTGATTTAATTTGCCCACTTTTTTAAAAGTCATTGAAAAAGCAAAATATGTTAACAAAATGGAGTGTTTTCAGTTAAACAATTTTTCACGTCTTTGCTCCTTATTAATATTAGTTAATATGGACAAATAGCTTTCCTTGCCAGCCCCCAGTTTCAAAACTTGGGAACCTTAACCCCTAATGTAAATGGGGCAGGTGTACTTGGAGGCACTTTCGGATCCTTGCCCCATTTTGGATAATCGTCAGTTAAGGTTTTCATAAACGCCACAATCGCATTTTCTTCAACTGCGGTCAGCCGCAGATTACCCAATTCGCTATGATTGATATTGCTCGGAACTTCGGGTTTCGGCCATCCGGTTTTACCGAATCCCGCTGAACGGTTATCCGGCACCCAGCCTAATGTATCGCGCGTGTTGTAAAAGTGGGTGATTTGCTCAAGTGTTGAGAAAATACCATTATGCCCGTAAGGCGGCGTAATGGCGATATTCCTGAGCGACATTACTTTGTGTTTGCCCAATTCAAAGCCAGCAGCCCCGAATTTGACGATGTCCGGCCTTCCCCCCAAGCCTAAATTGGGGTTGGGATTACCCGGAATCAGCACGTTTCTGGGTAGGCCGATGTTGTCGTAAGTAAAGTCGGTAAATAATGGCGGAATAATACTCCCGTTTTCATTGCGCTCCGGTTTGCTGATATGACAAGCCGCACAGTTGCCTTTGGCTTCGTCATTAAAAAGTTTGAGGCCTTTTAATTCAGTCGGAGTGAATTTAGTTTTTCCGGCGAGGACATAATCGAACTTGGAATTAAATTTATTAAATAACCCGCTTTGCTCAAACGTGCTGACCGCTTTGGCCATATAGTGATAAGTTTTGGTAACCAGATCTGGAGTTTTCGTTATGTTGGTATTGCTGTTAGGCAATTTAGGCACCGAGGCCAAGTCCAAAAGAAACGCGGAGCGAAATAGCTGCC
>JBEBJQ010000097.1:0-13758 GCA_040079795.1 Methylococcales bacterium
CACCTACCTTTACTGTTATTCGCCTTGAGCGGCGTGGCTGAAGCCAGCCTGATTGACCGTGGCAATGGCATGATTTACGACCAGGACCTTAACATCACCTGGTTGGCGGATGCCAATTATGCTCAAACTTCAGGCTATGATGCCGATGGGCTAATGGACTGGCAAACAGCCACCACTTGGGCTGCAGACTTAACTTACGGTGGCTACAGCGATTGGCGCCTGCCCACCACCCCATACCCTGATTCAAGTTATGGCTTCAACCAAACCGGCAGCGAACTGGGATACATGTTTTATTACGGGCTGTACGGATCGTCGGGAATTCCCATCACCACTCTGCACGACGAATACGGCGACAACTACCACCTGTTCAGCAACATCCATGACGCTGCGTACTAGTCAGGTACGGAGTATGCGGCCCGTCCCGATTACGCTTGGGCGTTCAATACCTTAGATGGCTCCCAGTTCCTCCACAATAAGCCCGAGCAGTTGTATGCATGGGCTGTGCGGCCCGGCGATGTTGCCGTAGTGCCGGTGCCACCTGCCGTCTGGTTGCTCGGCAGCGGTTTATTGGGGTTGCTGGGCTTAAGGCGGCGCGGCAACACAGCCCCTGCCATTTACGCCTAAACAAAAGCAAAATAATCTGCAAAAAATCTAAATTTACACCCATTTTTTGAGGGGGCATCTGATGAAATTCCAACACCTAGCTTTAGTGTTACTCGCCTTAAGCGGGGCGGCTGAAGCCAACCTGATTGACCGTGGCAATGGCATGATTTATGACCAGGACCTTAACCTCACCTGGATACAGAATACTGATATAAGTTATTTCATGACCTGGGATCAAGCCAATGCCTGGGCTACTGATTTAAGTTATGGCGGCTACAGCGATTGGCGCTTGCCGACTACCCCGGATGCCAATTCAAGTTATGGTTACAACCAAACCAGCAGTGAAATGGGGCACTTGTTTTACCATGAACTGGGCGGCTTAGCGGGGCATACACTTAGCAGCACGCACAATGCCAACTACGGCCTGTTCCGCTTCAGAGACAGCACCCTAAACTATGCGTACTGGTCAGGTACCGAGTCGGCAGCTGATCCTAATTTCGCCTGGTACTTCAGTACCGTTACTGGCATCCAGTACGACAACACTAAAGATAAAGAATACTTAGCATGGGCGGTGCGCACCGGCGATGTTGCCGTAGTGCCGGTACCCGCTGCCGTCTGGTTGCTAGGTAGTGGTTTATTGGGATTGCTGGGCTTAAGACGCCAGGGCAATATCGGGTAATTTGGTTCTTTTGGGTGATTCCCCTAAAGGGACTCCCTGTACTCGAAAGAGCATAGCCCCTTGGCGATTTATTTTAACCGTACTTAAATAGGAAATAGTGATGGGTATTAAAAATGACAGCTTTAAATTATTGGCAACTGGCGCGATTGCATTGGGCGCACTAACTGGCTTATTGGCATCTGCAACTGCCAGTGCTGCGCTGGTTACCGGCAACGCTACCATTACGATCAACAACCCCGCCATAACAGGGCTTGCTGGTCCTGGTGCATGGATCTTCCAAACCCATTGGGGGGCCAGTGACAGCACACTTGCAATTGATGGTGCTACCCCTGGTGGGGCAGATCTTTCAATATTCGGAAACACCGCACTGTTATTTCCGGTCAACACTAATACCACTACGCAATATACAGCCAGTACCAACCGGTCTTTACAGGCGACCACCATGGATGCCAGTAATACTTCTGCTGCTGCTGGAACCCAGATAGGCCTTAACGGTGCTTTACGGTTGCGAGCCTTTAATGGAACTGAGTTTACGCCTGGTACCCCATATCTTGCCGCCTATGACCTTAGCCTGATAAAAACTGGGGGCGAGTGGATTGTTCGCAGTTATGATGTTGGTTTCGATTACTTAGGGTTGTTCAAATTGGGCAATGTCTCCGAATCCTTGAACAGTAACGGCGAATTACAGCTGAATGGAGATCTATTATGGGCATTTGGTCCACGTGGTTGGGGAACTTACATCGCAAACCCTGGAAACCCTAATGCCATAATCGGTTCATTTAGCCTGGCACCGAGTGCAGTCCCTGTCCCTGCCGCCATTTGGATGTTCGGCACTGGCGTGCTCGGATTGTTTGGTATTACCTGCAGAAAACAAGCCCTTGCTGTATAACACTTTATGGCGTATCCGCCGCAAGGCAATACGCCATACAACGAAGTCTGTAGAGTAGCGCGGATGGAGCTTGCGGAATCGGGGAGGTCGTGGCTTCGATGTCCCGTATTACGTTGCACTTCATACAGGTTACTCGCTGTTGGACGCACACCCTTACAAATGGCACCAATAGAAACCGGTTGAGAAGTTAAACATTTAATCGGACAGCTTGAAAATGGTGTCCTTGCCTAATGCGCTCTCAGCAGCACAATCTGCTGCCCCTTACGTTTGGCCTTAATCGGTAAGATGCTTTCAAGGGCGTGTAAAAAGGGTTTTAGATCCCCTGAATTAAATGTACCGCTGATGGTTTCATTGGCTAATGCCGGATCGGCAAATACAAAATTCACGGGATGATAGCGTTCTAATTCAGCAGCCACCTCACTTAACGGACTACGTTTAAAAATTAAATGGCTATTCTGCCAGGCGGTCACTTTATCCGTTTCCAGCGCTTTATCCTGCACTAAACCGCTGTTGGTTTGGTAAACAACCTGCCGACCTGCGGCTAGAGTTTTATGCTTTACCCGATGCGCATCATTCAGTTCAACTTCCCCTTCCAACACGGCAATAGTTGTCCCTTCGGGTTGCAGCTTGACATTAAAGCGGGTGCCGATATCCCGAATTTGTAGCGCCCCAACCTTTACCGTAAAGGAACGTAAGCGCTCATGCTGCACTGTAAATAGCGCTTCACCCTGGGTTAAAGTCACTTCTCGGCCGAGCGACGAAATTTTTATCGCGACTTGAGTGTTAGTGTTTAACGCCAACTGTGAATGATCTGCCAGTTCAATACTGCGGCGCTCTCCCATACGGGTTGCATAATGAATGGTTTCGGCGCTGTATTCCAGATAAGCCCCGGTCAGTAAAACCCCCAGTAGCAACGATAACCCTGTCGCGGATGCAGAACGACGCCAGGTCTTCGGTTTGACAGCCCTGGCTTCAGTTAATCCAAGCAGTGCCAGTGTTTTTATGGTATCTAAACCCTGCCAAATACGTTCAGCTTCCGCATAAGCGGCAATATGGTTTGGGTGTTTTGCCAACCATTGCTCAAAACCTGCCTGCTGCCCAGCAGCACACGCTTCATCCTGGAGCTGCACAAACCACTCAATGGCTTTTTGCAGTTGCTGCTGGCTGTAGGCGGCGGA
Organism: Methylococcales bacterium; assembly: GCA_040079795.1. Classification (GTDB taxonomy): domain Bacteria; phylum Pseudomonadota; class Gammaproteobacteria; order Methylococcales; family Methylomonadaceae; genus SXIZ01. The sequence continues at coordinate 3,350 of JBEBJQ010000097.1, forward strand.
AACTGAGGACATTTTAGAAACGCGGGTTTTACTCATGTTGCATAAATTGATGACAATGCAACATCCCGTTGACTAAATGACGTTGCACGGTTTTTTCAGAAATGCCCAAACGCAGGGCAATTTCAGCGTAACTTAATTCATCTATTTTACGCAACAAAAATACCCTACGAATTTTTTCCGGCAATAGCTCAATTGCATAGATCAACTGTTCACACTGCTGACGAATTTCGGCAAGCTCATCAGGTAATAATTTTGGGCAGGGCAATTCATCATTTAAAGCAACGCTATTATTTTTAACCTGCCGACTTTTCCTTAAATAATCAACAGCTAAGCGCTCGGCAATACGAAAAAGATACGCTTTAAGGTTATCGTCATGGCTTATTTCTGCTTTGGACAGCAAGCGTAAATAAGTTTCCTGGCCTAAATCTTGGGCAGTTTCAGGGCAACAGCCCCGTTTCGCCAAAAATGCCACAATAGCTGCATGATGCGCATGAAATAACTGGGTAATCTGATTTACATTAAGCGCAATTGCAGTCAACTTTTTAAACTCCGGGATAATCAATCACAAGTAACTTAGCTTTTATAAGGCAAAATTCTTGCCATAGATAAAATGCCCTGATTGCTGTCTATCTCAAGAGTTAAAATTTTTTTATACTATTAATTTTAAATAAAAATAAATATTCCTATAGCCAAAGCAAAAATTCCTGATGAATTAGCACCCCTATTTTTAGCTGAAAAATAAGCTATACCACACGGATAATTTATGTTATTTAACATAGTTTAATTTAAGATATGCAATTATGTATATTTTCAATCACCTAGCCTAATGACCTGCGACAATTTGTCACATTCTCAAACAAAATTATTATTGATAGACTGCGTTCTGACTCTTGTATGCGTCCTTAACTTAAGGAAACTTGGGTCTACTATCCTTCCTCATAATGCGACTGGATTCCTGGTCGCATTTTTTTAGAATTTCTAAAAATCAATAGTTTAATATTCAGACTTTACTGATTTGGCGATACTTCCTTGCCCGCCGCTTTTTTAACCAGATTACTAACCCGGTTACTGACAGCATCACAATCGCCAAACCCAGCACGCACACAAAAATGCGGTAGGGCATACCAAATACATTCGCCGTATGTAGTGCCACCAGCCAAGTGGTGATGGTATTACCGTTGTACTGGCCACTGGGCAGCAGCAACATTTTTTGCGCCCCGCTATTGGCATCAATGACGACTCTGGTCTGTCCCATACGATCCTGAATATCGGCGCTACTGCGAACTTCATAAACATAAAACCCTTTCGCCCGGTTAAGCCACATCCCGGCGGGTGCTTCAATTTTAAAGCCCTGTTCTGTTGCAGCACGGCTCATGGCTGCATTTCCAAGCCGATAAGCCTCCTGCCATCCAATGGCCGGATTTTCTAATGGCTGCCCTAAATCAGCAAACTCCGTCCAGGGCTGGTGAAAATCACTTACCGTTTGCATTACGGATTTATACACAGTATCGCCCAGATTCATATACACGCTGGACCAGGCAAAGACTAACAAAACCAGCCACAACCATAAGCCACCGGCGCGGTGCAAATCGACATTAATACGGTAAGGCGAACCTCGCCATTTAATCAACCAGGCAGGACGCCAACGTTGCCAGAACGACCGTCGCATAGAAAAGCGAGGGCTGATAACCGTTGGCGCCACCTTCAATACTTCTGCTTCAGGCAGTTGCCTTTTCGCCATCGGCAGGGTGAGATAAAACCCAACAAAACAATCCAGCGTCCACACCAGCGCGGTGACCCCCAAAATCCAACCACCCAGCTCATCCAACGCCAAAGCAAAATGCAATTTGTAAATAAACGGCATCAAATTAATCAACCCCTGCGAAATAACGCCCCAGCTACGTCGACCTAACTCCTCGCCGGTATAAGGATTCAAAAATAGCTGATCGAAATCCAGCGCAGCAAGTTCACCGGTTGAAGGGTCTTTGCGCGGCGCAACCGACACCTGCGTGGCCTCCGGGTTAAACCACAGCGATTGCACTTCCGCCTGCGGCGCCAACCGTTCGGCATGCGCTAACAAAGTGCCCGGATCAAGTGGCTTACGGCCATTCGCTTCCACTTGCAATTGCGGATTAATGGCATGCTCCAACTCAGCATAAAAAGCCAACAGACTACCAGTTAGCCCAACGATAATTAAAAACGCCGTCATTGCCAAACCGGCATAACGATGGATCAATACCCAAAAGGGGCGGATTTTCATAACAACTCCAGACGCTTAATTTTAATCCGGTAAGAATTTACCGTTGCCCTACATAAGACGTTTGAGAAGTTTGAAATCCTACCTCAACCCAAAATATAGCAATGGCTGAAGAAATTGGGAAACTTGACTTTTACAAGCGCATACATCACATCAAGCTGATATACAAAACCTTGCCGCCTGGCGTTTTTGCAACCATTGCATATTTTCTCTTTAGATTTTTAACAGCGGTTGATTATTATTTATTTGTTACTACAATCAATGAAAATCGACTTTGACAGGGTCAAAAGCGTCAGGAACATCCGCGAACATAGCTTGAGTTTTGAACACGTTGCAGAATTTGATCTTGAAAAAGATCACAAGCCATTGATAAAAATAATAATTACGGATGAGCCCGTTGCCTTCGAAATTGTCCCGGTACGAAAATGGATGGCGACAATGACGGAGAACCTTGCGAACAACAATTTCAACACCCCATATTTTGAATGAGTTTATGTAATTTCCAGCAATATTGAAAAGAATCACCGTTTAAATTCATTTGCTGCCCTACCCTAAAAGCTGCTAAATTGCTTGCCTATCCTTAATGACATGAACACTAGGTTACGCATGAATAATGATGATATCGCCCACGTTAAAAGCTATCTGCTTAATTTACAGAATCAAATTTGCTCAAGCCTGGAAGCTGAAGAGCCGGAAGTCCGCTTTTTTGAGGACCTCTGGGAACGGCCTGAAGGCGGCGGCGGGCGTACGCGGGTACTGACTAATGGCCAAGTATTTGAACAAGGCGGGGTAAATTTTTCGCATGTCTCAGGTTTTAGTTTGCCACCTTCTGCAACCGCTAAACGGCCTGAATTGGCGAACCGTGAATTTGAAGCAATGGGTGTGTCGCTGGTTATCCACCCGAAAAATCCTTACGTACCGGCTTCACACGCCAATGTACGGTTTTTAATTGCTAAAAAAGCGGGTGAGCCGACGATTTGGTGGTTTGGTGGTGGCTTTGACTTAACGCCGTTTTATCCGTTTAAAGAAGACGTTATCCACTGGCATCAAACAGCCCTAGCGGCTTGCCAACCTTTTGGGGATAACATTTATCCACTGTATAAAAAATGGTGTGATGAATATTTTTATCTAAAACACCGTGAAGAAACCCGCGGTGTGGGCGGGTTATTTTTTGATGACCTTAATGAATGGGGCTTTGAAAAATCGTTTGCATTTATGCAAAGCGTCGGCAACCATTACACCAAAGCCTATCTCCCGATTGTACAAAAACGCAAAAATACCGCCTACACCGAACGCGAGCGTGAGTTTCAGCTATACCGTCGCGGCCGTTATGTTGAATTCAATTTAGTGTTTGATCGCGGCACGCATTTTGGCTTGCAATCGGGGGGTAGAACCGAGTCCATTTTGATGTCTATGCCCCCGGTGGCGCACTGGAAATATAATTGGAAACCTGAAGCAGACAGCCCGGAAGCATTGCTGTATAACACCTACTTAAAACCTCAAAACTGGTTAAACCTTTAGGTGAGCCAAACAAGAACCTGAAGTTAAACGCAACATTACAGTTATGTTGTCCGTATTTAGCAGAACCATCCAACCATTAGTCTTAAAATCAAAACGGAGTCGATTCCATGAACGCACCCCATTTAATCAAAGTTTGGGATTTACCGCTCAGGCTTTTTCATTGGCTGCTAGTCGCAGGATTTTTTACCGCTTATTTCACAGAAGATGAGCTGTTGGACTTACATGTGTTAGCCGGCTATTTAGTGTTTGGCTTGCTCCTGTTCCGCATTATTTGGGGATTTATGGGTAATGAATACGCGCGTTTCTCCAACTTTCTTTGTACGCCCGCCAAATCAATTGCTTATATTAAAGATCTGATTAAGCATTCAGCCAGGCGTTATATCGGTCACAACCCAGCTGGTGCCGCGATGATTGTCCTGCTCTTGCTCAGCTTGTTATTCACTTCATTGACCGGTTTCGCTGTTTACGGTGCCGATCAGGCAGCAGGACCCTTGGCAACGATCGGCAATGCACATGAAGAATTTTGGGAAGAAATCCACGAGTTTTTCGCCAACTTCACGCTCTTACTCGTGGTTGTACATATCATCGGAGTAGCGATTGAAAGCTGGATTCATCGTGAAAATCTGGCCAGGGCAATGGTGCATGGCTTTAAAAAAACGCCGACCCAATCCGATCAATAATGCCTAATCCGCAAGTAACCCCAGGCGGCTTAAAATCGGCGCAGGGCATTGCCTTCATCAGCATTATTGGCATTGCCCTGTATTTACTGCTACGTTATGGTTTGCAAAGTGGACATGCGGTTTATACGTTTTCATTACAAACTGCACTAAACTCTACAGTTAGCGAAATTTATTCCGGGCAGGTTTTAATCCCATTTGCTGTAATAGAGTTACCGTTACTGTCCGTGTTGATCCTGGGGGGGATGCCGCTGCTCTATCAGCTCGGCTTTAAACTTTTACACGGAGATTTCGGGGCGGATTTGCTGGCAGGTGTATCCATTGTAACGGCCGTGCTATTGCATGAATACCTCGCAGGCAGTCTGGTGGTCTTAATGCTGTCAGGTGGCGCAGTACTCGAAGCTTATGCGGTGCGTAAAGCGTCATCAGTACTGGAAGCGCTGGCTAAGCGTATGCCCGCCGTTGCGCATAAAAAAACCGGTACAACCCTGACAGACATCAAGTCAGAACAAGTCCTGATCGGCGACACGTTAGTGCTGCTACCTCACGAAATCTGTCCCGTGGACGGAACGGTGCTGGAAGGTTCTGGCGCGATGGATGAATCCTATCTGACCGGTGAGCCGTATTTGATGGCCAAAACCACCGGTTCACCGGTACTGTCAGGGGCTATTAACGGCACAACCGCCCTCACCTTACGCGCCGACAAGCAGGCGTTGGATTCCCGCTATGCCAAAATCATGGAAGTCATGCGTTCTTCGGAGCAATATCGGCCGAATATCCGGCGACTCGGCGATCAACTGGGGGCTTTATACACCCCGCTTGCGGTCGGAATAGCGATTACAGCTTGGCTATTAAGCGGTGATGTCATGCGCTTTCTGGCGGTGTTAGTGATCGCTACCCCTTGCCCGCTCCTAATTGCCATTCCGGTAACCATTATCAGCTCCATTTCCCTGGCGGCCAAACGCGAAATCATTATCAAAAACCCGGCTATCCTTGAAACCATTGGCGCCTGCCGTACAGCGATTTTCGATAAGACCGGCACCTTAACTTATGGCCGTCCCTCTTTGACTGCACTAATTCCCAGTGCCAGCCATAATCAACCAGAAGTTTTAACTTTAATCGCCAGTCTGGAGCGGTATTCGAAACATCCACTTGCCAGCGCAATTATCAAAGCCGCAGAAAAATCCGGCTGTGTTTTACGGGCAGCCAGCAACATTCAGGAGTTACCCGGTGGCGGACTGAAAGGGGAAGTAGATGGCAGGTTACTTGAAATCACCAGCCGCAAGAAATGTCTCGAAAATCCAACAATACGGGAAGATGACCTGCCGCCAATAAGCGGTGGTTTGGAATGTGTGGCCTTAATCGACCATCAGTATGCGGCAACCTTGCAATTCCGGGACGAAGTACGTAGCGACAGTTCTAATTTTATTAATCACTTACGGCCCAATCATTTATTTAATAAAGTCATGTTGGTTTCCGGCGACCGGGAATCGGAGGTCCGCTATCTGGCCGACCAAGTCGGTATTAAACACGTCTATTTTAGTCAAAGTCCCGAACAAAAATTGCAGCTGGTTAAGCATGAGACCAAAGCCGCCAAAACCGTTTTTTTAGGCGACGGCATTAATGACGCTCCTGCCCTAACCGCAGCGACCATAGGCATTGCATTTGGACAAAACAGTGACATTACCGGTGAATCGGCAGATGCGGTGATTATGGACAGTTCCCTGTTAAAAGTGGATGAGCTGTTTCATATCGGTGCCCGCATGCGTAAAATTGCCTTACAAAGTGCGGTAGGCGGAATGATTTTCAGTGTCATCGGCATGGCGTTTGCCGGTTTTGGCCTGCTAAGTCCAGTTTCCGGCGCGATTGCGCAAGAAATTATTGATATTTTTGCAGTCTTAAACGCCTTACGCGCTGCTATGCCACCCAAAGCACTGTCAGACTTTTAAGGCTTAAGTTTACCTATGCAAAAATTAGTTATTTACAATCACGGTAAAGATAGCAGTCCCTGGGGCGAAAAGACCCTGGCCCTGGCGGAAGTTGCCAAACGGCATGGCTATGCGTTTGAAAGCCCTGATTACAGTGCAACCCTTAATCCTGATGCACGCGTGCAACAATTGTTAGCCGTGGATTTATCCCGCTTTACCGAAATCGTTTTAGCCGGTTCCAGTATGGGCGCTTACGTAGCAACCGTTGCCGCTGCTACGCTAAAACCTAGCGGCTTGTTTTTATTGGCGCCGGCATTTTACTTACCCGGTTATGCACAAACAACTTTCAGCCCTCCCGCTCCGCATACCCTGGTCATTCACGGTTGGCAGGATACTATTGTACCCCCTGAAAATGCTTGGCGGTTTTGCCAAACGTATCATATTGAATTAAAAATGCTCGATGCTGACCACCGTTTACTCAGTAAATTACCGGTTATAGCAAAAGAATTTGAAAATTTCCTGATTTACCAATTGTCTTTAAAATAAGCTTTTAATTCCAGAAAGACCCACACTACCCTTAATAAAACCTAATTTCCGATACAAATGCAAATCCGGCGCATTTTACTCATTTCATTCTTTCTATTGCTAACCATCGTTGCACTGCCGTTAACGACGTTGTCATTTTTTGGCTCCAGCAATACCCTACAGGAAGAAATTGGCCGGAATCTAACCAGCGATGCCGCCATGTTGATGGAACAAGTTGACATGTTAATGTTTGAGCGCCTGCAAAACGTGCACTCCTGGAGTCATTTGGAGGTCATTCAGAACGTCAAAGGCGAGGATACCGACAAACACCTGTCAAAATTTTTAACCGAAGTGGGTGCCGGTTACAAAGGCATGTACCGCAATTTATTTTACGTTGATGCCGAGCAACGCGTCATAGCAGCCAGCGCACCCAAATTATTAGACCGGATTCATTACACCACCGCTAACTGGGTCAAAGCCGAAGTTCCAAACGGTGAAGTTTTTATAGAAGACTTACAACTTTCTCCGCCCTACGACAAAGCCAGTCTGGTAATCCGCGCACCGGTGAGCGATAAAAACTCATCCCAAACGATTGGCTATCTCTATGGCTTATTTGATATGCAGCAACTGTTCCGTTTACTGGACAAAGCCAGCAGTTCGACGTCAGGCGACCGTTATATCGTTTTATTAGATGGCGAAGGACGGGCCTTAGCGGCCTCCTCAGCCCTGCGCCAGCCACAGTTCTTACTAAAAACCACCTTTGCCAACTGGAAGCCTGATACCGGCAAGGCTTTATTTGTCCATGACGGCAGCCCTATTAGCAGTTCACCGGTGTTAGTGGGCTATGCCAGCTCTACAGGATACCTGGGCTATGCACAAATGAACTGGTCGATCCTGGTATTACAAAGCACAGCCAAAGCCTTTTTACCGATCCGCACACTGTGGGTAATGTTCAGCGTGGTCATCATCTTAACGTTATTGTTGGCTTTTTTAACTTCCCACTGGGTATCAGGACGGATTGCGAAACCCTTGCAAAATTTAACTGAATGGGTGCGTAACGTACGTGATTCTGAACATCAAGCCCCTCCACAAGTAGGCGGTACCGTTGAAGTACGTGAATTAGAAGCGGCCTTTGGGGACATGTTAGAAGAACTGGAGGTATCCCGCCAACATGTCATTCAGGCGACAAAACTCGCGGTAGTCGGTGAAATGGCCGCGATTATGGCGCATGAAGTCCGCACGCCGCTGGGCATTTTATCGACCTCTGCCCAATGGTTACAAGGGGAGCAGGCACTCAGTCCCGAAGGCAAAGAAATGACCCAGTTCATTTTAGAAGAAAGTGCCCGGCTCAAAAAACTCATCACAACCTTGCTGGAATGCGCACGGCCAAGAGCACCGGAAATGCTGCAACACAATATTCATGAATTAATTACCCATACCATTGAGCTATTAGCCGTGCAAGCCAACAAAAAACAGCTGCACATTGAACGACAGTTACAGGCACAAAATCCTTTCATTGTGTGCGACGCCGAATTACTGACCCAGGTCTTCTTAAATCTACTGCTAAATGCGATTCAAATCTTACCCGATAACGGCATCATCAGCATCCGTTCAACTTCCTTCGGGCAAAAAATCAGCATTGAAATTGCCGATAATGGCCCCGGTATCGCATACGAAGATTACCACCGGTTATTTGACCCTTTCTTTACCAAACGTGAAGACGGCATAGGCTTGGGGCTAACCGTCACCCAACAAATTATCACTGCACACCATGGTAAAATCTCTGCAATACAGAGCGAATTGGGCGGCGCCTGCTTCATTTTACTATTACCCATTACCCAGGACTAATTCCATGATAAAAAGCGCGCATATCGTAATTGCCGATGATGAAAAAAATGGGCGCCGGATGCTGGAGATTATTTTAAACAAACTGGGCTTCCAGGTATCAACCGCAACAGACGGCCTTGAAGCCCTTGAAATAATTCGCGCTAATTCGGTTGATTTACTGATTACCGATTTACGCATGCCCAAAATGGATGGCTTAAAATTATTGTCTGCCTTGCGGCAGGAAAACATTGATATCCCGGTCATTGTCGTCACTGCCTATGGCACGGTGGAAAATGCAGTTGCTGCCATGAAGCAAGGTGCGTTCGATTTTATTGTCAGGCCGTTGGATATTGAACAAGTACAAATGGTTGTTAGCCATGCGCTTGAGACCTGCCGCTTAAAACAGGAAAATAATTTTCTGCGTGATCAGTTTGATAACATTGATGCAAGCGAAATTGTCGGACAAAGTAGTGCCATGCAAGAAATCTACGACCTCATTAAACAGGTTGCCCCGAGTAAAACCAATGTCTTTATTTCCGGAGAAACCGGAACAGGTAAAGAATTAGTTGCCAATGCCATTCACAAACTTTCCGGGCGAAGTGGTTTGTTTGTGCCCATCAATTGTGCAGCGATTCCCGACAACATGCTGGAAAGCGAATTATTTGGCTATGCCCGTGGCGCATTTACCGGTGCCGACAAAGACCGTATAGGCAAATTTGAATTAGCCCATCAAGGTACTATTTTTCTGGATGAGATTACTGAAATGCACCCCGATCTGCAGGCAAAATTATTACGGGTGCTACAGGAGAATACCGTCGAACGTTTAGGCAGTAACCGCAGTTTCGAAATTGATAGCCGCATCATTACCGCCACTAACCGGAATCCCCGTTGCGCAGTTAAAGAAGGCAGTTTAAGGGAGGACGTTTTTTACCGGCTTAATGTGTTTAACATTAACTTGCCGTCTTTACGGGATCGGGGAGACGATATTTTATTATTGGCCAATAATTTTATCGAAAAATACCGTAGGCAGATGGGCTACCCTGAGATGCAGCTATCAACTGCTGCCTGTGAAATATTGACTGCCTATAACTGGCCAGGCAATGTCAGAGAGTTGGAAAACATCATGGAACGCGCAGTGGTCTTGAGCCGGGGCGTAAAAATTGATGAGGAACATTTACCGCAAGAACTTATTTTCAACGAAACACAACCGGAAATACCCCTAAAAACACAAGGTACAGATTTAGAAAAATGTGTTGCCAGCCTTGAAATCAGCATGATCAACACAGCCTTAAAAAATGCCAAAGGCAGCAAATCTAAAGCCGCACGCAGCCTGAATATTAGTGAACGTACGCTCTGGTATAAATTCAAAAAATACAATATTGACACCACCCGCGCAGAAGAGTAAATGCCTTGAGCAGCTAAAAACAACCTATTGCCTGCACCTATCCACAGCGTGTCTTAACAATTTAGCTCCCCCTAAATTTTTCTGAACCCTACCTAAAGTTGCATACCAAACTTGCAGCCACTGCAAGTCTGGTATGACTTTTTGCGCCCTTTAAAAGATAAATCAACTTACGCTGAAAAACATGGAAACGGAGCGTGAGCGAAGTGATGTTTTTTAGTCCCCGGTAGGCGAAGGGAAATGCGCCAATCCGACGTGCGCGATAGCGCGCG
>JBEBJQ010000098.1:0-13756 GCA_040079795.1 Methylococcales bacterium
ACTTTTATGAAGTGAGTTTTTTGAGTCCCTTGTGATTTCCTCCCCTAGAGTCACAAGTTTTTAGAGGTTGTCCTAATAATTTAGGGCAACCTTTTTTTTCACCCCACTCAAATACTGGGTACCTTTGCTTACCACCACTCTTAGCTTACCATTCTTGCTCGGATATGGTTTCCATAGCATCTTGCGTCACATTCTCGGTATCAGCGGGAGCCATAATAATGTGAGGCGTGATTAGCAAAATCAGCTCACGCTTACTTTTGCTTTCCACCTTGCGTTGGAACAGATTTCCCAAGACGGGAATATCCCCAAGCAATGGAACCTTTTGGACGCTATTGCTAGTGCTACTGTCGATTAACCCGCCGATGGCTACTGTCAGTCCATCTTTTGCAACCACAGTGCCTTCAAGATTGGATGTTTTTACCGTATCAACGTTGAAATACTGCGTAATCCCACCTATAGGTAGCGGAATCGTTGCACCTCCAATAATAACGGAGGATGAATCCTGTTGTATCTCAAGCGTTACAGTTCCGTCAGCATTAATTTTAGGCAATATTTGCAACGTGTTTCCAATATTTCTCACTTCAGTGACAGGCACAATACTCGTTGCTACAACTGTCGTACCAGTTGTAGCCCCAGCAGTTACATTAGCACCTATCGCTTCAAAACCAGTGGTAATAACCTGCTCCACACCTACAAATACCTTTGCAGGTTTATTATTTGAGGCTAGTAGAATTGGGGAGCTTAATGTTTGTATGCTGTGATTTTCTGCAAGTAACTGTAATCTTGCACGAATATTATTATTCATAAACTGATAGACAAAAGTGCCACCCTCAAGCCCAAAATTGCCAAGCCCTAATATGTTTTTGGCAGCACTCACTAATGTACCTGTTTGCGTAGAAGTAGTGTTGACAACTGGATTAGTGCCAACTGGGGACGTGTTGGTTATTGTGCTGGTAATAGTAGTAGGTGCAGGCGTGCCAAGTGGATTCCGCCTTTGGTCTGTCAAAGGTCCGTTGGTTTGCGTACCAGCCAGATAATCTACATCAAACGACTGGCGAAATGAGTCACCCACATCTAGTGCTAAGATTTTCATTTCTAACAACACTTGTGTTGTGGGTTTGTCCATCTCTTTAATCAAGCGCTCAATTTCTTTAATCGCTGCGTTATCACTACTGCGCACGATGATGAGGTTATGCTCGCGGTTGAGCGTAAGGTAAATGGGCTGTTCACTACCACTGATTTTATTTAATTCCTCTGAAGATACCGCGCCGCCATCTTTGCTTTTTGCAACAGCGTCTAACTTTGCCAATTGATCTGGCGTTAGTTTTTCGGTAATCATTTGTTCAGACAATCGTTGATTGCCTATCGGTGTAGCAACTACACCTGCGCCTGCGTTTCTAGTTTGGCGTGTTGTGGCTTGACGAACGCCAGTATTGACCGCACCTATTGCTGCTGGGTCCGTTACGCCTAATGTCAACTTAACTCTATTGGGAAATATATCTCTAATCGCGGTAGCCACAATCACTGGGTTTGGGTGCAACAACTCAAATACTCTCGTTGTATCTTCACGATACACCACCATATCACGCTGAAACTCGTCGGTACTCATCACGCGGAAAGTTTTACTGATTTTATCTTGCCTATACCATAGCCCGCTGTTTTTGCTAATCGTATCCAACGCATTTTTAACCGTGATATTTTGCAAAAAAACCGTCACGGATTTTTTAGCAGCTTCGTCTGTGGCAACGATGTTAAGACCCGACATATCAGCCAACGCTCGCACCACATCTACCATATTCGCTTGTTTGAATTCTAATTTACTAATAATGGCATCTTCGCCAGTAGGTATTGGTTTTCTTAAAGGCTTTACATTAGTAGCTACATTTTTAATGCGCCGCACTTTTGTTTTATCACTCGCTTGGCTCGGAATCTGAGCGGGAGTTGGAGTTATTACGCTTTCATTTTCTGTTATGCCCTGTGTTGGCTCAGGTAGGTGTAAGGGGTTCACTACAATTTCATCAGCACAATATACTGGCGTTGGTAGCAAAGTAGTTAATGCCGTACTTATCGCAATCACGCGCATACATTCACGCATGGATAATCGTAATTTTTTAGAGTCCATTGTTTGATTCATGCTTTTTCACCCAAAATTATTTCAAGGTACTTATTATTGATTAACTGTATTTTCATCGAACAACGATAACTTGATTGATTTGGCCAGATTGCACTTTGATACCATTTGTGCCTACATCTATAATTTTAATCACGCTATTTTGCCCAATGGCATGTAGCCCAATTTCCTCACCCGCACTGACTAAAAATATGCCTACACCATCAATTTCAAGTAGTGCGGCAGACTTATTATTACTTTTGGTCACAAACCCTTTAAGTCGCATTTTTGGTATAGCCTGTGGAGCATATCCTGGAACAAAACCCTGTTGCGAAGTGGCTTTTTTTGCAGATTGAATACCGACTTCACTGTACATTTTGTCGCTGGTAGTAAATGGGTCACGCGCCAAAACGTTATTGCCACTCCCACCGTAATAGCCTGAAAAAGCATCAGCCGCAATGACTGTAGGCGCTAGTAATCCCATGCAAAAAAATCCGCCCAACGCTAACAATATATTTTTATATAACCTAGATATTTTCAACACGTTTAACCTTTCCCCACCAATGAAAACATCGCTTGAAAAAATGCGTAATATACAAAACCAACAATACCACCTATGATGAGTATCATTGCTGGCTCTATCATTGCGCTCATACGCTTTACACCTACTTGCAATTGCTCTTCGTAAAATGTACCTACCTCTTGCAATACAAGATCTAACGTTCCTGTTTTTTCGCCCACGGTCGTCATTTGTGTCACAAGATCTGGAATAGCGTTGTGCTTTAAGCTAGATGCTAAGTCACGACCAGTGAGAATTTGCTCTGATGCCACTTGCAATTTATTAGAAATTAAGCGGTTGGTAATCACTTTTGCACATATTTTAAGTGCATCGTAGGCTGTTAGGCCGCTACGTAGCATCATTGAAAGTGACCAAGTAAGCTCTGCCATCGCACCATGTGACAGCAACTTGCCAATGACAGGAATTTTTAAAATGAATGTATCTAACTTAAGGCGTCCTACTGGCGTTTTATAAGCCATAATTAAAGCAATAATGCCTACAATAAATATGCCCATTATGTACAAGCCATACTTGAGTGCAAAATCTGAAGCATCGATTAAAAATTGTGTAGAAGCTGGCAGCGCTCGCCCTTTTCCTACAATAAATTTAGCGAAAGTGGGAATGATTTTTACCACTAAAAAGACTACCACGCCAAACGCGGCCAGCAACACGACTGATGGGTAAATCATGGCATTGATGGTTTGTGATTTCAGCGCTGCTTTTTTCTCTAAATGTGTTGCTAAGCGACTTGCCACTACATCTAACGACCCTGTACTTTCTCCAGCCATCATTAAGTTAATCGCAATTGTAGGAAAAACATCACCGTGCTTTTCCATTGCTTTAGATAACTGGCTGCCATTTTCAATATCAGTAATCATTTGCTTAATTACCATACTTAAGCGCCCACTAGAAACTTGTGTTTTAGATAACTCTAATGCTTGCAACACAGGCAACCCTGCACGCAACATAAAAGAAAGTTGTTTAAAGAAAAAAACTAATTGTGTTTTAGATACAGATCGATATTTATCTAAACTAGCAAAAGTGAACTCTTGCGCCAATCCAGTTCCAGCTTGGCTTTGCCCATCATTGATTTTTACGACAAATAACCCTTGCTCTCTCAATGTTGCAGTTGCCATATTCGTATCTAAGGCTTGTATGATGCCTTTTTTTTCTTTGCCGCCCGTATTGATAGCCGTGTAATTAAAAGTAGCCATGACTAATGCCTTTTCACAGCTACGGTTTGCAGCTCACTTAGCGTAGTAATGCCAGACAACACTTTTGTTGTGCCATCTAACCACATAGATCTTAGCCGCTTACTACCTGCCCGCACTTCTAACTCTTCTTCTGAGCAACCTTTTGCAACAAGTTTATTGAGCTCCTCATCAAACCATAGCGTTTCAAACAAACCTAAACGCCCCCGATAACCTGAACCTTGGCAAAAAGCACACCCTTTTGGTTCAAAAATTAAGGCATCTGAATCTGCGGGTAAATCTAATAACTTTTTCTCTTCATCTGTAACAGAATGACTAGTTTTACAATGCGAACACAATTTGCGTACTAATCGCTGTGCAATCACCGCATTCATGGTAGAGCCAATTAAAAATGGTTCGCAACCAATATCAATTAAACGTGATACCGTACCAGCCGCTGTATTGGTATGCAGGGTAGAAAACACCAAGTGACCTGTCATTGCAGCTTTTAGTGCAGTATCGGCGGTTTCTTCATCACGAATTTCGCCTACCATCAACACATCTGGGTCGTGTCGTAATAAAGAACGCAACGCACTGGCAAAGGTGATTTTTGCTCCAGTTTGAATTTGCGAAACACCATCCATAACGTATTCCACAGGGTTTTCAACCGTCATAATGTTAACTTCAGGTGAGTTGATTTCGCGCAGTGCAGCAAATAACGTGGTAGATTTACCACTCCCCGTTGGCCCTGTAAGCAATATCATGCCAAATGGTTTTCTAATAGCTCGGTTAAACATGACTAAGTCAGATTCCGACATGCCGATTTTTTTTAGGGTTAAATCTTGTGCATCTTGCCCCAGCACCCGCATGGTAACGCGCTCGCCCAGCCTAGTAGGCGCAGTGGCTACGCGTACATTAAATTCAGAATCAATAGGCGGAGGTAAAAAGTAAGACATGCCCCCATCTTGCGGCTCACGCTGCTCGGCAATATCTAAATTTGCCAAAACCTTAATCCGTGAAATAAGCCCATTGGCCACAAATTCATCGTGCGCAATGTCTGTAATGTAATCTTGCAGTTCACCATCCACACGCAACCTAATTCTCAGACCAAACTCATCTTGCATTAAATGAATATCTGAAGCTCTACGCAAAAAAGCTTCTTTAAAAATGGTATCTAAAAAACCAACCAAATCTACTTCACTCGCGGCACTAAAAGTATTTACTTGAGCTGTGGGCTGCATATTTGCATAGGCACGGTTGATTGCAGCATTGAGCGTGCTTGGTTCCGCCACAACTACGCGTAACGGTACACCTAAGATGCGCCTTACCGTTTCTATACTTGCACGATCATCGGGGTCGGCAGTTGCTAGCATCACACCATTTTCATCTTGAACCAATGGCAACAGGATTTTGCGCTTCACTAATGCTTGAGGAATTTTTTTAAGTAGCTCTATATTTGGCTTTGCATGCGCGTAATCAATAAAGTTTAATCCGCGCATTTCTGCTGCTGCACGATAAAATGTTGCCATAGGAAAGCGATAATGTGCCGTAATCGCATCTAATAAATCAATGCGTTTTCTGCGCGCCTCAATACGCAAATGATTAAGGGTATCAACCTCAATCATATTTTGCCTAACAGCGGCTTCAATCAATTGTTCTGCACTTAGCGACATGGTTAATTAAGCACCATTAAATTGCTACAATCATTCTTGCCGTTATCGGTTGAGGCACGCCCTGCGGGGGTGTTTGAATAGCAACATCAATATCTATTTTCACAATGGTGGCTTGCCAAGGCAAAGTGCGCAAAGATTGAATAAACTTTTGTAAATCAGTAAAGCTGCCTTCCACACTAATTTTCTGAAATGGTCTAGGCGCTTCTAGTTCATTGACCAACCGATAAATAAGCTCTCCTTCTTTAGGAATGGTGCTACTGCCTGACGTTATCGCATTATTACCAACTTTTACGGCTTGCTTTCTAACTTCTCTTGCCTGCTTTCTTGCTTGCCGTGCAGTTAAGCGTTTTGTATTTGCGGGTGCTGCAGCTACACCATCTTTTCTTTGAACAATATTGGGAACATTTTCAATCACACGTACGCCCGCCACACGCGCAATTTCTGATATTTTTAACAACATATCTTGTTTACTATCCACTGGGGCTAGATTTTTCTCAGCATCTGCAAGCGTTGCGCGCAAACTGATGAGTTCTGTTTCAAAGTCTTCCACCTTATCTTTTAAATCTTCTACATCCTCAGTTGGATCATCAGGGATATTGGGATTTTTAACGCGCTGTATATTTTTTGTAACCGTTGTTTGTAATTCAGCCAATGCTTTAAGTTGGGGCGCGTATCTAAATAGACCATAGCTACCCGCCACTAAGGTAGTGACAACCATAAAAATTAAAACCTGTTCACGATTAGAAAATTTTTCTATATTCATTATTTGCGCTCCGCAGGTTTGTTCGTAGCAGTTAAATCGGCAGGTGCAGTTGAGGCATTAAAGTTAATGGAATAACCTAGCAAGCCTAGCCTGCCTGTTTGTGTGGCTACGGTAATATCTTTAAGTTTAAAACCTAGCGGATGCACCGCTAATTGAAAGTTTTTAACAAACCCCTGCGCAGAGCTTTCATTTAAAGACCATGCATCCACAATAAATCCATAATTAAGATTCTCTGTAACGCCATCAATCACCACGTCATCAGAAACAGATTTATTAAGCTCATTTAAAAACGAGACTACTGTTTGATTGCGTTTAGGCAAATCTACTGACAATAAACCTATGGCTGACTTCAAGCGCTCTACTTCTAACTGGTGTGCAGATAAAGTATCTTGTAATTTTTTCACTTCAGCGACATTAGCTTGTACCCTAGCAATGGCCGCATCTACTGTTGCTAAATCCTGACTTATTTTGTCATTTTCCGACGCAATCAAACTTTTTCGTATTTGTAGAACACCTTCAGCTAAACCAATGGCCAGTAACAAAGCCAGCCCTGCCAAAATGGCGCGCACATCTAAGCGCTGTAGTAGCGGCTGCGGTGGGTCAATCACTGGTACACCAGTAACACTGGTAGCGCCGCGCATATTCATAAAATGCCGCGCCGCGCCCAACATGCCCAACGTTGCCGAATAAGAAGGCCTAGCGAGTGGATTAATCGTTTGTTGTAAAACGTGAGCCAAATTATTAGATAAAGCGTTGGATTCAACCTCGTTTTTTGACGCAGAATCTACCAGCCAAATGGCTTCTACTTCATGTTCTACAAGCAAATGATAAGATTCAACACAGTTATTCAAGGTGTCAGTAACGCTATTGGCTTGCATGTGAAGCTGGTTAATATTTCCACCTATAATATGCACAGCAGTTAGTTGCGTATCGCGTACCTCAAGCAATAGCTGATTATGTTTAAGCTTGTGATCTAGCGTAAGCGTGCTGGTAGCACAACCTGACAGTGGGTAAAAATAAGATAACTGCACGCTATGCGCAGAAAATGCCGCTTGCCATTGCCTTAATAATGTTTGATTAACTGCGCTAGTTAGCCATTGAAATTGGCCTTCTACATTCGCTTGGTCAGCAAGCACAGCACCTTGTGGCGACCAACCGCATTTAATATCCTCATCTTTGGCATGCACCCAAGCTTGTCGACTTAAACACTTATCTAACTGGCCTTGTGATATATAACCTAACGCTAAGGCAATTTCACCAAACCGTGTATAGGCAGGCGCACCAGCGGCGTTGGTATTGAGCATACCTTTTGCATCATTTTGATGGCTCAACACATCTTCAATTTGCGGCTCACTCATGTAACCGTAATTGCTAATAATTCTGCCAATTTCAAACAAACTATTATGCTTACTAATCAGCGGCTCTAGCTCCCAGCTAATTTCTTTTGAAATAAGGGCAGGCAATAATTTATTTTTAGGGGGTATTCGCAATTCAATAAGCGCCATCAATACCGCTGGCGAAAGCACAATAGCGTGCTTGCCAAGCCAACCTTGCTCGCGTAGATGTGCCACCACTTCAGCCACGGCATCATTAAAATCCACAGCATCAGAGCTTGCCTCATGCGTAATGCTAAGATGCTCGCCCTTACGTTGCACAACAATGGCACGCAGACCTGTATGATCAAACTCACACACTAAAACATTATTGACCCGCTGTAAAAAAGGGAGTTTTTCAAGTAAAGCAGCAAAGCGCATTAAGGCGTATTCCAAGTAATTTTGATGGGTAAATAAGAGCTAGGCAACAAGGTAAAGTAATAGGGTTGGTGGGTGGCTGGCGCTATGCAGTCGCCGTCATAGACCACATCATCATTAAGGGTTGGCGTGCCTTGCGTACACATAACAACTGCGGCGTACCTACCCATAGGAAGCGTCAGCGGGCCAGCAATGCTGACTGGGGGATTAGGCATAACGCCTGAAACCCCTGAAACGCCTAAACTAAATGAGTTGCTAATTTCTTCCTCAACACCAGCGTTTTCAAAGAAGTAAACTCTAAGTTCAAGGTCAGTTTGAATAGTTGCCTGATTAAATTCAACATTGAAACTAGCTGCGGATAAATCTAATTGCCAATCACTTGAGTTGACTAAATTATCAGCTGTTGGGCTACCCGTATTGGGGTAATCAGCATCATAATCCGTACCGCCAGCAATGCCATCAGCACCTAAACTCTGTACTTTTATGGTAACAAAAGGCTCTATAGCAGGAGTTTTTGTCACTACCCAACCATAATCATTGGGCTGCACTGCACTAGTTGCTGTACCCCAACCATCTCTAAAAGTGCGACTGCCAGATACGCTTACAGAATCAATTTCTGGTGTACTAGGCAAATAAGGGCCACGCCACCCGCCATAAATCTCACCAGTAACACCAACACTCACACCACTTACCGTGTTAAGCGCTATTGGCCCCCATGCTGGCTGGCTAACACCGATTTCAACTAACTCTTGCAAGTTAATGGGCAGCCTGCCCATATCAGCCACATAACCGCTTAACATAGGCTCGCCATTAAGTGTGCGTGAGGTATCGCCAATAATGGCTGTGCGAATTTGCGCTAGGCGGCTACGGGTGGCTTCAAATCTATCTTGCTCACCTACGTTTTCAACTAGCGCAGTGGCTGAAAGTGCCAGTAAACCTAGCAATGAAATGACCACTAATAGCTCTAAAAGCGTAAACCCTTGCTGGCGTTGCTTAGAATGGCTTATTTGAGTAAACATAATACTAAATCATCCTTTCCATCCGCCGTAGTGTTTGGCCTGCAAATATCATTGGGACTACCCAAATTATCGCCGCCATAAGTCTTATCTATGCCAATACTTACAATGCGAATATCTTCAGTGCCAGTGCCAAAATTTGCGTAGTCGCTTCCCCAACCATCTTGATAACTGTTATCTTCATCGCTATTTTTTTGATAGCCATCGCTTGATAAATATGGGCCGCGCCAGCCCCGACCTGTGTTGATGTCCCAAGCTTTACAATTTTCATCGTAGCTCACGGTAGGCGTAGTAATTTGTGTGCTATCGGTTGATTGGCAGAACTGAAGTAAAGCTAGTTTTTTGTAATCATCAATAAGGTTAGCTTCATCTGGAAAGTAACCAACATCTTGTTTGAACCTGCGTAAGGCCTTGCTAATTTCCACCATTTCCGTTTGGGTGAGCTGGTATTTAGCATCTGCACTAACACCATCCATAGAAAGTAAAGCAGCTGTTGAAATAATTGCAAGTATTGCAACTACCGTGACTAATTCTAAAATAGTGAAGCCAGAATTTTTATATCGCATTTGCCTTACTAATGGGTAGCGTGCTACAACAGCGCCTTGTAATAGCTCAGATAACGTCAAAAAATGCAAAAAACCACGTAACCGTTTGGCTACTTGGTTGCAATTTGACTTAATCTCAAATATCACAAATTTCAATGTGAGTTTTAATTTAAGTTTTAATTTAGGAATAGACTTCTTAACAACAGGCTTCAATTTATTGTAGATTCCAAACTTGTAAAATAAACACCACCAAAAATACTCCATAAACACAGAGTGAAAGCGCAAAAGAAATATCTAAAAAAGTCCAAGTTGAAAGTTGTATTGAAAGTTGTGTTGAAATTAAATGAAAATCCAATGAACACCTCCTAACGATTAACGGGCTATTTGTCTATTTATTACAAACTATTGATTAACAATAAAGAGACAGCGCTTATTCAGCGCCGTCTCTTCGTATTACGCACTAATCAATAACAATTCAGTTAAGAATCAATTATGGGTTTGTTGCAGCAATCGCTTGATCAATTGCTTTACCTTCTGTGTCAACAACAGCAATCAAACGTGGTGTTTTAAGAAGTTCATCAGCAGTTATGTTGTTGTTAACAGTACCAGCGTTTGCACCATCAAAACCGGCGTGGAACAATGCAACATAACGGCCGTAGTTTCTAGCTGCGTTAATGTTTTTACCTACAAAAGTAGGTGGCGTTGCAATCGCTACTGAAGAGTTGCTAGTGCTATGCGCTGCATCATGACCAAAGCCTAAAGCTAATACAAATTGGCATTGGCTAGCGACTAATGAGTCATTGATTGCATTTAAACGTTTACCAGCACCAGCAACACCAGCGGCAGTAGTACCATCTAATTGTGTAGCTGGAATTGCTACGCCGTTGATAGTACAAGCGGCAGCTGGAATAGAAACAGCTGCATCACCTTCGTTGTAACTTGCCATAATTGCAAAGTTAGTCACTGCATCAAAATCAAGTTCAGCAGCATCAGTACCAGCAGCACCTTCATTATGTTGCAAGTTAGGCTCTACATTAAGTGTCGCTGGAACAACAGTACGCACTTGCAATGCACCAAGACCAACATTTTGTGTGTAAGTATCTAATAGGTCTCTAAAGTCACCAGTTGATACTGAAAGTGGCAATGTTAAGTTAGCAAATGCAGCCGTTGTTGTTGGCGCCAAGAATGCTGGCGCAGAACCAGTTGTAGTCACCAAGCTATCCCATTGGTCTGGATAAAGCTGTGTAACAGCACGGTAGTTACGAATTGCACGATCTGTACCCGCAATGTTGTTTGCTGCCGCAGTTGCTTGTGCATTGTCGCCAACGCCCTCGTAAGCCACTAAAGCGCCTACTGATAAAATTGCTAACAATGTGATAACAACCAACAGCTCTAGCAAAGTAAAGCCTGACTGTTTTGCTTGAAACGATTTAAA
Source organism: Methylococcales bacterium (assembly GCA_040079795.1). GTDB lineage: Bacteria > Pseudomonadota > Gammaproteobacteria > Methylococcales > Methylomonadaceae > SXIZ01. The sequence continues at coordinate 11,043 of JBEBJQ010000098.1, forward strand.
TTTATTCATGATTTCTCCTAAAGATTTCTAATATAATATTGGTACAACAATTAAATATGCAGCAATCAGTTTAGTAAGTAAGCGATTTGTGGCTTGGGAGCTTTTGCAAATCGTTTACTTATTTTTTTAACTGCGCCTTCTTTACTTTTTTACAGCTTTATATTTCTACCGCTTTAATTTTTACAGCCTTGTCACTTTTACTACCACTTCTACTTAGCCAGAACCCTTTACATCACTTTTGGCGTTGTTTAGGCTAGGCAAGCACACAACACTTATAACTGCTACCTCCAACCGCTATTTTCTGCGGTTTGCTTGTATATAAGCACATTGCGTGCCAACCATATTAAATTTAACTAACTGATTGTTTTATATAACCAATATATACAATAATATAATTTAATTAGTGGTTAAATAATCAATGAGTGGTGGTTGTAAACAGCCATATGGTTGCTTACAACCACCACTTTAAAAACTTAAAACCAAATAGTTAAATGCCTTTATCTGTTTGGAAATTTGTTTGATTGATGATTGGTGTTGCCGTATTTTTAAGCTTCATTGGGCGCGCCTCACTTAAAACATCTAAGTAATCTTGCCAATATTTAAAAGGCATGGCTTCAAGCTCTTTTGTAAAGTTGCCAGGAAATGCGATAAGCGTGCGCTTTAATTGCAATACTGCTGCGTCGTGGTCGCCATTCAACTTAAGCAATAACACATGGCGGTATGCAATTTTACGCATCGGCATAAAGCGCATGGCAGATTGGCTCACCCATAACTTGTCATTTATTCGATTTGGATTGATAACAATGGTTGTGGCGTACATCAACTCAGCATAAGGCGCGAGTACTGAATTGTCATGAACCCAGTCTAAAGCCTCAAAAAACTGAGGCTGGTCTTGCACACTAATATTGCCTTGCATACCACGCTGTAACCAAGTTTCTAGCTTAACTTTAGCAGCTAGCATGCTTCCTAAATTAACAACACTAACTATCATGAGTGCCGCAAAAGCTGTGCGTACAGCCATATTGCCAAATTTAGGTAAGCTTACTAAGGTTACTTTTTCTTCACCTGCACCCAATAACACTGCGGCAATACCAAGAAAATAAGTGTACCAAAGTGGGTATTCAAGCATGCTATGTATGCCAAGCACAGCAAGCATCGCCAGCAACCACCAGCCTTCTAATGTGATAGCACGCCAAGTAAAACCGCGTAGCCATGCAACCAAACCAGCTATCACAATAAGTGGCGCGCCTATGCCCATTTCTGCAAGCAAGTGCAAAATGAGGTTATGCGAATTCTCAAACACGTTAGCGAAAGCATTCACATGAGGAGAGTCAAGCAGAATAAAAGACTCCCAGCGCATTTGACCAAAACCTACCCCTAACCAAGGTGATTGCATAAACATGCGCCAGCTATCAAACCAAAGCTGCCAGCGTACAGACATGTTCTTGTTATCGACAGCCTCTAATAAACGCTCGGTTGGTAGATTAACAACTTCCCCAGAAAGGGTGAAATGCATGACAAGCTGAATCAATGCAAATGCTGGTAGCAACACTAAACAAGCACGCACAAGGTTACGCTTTTGGGTAGAGCCACTTTGTTGTTTCATGGCAATAATTTGCATTGCAATGGCTAGCACGGTAAGTGCGCCAAGGTATAACCAAGTACTGCGTGACCCTGATAACGAAAGCATGGCTAGAAATAGCATAAGAATGACTGAAAACCCCTTGAGTGGCAGGCGGTTCTTAGCGAAAAGATACACCAACGACACCGTGGCTAAACCCATGTAGTCTGCAAAATGATTAGTTTGGCCAAGCACCCCATAACCTGTTAATTTTGGCATAAATGGAATAGCAATGCCGATATGCATCGCGTATAGCAGGCCAGAGATGACCACATTTATTACTCCGCCCGCCACCATAAACCACGCAAGCGTTTGGGTAATTTTCTCCCAACCCAGCTCACGCCGTAAATAACTACCAAGTATCATCAGGCTGAATGCCCAAGCTAAATATGAAAGCACTAATAGTGCATACTGATGCGAGTGCAGCATCCCCAGCATCCATTGCATACCTAAAATTGCTGCCAATCCCAATAGAATTAAGGAAATTTGTGGGATTTGAATTGGCTGCCATGCGCTTTTTTGAAAAAATGGCAGTAGGGCAACCAAACCAAGTATCGCAGCAATCCACTCATTATGAAATGATGGGATAGGGAAACGATGATACATAGCGGTAAAAGGCAGCAAAAACATCAAGCCTATGAAAATTAAGCTGGTATTAGCTGACCTAGCATTTGCTGACTTGGTGGTTGAATCCGCCGTGCAATGAAACATATTTTTGAACATATTTTGTAAACTCTTTGTGTGATGCTTAAGGCGAACCTAAACAAATTGAAGGCAACATCATTTATTGAAAAAAACTTTGAATGCTAAAAAGAATACTAAAAACTTGTACTGATTTTTTAGACCAATAACAAAATCGTTAGCTAGTTGTAAGCATTTAACGTACCAGTTTACTAAACTCAATATAATCAATAAGTTGAAAAAATTACCACATGTTTTTAGAATAAATTGGTTGTATACAGCCACCAATTTGGCTGAATATAACCAATTCAACCTACTATGGCTTTCAAAAACTGGTTTAGAAAAATCGCTTATTTTTGGCAATAAAAAAACGCCCCGATAATCGGGGCGTTTTTAATTAACTACGTTAAAA
>JBEBJQ010000179.1:0-2423 GCA_040079795.1 Methylococcales bacterium
GTTAACTATAACCTTGATTCTTATATTCTGCAATAGACGAAAACGTCTATTCGTCTTTTATTGATTTATTATAAGTGGCAAAACGTCTCAGCCAGAAATCCGGGGAGGAAGGCCGCCGCCTAGTATCTTGGCGGTAGCAGGAAGGTCCTCACGCTCCGGTCTGCTTCGGTGATAATCTTGAGGTAGTTGGGGTTCAAGGTGATTTGGCTCTCAAGCTGGAAGGGTAGGGCAGGGGATGCGGGGTTGTTTGATTTCTTGCGTTATAGGGTTGTGAGTTCGCTGAAGTATTGTCTGGCAGCAACCGGCTCATACCCCTTTAAAGCCGTAAGTTGTTAGCTTTTATTTTTAGGTAATTTAAGAAGTTAACTAATGCCTTGATTCTTATATTCTGCAATAGACGAAAACGTCTATTCGTCTTTTATTGATTTATTATAAGTGGCAAAACGCCCCAGCCAGATGGCTGGGCGCAAGGCCGCCTAGTATTCTGACAGCAACAGGATCGTCGTCATGCTACGGTCGGTTTCGGTGATGATCCAAAGTAGTTGGGGTTCTTTTGGTCAAATAACCCAATACTGGGTACATTTAAACAAACGTCATCAAAGTTTCATAGGATTTTGCGAAAACCCACAGCCGACAAGGCTTTTTATCAATTATCCACTTCACAATTATAGTCGTGAAGAACTGGTGTTTTTTTGGAAAAATAAAAAGTTGTTCAAAGCCACCCCAGATGTGGCATGGCAAAAAATTCTATGACACTTTAGAGCCTTTTGTTTATTAGCACCCTTTATTGTCATTTTATGGCTTAACTTTATAGATTTTAGGGTATATAGTAGTATTTAATACCACTATTTAGAGAAAGGGGTTAATCATGCAACAAATAGCAGAAAAACTATCTATTACTTTACCCACTGAAATGGTGCGCATTATTCGTGAAAAAGTAGGTAATGGAACATATGCGTCAAACAGTGAAGTTATTCGTGAAGCCATGCGTGGGTGGATGGAAAAAGAAAATCGTTTGATTGCGTTGGATGCAGCTATTGCTAGAGGATTGGCCGATGCAGAAGTCGGGCGAGTTCAAGATACTGAAACAGTCCGTCAAGAATTAAGAAAGCATTTTGAACAATGAAGGTTTTTCTAACCTTAGCCGCTAAAAATGACCTTCTAGAAATTGGGGATTTTATCCGACCACATAACCCGAAACGTGCCATTAGTTTTACTGAGGAACTTTTAGACCGTTGTAATGCTTTAGCTGATATGCCAAGCGCTTTTCCGCTCGTGCCTCGCTACGAACATCACGGAATTAGGCGGTATCCTCATCGGGATTACTTGATTTTTTATCGCATTCAGATGGATTCTATAGAAATAATCCATATTTTGCATGGCTCAAGGAATTATGAATCCTTATTGTTTGATAATTAACTGTAACGGCACGCGTTTTAAAATGGTCTGGCTTGCATTTAACGCTGTTTTTAGCTCAAATTAAGTGAAATTTAAATGGCCGTCTGGCTCGGATTATCTGCAAATGAGCTTGCATTTATCCGCTCCTGCTCGAATTCCATAACTGCATTTGTCTCAAAGATGAGGTGGATTTGAAAAATATAGCCGGGAATGATGTATCTATTTTTTTATTCCGCTTTGAATTACGCGGTCATGGCATCGACTTTGTTTTGAATGAGGCTATTGCCGCTGATATGTACCAAGATATAGATGAAAAAATGAAACCGCTCGTCCACGCCTGTTGCGAAACACTTTTGCGGTACAAACACCTCAGTGTGGGTAACACCATTATGGATGGCAATTTTCTTGTTACAGGAGAATTTGAGGTTATGCTTAGCAGGGGGCTAGGGCAACACTTTGCCCATGATGAAAAGGAGCGGTTATTCCAGGATGCCAAAACAATTTCCGATCTTCTGGGGATGGTTATGGACAGAAGAACGCAAGAAACGAACAAAGGAAAGCAACCGAACACAACTCCAATAGAGCATAAGCCAAACCCCAGGAAGATAAATAAAGGGCTTGAGGAACTGGGAAAAGCAAAGTTCCTACAGGCAGAATTACAATGGCTTGCAGAGGGACAGAAAATACGACCCGGATTAAAGCAGATGCATCCTGACGATTTACCCCCTGATGTCACCGCATCAAGGGGATATGACCATAGGGGGCATTGTTATATTTTCGAGCATAAGAAATATGGGGAGCTGGGGCGGATCGTATTGATCAAGGTTCGTGAACAGGAAATGTTGATGCAGGCCGAGCTGTACAAAGGACAGGAAAAACAGGAATCTCCTATCGCAAAAAAGAAAAAGGAAATATTTGAGAAGGTGGTTACAACTGTCAACGTCTGCTTTGATGGCCTCTAACCTTACTCTCATAGGCCGAGCCTTTACGCTGCGATTGATTGCAATTGGCCTGGTTCCGCCGTT
>JBEBJQ010000014.1:0-65519 GCA_040079795.1 Methylococcales bacterium
TGCTTCTGAGAGAGACCAAAAGATACCCCCTGAAGTGCTATATCATTCCCCCTAGATTCTAACCCATACCTAACCCAAAGTTAAATTAAGTTTTTTAATATGTATAAGTAATTGAATTTATTGAGCCAATGACGGGAGTCGAACCCACGACCTACTGATTACGAATCAGTTGCTCTACCAACTGAGCTACATCGGCGATGTGCCTATTATAGCTTAAATTTCGAGGTTTATAGCATGACTAGGCTAATCTATAATGCATCGAATATTTTTTAAATAACCTCGGCGTTTAGTTTATTCTCAGCAATAGAGATATTTTTTGTGGCAATCTAAAATAGTTGACGTTAATTTAAAGCTTGTTTGGCTTAATTTCTAGACGTAGTAATTAATGCAGCAAAATTCTATAATCTACGGCAAATGAACGATAAAACCCAGCTGATTGATGTCATTATTGAGATTCCTCGAGGTAGTTTTTTAAAACGGGGCTCCAATGGTAAATTAGATTTTATATCCCCTTTCCCCTGCCCGTTCAATTATGGCTCAGTTCCGGCGTTTGTCGGACTGGACAGTGATTTTCTGGATGCCGTGGTGCTTGGTCCTCGTCTGCCGTTGGGTACAACCGTTAGAATTCCTGCATTGGGGGCAGTCAGAATGATCGACCAGGGATTAAACGATGACAAATTAATTTGCAGCCATTTACCTGTTTCCCCGTCGAAAAAACGACTTATTCTGCTATTTTTTATGATTTACGCCAAAGCGAAAAGCCTCATCAATTTTACAAGAGGTCACAAGGGACGTAACAGTTGCGAAGGTTGGCAGGAAGCTGAGCTTGCCTTAGCTAGGGCTACCCCAATCACCCACGATAAAAAACGAAGTGATCGCTCACTCAACAGTTAAAACAGATCTTCGTCCACATAGATTTCGTTCCCTAAAACGAAAGCACCTACGCTTGGCCTACCAAACTGGGGCGACAACATAACTTTTCCGATGCAATGTGCTATTCATCCAACCCTGTACGATAGTTAGATCGTTTTTTAAAACTCTAAAAATAACGATCAAGCAGGTCTAAGCGCCTTAACGCTTTGTACAAATAATTATCTAAAATAGTTTGGTGTTTTGCCTGTGTGCCGCATAAAAAACGATGGTATTTATTGCAACCCACCGGCAATAATTGCCGATTTATCCCTCGCCCTATGCTGTCATAACACCAATTTTATAACTACGCGCTTTATAAGCCAGTCACCGGCTTACAGACATTAGCTAATATAAAACAGTCGGTTATATTCCACACACTACAACGGTATAACTTATACATCTTCCTGTTCCCCAGATAATTACAGAATCTCTACTATACTTTTAAGTAACAAAAATCACAGAAGGCTGTGACTGGCTGCATTTTTGTATATAGAAGCACAAATCAATTTGAAAAATGACTTCGGCATCCAAGAAAAATTAGCACAAAATGGACAATCCTCCCTTTCATAAGGCTCCTGTCTAACAGGACTTAAGGGGATTGCCCATTCAAGAATTTCTTGAATTCAAATCAAATTTCAATACCTATAGAAGAGGCATTATGAGCACCCAAATTGAAACCAATCAAAGCAAACCAGAGCAAACCAGATCCAAGATGGCAAGTTTTTTCATGCAGCATACTTTCTACTTTGTATTGCTGATCAGTGGAGGCATTGGATTTTTTACTTACCAATATGCAAAGAATTATTATTTTGTAAATAAAATGAACGTAGAGTTGTCGCAGACTCCCCCGGCAGCGTCTAACCTTTTGCAGATGCCTAATTCTGAAATAAATTACCCTGGCGCCAGTGCCAGCGAAGCATTCATCGCGAACGAGCCCTACGTGGTCAATATCCAGGGGAGCCAAATGATAATTCCTCTGTGGGGCGCATCCCGAAAACACGACTTCAGTGGCGATGTACCATTTGTTAACCCAGCAACAGGCAGAGCCGACACCGCACAAATGCAAGCGTGGGATCGTGTTTTTACTAAATCATTTCCCACCCCTTTAACCGGTTCGTATAATCTTGACACTGAGAATATTACCAACATCGGATTTCCCGGAAGAATTGATAAACAGATTATCAATGGCACCCCCGTCACTATGGTCAGGTACAACGCCGGCGATAATACAACTGAGGGTAAATGCCGCTCCCAACTTAATGCTTTCGCAGTGCCCCCGCGCACCCATGTCCGGTGGGAACTTGAGGTTGCTTTTGGAAATGCCGATGGCATAAATGACTGGATGCTGACTAAAACTGACGCAAGTCCCGTGCTATTTTGGCAAATGTACAGCATGAACCAAAACAATCCTCCACTTGCAGCAAACGTTGACACTGATGCGAATGACCCTACGAAACTGATGCTTACTTTTTTCCAGCGCGTAGGAAAAGCAACCGAGCCGGTGGAAATTGGTAGGGTTAACGGCATTTCCAGAAATACCATGGTGCCTATCGTTATTGAAGCATTTCTGGATGAACGGTCACAAGCAGAAGGCGGTAAAGGTCTTGTGCAAATTTCAGTTAATAACTCGCTGGTATTAGAAAAAGCCGGTCCAACACTATCATTAGGGCCTGAGCCACATTGGTGGGACTTGGACATGTATTTGTGGAATGAAGCCGCTCCTTATCCCTATACCCGCGCTTCATTTTGGAAAACCGCTAGGATGAAAGTATTTCCAATAGCTACACCCAGTACCGTTCCAGCACCAGGTTCTACTGGTAATGTAACAACAACTACGCCAGGCTCAACAACAACTACACCTACCCCGACTCCGACACCAAGTAACCCCGCAACAATCACATCGGTCAGCATCACTTCTGACTTTGTCAGTAACATAACCGCGACCAGTGCCACTATTAACTGGACTACTGATATTGCTTCCACTGGCCTTGTGTCTTCTGGAACGGCTGCAAATAACCTCAATTTAAAAGTAAGCGACAACAATCTAAGCACCAGACATTCGGCAAAACTATCTGGATTGAACCGTCGCACCACTTATTTTTACCAGATAACCGCCAATAGCGGCAAAGCCGACGCGCAAACTGATATTTACACATTCAAAACCATCCGCGGCACTAAAGATAATAAACGGTGATCATCCCTTTTCATAATGTAGACATTTACTAAATAGGTCGGCTCGTTTTAACGGGCCGTCCAATGAAAAATGACTCATCTCAGTTGTACAGCCATTTTTTGTTGATAATAGGCAGCAACTTAAATATAAGTTTATTCTGCTTGAAAGCTGCTAAAATTGCCTACAGATTTAACGCGCAATTTTTATGCCCCCAAACTCCTGCTATTTGACATCCGCTTTATCAGAAGCTACCTTGATGCGCTAAATGACGGCTCTCTTCCCTGCCCCTGAACATTAAGCCAGTCCCAGTAAGATAACGATTTTTTAGGCTGTATTTTTGAAAACAGAAATCTTATTTATTTCCGACCTACACTTAAGCCTCGAAAAACCGGCACTAACCCGCCACTTTGTTGAGTTCATACAACACCGTGCGCCTCAGGCTGCCAAAGTCTATATTTTGGGTGATTTATTTGATGTATGGGTAGGTGATGATGATTGGACACCACCAACAGGTCAAATTAGGCAACAACTAAAACAGCTCACCGAATCAGGTACCGAAGTTTATTTACAAACCGGCAACCGCGATTTTTTATTAGGTGAACGTTTTTGCCGCGACACTGGTGCGCAGTTACTCGGGGATTATGCTCTGCTTTATTTAAATGGTGTAGCAACATTACTGACGCACGGTGATTTATTGTGTACCGATGATGTCGCCTATCAACATTTTCGTGTTAAAGCACACAGCCCTGCCTGGCAACAATCAGTATTATCAAAGCCGTTATTGCTACGTTTATTAGCAGCGCGTTGGTACCGGTTACGGAGCTTTTGGCACAAGCGTAATAAAACTCAAGACATCATGGATGTTAACCAGGAAACCGTGTTACAAGTTATGGGTGAACATAATACTTGGCGGCTTATTCACGGACATACGCACCGTCCGGCAGTACATGATTTTATGTTGAACGGAAAACCCGCGCAACGGTTTGTATTAGCACAATGGCTCCCTGAAAAGATTGAATTACTAAGCTGGACTGAGCAGGGTTACCGGCTGGAAAAACTTGTTTAATCCCCCCAATTAACCCCACACAATCCCTAATCTTTACCCAAGAAAACCCAATAAGCGTAGATTAAACAGCTTTTTCAAAATTAAGCATAAAGACTCACCAAGCCATTGCTAACCAACGTTTGGCTGACAGCTTCATTTTGTTCCTCAAAGCCGTTAACAGGCGCATTTGAATCTAAGGGATAGCCCTGTTCCGGTGCCGTGCGTTTTTGACCGTCCCCTGCTTGACCAAAGAAAGGCGAATTCGTTTGGCCTTGCCCAGAAAAAGAATTTTGTGAAACATTCACCTCGGCAAGATTTAATTGTTGCGCCTGCATCATCTCGCGTAATTTAGGGATGGAGGCTTCCAACATTTCTTTAACACCGGTGTTTTGGGCGGTAAACGCAATACTGGCCTGATCATGCTGCATATCAATGTGGATTGAAATCGGCCCCAAATGTTTGGGGTTTAGGGTCAGCTCAGCGGACGAAATATTTTGGTTAGTCATCCAGACAATTTTTGTACCCAGTTCTTTATTCCACTCAGGGCTGTATAAATGCGTGGACATAGGCGACACCTCCCCTTTCCCCGAAATGGGCGCAGACCGATCAAATGCACCCACCTCACTCGCCAGTCCAGAAAGTGATTTGGCTATACCGGCATCCAAGGCAGCAGCATTGGCGGTACTTACATTCAGATTATCCAACGCAAAGTTAAGCTTTTGCGCATTGCCATCGGATAAGGAAAATGTATTGAAGCCTTGGGTATTTGCCTTTAACTCTGTCAAAAATGGCGGCTGCGAAGTTGCGTCAGCAGGCATTTTTGCTGCCTCAGCTATTGGTTTAGCATTGCCTAAAGTTGGTGTAATCGTCTCAGACAAGGCACTTGGTGATGGCGTAGTGCCCTCAGCATTTAATTCGGCTTTTACTACACTGGAGTTAGGGGATGAACTTATTACGGGCTGGAGAATTGCCGCCTGCACCAAACTATTGGCAGTAAGATCCTGAATATTTGCAACTGATGCATCGGGTGTCTTTATTAGATTGTTGTCAACCAAGGGTTGTGGCTGGGACGTAGCAACCGAAGTTGCATTATTCACATCAAGAAATTGTGCTATTACCCCCGTAAGGGTCGAAGGTAAGCCTTCTAAATTTAAATCTTTTTCAAGCTTTTTACCGCTCTGCATTGGTTTACTGGAAACGATGGACAATTCTGGCGCCTTATCTGTTTGTAAAGCTAAAGCAAATGCCGCTTCCGGCGTAACACTTTGATTTAAAGTATCATTCTTTATAACCGTTAATACCGGGCTGTTCGGTTTTGGTTGCGCGATTCCTGGCGCGTTGACCTCAGCCAAATCTGGCACATTATTTTGTGGAGCTAGCGCGGCATTAAGATTCTGCAACACCGGGATTGGCGACATTGATTGCGCTACATTTGATGCTAAAGACTCTGCTAAGTTCGGCAGCTCCGCCTGCATAACTGCGCCAGTATTAAAGCTTTGTTGCGCAGAACTTTCCAGCATTGGTTGTGCCGTCCCATTGGCTATCAAAGGTTCAGCTAAATCCGCCAATACATTTGTTTGGGGTAAGGTCGTGTTAAGGCTTTCTAACACAGGCGTTTGCATGCTTGATTTTGCTATACTCGGCAGTGTAGGCTCGATTATATCCCCCAACAGATTTGGCTTCGATAATGTCGTATTAAGACTTTGTAATACCGGAACTTGCGGCGTTTGCTGCGTAACACTTTGCGCTAAGGGTTGGGTTAATTCAGGCAGTACATTTTGTGATGCCAAAAAACCGTTGCTACTTTGTAAAGCCGACTTCAACCCGACCAGACTTGTTGTTACTACAGTTCCACTTTGTATATTCATGCCAGATATATTGTTGCCAGTAGCTTGTGTAGTTGGGGCATTAGCTACGTTCGGGGTTACCGTCTTAGGCACATTTAAAAGCTGAAATTGCTCTTTTAAGGTTGCCGTAAACACTTCGGATCCAGTATTAACGCTGGCTCCAGACTGAAAGGTAGAATCCAATCCAGCACTCACGCCGGATATTAATGCTACAGTATTTGTTGTTTCGACACTCATTGCCTTGCTCCTACCAAATTTTATTAACTAACTTAACCATTTATGCCGTCAGCATTTTGCTGTGTCATACGCGAAGCGCGGTCGTCAGCTTCAAGTTGTTCACGTTTATTTACTACTTTTGCTTCAGCCGCTGCCATGCCATGGCAGACTTTTTGTAAGTTTTTAGTGTCATGATGCAAGCTTTCCCACTGTTTACGTTTATGGCTTAGCTCACTTTCCAGGTGTTTAATAATATCTATTTGCCCCACTATCGCCTGATCCAATTTAGCGATAAACGCCCTGAATTCTAATAAAGCAGATACGCGTCTGGCGCCGCTGGTTTGCTCTTTATCCAAATAACTTTGGCGGTATTGTTCCAAATCTGCCAGTTGCTGTTGGGCTGCCTGAATTTTATGTTGTTGTTCGGCTACTGCTTTTAGTGCGCTGTTTTCCTGCTGCGCTTTAATATCGACAATCGTTTGAATGCGTTGCGATCTTTTCACCTATACCTCTATGCGGTTTAATTACGTTCTCGTGAATAAAACTGACGTCCTTACACACCCAGCAATAAATCCAGTTCTTTGATGCTCCGCTGAATATCCACGGCTTCATCCATGTCTTGTTGTAAAAAATCTGAAATAGACGGCTGCTGTTTAATAGCCTGATCTATTCGCGGATCGGTTCCGCGTTGATAGGCACCAATACTGATGAGGTCTTTATTTTGATTATAAAGTGAATACATCCGGCGCAATTCCCGCGCCATTTTCAAATGGCGATCATCAACAATATCGGGCATGACCCGGCTAATAGACGCTTCTATATCAATCGCCGGAAAATGTCCTGATTCAGCTAAGGCACGGGATAGCACGATATGGCCATCCAATACTCCTCTGGCTGCATCAGCAATCGGATCATTGGTATCATCACCTTCTGCTAAAACCGTATAAAAAGCGGTAACCGAACCGCCGCCTTCGCCACCATTACCCGCGCGCTCAACCAGATGCGGTAATTTGGCAAACACCGAGGGCGGATAACCTTTGGTTGCGGGAGGCTCACCAATAGCCAGGGCTATTTCCCGATGTGCTTGCGCATAGCGGGTTAATGAATCCATTAGTAACAAGACATTCAACCCTTGGTCGCGATAATATTCAGCAATGCTGGTGGATAATAACGCGCCATGTGCCCGCATCAATGGCGGATCATCAGCTGGCGTTGCCACTACTACCGCCCGTTTTAAACCCTCTTCCCCGAGAATTTTCTGGACAAATTCGTTTACCTCCCTGCCCCGTTCACCAATCAGCCCTACTACCACAACATCAGCCGTAGTAAACTTGGTCATCATGCCGAGCAGGACACTTTTACCCACCCCGGTGCCGGCAAATAACCCCATACGTTGGCCACGTCCGACACAGAGAATCGCATTTATTGCCCTAACCCCCACGTCTAAAGGTTCGCGAATCGGTTTGCGGGATAGCGGATTAATTTGCACGCCGGTTAAGGAAATTTTGGACTCAGTTTTTAACGGCCCCTTATCGTCTAAAGGCCGTCCTGAACCATCTATTACGCGACCTAATAAACCAAACCCGACACTTGCTAACGAATTTTTACCCAACGGGATAACCGGGCAACCCGGTTCCAGCCCATAGGTATTCCCAATCGGCATTAAAAAGATCCGATCCCCAGCAAAACCGACCACTTCAGCCTCAATAGACTGGTTGTTTTTCAATTCAATACGACAGCGCGAACCAATCGGTGCGCGGCAACCAACCGCTTCCAAAGTCAAGCCCACCATGCGCGACAACTTGCCCTCCACAATCAATTCGGGATGCTCAGCGAATCGCTCGCTATAAGGCTTTAAACGCGCCAGCCACTGTTCATGCCGATCCGGATTAGGTTTCATCAGCGATCCGCAATGTGTTCACGCTCATCCCCCAAAACCATGGCAATCACCGATGCCAGACGTTTTTCAACAGTGGCATCCACCATCGAAACATCAGTAATCACTTTGCACCCGCCCTGGGTCAGTAGCGGATCTTCAATAATATGCCAAGAAGTTACGGCTTCAGTTAACGCCAATGAAGACTTAACCAGTTCGGCATCCGCTGGGTGTAGAGACAGCGTGAGTTTTTGCACCGCTACCGGTAACACCGCCACCGCCGCCCGCACCACGGCTATAATTTCTCCCGGATGCTGTTTAATTTCACGACGCACTAACTGGCTGGCAATTGCAATCGTTAAAGCGACCAGTTGCTTCTCAACAGCTTCATCCAGTTGTTTAAACGGTTCACTTAATGCCACCATCAGACTGACAAATTCATCCGCTTGCTGACGTTGCTTAATTTTAGCTTCTGCCAACCCTTGTTGTAGACCTTCCGCGTGACCTTTTAAATGGCCTTGCGCAACACCTTCTGCATGACCTGCCTCATAGCCTTTTGCCTGGCCTTCCCGCTGACCTTGTGCAAAGGCTTCATCGTACGCCTGCTCCTGCATGCGTTCGATTTCATCGACCGTTAAGGGCGCACGTTTAGTTGGAAATTCCTGTGGGGACAAACCAGAAGCCTGACTACTAAAAAAGTCAGGCGTCTTCCAGACACTTAAGGTGCTTAGCTCATCTGCTGTAAAATAACTTTGTTTAGACAAGTGGGTCCCCTCCACCTGAGCCACGCAGCATTATTTGCCCGGAGTCGGACAATCTCTTCGCAATCGCTAATATTTCTTTTTGCGCCGCTTCTACGTCGCTTAACTTGGCAGGCGGTGAAGCCTCCAAATCATCCCGTAACATTTCAGACGCACGTTTTGACATATTTTTAAAGATTTTTTCTTTCAATCCGTCTTCCACACCCCGTAAGGCTAACAACAATTGGTCGGTAGAGATTTCGCGCATTAACGTTTGTATGCCGCGATCATCAATCATGCTCAAATCTTCGAACACAAACATCTTATCCTGAATTTGTTGTGCTAAATCCGCGTTATTTTCAGTGATCTCGGCCATAATTTCCTCACTCATTGAGCCTTCCATGTAGTTGAGGATGTTAGCCACTTTATCCGCGCCACCCAGTATTGAAGATTTAATGCCTTCGTTAAAGGATAAGCGTTTGTCCATAATGTCATCCAGCTCCCTTAACGCTGCGGACTGCACACTTTCCAGCGTTGCAATACGCATCATCAAATTTGAAAGCATGTTTTTCGGGATAAAGTTAATTACCTCAGCGGCTAAATCAGGATCTAATAACGATAAAATAATCGCCAATATTTGCGGATGCTCTAAACGAATAAGATCCGCAATAGCCCGCGGCTCCATTTTCTTTAACTGCCCCATGCCGTTACTACTGGCCGCCAATAAAATCTGCTTAACAATACTATTGGCTTTTTCAGCCCCTACCGCGCTAGTAAGCATATTCCGGATATATTCTTCAGAATTGACCCCGATTAATTTGAGATTATTCGCCTGATTAACAAATTCCTCCAGCACATAATCCATCATATCGGGCGTAATCGTTTTAAGCGTAGACATGGTTGAGCCAAGTAATTGCACTTCTTGTGAAGCCATGTGTTTTAAAATGGCCCCCGCCCGATCTTGCCCAATCGAGAATAATAATATCGCAGCCTGTTGGCTGGGCTCTAAATGCGCACTACTTAACATCGTCTTTTATCCATGATTTAATGACTTGTGCAACCAATTGGGGATCTTCATCTGCTAACTTACGCACATATTCCAGACGTTTCTCATAACTTTGCGGTGCATCCAGACGTAATAAGTTACCAATATCATTCGGCAAGCCCAATTGCTCATTGCCATCATTTACCAGAGCAGGATACGCAGTGGGATTACCCGCTTCATCCAATTGCACAGCTGCTTCAGGTGAGGAAGATTTTTTTGCCACCTCACTACGCCCGACTAACCCGCGCATGGTTGGGCGTAATACCCCAAAGACTAAAAATAACACCACTAAAGCAGCAGCAACCTGTTTCATAAGATCCATAAACCAGGTTTGTTCCCATAATGGCACCGCCGGTAAAGCTTCCATTTCTTCTATCGCCCTAAAGGCGGAGTTTGTCACCGTCACCTGATCGCCACGTTCGGCATTAAAGCCAACAGCCTGTTTAACCAAATCGGTGAAGCGGTTAATTTCTTCCTGCGAATACGCAAGACTTATAGCCTGATCATCCTGTACGAGACGTTTGTTATCCACCACTACCGCAACCGACAAGCGCTTCAACTCCCCTGCGGCCAAGCGGGAGTGGGTAATGGTTTTGTCCAGTTCAAAATTCCGGGTCGCACTTTTATTTTCGGATGTAGGGGTGGTGGTTGCCGCAGGTTTAGATGGATCCGGCTTAGCATTTTCAGGTGCTTGCCCCGCTGCGGGCGGTTGATTGCTTAAAGCCCCCGGTACGCCTTGGGTAGTGGATAATTCATTTTTAGCATCATTGATCTGCTCACTTCTTAAAACAGAACCGTCAGGGTTAAATTTTTCCTGAGTCTGTTCGGTAACGGTAAAATCCACATCTGCCGAAACTTGGGTTCGCATACTTTCACTGCCGACTAACGGCGTCAAAATATTGCCGATACGTTCCATTAAGTGGTCTTCAAGATTACGTTTATAATCGAATTGTTTTGAGGACAAGAAACTATCCGCTGCATTTTCCTTGCTGTTCAACAAATTTCCGCGTTGATCCACAACCGTAACCTGCTCTGGCTCCAACAAAGCAACACTGGATGAAACCAGATGCACAATTGACTCGACCTGGCCCTTTTCCAGCGACCGTCCCTGATAAAGGTTAACCACGACCGACGCACTGGGTTTTTTGTGCTCCCTTACAAACACGGATTGTTTAGGCAGAGCCAATAATACACGCGCGGACTTAACGCTTTGGATAGTCATAATCGTACGCGCAATTTCACCTTCCAGCGCACGCTGAAAGCGCATCTGCTCAACCCCTTTACTGCTGCCGAAACCGGCTTCTTTATCCAGCAGGTCATAGCCACTACTGGTTGCTTTCGGCAAACCCTGGGCAGCTAATTGCAATTTTAACTCCCGAATCTTGTTAGGCGGCACTAAAATAGCTCCAGAACCCGCATCGATTTTGTACTCAACACCACTTTTTTTCAGTGCTTCGATCATTTCAGCCGAGTCACTTTCGGTCATGCCAGACATTAAGACGTCGTATGTAGGTGCTTGCGACCACATAACCACCGCAACCCCAATCGCAACACTGACAGCCAACCCGAGCATAACCCCCAATTGACGATTGACCGTCAACTTTGCCAGCTCTTTTAATGCCGGGTGGGATTTATCAACTGTCGCAAGCGGTTGGCTTAGCTCACTTGAAATAATGTCTTTTTCACTCATTTTTTAAGGGTGTGTCGTTGGTTTAATTCAGGGCAATCAATTGGCTTACTTATAGGCACTTTTATGCACACGCAGCCTAAGAATTTAATTTGTATAGCCTTATAACGGCATATTCATCACATCTTTATACGCATCTACCAGCTTGTTTCTGACTTGCACCGCCGCCTGAAAAGAAATGTCGGCTTTTTGGGTCGCAATCATCACTTCCGCCAAACTAACGTCAGAATCTCCCGTTTCAAAAGCCTGTGACAATTTTCCGGCGGCTTGCTGGGAGATATTCACTTTATCAATAGATTGCTTTAACAAACTGGCAAAGCCGGTATTAGTTTCAGAAAACTCTGGGGTGCCAGTTGCCGCTACTGACATCTTGCGCATTTGTAGCAGCACTTGATCAATATTCATTTCGCTCATGGTTAGCTCCTTGATGGTAGTTAACGGATATTAAGCATTTTATATGCCAATAAATATATTGCTTATTTAACAAGGCTAAAGACAATATTCGTATTTCGGAATTACGTTGCGAATGCGTGCCCAAGCTAACACCTTAAGCAGCCCTACCTGAAAACACGCACATCTGAAATTTGTTTTTTTAACTGGCGATTTCGAATCGCCAAAATTCTGACGGGGTAAATCATACTTGTTTGACTAACCAGAGGGTAATGAACCAACAAAGCATTAATAGTCGGCTGATTATTGCGAACGCATAAATCGTGCTAATGTTTTGGCAGTGCATCTAAAAAACAACTATTTGATAATTTTTATCAGCAATCCAACCTGCACCAAGGTTTGTTTTAACAACAGGGATGCTATTATTGTCAGACCTAACCTTCACTGAGCCTCAAAAAAATAGCGCCATGTATACCCAACGCCTAAGCCATTGCATCCTGCCAATGCCCCTTGAGAAAAAGCAAGCATGAACACTGAGTTTTTCTGTGCCGTCTTGCTATGCCTCATTGTCCCTATAATGATTGGCAAATGTTTTGGTATTCAGCGGCTGTTCCCCATCGTATTTTTACAGCTGTTGTTTGGCTTACTATTGAATAGCGCCGGGCTGAGTATATGGCTGCAAGCAAATGGTATTGACCTGCTTCAAGGCCCTCTGCTAACTTCACTCAGCGGTTTAGGTTGGCTGGGTTTATCCTTATTAATTGCCCTGACCGGATCAGAATCATCGCCGTTAGGTCAAACCCAAAAAGCCTGGCGCTTTATTCCCATCAGTATCCTAGGCTTTGGAATGACTTGCGGGATAGGAAGTCTATTTGGCTATCAATTAGCCCTACACTATCCACAATTATTAGGCAGTAAACAACATCATTTCGCCTTCGCCCTAGCCATTGGCTTATCCCTTTCTGTCACCGCACTACCCATTTTAATTGCTGTGCTGCGCGAAAACCGACTCACCGAAACCTTAGTCGGCAAATTAGCCACCAATTGCGCGCTGTTGGATGATCTCTGGATGTGGCTGGTACTTGCCGTTATTCTCTCGCTGGTTG
This sequence comes from Methylococcales bacterium, assembly GCA_040079795.1. Taxonomy (GTDB): domain Bacteria; phylum Pseudomonadota; class Gammaproteobacteria; order Methylococcales; family Methylomonadaceae; genus SXIZ01. Next base: position 13,038 of record JBEBJQ010000014.1, read on the forward strand.
CCACCACTACTCTCCAACCCGTTGCCATTACTGTTTCGTTATTCACTTACTTGGGCGTAATGTTCCTGATAATGAGGCCTCTGCTACGAAAGTTCTTTAGGCGCGAAGTTGTAGAAGATGATTCTGATAGTTTGCTGATTGCAATCACCCTTATTTGCGTATCAGCCATTGCGACCGATTTAATGGGATTACATGCCATTTTCGGGGCATACATCGCCGGCGTAGTGCTACCGGGCCAAGCGTGGGGCAGTAAGCGCAAAGATATACTGTATTTTAGTCAAATTTTATTATTGCCTTTTTTCTTTGTACTGACCGGCATGCGCCTTAAGATCCAAATCGCAGATGGGTTCTTTTGGCAATTGACCTTGATGGTAACCATTGTCGCAACCTCCTGTAAATTTCTCAGCGTCACCCTTACCGCCCGCTTAACCGGGCTTAAATGGCTAGAAGCCGGTATTTTAGGCATTTTAATGCAATGCAAAGGCTTAATGGAATTAGTCGCCATCAATATTCTATTTGAGGCAGGCATTATCAGCTTGCAGATTTTTTCTGCACTTGCAATGATGGCACTCATCAGCACCTTCATCACTGCGCCACTCATGCAACTATTAATATCCAAGACCAATAGCCGTTAATTAAAGGTATTCTGTTAAAATAAGCCGGTTGATTTGCCGCGCAGATAAAAGTACTGTGCAACCTTTTTTACCAATACTTGCAGGATTTTAGTGCTATGGCGGAAACACTCATTAGTGAATTAAAAACCCTATTAATTGATGGGTTACATTTAGAAGATATTCAACCGGAAGACATACAGCCCGATGACTCCCTATTTGGCGACGGGCTTGGGCTTGATTCCATTGATGCACTGGAAATCGCGGTATTATTAGATCGTGAGTACGGTATCAAAATCACCTCAGACGATAATCGTAACCAAGCCATATTTGAGTCTTTAAACTCTTTGGCGACCTTTATTGCCGCCAATCGCACCAAACCTTAAACCCATGTTCGCCGTCGTACGCAAACTCCTTGCCAGCAGCCTGTTTTTGCTTTATCCCTATCTGGTATATCGTGGCTTACAAGCAGGATTTGTGTGGCTGGCACCTGCTATTGTAAGTGCCGTATTATTGCAACAGGCATTGCGTAGCTCCGATACTGCTATCAGAAATAAAAAAGCGCTATTAGCGCTAGTGTTCATCGGGGGAATGGTTTTTTTTCAAGACTTTACCGCAAAACTCATTCCAAGCTTAATTCAACTGGCTTTAATGCACTTTTTCGGCAAAACCTTAATTAAAGGCCCGCCGTTAATTGAACGCTTTGTCCGTTTAGAGTTTAGCGACATCCCCGAAGAACTCCTGATCTACACCCGGCAATTGACTTTCGTCTGGACGGCTTTTTTTGGATTTAATGTCCTCATGTGCAGTGGCTTGGCATTATGGGGACAACCCGCGTGGTGGGCGCTTTATAGCGGAGTGATTATGTTTGCCCTAACCGGACTGCTTATGGTGGGGGAATATATTTTTAGGCATTACCGCTTCCCAACCCTGGAAATACCCGATGTTAAATCATCCGCGCGCACCATGATTATCAATAGCCGCCAAATTTGGCTAGACGTTCAGGCCAGTTAAACTATTGCGCATTTAATCAACCAGCCCAGGTGCAGAAAGATTGCATCAAGCACCGGTCAAGGTGTACTAGGACGCTAAAGACAGGGCAAAGATTGTGGATAGATTCAGTGACCCACAGAAAGTATCATTTATTTCTGAAGCATTGGAATAACGCCATCCATCTGTAGGGTGAACAGGCCTCTATCTTAAATAAACTAAGTCAATATTTCTCTGGACAATGGAAGCCACTTTATAATTCAGCCCGTCCAGCGCACCATAATGGCGCATAACACCACACCCCAACTCTTATATCAACCGCTTGTTATTTTGAATAACTTAAAAATAACGTTCAGTAATAATCACAACAAAGCAGTAGTTAGCACTTTTTTGGTGCAAAATTTAAAGCTATAATCGCATTTCTCTTATCCCTCTGAATGCTGCATAAAGCTTGTTAATAGCCAACAGATCCAGCTATAGAACATCACTAACAGCATTTCTCACGCTAATTAATCTTTAATAAAAAGTTGGCGTTTAAATTGCATAACTATTAATTAAACCCAGTATCATTCCAAATCAAACGTTTATTGTGCATAAAAAAATACTCGACAATCTGAACGAAGCCATACTCCTCTTCGATACCGGACTGAAACTGATCTATATCAATACGGCCGGAGAGGTCATGTTTGGCGACAGTGCCCGGCATTTAACGACTTATGTTGCCAGTGAACTTTTCAGCCACAACACAACCTTCATCAACGATCTGCAAACTTGCATAAAAACCAATGAAGCCTTGGTCAACAGGGAACTGAGTTTACGCTTAAACAACCAAATCATGACTACCAACTTCAGCGTCACACCCTTACTGGATGACAATCAAACCACCGGCATTTTAGTAGAATTACAACAATTAGACCGGCATTTGCGAATCTCCAAAGAAGAGCAACTTTTAGCGCAACAACATACTGCCAAAATGCTGGTGCGGGGACTCGCCCATGAAATAAAAAATCCGTTAGGCGGACTACGGGGGGCCGCACAATTGCTCGATATGGAACTTAATGATCCAGAATTAAAAGAATATACCCAAATTATCATTGCCGAATCCGATCGCTTACAAGGCTTGATGGATAAAATGTTGGGGCCGAATAAGCCCCCACAGAAAAAACCCCTAAACATCCATGAAGTACTGGAACGGATTCGCACCCTGGTGCAAGCCGAAACCACTGGTCATATTGTCATCCGCACTGACTATGACCCCAGCATTCCAGACATAACTGCCGACAAAAACCAGCTAATTCAAGCGTTGCTGAATATCGTCCGCAATGCCGCGCAGGCTATTAACCAGCAGGGTGAAATCACTTTTAAAACCCGCATCCACCGGCAAATGACTATCGGTCGCAAACGCTACCGCTTAGCGCTACGCGTAGATATTATCGATAATGGCCCCGGCATTGAGCCGGATATGATGCACCAGATTTTTTACCCGATGATCACGGGTCGAGCGGAAGGTACCGGTTTAGGTTTGTCTATTGCCCAATCCCTGATTAACCACCACAATGGCCTTATAGAATGCGCCAGTGAGCCGGGCAATACGGTCTTTTCAATCTATTTACCCCTGGAGAATGGTCATGACAGCACCCGATAATATCTGGATTATTGATGATGACAAATCGATTCGCTGGGTGCTCGAAAAAGCCCTGCAAAAAGCCGCCATTAACAGCCGGAGTTTTGCCCATGCCCAACCTTTATTTGACGCTTTAAGTACCGAATTACCCGATGCTTTATTAACCGATATTCGCATGCCAGATATCGATGGCATCGAGCTTCTGCAAAAAGTGCAACGGGACTACCCTAATCTCCCGGTTATTGTGATGACCGCCCACTCCGATCTGGAAAGCGCGGTTTCGGCATTCCATGAAGGTGCATTTGAATACCTGCCTAAGCCTTTTGATATTCAGGAAATGGTGGCACTGGTCAAACGTGCCTGTACCCATGGAAGGCAAAAACAAAACGACCACGCCCCTCCGGCACCGGAAGCCACCCCGGAAATCATCGGTGCTGCACCGGCTATGCAGGAAGTATTCCGGGCTATTGGTAGGCTAGCCCGCTCCCAAATCACCGTGCTGATTAACGGCGAGTCGGGTACCGGTAAAGAACTGGTTGCAAAAGCCTTACACCGCCACAGCCCGCGTAGCAGTAAACCCTTTATTGCCTTAAACATGGCGGCGATTCCTAAAGATCTCATGGAATCCGAACTATTCGGTCACGAAAAAGGCGCCTTTACGGGTGCGCAAGCGCGGCGTGCCGGACGCTTTGAACAAGCCAATAACGGCACATTATTTTTAGATGAAATCGGCGACATGCCCGCAGAATTGCAAACGCGTCTATTAAGAGTATTAGCGGATGGTGAGTTTTACCCTGTGGGGGCATACGCCTCGGTAAAAGTCGATGTACGGATTATTGCCGCCACCCATCAGAATCTCGAAACCTTGGTAACACAGGGACGCTTTAGGGAAGATTTATTTCATCGGCTGAATGTGATCCGGATCCACATCCCCCCGTTACGCGAACGCAGTCAGGACATCCCGCTACTGATGCAGCATTTTTTAAGCGTCGCCGCCAAAGAACTGAATACAGAAATCAAAATCCTCACCCCCGAAGCGGAAAGTTATTTAAGCACCTTAGGTTGGCCGGGGAATGTCAGGCAATTGGAAAATACCTGCCGCTGGCTTACGGTTATGGCCGCTGGCCGGGAAATTCACCGCAATGAACTGCCGCCAGAACTTATCGAAGCGACCAGTGAAAAAAAATCGTCCGCCAGCCTGAGCTGGGAAAATTTGCTTAGAGCAGCTATAGACCAACAACTCATCAAGCAAAACCCTGAAATTGCCAGAAATATTATTAATCAGGTAGAAACGATCTTAATTCAATCCGCATTAAACTATACCCAAGGGAAAAAACACGAAGCCGCCAATATGTTAGGTTACGGGCGAAATACCCTAACCCGCAAGATTTTTGAATTAAATATTGAATGACACCCCTAACAATCCACTCCTGATTAACGAAATAGGGGTAAGGCACATTTTCCTACTCCATTACCGGGTCAGAATACACACAAACTCGGTTGCGTCCGCTGTTCTTAGCTTGCAATAAGGCTTTATCTGCTTGCTCAAATAATAAATTCAGATTCGTTAATCGCCCAGGTTCAACCCAACTCAGCCCAAAACTGGCCGTAATAGTAATTTGGGCAAATTTAGTATTGGCAATTTTATAGCGAATTTTTTCAACCACAACAGCCCCCTCCCGGGAGTTACAAGCCAATAACAGCACAAACTCCTCGCCGCCCCAGCGAAACACTAAATCCCCCCGCCGGATGTAACTTTTTAAACATTCACCCAGCTCCGTTAACACCGCATCCCCCCGCGTATGCCCATACTCATCATTAACCCGCTTAAAATAATCAATATCCAACATCACCAAACACATCGGAATGTTATTACGCGAGGCGGTTTCAAATTGCTTAGGGCCAATATCATTAAACGCAGTGCGGTTGTATAACTTGGTAACAGAATCGATTAAAGCTAATTGTTCCAGCATCTTACGCTGCCGCAAAATCTCAGCCAACATGCGGCGATTACCAATCAAATTTCCAACCCTGGCTTGCAATTCCTCACGAACAACCGGCTTAAGGATATAGTCGTTAACCCCCAAGTGCAGTAACTCTATCCACCTGGATTTTTCATCAAAGGCTGACATCGCCAATACCGGCGTTTCAAGCTCTTCAGTCAAACCATTACGCATTTCACGCACCAGCGCAATGCCGGTCATTTCCCCATCTAATATAGTATCGGTAATCACTAAATCATAGGGTATCTCAGCCTGTTGAATAGCACTCCAGGCCATTTGGGCGGAAGCACACACATCCACCTCAAGCCCCATTTGTTCCAACAGGCTTTGGATAAGCACCTGTTGGCTGTGGGAATCCTCAACCAGCAATACCTTACCCAGTATTGTTCTGGTTAACCGTTCGATATGGCGATGTAAGTAGTTTTTTAGTTGCGCGATATTACTTTTGCTAACCACATCAGTTGCACCAACCAACATAGCTTCTTTTAGGGCAACTTTATCGGTATCCGCAGCAAACAAAATAACCGTAGCGTGTTCATAACCAGATAAGTTACGCAATTGACAGCAAAAATCCTCAGCGCTTATGTCGGTCTTCTTATAGGCCACGCATACCAGCTCAAACAGTTCAGTTTCAGCAGCTTTTAATCCTTCAGTTCCTGAAGCCAACAGCGTAACCTTCGCAACCACGGGCTTATAAAGGTCTTCAGTTATCTCCTGCGCCACCGGCGAATTATCGATAATCAGTATTTTAATGGGTTTTTTATGCATATTTTTCTAACCAACCTGACTGAAACCTATTTTTTAAACTTTAAACCTTTCATAACCAGACTACCATCAACATTACTGCCCAAGTAAATACTAATGATAAAAAACCTTCCCTAACAAAAAACACAGAATTATTCATCCCTTGGACATAACCCCATGTCCCCACGCTGCCAATGGCCTGACTTGCCACCGGCTTTTTCTAGCACGGACACCGCATCAATCACCATGCCACGATCTACCGCTTTACACATATCATAAATTGTTAGCAACGCTATTTGCGTAGCGCATAAGCTCTCCATTTCCACACCCGTCTGCCCATTGGTTTTAACTGTAGTTTGGCAACGCACCCGCGCAAAGTCAATTTCGGGTGTCAACATGATGTCAATATGCGTAAGCGCAAGGGGATGACAGAGCGGTATCAAATCCGCAGTTTTTTTAGCGGCCATAATGCCGGCAATCCTGGCAATAGACAGCACATCCCCTTTGCTATGTCCCCCCTTAATAATCAACTGGAGTGTTTCGACCCGCATCCGGATAAACCCTTCGGTGATTGCAGTTCGCTGAGTAATGCCCTTAGCAGAAACATCCACCATATGGGCTTCGCCAGCTTGATTAAAATGCGTTAATTGCGTCATATTTTCGGTAGAATGGCCACTGTGCTAACCTATTAATAAAAAGTATCATCGATCACATCTTCAAACGTAAGGATTTATTATGTCAATTACAGTTCATTATTTCGCCAGTTTAAAAGAACGGCTCGGACGTGCTTCTGACAGTGTAGACTTCTCACCCAACCTAACCGTACTTGATATCTGGAGGCTTGCCAACCCTGAGCACCCCTTACCTGCGCCTATTTTGGTTGCTGTTAACATGGATTATGTCAGCTTAAGTAACCCCGTTGCCGACGGCGATACCGTCGCCTTTTTTCCACCGGTAACCGGGGGCTAAACCAGTGATAAAACTCAGCGCATCCCCCTTCGATCCCTGGCGGGAATTACAAAATCACCAAACCGAAGCACCGCAGATGGCCGGCCAATACGGTGCAACCAGCGTGTTTGTTGGTACTATGCGCGATTTCAATCAGGGGGATACGGTAAAAGGCATGACTTTGGAACATTATCCAGGCATGACTGAAAAAGTTTTGGCGCAAGTTACTGCCAAAGCGCAAAAACAATGGGCTACTATTGACTGTTTAGTGGTCCATCGCATCGGAGAAGTTTTTCCTGATCAGCCGATTGTATTAGTGGCAGCCTGGGCGGTACATCGGGGAGACGCTTTTGATGCGTGTCGATTTATCATGGAAGAATTAAAAACCACCGCCCCTTTCTGGAAAAAAGAACTGCTTGAGTCCAATCAGAGCCGTTGGATCGACAGTAACAGTAAAGGCTATCTAAACCAAAGCGACCCGACCTAAACCTAACAGCATCAGCAGACGGTCTTCAAAGTTTTCAAAACCTTGAAGACCATAAACAACTAGGTGTGCGGGATTGCCTGATTAAGGGGTTAACCCTTCTCCAATAGTCACCACCTTCAAGGCATTAGTGCCACCTTTGATACCGGTGAGATCACCTTTAGTGATAATTAAACGGTCACCCAACTCAGCAAACTTACGTTTTTTAAGCCTTTCAACAATAGCTCGATTGACTTCGACATGATCTTGCAATGCATGTGTAAAGCGCACCGGAAAAACCCCCCGGTAAAGCGTCACTTTACCCAAGGTACGTTCAACGCTGCTAAAAGCAAAAATCGGAATCCCGGAACTGATTCTGGACATCCACAAAGGCGTAGCACCCGATTCAGTTAGCGACACAATACCTTTGATTTTGGAATGATTAGCCATATACATGGCAGACATTGCAATAGCCTCATCAACCCGCTCAAATTGCTTATCGACACGATGCTTAGACACTCGCACGCTAACTTCTTTCTCAGCTTCCAAACAGATTCTGACCATCGCTTCAACCGCTTTAACCGGATGTTTGCCGGAGGCCGTTTCAGCCGATAACATGATCGCATCGGTACCGTCGAACACCGCATTAGCCACGTCACACACTTCCGCGCGGGTTGGGATCGGGTTATCAATCATCGACTCCATCATTTGGGTAGCGGTAATCGCAATACGATCCAGTGTACGTGCACGTTGAATCAGATATTTTTGTACAGCAGGCAACCGGGCATCGCCAATTTCAACCCCTAAATCACCCCGCGCGACCATCACTGCATCGGACGCCAGAATAATTTCATCCAGCACATCCTCAACAATCGCTTCAGCGCGTTCAACCTTCGCCACAATCCCCGCATAACAACCTTCAGCTTCCAACAAACGGCGCGCTTCATGTAAATCTTCAGCGCAACGCGGGAAAGAAATGGCGACATAATCGCAATCAATTTTAGCAACGGTTTTAATATCCTCTTTATCTTTATCGGTTAACGCGGCCGCTGAAAGCCCCCCACCCATAAGATTAATGCCTTTATTATTAGATAAATGTCCGCCCACGACTACGACACAGTTAACACGCATATTCACGACATCAACTACATCCAGCACAATGCGACCATCATCTAGTAACAGGCGGCTGCCGGGCTGTACTTCATTCGCTAAGGGTTCATAACTAATACCCACTTGAGTATTGTCACCGGCTTTAGGGTCGAAGTTAATATCCAACGCGAACGCCTGACCTTCATCCAACCACACTTTGGTATCTTTAAACCGTTCAATCCGGATTTTAGGCCCTTGTAAATCCGCCAAAATACCCACTAAACGATTGGTTTTACGGCTTAATTCACGCACCGCCGCAGCGCGGTTGATATGATCCTGCGCTGAACCGTGCGAAAAGTTCAACCGTACCACGTCAACGCCAGCTTTAAACAATCCTTCCAACACACCCGGGGCATCACTGGCAGGGCCCAGGGTGGCTAAAATCTTAGTTCTTCTTAAGGGTGCAGTAGTCATATTAATTATTTTGCATTAACTAAGGCGATAGTGGTATCGAGCATACGGTTTGAAAAACCCCATTCGTTATCGTACCAGGATAATACTTTCACAAAATTACCACCGGTAACTTTGGTCAGTGTTGAGTCATATACAGAAGACGCGGAGTTATGGTTAAAGTCAACTGACACCAATGGCAAGGTATTGAATTCTAAAATACCATTTGATTTAGCCGCTGCCGCTTTCAACACTTCATCCACTTCTTCTTTAGTGGTGTTACGTGATGCTTCAAACGATAAATCCACAACTGATACGTTAATGGTAGGTACACGAATCGCAAAACCATCCAAACGCCCTTTCAATTCCGGTAAAACCAAACCAACCGCAGCCGCAGCACCGGTTTTAGTAGGGATCATTGATTGGGTTGCTGAACGCGCACGACGTAAGTCACTGTGATAAACATCAGTTAACACTTGATCATTGGTATAAGAATGAATCGTGGTCATCAAGCCTTTTTCCAAACCAATCGCATCATGCAATGGTTTTACAATAGGGGCTAAACAGTTGGTGGTACAAGAAGCATTCGAAATAACGGTATCAGACGCTTTTAAAACAGTGTGGTTAACGCCAAACACAATGGTTGCATCAACATCATCACCGCCCGGTGCTGAAATAATAACTTTTTTGGCACCGGCCGTAAGGTGCGCAGACGCTTTAGCTTTACTGGTAAATAAACCGGTACATTCATGCACAACATCAACCCCCAATTCAGCCCAAGGCAACTTTGAAGGATCCCTTTCAGAAAGCACTTTTATTTTATCGCCGTTAATAACCAAATACCCGCCGTCAACGGTGACTTCAAACGGAAATTTACCATGCACTGAATCGTATTGCGTCAAGTAAGCATTGGTCGCGCTATCCCCTAAATCATTGATAGCAACAATTTGAATCTCATGATTACGGTTAGCTTCGTATAAGGCACGTACGATATTACGGCCGATACGACCAAAGCCATTGATTGCAACTTTTATTGCCATAGTGTTTTCTCCAGGATAAATGATGTGAAAGCTAAAATGTAACGGGATTGTCTACCCGATAGGGGCTGACTATAGCAAAATACTAGGGGGTTAGTCTATGTTTAGGACGCAGGTATTCCAAAGACTTCACCCTATTATTTTAAATAGTGTGTTTTATAATGGTGAATAATCATCAAAAACGCCAGAAAATCGTACAACCCATGAATTACAATCGGGGTAAGCAGGTTGCGGGTCTCGCCATAATCCAAACTCAGCCCCAAATACACACTCACCAAAGTTGCCAGCAGAGCATATATTGGCGTTATGGCATGCACCAAGCCAAAAATAAAACTGCTCACCCACAAACCTGCCTGCAACCCCCAAATGACCTCTAACCAAGGCTGCAAGACCCCTCGAAATAAAATTTCTTCAGCTACTCCGGCAATTGCTGACAAAATAAATAAATCCGTCCAATGTAACCCAATTAACCGAACCACCAGCGTGTCTATGAGTAATTTTCGAATAGTTTGTAAAGATTTAATCGGCGCGTTTTGCAGCGCAAGAAACATCAAAATTAAAGGAATTGTGCCCAACAGCCCATACATAATGGCCGGTTCAGAGAACGTCAGCGCTGCAAACGGGTCAATATCCGCAATCCAACCCAATAGGTAGGCGACTATAACTAAGGATGCCTCAAAAATGCAGGCCGATTTAAAAAAACGCGCTGTTTGCGCTGGGGCTGAATTATCCATGATTCCAAATTTTAAAGTATTTAGCCGGTAGCGACCAGTCTGTTGCTAAGGCTTTGCCGTTATATCCTGCGTCGCCCGGTCATTAAATTTAAGCAATTTCGCTGCAAAGCCACACAAAACCAAGCCAAGCAACAGTGACCACTTGGTATATCGCCATGAAACCGGCTCATAGTACAAATGCAATGTGCCACTCTTATCAGCGGGTAACTCAACTTTGACTAAGGCATTTTTATACGCCTCTACCGGATATTCCGTTTCATTCAAAAACGCATGATATCCTGGCCAGTAAACCCGGGAAAATACTAAAGCGCGCTTTTCCTTAACCGATTTTACATCAAACCACTCATTTATCATGCCGTCGCTATGATCCAGTTTGATTGACCCCTCTACAGTTTGATACGTTAGCGTTCCTTGCGTTGGTCTTGGCGTTTCTGGATAAATCAACGATCTATTTCCAACCCGATATGGCTCAAGCTTTAATCCGGCCTTAGTAAGTGACACTACTAGATCTGCTGTTACATCGCTATTCAACGCACAAATAGCATCAATATTCATCAATTGATAATCATATACTCCTGGAAACCCCTCGGCGGGTTGACTGATATTTTTTAAAGCTTCCTGCGGATTAAAATACCCATGTGAACTTGTAGAAGGAAATAGCGATTGAATACCTTTATGCCCAACGGGCGAATAGCCATTGATGCTTTTTACCCCAAACAATAAATACTGCGCCGAATAGAGATCGGCAATATCTTTATCTATATTGCCAATTCTCCGCGTTAAGTTCAGGGCATAGCCGTACTTAGGGAAAAGCCCGGAAATATGGTCTGTTACCCTGGGATAAGTAAGATACGGCCCAGCCAAAGAATGCGTCTGCGACAATATGCCTAGCCAGGCGAGAAACGAAGCGCTACACAGGACAGCAAACGGATAAGCAGTTCGGGTTTGCTGCTTATAAAATGGCGCAATCAATAACAGGCACAGTCCGATAAAATAAACTGCCGACAATATATTGCGTCCTTTAAAGACTGAAGTTTCGGCAGAAAATAATTGTATGAGTGTAAAAAAGCCTACACCCCATAAATAATAGCGGAACCGCGTTGCTGAGAAACAGAGTTTAGATTTATCAATAGCGTATATTGTTAAAGTCGCCATAAACAATACCACAACTGGAAAATACCGAAACGGCCAGCGGGTAGCGCCAAGCTGGCTGGATGAAAAAACCAGAATGAGGGAAACCGCTATCGCCATTAAAATAATTTTTAGTTCTAAAGATTTATCCTCGGTATATTTGTAAAAAAAGACCGGCAACAGGCCAATCACCCCGACATAACCCAATGCGATAGGGAGGTACCGATAACCCTCAAACCAATGGATGTAAGTATGAAAGAACGGGTTGAAAAAATTAATGACATAGCCCCATGAAGGCACTAAAAAGTTCCCCGTATTATTAATTGCGCTGGTTCTTTCGATTAAATCTTTGTTAAAGATATATTCCGCCATCAAGGGAACAGCCACAGTTAAAACCGCCGCAAGACCCGCCAAACAGTAGGTAAACAAACGTATTAAGCATCGATATTGCCAATAATCAAAACTCAACACCATAACAAAAAGGATCAAATAGGCAAGTTGCATTTGCGTACCTGCCGAAGCAAATAAGCAACATAAAGATAAAAACGCATAAAAAAATGTTTGCAGTTTTTGTTCCTGTTGAAGCTTTAGCAAAGCTGCAAAACTCACCACAAACCAGGCGAATGCGGAAGCATAATTCCACCAGGAAGCACAAAATACATAAATAAACACCTGGTTGGTTGCGACCATAAAACCCAATAGAAAGGCATAACCCTCCCGGATCTTAAGCACCCTGCCCAACCAATAGCTCCCCATAATGACCAGCGTGATGTTTAACCAGGCAAAAAAATCCGCAGTCAGCTCAAAAGAACCTGATTTTGCAGCAAATAATGCGCTAAGAATAGATTGCGGGGCAAAAGGGGACATTTGCATATCCACTAAAATATTCCCGCCCCAATAAGTATTAGTGGTTAATATCGGAATATGACCGCTTAACCAGATCCGCCCCATTTCAACAAAAAAAGGTAAAAATACATTTTGCGCATCATCAATAAAGAAAAAATCATTGAATTTCCAACGCGTGACGAAAACAATAATTAATCCTAGCAATGCACCAAGGCCTAGCCTTGTCGTTAAAGTCTTCATATATGCGGTTGAGTCCTAACTGTAATATCACTTAAGCGGGGTGTTTGACCCGTTAAAAAACACCCTTAAGAAAATAGCCTACCTTTTCTACACCCTAATGCTATCTATTTATCTTTAATCTGCGATATTATAAAGCTTAAGGTTTCGGTAAAGCCTGAAAAATAACTCAAAAAGCAGCTATTTAAACCCTGCCACTTTAAAAATTACCATTATGCAGTGCTACATTTACAAAAGCCTTATAAAAGACCAGCTTTATCTCTACCTCGATAAAAAAGACGACTTCAGTCGTTTACCGGATGGCTGTATGACTACCTTAGGCCGTTTAGAATTTGTCATGGAACTCACGTTAACACCGGAGCGAACCCTAGCACGCGAGGATGCTAAAAAAGTTTGCCATCAATTACAGACCAAAGGCTTCTTTATTCAACTGCCACCTACCTTCGTGGCGGAACACCAAACCGTTCAGTAAAAGTAAGTTATCAATTTTGAAAATCAACTTACATTTATAACTTGAGTCTTTTAAAAAACCACTCTGGAATTAACTTGATGACCGCCATAATTCCAAACCAAAACCACGGCGCATAGCTTAAATCACGGTTTTTTTCTACCGCAGAATCAATACAGCGAGCCAAAGTTTCAGGGCTTACCCATAAAATGCCCTTCTTAAATTCAGCAGTCATCGGCGTATCAACAAAGCCCGGTTTAATGGTCACAACCCCTACCCCAGACTTATATAACCGCTGCCGCAAACCAGACGTAAAAGTGGTAACCATCGCTTTAGCGCTGCCATAAACATAGTTACTCTGCCGCCCGCGATCTCCTGCCACCGATGAAATAACCGCAATAGTCCCCTGTTTTTGCTGCTCAAAACGATTCGCAATATGGGTCAACAAAGCAATCACAGACAACGCATTAGTATTGATTTCCTGCAAGGTCAAAGCAACTGATTGCTGACACGCCGTTTGATCCGATAGCGTTCCATGCGCAATCAGCACGGTATCTAAGCCATTTAATGCCTGCTTTCCGGCATCTAACATGGTTTCGTGGGCATCCAGGTTGTTGGCATCCATGCAGTATGTAGCAACCTTGGGGCAACCTCTGACGCGAAGGTCGTCGGCAATTAATTGCAATTTGGCTGCATTACGCGCGACCAAAAACAAATGATCTCCCCGCTGCCCCCAAATACGTGCCGTAGCCTCTGCAATGGCTGATGTTGCACCGATAATTAGTATTTTTCTCATACATCCTCCATTACGCGCCGCCAGAATGAGGACGAAAAACGCGGGTCAATAAAACGCTTAAATTCCGGCCAACGGCTATACCCGGATCGAAACAGACTGCCTGGCATCCGACCATCTTTGGCAGGGTACAACCTGCCACCTGCGGAGCTGACGATAGCATCCAATCTGGAAAATAATTGCTGCAATACTTCTCCCCGATTAGGAAAATCCAGCGCCAAACTAACACCCGGCATCGGAAACGACAACATGCCCGGTGATGGCATATCGCCACACAGTTTTAGCACAGCTAAAAACGATCCCATGCCGCTTTTGGCAATTTCTTTAAGCAACTCGGTAACAGCAAGCTCACCCGCCCTATGTGGCATTACGCACTGATATTGATAAAACCCTCGAGGCCCATAGATCCGGTTCCATTCCAGTAAACCATCCAGCGGATAAAAAAACGGCTCATAGTGCTGTATTTGTCGGGTTCGTTTTGCCAGTTGTCTATGATAATAAAAAGTATTAAAAGCTTTTAAAGTGAATGGATTAACCAGAGATATCGGCGGTACAAGAGGAAAGGTTCGTATTCGGGCTGAGTACTTCCCATGCGTTGCGCCCAGTGGCGCGTGATTACCCCGCATAAACAGTCCCCGTCCAAGTCTTTTACCTTGGCCAGAGCAATCAACCCAGGAAACCGTATATTCATAATCCCGGTCAGACGCTAGGCAAAGTGCAAAAAATTCGCTTAAAGAGTCATAGCGTATCGTTTCAACATCCAACCAAGGGTTACCAATCCAGCGCAGTTGCAGCTCTGCCCAAGTTATCAAACCTGTAAGACCCAACCCGCCGATACTAGCGGCATAATAATCTGCATTTTCGTTTGGCGAACAGCAGAGGCGTTGACCATCAGAGCGCAGTACTTCAAATTGTCTGATATGGTTACCAAAAGTACCGGTGACATGATGGTTTTTACCATGTACATCGTTGGCAATCGCGCCGCCGACAGTTGCAAAACGGGTTCCCGGCGTAACGGGCAAAAACCAACCCTGCGGCACTATTAAACGTAATATTTCCGCCAGTAAAACGCCGGATTCGCAGCTTAGAATACCGGCATGTACATCAAACCTGATAAAGCGATCCAGCTTGCGGGTTTTTAACGCAATACCCCCCTGATTCAGGCAACTATCACCATAACTGCGGCCATTTCCGTAGGGTAAAAACGATTGCTTTGGATCAGGCAAAACCGGCAAAGTTAGCGCACGGTCCGACTGCCACATGACCGTCTGCTGAGTATTTAGACACCGCCCCCAGGAGCTTATTGTTTCTATGGTCAAATCTGTGCACCTTGCAATATAAACTCAATACTGCGTTATTGAAAAAAATTCAGCGTGTGCTGAGCTGGAGAATTTCCTAATGGCGTCGCCCAGCTTTAGCTTCGATTGCTCATCAACTGCATAAAAGGCAACTGTGTCCCAAGGAATAAGTTCTCCCCGGTTGATAACTTTTAATTCAGCAACCCTTATCCAGTTTGCAGGCTTCTCAGGAAACCACTGATCAAATATAAAGGCATATTTCACCGCATGTTTTTTCATTAAGCCATCTATCCACCCGGAACCCTGGCTGAACTGTCTTAGTTTAAGCGCTTCTAGATTACCCAACCCATAAAGATCCAATACATACTGATTTGAGCGTAATGCCACCAGTCCAAGATCATTGACGGCAACCGGTTCAGCCAGAATCTCAGCAATTTTCGCGGTTTGTGCCTGTTGATTATAAATATTCGCAGCCGCCAATGGCGTATTGAGCGTACACAATAGCAACGACCAGAATGCCAACGGTAACGTTAAAAGAGCAATGACACTTATGAAGGATGCGATTATTTTATGCTGTAAACTGTGATAACCAAAAAGCAAAATAAACAACACCCAATACGGCTCAAAGCGTCCGAACCAGCCAAATTTTCCAAGCATAAAGTGCAGCAAGGTTGCGAAAAAAATCAACAAGGCCAGCGCAAAATCTTTTAGCCAATAGTAGCTACAAAGCAAACTAACGGGTAATAGCATAAAGCCATATTTATCAATATTTCTAAGTAGATTGTCTAATATGGAATTAAAACTGCTGTGACTCGATTTAGCTAACACCGATGATGGCAGTAAGCCCAGGTTCAAACTGTACAAATACCCTGAAAAACCCAGCATACAAACCAGCAATACCAGTAAAGAAATAATCGCTCTTTTTTGGTCGCCTTTAAAGTACAAATAGGCTAATACCGGTAGAGCGATGGCCAAGCCTTCATAACGCACTAAAGTCAGGAGAATGATAGCGACATAAGTATAATTTGGCACCACAGCAGGCCGGTTATTTGTATCTCCCTCGTTTCTAAGCGCTGTAATGGATACTGCAATGATGCATACCAGGAGTATTTGCAAGCTATGCTCCATACCCGTAAACACCAGACCATAAGCATTAACCGACAGCAAAACCACACTGATTAACAATAATCTTAAGCAAAATCCCTTTTCTAAAAATAGTTTATTTAAATAATATAACAGCGCACTGAGGCAAATGCTGTTAATAAATAAAGGCGTGTATTCAAATAAACGCCACCGTGCAAAAGGGGCCAGTAAAAAAGGCCACAGAATACTGGAAGAAGGGGCAGAAACTTCATTGCTATTAATACCATAATGCCCAAGCGCTATATTTTTTGCCAATGCAAGATGAATATAGGGGTCATCAAGGCTATAGGTAAAGTGATGGTTAGTGGCGCTAAGAATCAAAAAAAATAACAGTACAATCGGCAGAACGCCCAAAAAAAACACGATAAACCCTAATTCTCCAACAGGGGTAAGATTTAGCTTTTTCATAGAAACGTAAGGCAACTTTTTTATGCTGTTAAGTCGCTGCGATGACCGCGAGAACCGCGAGCATACCAATAATCAGACTGGTTTTATCTTTTAACGCAAATACCACTGGATCACCATGCATTTCACCTCGATGCGTTTTAAGCCAAGTACGGCTGATCCAATAAAGCAGCAGAACACACAGTAACCAAAGCACTTGCGGATAGCGGTAGAGTGGCTCAACGCTTGGCGAATTAATATATAGCGCTAATACCAATACACATAGACTGCCGGATGCAGCCCCCAGACTGTGCAAAATAGGCAAGTCCTCAATGTGGTAGCCACGCCCAACAGCAGTGAGTTTGCCTTGACGTTGCATCGCGTCCAACTCAGCATAGCGTTTCACTAACGCCAGACTGTAGAAAAGAAAGATTGAAAACAACAAAAGCCAAAACGACAATGGCACACTAATAGCCATTGCCCCCGCAACAATACGCACGGTATATAATCCCGCCAAGGTAATCGTATCGACCAATACCAGACGCTTTAGTGCAAACGAATACGCCACAGTTAACCCATAGTAAGCACCCAACACACCCCAAAACAGCTTAGGCAAACTGACGGCAAACAAAACTGCGGCTAACAATAATGTCGGTACCAATGCAAACCCAACGAGCAGAGATAAATCCCCCGCTGCAAATGGACGTTTGGATTTACGGTAATGCTGCCGATCATCTTCCAAATCCAACATATCATTAAGCAGATAAACGGAAGAAGCGCAAAGGCCAAAGGCCAAAAATGCCAGGAGCGCATGATTAATAGCAAGTGGATCGCTTATCTTGTGCGCAGCAATCAGCGGTACAAAAATCAACACATTTTTTGCCCATTGATGCAAACGTAAAGCCTTGAGCATTGAATGAAATAGATTGGAGCCAGATTTTGGAAACGTGGCACTGACTTCAGTGAGACTTGCAGCCGTCTTGGTTAAAATTTCGCTGGCATTCACCACCACCGCTGCTTGGCTAACTTCCCACACAGCCAAATCCACGCGATGATTGCCACAATAATCAAAACCGTTTACCCCAAATTTTTCGGCAAGCTGCTGGGCTTTTTTGCGCCCGGAGAGATTGAGCGTGTCAGTGCTTGCAAATACACCTGTAAATATTTGTAAATGCTCAGCGACCAAATTCGCCAAGCGGTAGTTTGATGCGGTACATAACCAGAGTTCACGACCGGCCGCGCGCTGCTTTTCAAGCCAGTCCAAAAACGCCAGATTATAAGGCAAAGCAGCCGGATTTAAGTTAACCCGCTTGGCAATTTCTGCTTTTAGCGACGCTTTTCCTCCAAGTAACCAAGCTATAATCAGCAATAGGTAAACGGGATTGCGCTTAACCAGAAGCAGAAAAGTTTCTAGCAGCAAATCGCTGTGAATAAGCGTCCCGTCCAAGTCAACACATAAGGGTGTATTCAGCTTATTGGCCATTAAGAATACACCTGAAATCTGGATTTGCAACGTAACAACAGCACTGCAAACAAACCTAGCGCAACGGCTAACCAGAGGGTCAGTAAGCGGCAAACTAAAGTCATTAAAATGGCATCCGGTAGTGAATAGCCATGTTTATTAAGCAAAACCGCCATAACCGCCTCGGTGCCGCCCAAACCACCTGGTAAAAACGACAACACCCCAATAATGATTGCGATAGAATAGATACTGGTTGCAGTCGCCCAATCCATTGCAACAACCGGAAACATTTTACCGATTACCATCAATCCCACTCCTTCAGCACCCCAAGCAATAAGCGCAAGCAAAAAACCAAGCATTAGCCATTTTGGATGCAGAAGGGTCTTGGCTGAATCCAGCGTTCGAAAAATACCTGAAAGCGGTTTTTTTAGGCGCACTGGAAGCCGATTGATATGTTCTACCCATGCTGAAATTCGCACCCACGGCGCCAATGCCAATAAAACTAATGACGACACAATCACACCGACTACTCCCCCAATCAAGGGCAAATAGGCAGCGGCAGTAGCAAGTGCCAACCCTGTCAACGCCAGCATTGCCAGTAAATCCATTAATCGCTCGATAAAGAAAGCAGCCGCTGTAGTCGACAGAGGTATCCCAAGTTTTTGGTAGTAACGTCCCCTAACCATTTCCCCCACTTTTCCAGGCGATAACGTAAAAGCAAAACCAGCGATATAAGTTAATAAAGAAAACCCGAAAGGCAACGCATAGCCTAATCTGGATAGGTAAAGTGTCCATCGCAAAACCCTTAATGCGTAATTAAACAGGGTGAGCAGCACTGCCAGCAACACTGAATAGCGAGCCGTCCAAATAGGCTCTAATCTTATTTGCGCTAAATCCGCCCGAAACGCAATAATGCACCAGCCAATAAAAGACAACATAATCGCGTAGGTCAAAAACCCCTTTATTTTCATAAATACCCGTAATTCAACTGAAGCTCAAATGACTATCGTCAAGCTGCCAATAGCAACATAGCCTTAAAAATCATTCCAAGCCTATTAAGCGTTGCCTTAAGTATTGGCAATAAACACGCCTCTTCTGGGCGCGGGCAGGCCTTCACAGGTAAAATTAGGGTCATCTGCATCCAAAAAATCTTTAAGCGAATGAAAACGCATCCAATCAGTGCTGCGCTGCTCCTCGGTTGAGGTCTGATTAATATCCACCACCCGACAATTTTTAAAACCGCAACGTTGCATCCAGCTGATTAAGGTGGCAACAGTAGGAATAAACCAGACATTACGCATTTTTGCATAGCGCCCTTCAGGGACTAACACCTCGCCCGGTTTACCCTCGATAACCAGGGTTTCCAGTACCAATTCGCCACCAGGTTGCAGACAGCCCCTTAACTCCAGCAAATGATCCATCGGTGAACGGCGGTGGTAAAACACGCCCATCGAAAACACCGTATCAAATAATTTCATGCCGTAAGGCAGCGCTTCGATGCCTAAAGGCAGCACATACACTGGCGCTGCACCGTGAAGTTTTTTAATCAGATTAAATTGCATCACGCTTAACAAGGTAGGATCAATGCCCACCACCAATTTTGCACCGGCCCCTAACATCCGCCAGCAGTGATAACCATTGCCACAGCCAACATCCAGAACTACACGATGCTCAAGTGAGCTAATATGTCCTGCCAAGCGTTGCCATTTCCAATCTGAGCGCCATTCAGTGTCGATATGAATACCGAATAGATCATAAGGCCCTTTACGCCAGGGATGCAGCGCTTGTAACGCAACATTAAGCTGTTGCTGTTGGGTATCCGTTAAATCTAAGCTATCGCCAATACACACTGCATCACAACTTAAATCAACGCGACTGGGAGTAACCCTCGGTACTTGCTCAATCAGTTGTTGCCAGCCTGCTAATTCACCATGAGCCTCTATAGATAAGGCTGCTTCAAGCGGCGCCGGGAGTTGCAAAGCCCACTGTTCGGCGCCAAGTAGGGTGAGATGTTCATACAGCAACGCATAATCACTCATTTAAGGGCGATCATAGAAGCGAAGTTAAAGTATTGGAACCACACTTCGGTACTGTCAAAACCAACCGCATTCAACCGTTGCTGATGCTGTATAAAAGTTTCCGGTATCAACACATTTTCCAGGGCATTCCGTTTCTGACTGATTTCTAACTCACTATAGCCTTGCGCTTTTTTGAAAGCATGGTGCATGTCGGTCTGAAGCACTTGCTGGCGAGGATCATCAAAACACAATTTTTCCGATAAAATTAAAATACCGCCGGGCAATATCCCCTGATAAATTTTTTGTAAGAAGTTTAACCGATCAACAAGCGGAATAAATTGTAAGGTGAAATTTAATACCACTACAGATGCCCTGTTAATCTCAATATCCCGAATATCAGCGCAAAAAACATCAACTGGCAAGTTATCACTATCCTGCGCCAAATGTATATGCAGCCGCTCAATCATGGCGGGTGAGCTGTCCACTGCAACAATACGGCATTGCTCGGCAACAATATGCTGCCGCATGGAGAACGTCGCCGCGCCAAGGGAGCAGCCTAAATCGTAACATTTGCTCCCAGGCTTCGCAAAACGTCCCGCCAACAAACCAATCGCATGAATAATCGCCGCATAACCCGGCACGGAGCGCTGAATCATGTCAGGAAAAACATTCACCACATTTTCATCAAACTGAAAACGGTTTATAGCACTTAAAGGCGAAGCATACAGGGAATCTTTTGGGACGCTCATGCAGATTTTGCGAAATGGTAACGGAGGGGTAGGTACGTTTCAAAGTCACGCAACTTAACAACCAACATGGATTAGTTTAACGGCAGCGTATCCCTACACAATAAAATGCTTGAATCCGCTACCGTCAACATTGCTATCAAATTAAAACCATAAGGCTATGGCGTTTACCACAAGAGCCAAGATCTAAAACATAAGCTCTAGCTATTAGAAGCTAAAGCGTCGCTATTACGCTTTGATAAATCCGCAATAACACTGCTTAAAGAACCAGTACGCTCGATTTCAGTATTAAAAGAAGAGCGGTAATTAGTCACTAGGCTCACCCCTTCAATCATGATGTCATACGCTTTCCATTTACCATCAACCAAGACCATACGATAACTTACACCAATCGGCTGCAAGCCAGGTTGCAATACTTCGGTATTGACAATAACTTTAGTCGCGCCTGGCTCCATATTCAGCGGCAAATAACGGATTGACCAGTCTTTAAACTCTACAAAAGCCCGGGAGTAGGTCCTAACCAGTAAAGTTTGAAATTCTTTAGTAAAACGAGCCCTATCTTCACTGCTGGCTTGCTTCCAATTTTGACCTAATACCAAAGCAGACATACGGTTGAAATCAACATAGGGATAAATATGTTCTTGCACAAACGCATTCACTTGCGTGAAATTACGAATGAATGACTTATCTTGCTGAATTTTTAAACGGAGCTTTTCAGAAGATTCCTGTATACCTATTTGGGGTTCTGCCAGGGTTTCTGCTACGGCAGAAGCTACAAAATTCAAGTTAAGTATAAACAGCAGTAGTGTTACTAAAAATAAAGGGGTTCGTGTGTTGGTTTTCATAATCAATCTCTAATATCAATTAACAGCCGGTCAGTTATTTTCAAATATCAACAAGCCCACTTCGCTGATACAATAAAAGCCTGGTGCAGTTCATTTATCGGCTGGAGCACACTCGAGACCTGAGTTCCTTAAGCCTGACAATAATCTCTACAACATAAAACATGGTAAAGATGACACATAATAACATTAATTTCCCCTTGACTCGAATGCGAAGAATGCGCGCCCGGGATTTTTCTCGGCGCTTAATGCGCGAAAACAACCTCAGTGCAAGTGATTTAATTTACCCGCTATTTGTTATCGAAGGCTCTAATGAACGACAAGCCATTGCCTCCATGCCCGGTGTGTTTAGGCTTAGTTTAGATTTATTATTAGCCGAAGCCTCAGAAATCCAACAGTTTGGTATTCCTTTAATTGCCCTGTTTCCGGTAATCACTGCCGATAAAAAAAGCCTGGATGCACGTGAAGCTTTTAACCCAGATGGGCTTGTCCAACGTGCGGTGCGGGCATTAAAAGCAGCCTATCCCGACTTAGGGGTAATGACCGACGTAGCATTAGATCCCTTTACAACCCACGGACAAGATGGGCTCATTGATAAAAACGGTTACGTCCTAAACGATGAAACCGTTACGGTACTGGTAAAACAGGCTTTATCCCACGCCGCAGCAGGCGCAGATATGGTCGCCCCTTCCGACATGATGGACGGGCGTATCGGTGCCGTCCGCTCAGTACTGGAAGAAAATAGATATCACAATACCCTCATCATGGCTTATTCGGCCAAATACGCCTCCAGTTTTTACGGCCCATTTCGGGATGCGGTCGGCTCCTCCGGTAATCTCGGGGGCGGCAATAAATACAGCTACCAAATGGATCCTGCCAACAGTGATGAAGCGATCCGTGAAATCGCCCTGGACTTGCAGGAAGGCGCCGATATGGTCATGGTTAAACCTGGCATGCCCTATTTGGATATTATCCGCCGCGTAAAAACTGAATTTGGTGTACCCACCATGGCTTATCAAGTCAGTGGCGAATACGCCATGTTAAAAGCGGCCGCGCAAAATGGTTGGCTTAACGAACAACAAGTGGTTATGGAGTCGCTATTATCTTTTAAGCGCGCGGGAGCAGATGCCATTTTAACTTATTATGCCAAAGCCGTCGCGCAATGGTTACAAGAGGAATAGCCCTGAATGCCCCATCAAAAAACAACATCCATAGATCAGTATGCCGTATTTGGTGATCCTATCAATCACAGCAAATCACCCCGGATTCATCAATTGTTTGCCGAACAAACCGGGCAAATGTTGGAATACCACGCGCAACAAGTTCCTGCGGAGCAGTTTGAACAAGCAATACAGGATTTTTTTGCGCAAAACGGCAAGGGCTTAAACTGCACAGTACCCTTAAAAGAGCTGGCTTGGCAAAGGGCGGATGAATTAACAGAACGGGCTCGAAGTGCGAAAGCAGTGAATACCCTTAAGCAGCTGCCCGATGGTCGATTATTGGGTGATAACACCGATGGTGCAGGTTTGATAAGAGATTTAACCCTAAACCACGCAATAAACTTAACCTCAAAGAATCTTCTAATACTAGGCGCGGGCGGTGCCACGCGCGGCATTATCGAGCCACTGCTAGCGCAAGCCCCCTGTCAGTTAGTGATCGCCAACCGCACCATTGCAAAAGCCATAAGCCTGGCGGCTGAGTTTAATGACCCCCACCTGATCGCCAGTGAGTTTGCGGCACTAAAAGGCCAGCAATTTGATTTAATCCTAAATGCCACCTCTGCCAGCTTAACCGGGCAGCTACCCGAGTTACCCGCCGACATACTGGCAGAAGATGGCATTTGCTATGATCTTGCCTACGCTAATACCGCTACACCTTTTGTAAACTGGGGCGTAACACAAAATGCAAGCAAAAGCTTAGACGGTTTGGGCATGTTGGTAGAACAAGCAGCAGCAGCATTTTACCTTTGGCGCGGGATCTACCCAGATACCGCGCCTATCATCAGCCTATTAAATGCTGAGCGTAGCAATCACTAAATCAGCCTTACCGCTTGGAAAAATTCGTGCATCAATCAACTCTTAATAATCTTCCTCGCGTGAACGCATGGCAAATTTAAGCATTAGAAAATTGGATGAGGAAGTTTTTTCAAGGCTGCGGATAATGGCAACCACTCATGGCATTTCCATGGAGGAAGAAGTACGCCAAATTCTTAAGCAAGCGCTTACGCAGCAAGTTAAGCTGGGCGATATGGCTTTACAACTATTTGGTGAAGCACAAGGTGTTGATCTGGAATTATCTGAATATACTGCGCACTAACCTCTGGATTTATTGCAGTGATTGTATTAGACACCAATATCATTTCAGAAGTGATGCGTCCAGCACCCAGTGAGGCAGTGTTGTCTTGGTTAAATCTGCACTCCAGTACGCATCTGTTTATCACCAGCATCAGTATTGCGGAAATTGGATATGGTTTGCGCGTTTTAACCGATGGGTCGCGCCGTAGCCTTTTGCAAAACCGTTTTGAACAGTTTATTACCCAAGGCTTTGACTCTAGGATACTCAATTTTGATAATGCTGCTGCGCAGATTTATGCAGAAATGATGGGTTACAAATAAAGCAATCGGCTTTCCTGACGCTCAAATAGCCGCAATAACCAGAACCCATCATTTCAAACTCGCAACACGCAATATTAAAGACTTCAAAAGCTGCGGCATTGACCTCTTTAATCCTTTTAATGATCAAGATTAAATAGCCGTCCCATAAAAAAACCGACCCCAGTTTCCCAAGGGCAGTTTTTAAAATAAATGTAGTACCGGGTTTTAATCACGCCCGGCGGGAAGATTCTTATCCCATTGCCTTACGGACTTATTTCTGCATATCCACCCAAGTATCATAAACAAGATAAGCCATAAAACCCACAAAACCAATTACCATTACAGTAAACAAAAAAACTATTCATTTTCTAAATTCTCCAATAATCGTTTTATTTGTTTATAGCTCCACAGCGCAAAAGCCAAGCTACAAAAAAACCTACTGCACAAAGTAGCATTCGTAGGGGCATCGAGGCCCCGGAAGCCCGGATTCCGCAGGCTCCATCCAGCCTACTCGCTACATCTCAATATCCGCTAATTCAACGATAGCTTCACCCGATGCCAGCAACGCTTGCGCACGGGGGAATAATTGTGTCAATAGGTCTTGTAAGCGGCGGTTGGTGACATTGCCACAGGTAACCCACAATAACTGCGGCGGGACACCCAACCGTAACACCATCTCAACGAAATCACTGTCTTTGCTAAGAATGACAACGTCTTGCTGACGTGCCTGCTGAAAAATATGCCCATCTTCAGCATCACGTAGCCCTAAGTCCCGCAAAGCATAAGCTTCCACGCTAAAAGTTTGCCTAAGCCAACTCGCTAGCTGTGGCGGCAACTGTGCATCGACCCAATAAATCACGCCGCCAGTCTTTCCAAGTTAGCCCTGCGCGCGGCGTACAACAAACAGGCTTGAATATCCGCCGCTTCCAAATCAGGAAAATCCTCTAGGATTTCTTCACTGCCAATCCCTTCACCCAGCATTTGCAAAATATCGCTCACGCGGATTCTCATGTGACGAATACACGGTTTGCCGCCACATTGGAGTGGATTATGGGTAATTCTCGCTTCAATAGCCGTATTCATGTCTTCTCTTGTATTATGTTAGATGGCGTGGCTTAGTCATTTATCGGCTAATGCTAACATAAATACAATCTTCGCAGAAATAGGTACGTAGATTCAGAAGCACCCACGCTCACCTCTCACTCAAAAACAAAAAAGCAAAATCACTGTCCACTACGAACTAACCGTACTTGATGACATAAAAAACCGCCCCCAGTTTCCCAAGGGCGGTTTTTAAAATGAACGTAAGACGGCCACCGATAGGTGATCCGCAAAACCAATGTCGCAAAACAAGTCAGCACCCCACACATCGCATCAGTTTAAGCGAATATTTTCGATGACGTGATCCGTTTAACATCCGGCGGAACCGCTATCGCGTTCCGCCTTACGGACTTTTTTATGGTAAACTCCATTGTCAAAATGGCACATTGTGCCGTTGCATTCACATTCGTAGTTCGTATGAAGTGTAACGTAATACGGGAGATCGTCGCTTCGAAATCCCGGATTCCGCAAGCGCCATCCAGGCTACTCGCTAATCCTAACATAAATACAATCTTCGCAGAAACAGGTGCGTAGATTGTGGAACACGCACACTCACCACGCATCCAAAACCAAAAAACGCAAAATCACTGTCCGCTACGCACTTACCGAACCTGAGTTCATAAAAAAACCGCCCCCCAGTTTCCCAAGGGCGTTTTTTAGATATTCAGCGTGGGCAAAAAAGCACTGCCAACCCTGGACTAAACCCACCACCCAAGGTTACTTCCCATCAGCATTTTTTGTGACGGCTCGAAGCACCTCACCCATCTTGTCAAATAATTTGTCTGCCGGGGCTTGTATTTCGGTTTTAATATTCTTAAATGCCGTAGAGAACTCATCATTCCAATGGAATGCACGTTGCAACTCATCCAAAGTCACTTTACCCCCTCGGACATAGACATAAAGCCGTCCAAAACGCAGGGCGTGCCGACGGTTATATAATACCGTTGACTCGTGAAAAAACGATTTTGAAAGATCGCCTAAAAATACCGCCATACCAATCACCAACGCAGCTAAAGTTGAGCTTTTTACTAATTGAACAATGACAATTTTAGTGTCAACGCTAGTAACAACATTAGCACCAGTACTGACGGTACTTAATAAATCCTTGAAAACATCTAATAACGAAGTGCAATCCAGATGCAAGGCTAAATACCCCAAAATGCCCATTGCCATCATCCCACAGACCACCCCGCCCATGAGGAAGCAGCGAGCCCTATAAGTGAGCATGGTTTGCGCTTTTTCTACAAACAATTCAGTCGCTGCAATCGTTATGGGTTTGTCCAGCTCAGTATCAAAAATAGCCTTAACTCTTTCGGTAACGATTCCCAATGAGCTTAACCGATTAAGCACTTCGCCTTTTATCCCTGACCATTGCGAGGGGTTCTCCGTATGCAAGATGGCAGTTTCCATCGTCTTTAACCGCTCAAGTATTTCTTCTACCGTTGAATCATCAATTTCCATCATTAATCTCCAAAAACTTTTTCAAGACATTAAATACCTCACGGTATTTAACACATTGATTTATTGACAAGAGGTAGCGGCGATTTTTTTATGCTATTACCAAATAAAATCAATTGAGGAATATATACATAATCCAAAGCGTTGCAAATTTGCCCCAATTATCATCAAAACGTAGATTTTTTCATTTCTACAATTTGAAATTAAGGCTTTCAAGTGAGCACAATACTCATATGTTCGCCATCACTGATGAACCCTATAACCAATACCCAATCACTGACCGGCACGAACTAAACGAACCGCTCCAGCGTCGTTCGTTATGATGCTGGTATAGCCCCAGCCGAATTCAACAGTCCATGCGTGATAGGTACCGCTAACCTCGGGCGAAGACGACCAAAAAACATCCATCAGAGTATTGGGGAACGCAGCGGGATCAATAGCCGGAGATATGCGACTGAAATCGACAATACTGACCAGCTCTTTCACATTGGGCAAGCGCCAGGCAATACCGGTAGCAGTGGCAACAGTGGCCGCCTGTTGCAAGGCCTGTTCATGCGTATAAGTCGTTGCAGTCCCGATGCAAAGCGTCCCATTCCAGCTCATGCCTTCGGCGCAGCGCCGCCAGATTAAACCGGTTTGCGTGTCCGTCACCTCTTGCCCATCCGCCGACAGGGTATAAGGCGCGGCATCTGCAACCGTAACCCCCAGCGCCAGGCTTAGGATCAGGCCGGAAAACCAGCGGGCAAACTGGCACAGCCATTTGCCAAGCAACTTAAAGTGCCTCATAGCATAAACACAAGAGCAAAACCAATGTGGTATTCGTTTAAACATAACGCGACTCCATAAGAATTAAATAAATAAATTAAGTTTTATTGGGGCTTGAGAAAATCCCCCATCCCCTTTTTTTTTTCAAAAGGGGGATGATTATTTACAGGCAGTGTTTTTGGACTACCGGAAAAGCGCCACACCATTGTTTCGGTATGCACTAACAAACGCCGAATATCAGGGTAAATCGGAGGCAATTTGCTAGCCATTTTAACTATCCAAGCTGCGGGTGCTCACGCTTTAACCAATACCCCATCACTGACCGGCACGAACTAAACGAACCGCCCCAGTCTCGTCGCGGCCATGGACGCCGACAATGCCAATGTTGAAATCAACAATCCAAGCACCTAAGGGAATGTCAACGATGGGAGAAGGCGACCAAAACAGAATGCTCACTGTATTAGGAAAAAAGGCAACATCAATGGTGGGGCCAGTTGGATAGGCAATGCTATAGTCAACAATACCCTGCAATTCTTTCTCTGTTGGCAAACGCCAATCCGTAGCGCCGCAGAGCCGGTTGCTGCCAGATAAGGCATTCACCGCATTCATTAAGCCGGTAGCGTCAGTCGCCGTGGCATAGCCGTTATAGGGGTTATAGGCAACACTGTAGTTGGTGTAGGCATTATCCTTATCGCGCAAGCCGCCATCAGCAGTTTTGATTTCCCAGATCAAACCGGTAACAGTGTCCTTAGTGCAGCCCCAGTCAGTGGCGCTTGTACCCAGTGCAGGATTGGCCGGGCATGCGCCCTGACCTGCCAGTTCATCGCTGTTACACACTTTGCTAAAACTGAAACCGGCATGACCGTCGCTGTCGTCATTATGCGTGACATCCCGGCCGACCATGCCATCCTGGAAGGGGTTGAGGTTTTTCGCCAATTCCAGCAAACACCCGATCAGGGTATTGCTGCCGGCGCTGTAACACTGGCTGCTGGTGATGCCGGTGTCGTTGAGTTTACCGGTAATCGCCAATTCCAAGACATTAACAGTTCTGATAGCGGTTGCAGCGTTGCCTGCTGCATCGGTTTTGCTATAAGTGACCGTGTAGGTGCCGACCAAACTGGTATCAACCGTACCGGAAATAGCCGTCACCTCACCACTACCATCGACCGCATCGACCCAGTTCGCACCGAGCTCTGTATAAGTTACGCCTTGTATCAGGCTCAGCGGATTAGCACCGTTCAGGGTGATAGTTGGCGCTTGGGTATCTGGTGTAGGAGTGGGAGTGGGAGTGGGAGTGGGAGTGGGAGTGGGAGTGGGAGTGGGTGTAGGTGTAGGTGTAGGTGTAGGTGTAGGTGTAGGTGTAGGTGTAGGTGTAGGTGTGGGTGTAGGTGTGGGTGTGGGTGTGGGTGTTAACACGACAACAGGCGCAGCCTCAACCACCACCTTAACCGCGGCAGAACAATTATTAGCCACATTAGCCTCACCCGTCACCGCCTTAACGCACACGCCATAGTAGTATTCCCCCGCTTTAACCGGTGCGGTAACGCCACAGTATTCCGGCGTACTATGCCCTGGTTGCAAACGATACATGTCTTTATGGCATAACTCACGATCACCACTTTGTAGGCTGTTATCCTTATTGGCGTTAGTGGCGCGCAGGTAGTACATTAATTGACTATCGGTTGATACCGCATCACCTATGTTACCGGCATCGCCGCGTAAACTTAACGCACTACCGGCGGTGACGGTTTGCGGCACGGTCACAAAACTTTTAATGGTTAAGTCCGGGCTGGGTATTACCGGGACAAGTGTCGGCGTGGGGGTTACAGGCTCTGGTGTAGGCGCAGGTTTTTCATTTGCCGTTACATTAAAACTAAACGCTTCAGCATTGTAATGAATAACCACGTCTACTTTATAGCCGACATACACCTGAAATTTACCCGGTAAGTTGGTCAGCTGTTTTTCAACCGCGACGCTTTCTGTTGCCTGTAGTGGATGCGTGCCTTGATGACTAACCAATGCACCCAGTTGCAGATTCCAGTTGACCCAGTTGCCAGCACTGGTTTTCATATACCAGTCTTCATTATATTTGGCAACCAGGTACAGGCTGCCGTTTTTACCCACATGTTCAGGGGCGACGCGCATGTCGGTTAATATGTCTACCGCCTGCCATTTGGCAAAGTCAGCACCAAAATTTTTACCAGCATCAGCCGTTGCGGCTATGGCAAAGGTGGCTTTGGTGTCCTGGTTGTCGGTGGTGATGCCGCTAAGCCATTTGCTAAACGCTTCGGGGATGTTATTAGCCTGCACGGATATACTTAAACAGGTTAGGGAGAGCAGGAGTATTAATTTTAATACCCGATTTTTAGGGTTCAGCATGGGTGGATAACCTCGGTTTAATAGTCTGAGTGATCGTGTGAAAAATGTTAAGTGTATTGTTGGGCACAAAAAAAACCCGATGCAGGTAAGACCTGCATCGGGTTAGGATTTAGTTTAAAACAAATAAGGAACGCTACTTGCCCGCAGAAAACGGCAAGACGAAAATGCTTAATTTGGCTTGGCTTGGCTTGGCTTGGCTTGGCAAAAAGTTTGCCCGATGGCTTGTGGATTCCAAATCATTATGGTTATTTTTAATCTGTTTTAGTTTGGCGGATTGCAATGCTCCACAAAATTCATGGTTACATTTGTAATCTAAGAATAGTCAACAGGAGGGTTAATACAATAGCTACAATTACCGATACTAAAGCCGTCTCATCCAATGTTCCTTGGCGCTTTTAATAACCAGATAGGCCTATACGCTTCGGCAAGCCTTGGACGGCGATATTTTTAACAGGCAAGGACGGCAACATTTCATTTATTCACAATCAATTACAACCTGTGATTTTTGTGAACTGCCCCGCAGTTTTTTATCTACAAAACGGTTGTATTAACCATCTTCAACTTGGTTCTGTTGACTTTTTGCCAAAATCGAACCGAATTGAAGGGATTGCTGGAGTCCAAGCTGGGATGTCCCGGAGCTTGCCATCCTTGGCACTGGATACCCGCTTCCTGGCGGGCATGACGCAATTTTTAGCTTCAATTGCCAATAAAGTTCCTTAAAATTAGTTATGCATTTTTACTTAAAGAGCGACACGTGGTCGAATGACTGTTCGGCAAGCTTGAACATTACCGCAGAATTGCTACGCGTTATGAGAAAAAAGCAATGTGTACAGGGGGATACTGTCGTTTGCCCCAGTGCTTTTATGGTTGGGGTAAAACGTCAACAGAACCTAATACTCCCTAATCTCCACCCAACAAATTACCTAAGCCGCCTAAAATTGACCCTTCATCCTGCTGACGACCGCCACCTTGTGGTGCCGCAGATAACATCCGGCCTGCCAAACGCGAAAACGGCAAGCTTTGTAACCAAACAGTCCCGGGGCCGGTAAGAACCGCAAAAAATAAACCCTCGCCCCCAAACAGCATCGTTTTAATACCCCCTGCTTTTTGTATGTCAAAATCAATTCCGCCCGTCATAGCTGCTAAACAGCCGGTATCAACATGCAAGGTTTCACCAGCGTTAAGCTCTATTTTTTGGAGGCAGCCGCCGGCATGGATAAATACCCAACCCTCCCCTTCCAACTTCTGCATAACAAAACCTTCACCACCAAACAGGCCGGTTAAGATACGCCGCTGAAATTGGATACCTACTTGCACGCCTTTTGCTGCGGCTAAAAAGCTGTCTTTTTGGCAAATCAGCTTCCGGTCATAATCCTTTAAATTTAAAGCGAGAATAGTCCCAGGAAAAGGTGCGGCGAAAGCGACCCGCCCCTTACGTTGGGCGGTTTGGGTAAACACGGTGATAAACAGGCTTTCATTGGTCAATAGGCGTTTGCCTGCACCCAACAATAACCCCATAATACCCGCTTCTTGATTGGATGAACCATCCCCGAAAACGGTTTCCATTTTAACCTCCGGGCTTTTGTACATCATCGCCCCGGCCTCAGCGACTGCACTCTCGTTTGCATCCAGCTCAATTTCTACAAACTGGGTTTCATGCCCATAGATTTTATAATCAATCCCCTCGGTAACTAACTGTTGTCCAAAACCATTTGAAGCCTGGACATTCCTAACTGCTGAGGGCGTATTAACCAATGTGTCCGTTTCGTCTGCAATTGGCAAGAGCGTTGGTTTTGGGGACAGCATATTGGCAGGCAGTGGCGGAAAAGGCGTTACGCCATCTTTCTTCATCGGCCTGATTGCTGTTGCTTCAAATAGCGGTATCCAATCAGGCATGCCCTGCTGCCAGCAATAAGCACTCTGGTGTTCACGGGCAAACGCTTTAGCATAGCTGAGGGTGTAAGGACCACTGGTGATATTATCTACAGAAAAATACCATTCATTCATTGTGTTAGCTCCGATCAAGATTGCCCATGAAATAAAGGCTTAAGCCTTTATTTCCCTCATTTTTGGCGATTCAGCCTACAATCCACGCATTAAGCTGGCACCATGCTGCTTTAGCCAGTTACGGTGCTGTTGATAGTCCGGCATATGTTCAGCAACTAGCTGCCAGAAGGCTGCCGAGTGATTTTTTTCCTTAATATGACACAATTCATGCACTACCACGTATTCCATAATAACCGGCGGCGCCAGCATGAGCAGCCAGTTAATGTTAATCGCATTGGTGCTGCTGCAACTGCCCCAACGGGTTTTTTGGGTTTTAATGCGAACGCTAGTTGGGTTTAATTGAAAGCGTTGCGCATGCCGTTGTATATATTGCGCAATCCTATCTTTAGCGGTATTTTTCATCCATTCACTTAATGCCAGCTTGATGGCGTTATGCTGTTCTGCTTGCGCCAATAAAGCAGGCATAAACACGCTAAACGCCCCGTCAAATTTAACTTTAATGCGTTTTAGACTCGTGACATGAAGGATTAACGGGTATTGGCCGCCCTGATAAGGAATTAAAGCACCTTGACTATAAGCATTAGGTGCCAATTGTACGAACGCTGGGGTTTTTAATTTCACTTTTAGAATCGCTTCAGTTATCCAGGCTTGTTTTGAGCTGACAAACTGCGTGATCTCTCTTTGCGACATCTTCGGTGGCGCAACGACTTCAATCTTGTCTATCGAAACCACGATGCGCGCTAATTTAACCCGGCTACTCCGCCGAATTTGATACGTTATACCCACTTGTCCCCGCTACAATGCATTATGCAACATGCGCTGTGTCAAATCTGCCCATAAACTTAACCGGTCGGCATTCCCAACCTGCTGCCCAGTGCCGCGCGTTTTCGCCAACCATAGCCCGGAACCGTTAAAGCTGTATACAGGGACTAAATCATTGCGCGCCGTTGCAGGCAGGATAACGGGCTTGATATTATCTAATACCATCGGGACTGATCGGGGGGTTTCAAAATAGGTTAAAACCATGTGGGCTTGATTCAGTTGTATGGCCTTAACATAAGTAATACGCATCTTTTGTTCTGCCACACCCAGTTCTTTTAAGGTGAAATATTTCGCGATGGCATAATCTTCGCAATCACCCGCACCTTGGGCTAAAAACTCAATCGGGGTCGCCCAATAATCTTTAACGTGCCAAAGCAGGCTATCTTCCGTAAACAGGATGGTTTTATTGAAGAAATCATTGACTCGCTCAAGTTTTTGCTGATCCGATAACGCCTGTCCCGTCTGGATTAATTGCTGCCATTGAATAACCCTGGCTTGCGCAACTTTGCCATACTTACGTTCAATTTTTGCCAACAATTCTACAGGAAGATTCAGCTCAGCAAGCGCTATCAGCCCATAGCATAAGCACTCCAACAGCAACAGCGTTTTAAGAGCACGAAAAATAACGGTGCGGGCAATGGCCGACGCATAGTGCGGCATTTTGGGAGTCATTCAGTCAGAGGGGGTGAATTTTCATGAATAACATTTTGTATAAGTTCTTAACGCCACCAAGCAAAAATTCAACACTAGGGGAAAACCAAGAAATCAGCAATACAATAACCTTATAATCCTCCCTAATTATCAAGGATGAACAACGTGCCTTCCCCCTATCACAAGGACTACCTCGTGCATTACCTAACGGCTCGCACCCATCAGGCCAATGCCTTGAACAATCTGATAGTCCTCATCACTTCGGACATTTTCGGCCAACAAGGGCAAGTCTAATAAGGTTGCCACTTCCAACAACGTCTCAACAAAATTCCTTTTACTGTGACCCATTACCAAATCATGGCTCAAATCACGCGGCAAACGGATGTAATCTGCCCTTAAGGTCTTCGCTATTTCAAGCGACAAAAATTGCGTCTCAAAGCGTTTTAACAACACTTTTGCGCCCAATTCATGCACAAATTCAAAAAACTCTTTATAAACCACAATTTCTTTAGCGACAGCATAAGCCGAAAAGCTGAAAATTAATTGTTTAGCAATCGGCTGCTCCCCAATGGCACTTTCCAGCCAAGTTCGAAACGCAGGATTTTTAACGGTACGGGTCGATAAACTGATTGCTATGGCATGCTGTATCGCGTGATTATTAATATATGCGATTACTTTTTGGGTAATGCCCCGATCCAAATCCACTATTTTTGAAAAGCGCTCGGCAATTGCAACAAATTTTCCAATCGGCATGATTTCGATGCCTTGATCGTGTGCTTGAGTGACCGCGTCCTCCATAAGTATAGCAGCGCTTTTAAAATCTACTACCGGGCTACTAAAAGTAACCCGGTACTCATGATTATCAATAATCTCAAAGACCAAATCTTTCCAGGCGGCACTGTCTTTAGCCTGATCTTCGTTAGTAGGTCTAAGGAAATAGCGGTTTGCGCCGATGAGTTGCGCCTGTTCAAAGGCTTCATTGGCGGCAGCTAAAATCGCCCCCGTGCTCCCTAAGGGATCAAAAGGTGTGATGCCAATATGGGCAATATCAAGGCGCTGATAATCTTTCGCTAATTCAGAAAAACCATAGGTTAAGGCGGTCGCCAACTGCTCAACCTTTTCAACCGTTATGTCACTCACCAAAAGCACAAATTCGGAACCGAAAAACCGATACAGATTCATCGTTCCGCTCGCGTTTTGCTGGGTAATCTGTTGCAGTTTTTCAGCAAATTTCTTTAAAAAATTATCAATGGTTTCCGCGTCCTGCTCTTTGACTAATTCGACTAAGCTGTCCACTTTAATCATCAACACAAATGCAGGTTTATTGTCCATAAACAACTGCTTCATGTCGGTTTCAAAACAACTTTTTTTCTTAAGCCCGGTTAAATCATCACGTTGTAAACGTTTATCCAGAATATCCAATTTGACCTTAGAATTATTAATCACCCCGGCTATTTTTTGGGACATGCTGTTCATGGATTGCGCCACGTTTCTGACCTCTTGCGTCCAAGGCAAAGGCTGAATGGTGGCAAACTCCCCATTCGAAATCTTTAAGGCTAACTGATTGATTTTTCTTAAGGGTAATAAAATAAAACGCAACAAGAGCAACAACAGCAACATGGCGGCGCAAAAAATCGCCAGGGAATAATAAAAAGCGCTTTTAACCAACTCGAATAATTTTAGGTACGCATTACCCGGATGGACAGTGACATAGACACTTGCCGCCGGGTTCCAGCCTGCACTGATTTCGCTACTGGCCGTTGCCGCTGACATGGGCAGGCGTTGCGTAAACCAGCGCGGCACTGCTGCAATATCGGCTTTATTGGTAAACGCCACCAGGGTTTTGCCGTCAACATTCACTAATTTGATTTCTTGATAATACCCCATATCAAAAATAGCTTTTAGCATGGTTTCCAGCATCGGGTCGGTTTCATTCGCTATGTAGGGGCTTAAAGACAACCCCAGGGAAGTAGCGGTATCTTGGGCATGACCCTGAGATTCTACTTCCAGATAACTTTTAATATTTTTGACACTCAACATAAAATTAAGGCTAAAAATAATTAAAAATAGGGCAGTAATGAATAAAAATAGCTGTTTTGAAAGCGCCATAAACCGTGAATCCTAGGGTACAGAATGCGTAGAAGTGAAGTAAAACCAAAACCTGCTTAATATAAACGCAGGCTTAGCTATTCTAAAAGGTCATGCTTGGTTAGCCATATGTCTGGCAAGTTGCGTTAAGGCACGCCAAATTTCCTTATGCAGTGCAGGATCAAGCCTTAATTCGGTCAAAGCGCTATCCATGCACAATAGCCATTGGTCTACTTCCGCCTCACCGATGTCAAATCGTAAATGCCGTTGCCGTAAACGCGGATGACCAAATTCCTGGATAAATAAATTGGGGCCGCCTAACCAGCCAGACAAAAATTTAAACAATTTAGATTTAGCCTGGGTCAAATCCTGCGCATGAATCTGTCGAACCTTTGCCGCGGCCGGCATTGTGTCCATATAAAAATAAAACCGCTCAACCAAATTTAACAAAGCAGCCTCACCGCCCAGCAGGAAATAGGGCGTTATAACAGTCTCTTCAGTCACGAAATATCCTAGTCAACCTAAACAGGGCAGCTTAATATAACTATTTTACAATTGTTATTACATATTTTATGAAACTCTTGTACCATTATTGTGTCAACGTAAGTGTTATGTTTAACTTTTAAAGGATTTTAACAATGAGTATCAATACTGTAACCACCCGTTCAGAATCCAGTATTCTGGCAACCAACAAAGTACTTAAAAACACCTACCTGCTATTATCCATGACCCTGTTGTTTAGCGCCCTGACAGCAGGAATATCCATGACACTCAATCTGCCGCACCCAGGCATGATTATGACGCTGGTGGGTTATTTCGGCCTGCTTTTTTTAACGTCTAAATTCAGCAACAGCAGCTTGGGCTTATTGTTCGTTTTCGCTCTAACCGGTTTTATGGGCGTTACCCTCGGCCCTATCTTGAACATGTATGTCAGCAATTTTGGCAACGGTCATAGCTTAATCATGACTGCATTAGGCGGTACTGGGGTTATTTTCTTAGGCCTCTCAGGTTATGCATTAACCACCCGTAAAGATTTTAGCTTTATGGGCGGTTTTTTAATGGTAGGCATCTTAGTGGCTTTCCTGGCTGGTATCGGTGCGATGGTATTTTCCATACCCGCCCTTTCATTGGCCGTATCAGCTATGTTTATGCTGTTGATGTCAGCGATGATTTTATATCAAACCAGTGAAATTATTCACGGTGGTGAAACCAACTACATTCTGGCAACAGTTTCACTGTTTGTGTCCATCTACAACCTGTTTACCATCCTGCTGCAATTCTTAGGCATCTTCGGTGGCGACGATTAAGTCAAACCGCTCCTTACCGCTAAGTCCAGTCCTTTGGGTCGGGCTTAGCGGCTTAATTCTGATCCTTGTAGCTTGCAAACCAGCAAACACACCTGAAGGGGTTGCGTTGGCTTTTTGGCAGGCAATGGCGGCAAGCGACCTGAATAAAGCCCAAGAAAATGTCACCAAAAAATCCATACCGCTAACCAAAAATCCAGAGTTACCTGAATTACAAAACACCGCACTTAAAACCGGTCAGATTATTATTAACGATACCCAAGCGACCGTCGATATTATTGTTACTAACGAGCAACAGCAGAACTCAACCCTCCCGACGTTTTTAATTAAAGAACATGGCGAATGGAAAGTCGATTATCAACCTACCCTTGATAACTTGCGGCAAGCCCCTTTCAATAATTTTTTCAAAAGCCTTGAAAATATCGGCAACACGCTTAACAAACAACTGGAACAAGGGCTGGAGGTTTTTGGTGAAGAACTTAAAAAACAAGCGGATGAGTTTGGTCGGGAATTACAAAAAAAACTTCCCCAAAAACACTCAACCACTGATGGGACTATTTAAGGCGTTATAGCCCTGCACCGCATGCAGAGAGCTCCAGGATTGACGCAAGATGCAAAAAATCTAGACCTGCGCGACCACCGATATTTAATCCCAAGACCCCAAACAAATAACCTTAACTATTTCCCGCAGCAAGCGTGACATCACGTTAGGCATCCCTATGCTGATAAGTACTGCCAACAACTCAGTATTGCCATGTAGTGGCAGTCACTGTAAGGTTTAAATTAGGCGCGATAAACGCCCGACCCTTTTATACGATAACATGTCTTTAAATTTACAAAATAAAGCCCTTTTAATACTCACCGCCTTTTTTACCCTGGAGTTTTCTATGAGTGCCCAAGCCGAAAATCCAACAATAGCCACGCAAGTGAAACAATTGCTGACGCAAATGACCCTGGAAGAAAAAGTTGGACAGATGACACAAGTGGATTTTACAGTTATCGGTGTAACGGAAAATTTCGGACAATCCGATCCGATTGACCCTGCCAGATTGGAGGATGCCCTATTAAAGCACCATGTAGGGTCGATTTTAAACACGCCCTTCACCCCGAATAATCAGGCGCAGCCTATCGGAACCTGGCGCAAAATACAGAAAACCATTCAGGCGATGAGTGCAAAATCACGCCTGAAAATTCCAGTGCTGTATGGCATTGATGCCATTCATGGCGCAACCTATACGCAAAATGCCACCTTGTTTCCACAACAAATCAGTATGGCGGCGACCTTTAACCCGGAATTAAGCTTTAAGGCCGGAGAAATTACCGCACGGGAAATTCGCGCGTCAGGCTTACTGTGGAATTTTTCGCCGGTCATGGATATTGGCCGCCAGCCACTGTGGCCGCGGCTATGGGAAACTTATGGTGAAGATGTGCATTTAGCCACGGTAATGGGCACCCGGTTTATTCAAGGTCATCAGGGCACTGATTATGCCGCCCCCGATAAGGGGCTGACCTGTTTAAAACATTATGTCGGCTATAGTCTGCCGTTTAACGGTAAGGATAGGACCCCTGCTTTTATCAGTGAACGGATGCTGCGGGAGGTTTTTTTACCCTCTTTTGCGGCGGGCGTTAAAGCAGGCTCACCCACAATAATGGTTAACTCTGCCGAAGTTGACGGCATTCCAGGGCACGCCAACTACCATTACCTAACGACCATTCTAAGGGATGAATTGGGCTTTAAAGGCATTACGCTATCAGATTGGGAAGATATTAAGCGTTTATACACCCGCGACAAAGTAGCCGCTTCCGAGAAAGCAGCGGTTAAAATTGCAGTCATGGCTGGCATAGACATGAGCATGGTACCGTTTGATTTTTCGTTTTACGATATTTTAGTGGAGTTGGTCAAAAGCGGCGAAGTCCCTATAGCGCGTATAGACGAAGCAGTCAGCCGTATTTTAACGGTAAAATTCCAGGCCGGATTATTCACCCCCCCAAAAGAGCCTATCGCCGTTGCAGACAATTTTGCCACGCCCTACGCTACCGAAACCAACCGTCAGGCGGCCAGGGAAGCGATTGTTTTAGCCAAAAATAAAGATCAGCTTTTACCGCTGCCTAAAGACGCCAATATTTTAGTGACCGGCCCTACCGCAAATTTGTTAAGTGTGATGAATGGCGGCTGGACTATTACCTGGCAAGGCGATGCCGACGCGCTGTATCCTAAAGACAAATTGACCGTTCTGGGTGCATTGCAAGAACAATCCACCGGTAAAATCACTTATGTTGGCAGCAATAATTTTGCCGATAGCATCGATATTGCTAAGGTTGTCGCAGCAGCTAAAGAGCATGATTACATTTTATTGTGCTTAGGCGAAAAACCTTATACCGAAACGCCAGGTAATATCTCCTCCCTGGAACTGGAACCAGCCCAAAAAGCCTTAGCGGATGCGCTGCTGGCAACCGGAAAGCCGGTTATTTTGCTCACCTTTGGCGGTCGCCCCCGTATTATTACGCCGATCGCCGAACAAGCCGCTGCCGTGTTGCTGGGCTTCCTGCCCGGTATGGAAGGCGGTGTGGCTGTTGCGGATATTCTGTACGGCGATTACAACCCGGATGCCAAATTGCCTATCACCTACCCGCGCGATACCAATGATAGCGTGTTGTATGATTACAAACCCTCCGAGTCATTTGAGCTAAATAGCTATAATCCCTTATACCCATTCGGACATGGTTTAAGCTACACCCGCTTTGAAACCAGTCACTTGCAAATCAATAAAACCACTATCGGTTTCTACGACAATATTACCGTGACGGTGGATGTTAAAAACACCGGAAAGCGTGCAGGTAAAGAAACCGTTTTAGTGTACCTACATGATGTCGCTGCCTCGGTAACCCGCCCCAATAAACAGTTAAAAGCTTTCCAAAAGGTAGCGCTTGAACCGGGAGAAACCAAACACTTAAGTTTTAACTTAACGCATGATGACTTCTCGTTTATCGGCGTAGATTTAAAACGTCTGGTCGAACTAGGGGAATTTATAGTGCTGGTCGGCAATGAAAGCGTTAAATTTACGCTTAACCCGTGATTAAAACTTTTCCGCTGGATGACTTTTATTTAAAAGAGCCCGGCTGATTAACGACAGCCTACTTTTTCCCAGGAACGTTATGCCCACAAAAAACCCCTACCTTGGTTCTTTAAGTATCCTAACCTCGCTGTTTTTTATGTGGGGGTTTATTACTTGCCTGAATGATATTCTGATCCCGCACTTAAAGTCGCTATTCATCCTTAGCTATACCCAAGTCATGCTGGTGCAGTTTTGTTTCTTTGCCGCTTATTTTTTAGTCTCTGTACCCAGCGGGTATTTTGTCGAAAAATTTAATTATCAAAAAGGTATTATTACCGGCTTAAGCCTTGCGAGCACTGGCTGTTTACTTTTTTATCCGGCGGCGGAATTGCTCTCTTACCCGCTATTCTTGGGAGCTTTTTTTGTGCTGGCTTCCGGTATCACCTTATTACAGGTTGCAGCCAATCCCTATGTCACGATTTTAGGTGAACCTGAAACGGCTTCCAGCCGCTTAACCTTAACCCAAGCATTTAACTCACTGGGTACTACACTGGCACCGTATTTTGGCAGTTTGTTCATATTGTCGACGACGGTCAAAAGCATCGATGACCTGAAAAGCTTAAGCCCCGAAAGCCTGAGCATCTACCAATCCGCCCAGGCTAAACTGGTGCAGTTACCTTATCTATGGCTGGCAGGCGGTTTGTTCATTATAGCGGTAGTCTTTGCATTAATTAAACTACCGGACATTACGCCTGCTGAAATTAAACACCCAAACACTGATCACCCTGCCAACAATAAGCAAAATGCTTGGCAGTACCGGCATTTAGTATTAGGTGCCCTGGGGATTTTCTTATATGTCGGTGCCGAGGTCAGTATTGGAAGCTTTCTAATCAGCTATTTGGGTGAACCAGATATTGCAGGATTATCGCAGCAAGATGCCAGCAAATATGTCTCTTTTTATTGGGGTGGCGCAATGTTGGGGCGATTTTTGGGCGCATCACTTATGCAACGCATACCGGCAGGAACACTTCTGACCTTTAATGCGCTCGTCGCGGCCAGCTTGGTGTTAATTACGATGGCATCGAACGGTCAAATTGCGATGTGGGCTATTTTGGCTATCGGCTTATTTAATTCCATCATGTTTCCGACGCTCTTTTCCCTGGCCCTAAATGGCCTGGGCAGTCATACCGGTCAAGGCTCTGGAATTTTATGTTCCGCTATTGTTGGGGGGGCTGTATTACCGGTTATTCAAGGAGTATTAGCCGACCATATCGGCATCCACCTTGCGTTTATCATTCCGGCCTGTTGCTATTGCTACATTGCTTATTATGGGTGGAGGGGCAGCCGGGTTAAAGTTGCATAAAAGCACCTTTGAGGTAATTGCTTATGCAGACGTCAAGGTTTCTTCAGCCAGCTGCGCTGTTTTTAAAGGTGTCA
Organism: Methylococcales bacterium; assembly: GCA_040079795.1. GTDB lineage: Bacteria > Pseudomonadota > Gammaproteobacteria > Methylococcales > Methylomonadaceae > SXIZ01. The sequence goes on from JBEBJQ010000014.1 coordinate 54,741, forward strand.
ATACAACAATAGTTTTACCATGGGCTTTAATCAGATTTTTGTCTTCCAATTCTTTTAAGATACGGCCCGCCATTTCACGCGAACAACCGGCAATCCGGCTGATTTCTTGCCGGGAGATATAGATTTGCATCCCTTCTGGATGGGTAATCGCCTCCGGTTCAGCGCATAAGTCCATCAAAGTTCTCGCGACCCGTCCCTCAACATCTAAAAAAGCCAGATCGTGGCACTTTCGGCTGGTAACCAGTAACCGGGAAGAAAGCTGCATTGACAAAAGAAATAAAAAATCAGCAGCAGAATGCAGCATTTCGTTTTTCAGGATGGATTTTAATTTCACATACGAGGTTTCGGCCAATTGACATCTACTTCGGGTATCCACGCTGATTGAGCGAATGCCGGCACCTTTAAATACCCCAATTTCACCAATAAAATCACCCTTGCTTAAATAAGCTAAAATCAGTTCCTGCCCTTCTGGAGATTTATAAGAGATACTCACCGCACCATCGATAATGTAGTAAAGATGATCACCAATATCACCCGGCTTCATGATGTTACATTTAGCGGGATAGGTCTTTATAGAGGAAAGCTTTAAAAACTCTTGTAAAGCCGGGTAATAAGGGGACGAAGGCAGAATATTTGACATTTTTGAAACTCAATAAATATTAACTAAACAAGATACCATCAGCATCATTTCAGAGTATAGAAGCATTTTAGTATATTTCAAGCCTGTCGTGGTGTTGTAACAATACAAGTGTAGGCTTTAAGCGCAATGCAGGGGTAAAGGGGTAACTTTAAAGTAAAGGCTAAAGCCAAGGCTACGAAATGCTGGATTATATGTTAACCTATGCGACATTTTAAGCGCTGCGAGGTTTAAATGGAAGCAACAGTCAAGTGGGTAGATGGTAGAATGTTTGTTGGCGAATCGGGCAGTGGACATACGGTCGTTATGGATGGCCCTGTAGATCACGGCGGCAAAAATTTAGGCATTCGCCCAATGGAAATGCTATTGTTAGGTGTTGGCGGGTGCTCGTCTTTTGATGTCATTGATATTCTACAAAAAGGTCGGCATGACGTGCGGGATTGTAAGACGCAGCTGACCGCTGAACGTGCCGATGCTATTCCCAGTGTCTTTACTAAAATTCACCTGCATTTTGTAGTCACCGGACACAACCTTAAACAAGAAGTTGTAGAAAGGGCGATTAAATTATCCGCCGAAAAATATTGTTCGGCATCTATTATGTTATCCGCAGTTGTTAAAATCACCCATGATTTTGAGCTAATCGAGGTTTAAAGGCATTGAACGAAGTGAAACCATTGAAAAAATTACAATTACAAGGCTTTAATAACTTAACAAAGTCTTTAAGTTTTAATATTTATGACATTTGTTATGCGCCTGCCGATAAACAACAGGCTTATATCGAGTACATTGATGAGGCTTATAATGCAGCGCGCTTAACGCAGATTCTCAAAGATGTTGCTGAAATTATCGGTGCACAAATCTTGAATATTGCCCATCAAGACTATGAACCGCAGGGTGCCAGCGTCACTATGCTAATTTCTGAAGGTGGCCATGTTTCACCTGATATGGGAGAGGAAACACCGGGGCCTTTACCAGAAACGGTTTTGGCACACTTAGACAAAAGCCATATCACTGTGCATACCTACCCTGAAAGCCACCCTGATAATGGGATCAGTACCTTTAGGGCGGATATCGACGTGTCAACCTGCGGGCAAATATCGCCATTAAAAGCCTTGAATTATCTCATCCATAGTTTTGAATCAGATATTGTTATTATGGACTATAAAGTCCGGGGTTTCACACGTGATATAGCCGGTAAAAAACATTATATCGATCATAAAATCACGTCTATCCAAAATTATATTGCCCGGGATACTTTAGATGAATATCAAAGTATTGATGTGAACGTGTATCAGGAAAATATTTTCCATACTAAGATGATGTTGAAAGAAACAGAACTTGAACGGTATTTGTTTCAAAAAGAAGATGATTTAACCGATGATCAAAAATTAGAAATAGAGGATCAAGTGCATACCGAAATGAGCGAAATATTTTATGGGCGCAACTACGAAAGCTAAAAACTTTGTATCACCCTTGTAGAGTTTAGCCCATTAGTAAGTAGCTTAAATGAATCAAATTAAGCATATTCCACCCTGCCTCTGTATGCGGTTACTTACCCTTGAAACACAGTGTTTGGCAGTTGCAGGGATTTAGGTTTAATAAAGTTTACCAAATAATTCAACGTAGGTTAAATACACACGTAACTCCAATTCAAATTGGTAATAAGCGGGTTGCATATAAGTACATAGTTTATAAAACGCTTTATTGTGTGTTTTTTCTTTCAAATGTGCGAGTTCATGCACCAGAATCATAGTTAAGAACTCTAGCGGAACCTGTTTAAATACACTGGCAATTTTAATTTCATTCTTGGCTTTGAGTTGCGAACCTTGAACCCGTGAAATAAAACTATGTGTGCCTAATGCATGCTGGATTACCTGTATTTTATCGTCATAGACGATTTTGCTGATGGGTTGGGATTGCTTTAAATAGGTATTTTTTAGTTCTAATCCGTAAGTATAAAGCGCTTTATCAGTGGTAATGCTGTGAGGGGCGGGGTATTTTTTTAATAACAGCCCCCTTAATTGATTTTTATGGATTAGTTGCCGTATCGGGTCGGTAATAGAAGCTGGATAACCCGCCAGGTATTTTAAAGTTTGCATGAAGAGCGGTGCGGTAAAACAAAATGTGCAAGTAAAAATTTAATGGCGCTATATCGGCATTAGCAAACCTGCTATCGCGGAGCATTTAGGGATTTTACACTTTTTTAGGCTATAAAGATAACAAGCAAAAAAAATGCGATTTATCGGAATAAACCGCATATAAAGGGAAGGATATTAACTCAAGTCTCTTAAATATCAAGAGTGCATACAAGAGCCAGGATTATTCTAAGATAATTGACACTTTTTTGTAATGTGGCAAATTGTCGCAGGTATCCAGACCCCGATAAGCCCAACCCCTTAACCTGTTATTTACAAATTTACTTTAGACGCATCAGTCTTGTTCTAATCGCTTTCATAACCCCATGAACTACACACCCGAATTTTTTTCAGCCGCCCAGCAGCTCATCGAGGCCGGACGCTTTATTGACCAAAAAGGCTGGGTACCGGCAACCAGCGGTAATTTTTCGGCACGCTTAAGCGACAGTTCCATTGCAATTACCGTTTCAGGCAAACATAAAGGCCACTTAACCCCGGACGATATCATGTTGATTGACATGAGCGCCAACTCCTTGGATGGGAAAAAGCCGTCCGCCGAAACCTTGCTACATACCTCTTTATATAAACGTTACCCGGATGCCCGCGCCATATTGCATCCGCATTCGCTAAATGCAACTCTCATTTCAAAACTTTTTAAAGAGGCGATTACCCTTGAAAACTATGAATTATTAAAAGCCTTACCGGGTATCGATACCCATGCATGTAAAGTGGTAGTACCTATTTTTGAGAATGACCAAACGATTTCAAGACTCGCCGCTTGCGTAAGTCAATATTTAGATCATAATGTCGGTGTTAAAGCCTATCTTATTTCTGGACATGGCCTTTACACTTGGGGAGCCTCAGTGCAAGACACCTTGCGTTATCTGGAAGCACTGGACTTCCTGTTTGAATGTGAATTACGTCTTTATAGGGTTAATAATCCATGAGTATCCTAACCATTTATCCTGATAACCAAGCTGATCAAGGTAAAACCTTTAGCGATTACGCCGACATTAAAGCCCAATTGCAAGCTATTGATGTCGAATTTGAACACTGGAACGCGAGCACGGTTTTAGCGGCAGATGCCGATCAAGCTGCTGTACTGGATGCTTATCAAAAATCGATTGATAAATTAAACCAGCGCTATAGCTTTAAAGCTGTCGATGTGATTAGCTTAACGCCCAACCATCCGGATAAAACAGCCTTACGTCAAAAATTCCTGTCCGAACATGTGCATGACGATTTTGAAGTGCGCTTTTTCATTGAAGGCCAAGGACTCTTTTATTTACATGCAGGCGATAAAGTTTATGCGGTGCTATGTGAAGCGGGTGACTTAATCAGTGTTCCTAACAATACCCCGCACTGGTTTGATATGGGTGAAAACCCGCAATTTAAAGCGATTCGCTTCTTCACAATAGCAGAAGGATGGGTCGCTGAATTTACCGGTAGTACAATTGCGGCTAATTTTCCTACATTTGACCAGTTCCTTGCTGAACACGCATGATTAAAGCGATCGTAACCGATATTGAAGGCACTACTACCTCAATATCCTTTGTCAAAGATGTGCTTTTTCCTTATGCCAGAGCCAATCTGGCAAAGTTTTTACAAAACCACGCAAACGACCCGACAGTCAAGACACTGCTGGAAGATACCCAAGCTATCGTCGGAAAATCGCTGGATAATACAGAAGTAATTAATCAGTTAATCGCCTGGATAGACACCGACCAAAAAATAACCCCTTTAAAATCCTTACAAGGGTTAATTTGGGAAGAAGGCTACCAACAAGGTGCCTTTACCGGACATCTTTATACTGATGTGCCAAGAAACTTACAAAAGTGGCGCACACAAAATGTTGATTTATATGTTTACTCTTCAGGCTCGGTAGCTGCCCAAAAATTATTATTTGGACATACCACCCAGGGAGATTTAACGCCATTATTTTCAGGTTACTTCGACACCCATATTGGCGCGAAACAAGACCCTGCCGCTTATGCCAAAATCGCCCAGACGCTTAAATTAGCGCCCGCCGAACTGTTATTTTTATCAGACATTAAAGCTGAGTTAGATGCGGCCAAAACAGTTGGGTTCAACACCATCTGGCTATGCCGTGATACACCACGGGAAATCACTGCTGCACATATGCAAGTCAGTAATTTTGACGACATCACAATATAACCCTCTTTTTATATTTGGGCTGTTTTACAGCTGCTAAGTAAAATCGCCGCTTCAAAATACTTTTATCACGGCCGTTCTAACCGAAAAGCTTTACCTTCAAAATTTAAAACAACCGACTCCGGTAAAATATCCACCAAATTTATTTTGTCTTTAATACGCTGACCAATTTTATATTTAACCATATCAATGATCACAAAGCGGTTATCGGGTTGCTCTGCATAAGCCAAGACATTAATTGTCGATAAGGGCACTTTTGCCTGAAAGTCCGGCGATAACTCGCGTAATAACGGGACGTTATTACGTCGATTTGGCTTTATTACCGGTTTTTCCAGTAAGTCTTCGGGTAGTTCAGCTATTTTTTCACTACCTGCCATAGTATCGGTTAGCTCAGAATTATCCTCAACTGTTTCTGTAGTTGCTTCTACAGGGACGGGAACTTCTGTTGGCGCGGTTAGTTCTTTCTTTTTAATCGGTAATTTTGGTTTCGGGGGAGGTGTTTTTAAAACATCCTCTTGCTGAGCCCTTTTATTTTCTGCCAATAAATCAGAAATAGCTTTAGTAGATGTTGTTGAAGGCGATACGGGAAGCGTAGATACCGCCGACACGGTTTTAGTCTGCTCCAGACGGCGCTCTAATAAGGGCGACGCGTCACTAAGCGCTGGAGCTGTTTGTAACGGCTGCCCTAACTTAAAAAACAGGTAGGCAAAGGCCAATAAATTAAGCAAACCAAAAATAAGCGCCATATTAGATACTTTCCGCACGGGAGCTGGCTTTATCGGCGTCACCGTTATCGCAGCAGCCGACTGCTCTGGCTGTATGGATTTGCGTTCCTGCTCTGACTTACGCAAGGCATTTAAAATAATGGACATAATATTAATCCCTCAAGTTCAATTTGGGATAACGGCCAGCCTGCTGTAGGTTTTGCAAATGAATAAACGTTCGCACCCCTACAACGCCAGTTCCGGGCAATTGCTGTTGTCTTTGAAAAGTTATCACAGCGTGCATTAAAGTTTGATCAAAAAAACTTGTCCTTTCGGGCGCTCTTGCAGGAACACCCAACTGTTGCCGCATCCAACCAATTGCGGCATGCTTTTGCATTGGTGCAAGTGCTTTAAAACCGCGCATTGGGGGTTCCCAAACCATTAAATAATATCCTTTCCAGTATTCCATAAGCGTAGCGATAGGGACGCTGATTTCCTTATCTACCGTTAGAAGGGCGTTCCAACCCGAAAGCCCCGTGAGCAACGCGAAACTTTTTTGCTTAGGGGCAAGTTCAAGTTCCAGAATAACGGGTCGATTCAGAGCTATCACTTTCCCCCAGGTACTTTTATCCATAAAACACGCTAATCCTAATTGTTCAATGGTGTTGCAATCAAGCGGTTTTTGACTGGGATTGGTTTTTGAAAATAGTTTCAGGGCATTGCCTAATGCATCGCTCAACAAAATATGCTGCTGGTTGCTTAAGCTTTCAACAACACTCACTTGCTGCACGGGTAGTGCCTGCACCGGTGGCGGCTGAACAACGGCAGCCGTTACCGGCTGCGGAACAGGCGGCATTGCTTCAAACCGCTTCAAAGCAAAAAGGCCACCAATCAATAAACTAACGCCCAATCCTAGCAACAACAATTTACCCTGCCACTCTGGCTTAGGCGTTTTGCGCTTCGGCGGTATTAATAAACCGGTTTCTTTAGCAGAATTGTTGACAATTTTAACATCAACCTGGGTAAATCCCCGTGCATAAGCGCCCAATAAAGCACGGTCGCACAAGCGGTTAATCAGGCGCGGAATCCCCCCGGACAACTTAAATATTTGTCGAAGTGCTGACGCTTTAAAAAGCGCTGGATCACCACTGCAAATCGACAAACGATGTTGAATATAGGTCACGGTTTCGCTAAAATCGAGTTCTTTCAAATGATAACGTGCCGTAATCCGCTGGCTAAGCTGGCGCAATGCTGGACGATTTAATAAAGTCTGTAATTCCGGCTGCCCAACCAAGATAATCTGCAATAGCTTATCGGTAGTGGTTTCCAGATTAGTTAATAAACGAATTTGCTCCAAGACATCTAAGCTTAAATTTTGCGCTTCGTCAATCATTACAACAGTCTTTCTGCCTTTGGCGTGGGCTGAGAGCAGGTGCTTGTTTAACGCATCCACCAAAGACTTTAAAGAAAGCGCGGGCGGGTACTGGATGCCTAGTTCATCGCAGATACTGGCTAATAATTCAATAGCATCCAACCGGGGATTTAGAATCAGCGCCATGTCCACTGTCGCTGGCAGTTGCTGTAACAAGCAATGGCAAAGCAAAGTTTTACCCGTACCCACCTCCCCTGTTAAAGCAACGAACCCTCCACCGACCTGAATACCATACAGCAAATGCGCCAAGCCTTCCTGATGCTGATGACTGGCATACATAAAGCGCGGATCCGGCGCTATAGAGAAAGGTTGCGCAGTAAGATGGAAGAATTGTGTATACAAGGGCGTTAATTTAAATATTTAACTAACTGATACAGGCTCAGGCAATCCAGAATGCAAAGAAAAATCCGGTACCTTAAATCAATTATAAATTGAGGGAAGGCAGTTCATCTCGCTCTCAGCCGTTAACCATTACTGCAAAGCGTAATGTGCTGCACCGAGCAAAGCCACTTCGGGATTAGTGCAAATCTTGACCGAAAACTGTTCCAATAACGATTGATAGCGGCCTTTATCTAAAAAGCCCTGCATAAAATCACCTTGCGTTATAAACGGTAAAATTTTCGCCGCAATACCACCTGCCAAAAACACCCCCCCATACGGCAAACTGGTCAGCGCAAGATTACCCGCTTGCGCACCGTAAAGGCGGCAAAATAAACGTAAAGTTTCCGTACATAACGCATCTGCTTTAGTAACGCCGAATTCTCCAATGACTGCACCAGGATCAGTTTGCGCCATTTTTTGGGCAATCTGAGCTTGCTCAGCCGCAAAAGCACTGTGTTTTAAAAATTGATAAATATTCACCAACCCCATGCCTGAAACAACCCGCTCATAACTGACATGGCCTGAATAGCGCTGAATTAAAAATCTAAGTAAATCGATTTCCTGTTCATTGGTCGGTGCAAAATCAACATGCCCCCCTTCAGAAGGCATCACATGATAACGCTGGCCATCCCAACAACAAACACTTTCGCCTAAACCAGTCCCTGCCGCTAAAATAGCTACATGCCCTGAATGTTGTTTTGCATGCACATTGAGTTCCACAAAATCACTTGGCGGTAAGCCAAGCACACCCCAAGCGGTAGCTTCCAAATCATTCAGCAAACTCACTCGCTGCGTTTGTAACTGTTCAGCTATGGCGGTTTTTTTTAACTGCCAAGGTAAATTTGTAGCAGCACAATTTCCTTCAACAATCGGCCCTGCCACACCAATACACGCAGCATCAATAGTGCCGGTAGGGCTATCAGTCAAAAATAGCGTTAACGCATCGGCAAAGTGCTCGAACTGATTACTCTGATATTGCTGCTTTTTAATACAGGTAAGCACATCTTGCTGCCTGGAATACAGAGCCAGTATGGTTTTAGTACCGCCAACATCCCCTGCCAAAATCATGGTTGGGCTTCGTATTGGCTAAAAACTTGAGCCGGATGGCCTTTATCAAAACTGAGCACCTGATAAGCCTCTTTTTTAGATCCCATTTCCATTCCCGGTGTCCCAGAGGGCATACCGGGTACAGAGATACCTGTAACGTTGGGTTTTAACCCCAAGAGCTTTTTTATATCATTTGCAGGAACGTGCCCTTCAACCACGTATCCGCCTACCAAAGCAGTGTGGCAAGAAGCCATTTCTGGCGAAACGCCATAACGGGTTTTAATGCTTTGGACATCCTCAAGCAAATTATCAACCACGTTGAATTGGTTACTTTTTAAATGTTCCAGCCATTTACCGCAACAACCGCAACTCGGACTGCGATAAACAACAACCTCGGTAGGTGTCTTGCCTGGAAAGTTTTTTGCTTGTGCAAAGCCACTCAAAACCAACAAGCTTAAGGTGAACAACAAAATTGTACGCATGGCATTTCCTCTATCGGCGCTAAAGTTTATTCAGCAAATAAAACGATAGTTTAACATGAAGCGCCTTAAAACGACGAAACACGCATGGTTTATGAATGTTTCGTTGTTGAAACTTAATTAAGATAAAGAAAGTGCCCCCCTGCAAAAGAGATTGCGACCCTATTTTCGACTAGCCGGCAAACTGTATGGTTGTTTTAGAAATATTATCAGGGCATATATCAACAGGTTCTTTTGCTGCCAACACTGTTGCATTTAAACCTAACACAATCCATAAAAGTACTTTCTTAAAAAGGATATTGAACCGCCCCGGGTTTCTCGTAGGCAATTGGTGTTGAGTCACACTATCATAGCGGACTCGGAAAGTTGTCGGTATCGGTAATAATTATCTTCAGCTTCCGCTGGCGGAATATTACCAATAGATCCCAGCCGTCGTCGATGATTAAACCAATCAACCCAAGTTAATGTGGCTATCTCAACGGCTTCACTGTTCTTCCAGGATTGCCTATGAACCACCTCAGCTTTATACAAGCCATTGATGGTTTAGGCCAAGGCGTTGTCATAAGAGTCGCCGACGCTGCCCACTGAAGCCTCAACACCTGCTTCCGCCAAGCACTCGGTATATCTGATTGAAACATACTGCACACCACGGTCACTATGGTGAATCAGGCCACCGTCGCGCAAGGGTTGCCGGTCATTTAGCCCCTGTTCCAGCGCATCCAGCACAAAGTCGGTGTGCGCGGAAGACGATACGTTCCAGCCGACGATGTAGCGGGCAAACACATCAATCACAAAGGCCACATAAACAAAGCCCTGCCAGGTTTTGACGTAGGTGAAATCCGCCACCCACAGGGCATTTGGCCGCTCAGCGCTGAACTGCCGGTTAACATGGTCTGGACAAGCTGCGTTGGCATCGCTAATCGTAGTCTTAATGGTTTTGCCGCGTCTGACACCTTTCAGTCCCGGGCTTTTCATCAGGCGCCCGACGGTACAACGAGCCACCGTCAAGCCTTCCCGCTTCAATTGAATCCAGACTTTACGGACGCCATAATTTTGGAGGCTTTCCTCCCAAACTCGGAGGACCTCCCGGCTTAGCGCCTCGTCCTGCTTGGCGCGGTCAGGACGTAACTCGGGACTCGTTTTTCGCACCGCGTGCAGGTAATACGTCGATGGGGCAATTGGCAATACTTTGCAAATTGGCTCGGCCCCATAAGCTTCGCGATGCCCATCAATAAAGGCTTTCATCGTTTGAATGGGCGGTCGAGCTCCGCCTGGGCAAAATAAGCTGATGCCTTACGCAGAATTTCGTTGGATTGCCTAAGCTCCCGAACTTCACGTTCCAAGGCTTTTAGCCGCTCTCGTTTGGCCGCTGTCAGCTCCTCTTCTATGCTGGGTTTTTCGGTTTCCCGTAACCAGCGCCGCAAAGTCTCAGGGGTACAGCCGATTTTAGCGGATATTGATTGAATGGCCGCCCATTGCGACGCGTATTGGTTTTGATGCTCACGCAACATTCGAACCGCGCGTTCACGGACTTCCGGTGAAAAGTTGGTTTTGGTTTTCTTGGTCATAGCCCCATCCTCTCATAAAGTGGAGCCTCCGAGAATCTCGGGGCGGTTCACTGTTCAAAGTCAAGCGTATCAAATCGTATTTTGGTTATAAATAACCACTGGAATGGCATAAAAGCGCGTATTGTCAAAAGGCATATCATGACCCAGCATTCCATGGATAGCATGAAGCAATTTGCGCATCACTGCGCAAACGCCCTGCAATGGCTTCTTGCCGTTTGCCACCA
>JBEBJQ010000180.1:0-2376 GCA_040079795.1 Methylococcales bacterium
GTATAACCGTGGGGATACCAAAAATACGGTGATTCTCGGCAGACCAGCGTAATTCGTTACGACGCACATTCAAGCGCCAACTACCGGTTTGGGCAACCGCTTGTGCGTGGTTCAAATCTTGTTGGCTTAACCAAAGTTTCGCGGCTAACTGCCGATGCTGGCTGGCGGCGTTTATGATATTCGCGGCTACTGCAATAAAGCCAAGGTTCAAAATCGCCATATTATCTGGCTCTGAAGCCCAAGCCGGAAATAAAACCAGCCCATTAACCGTAACCAAAGATAAGACCAACGCCAACAGTCCGGGATAGCGTCCCAGCCAGTAAGCAGCTTGGATAATCGCAATAAAAAAGAACATGAACGCAGCCCGCTGGCTAATCACCAGAATGCTTTGTGTTACCAAAGTGGCAATGGTAACAGCCAGTACAGCCAAGCCGTATCGAAACCAAGGCGATTGCGCGTCTGAATACGAAAAAAATGCTGGGGTGTTGAATCGCTTAACCATGGCTCAAGGTGCCCGGAAGCCGGTATTTCAAATTAAACATTGTAAACCTCATGGATAGACTGAGCCGTGTCCATTGCTACAAGCCCTATACTATTCACGGCTTTCTCATAAAAACTTTACTTGCTTAAGCATTGATTCCAAGGCGGAGCTTGAATCTACAAACGTCTCTATGGCAGCTTGAAAGTTTTTCGGCGCTGATTTTCGGATCAGCCCAATTGCCAGGCCACGCAGCAAAGCCATGATTTGTGCCTGATTACCCGCTTTCGTTTTTACTTGGTCTTCCTTAAAAGTGACGTCACGAATCCAGTTATTGGATTCCACGCCCCAATGGGAGCGGATGGCCTGCGTCAACTCCCTTGCAAGAAGATTGATGTCGTAGAGCTTGAGGATGGGGTTGCTGACATAATAGGAAGCTTCAAAACTGGACTTTTTCTTGGAAACATCAAAAGTTTCCCGCTCCACAACCACCAATGTGGACAGGCCGCTGTCTTCCCATCGTGCATGGAGCCCCAGCGCCCCCAATGGGAACAGTTGGGTTTTGCGGGTGGTGACACGGCCATGGGCCTTTTCATGCTCGACTGTTTCGGCAAGTGGCGAAGACTGCGTGCGCAAGGCTTTACATTGCTGGAGAAATGTTGCTTGGTTTTCCTTGGCTTGCGTTATATATAAGCCACCGGCCTGATGGATTTGGGCCGTGGTCGCCGGGTTGAAGTGATGGGCATCCAAGGACACTTTTTGCTTGTCCAATCCGCTGTCCCTCAGAAGTTCGCGGACAACCGGGATCTCGCTGCTTTTGTCGCCGCATTGCCGTGCCATTGCCACGACTTCACGCGTGCAGTGGTCAACGGCCAGCACCACATTCTGTTTTTCGCCTGCGCCCAACGTGCCACGCAAAGCTTTGCCGTCAATCGCCGTCCAAGCCTTGGCCTCATTGGCTTGGATTTTGGCGCCGAAGCAGCGCCCAATGAGTTCGTTCAGCTCAGGCCAATTAAGCCCTTCCAGAAAACGCGGCAAATGTGCACGCGAGATTGGTGTTTCTTTTGGGGTTTGGGTCAGCCCGTGCAACCAATCCGCACGGTTGCACATGAAGCGATGGATACTGGACAGATTCTGGCGGCCCACCAGTGTCGCCAACACAAATGCAGCGATCACCAAGGCCAACGGGAGGCGTTTGCCCCGATTGTCACGGTGCTCCGGAAGCTCTTTTTTCAATAAGTCTATAAAACAGGTGACTTCATCGCCACTATATGGCACTTCGTTAGTCATATAAGGGGGTGTTGACTATATTTAAGGGGGAGGGGATTGTACTACAGTTTCTGGCGGTTTTTTTATGAGAAAGCCGTGGATGGTCACCCCCTATACGTCAAGATGACACCAGTGACAGGCTTCACCAGCGAAGCCATTGGCGACTGGGCGAAAGACAACTTGGCACCGGGAAGCACCGTCTTGTCAGATGGCTTGGCCTGCTTTGCCGCAGTGACCGCAGCGGGTTGTGAACACACGGCAATCGTTGTTGGCGGCCGAAAACCTAAAGAAATGCTTGAATTCCTCTGGCTCAACACGGTGCTGGGCAACCTCAAAACCAGTCTGGGCGGGGCTTATCATGCGTTCGGCTTCGCCAAATATGCTTCACGCTACTTGGGGGCATTCGCCTACCGCTTCAACCGTCGCTTCAAGCTCGACCAGTTACCCAAACGCCTGCTCGATGCCTGCATTGCCACTGGGCCTCGTCCAGCCGCTTGGTTACGCTCGGCTGAAGCATCTTGCTAATCAGGTTTAGTTTTTTGGGGACTTGCCCAAACGCATGGTCTGCACCAAAATCAGTCATTACACGCTGCAACGGCATTGAACAGCCGCGTGAACTGACTCCAGCG
>JBEBJQ010000181.1:0-2354 GCA_040079795.1 Methylococcales bacterium
TATTACTGGATTCCCGATTCCACGGGAATATTGATAGAGAATAAAATCAATGGACATCATATTTTTAGAACAAGTAAAAGTGCAAACCAAACTCGGCGTACCCGAATGGGAACGCATGACCCCACAAACCATTATTTTAGACATTGAAATTGGCTACGACCTAACAAACGCCTGCAAAAGCGACGCCATAGCCGACACCATAGACTACGGCGCAGTCGTCAGCCGCATACGCGAAACCTTAACTGAAAATAGCTTTCATTTGGTAGAAGCCTTAGCTGAACATATTTGCCAATTGATTTTGAAAGAATTTGGGGCTTTAAGTGTAAAGATTAAGGTTGCAAAGCCTGCGATATTGCCGGGGTTGAAGGCATTGGGGGTTACGATTGAAAGGGTGAAAAAATAATGAGTGCAATCAAATGCCCTGTTTGTGGCTCAAACGCACAAAACCACACAGCGTTAGGTACCGATGGTGAAAAATTAGATTGTAGAAGATGTGGTAACTACTCTATTTCAGGCACGGCCTCTGCTATGTGGAGGGCTAGCGAACCAAACTTAAGACAAATTGCGAACGCATCTGGCTGGATAAAAGAACATCAGGGAGTAAATGTAAGCAGTAATGATATTGATTTTATTCTTGCAGTTAAGACACCATCGGTGGGCGAACGAGCAACCAAAATTTTGATTGAAATTAGTAAATTAAATGTAGATCTATCTTATTCATTTAATCTTGATACTCATGATGCGGATTTCTGGTTAAGTATTTCCTATTCAGACAATGCCGCAGAATTGTATTATCTATTCCATACATACCTTTTAGAAACAGTTGGATACATATCATTTAGCGAAGCAATGGGCGGACATTTCTTTAACATACAAATAACACCCAGAGGTTACGAGTTCTTAGAATCCCTAAAATATAATCATGCCTCCAGTCAGATTGGATTTTGTGCTATGTGGTTCGACGAAAGTGTTTTGCCAATATGGACCAATGCAATTTGCCCTGCTATTAAAGATGCAGGATATAACCCAAAAAGAATAGACGGGCATCAACATAACAATCGAATTGATGACGAAATAATTGCCATGCTTCGTCGCAGTAAATTTGTTGTTGCTGATTTTACGGGGCAACGCGGAGGAGTATATTTTGAAGCTGGGTTTGCTTTAGGCTTAGGTTTACAAGTAATTTGGACATGCAAAAAATCCGACTTGGAAAAAGTTCACTTTGATAACCGTCAGTACAACTTTGTATTATGGGAGGAAGATAAATTAAATGAATTCAAAGTTTCACTACAAAATCGTATTGAAGCAACCATAGGACAAGGCGATTTTCAATAACCCCCTTGCACCACGCCGAGCAACGCAGACATAAAGGAAGCTTTCAGCAAGCGACTGTTTGAGCCAAGTGATTTTATTGGCGAGTTTCCGATTGCTGCCTTTATGTTGAGTAGCGCAGGGGAGCCGTTAGGCCGTGGGGTTGGGGTGCCGTTTTGGCTACGGCCGCCACTAAAGTGGCTTAACCTAAAGGTTAGCCTACACCGCAACACTTCGTTAGTTGTCTTGGGTTACTTTCTTTTCAGGCAGTTAAGAGAAAGTGACTAGCTGTCGGGCTACCTCCGACATGATTCAAGTTTCACGGCTTTTCCACAATAGCGTCAAAAGTCACTAGATTCCGACCTTCGTCGGAATGACAAGTCAAAATGGATTCCCGCTTACACGAGAATGACGGCGTTAAAGATGGCAAATAATATATCCCTCACGTACGCGCGCATTCATTGTTAAAACATATGCTCTGCGAGGCAGTATCCATGCGGCTCGCAGGGCAGTGCTTTTACAATGAATATCACCCGCGCGGATGATGCACACTATGCAATTGCTTCAAACGCTCTCGCGCTACATGCGTGTAAATCTGCGTGGTAGAAATATCTGCATGGCCGAGCAACATTTGCACCACGCGTAAATCTGCACCGTGATTCAACAAATGCGTGGCAAAAGCGTGGCGCAACACGTGCGGGCTCATGTGTTTGTTAATGCCTGCCAGCAAGGCGTAGCGCTTAATCAAATACCAAAAGGCTTGGCGCGTCATGGCTTCACCGCGATTGGTTACAAACAGCGCATCGCATAAGCGCTTTTGCAAAATTTTCGGGCGTGCTTCACTTAAATAACGCGAAATCCAATCTACCGCTTCTTCACCCATTGGCACTAACCGCGTTTTGCTGCCTTTGCCCGTTACGCGCACTACGCCGTCGCTCACGCTGACTTCTGTGGCTTTTACACCTACTAGCTCAGAAACACGCAATCCGCAGGCGTACAGCAGCTCTAGCATGGCTCTATCGCGCAGGCCTGCTGGTTCGTCT
>JBEBJQ010000182.1:0-2339 GCA_040079795.1 Methylococcales bacterium
GTTTCCTTTGGCGCGATTATGCGTTTTACAAAGCATCTGGCAATTACTTGTAGCCGTTGCACCACCTTTACTCCACGCCGTCACATGGTCTGCATCCATATCTGCAACATTCCAAATTTTATTTTGGTTTGCATCGTGCCCCAACACACACAATGGACAGTTTGATTCACCCTTAGCTTGAGATTTAACCGTCTGTTGCGTGTAAGTGGATTTTTTAGTTGCGTCATCAAACACACGAACTTCGAGCAATTTTTTATCTACCGAACCGCCGAGAATGTACTCAAAAACACCTTTGCAGTTTTTAATATACGAGTCACCATAAAGGTTACGCACTTGAGATGAAACCACTTTGGGGTCGTATGGCTTATTGTGATAGGTTTCATACAAACGTCCCCACTCAAGCCCACGCATTTCGCTTTCAACATCTGTAAACACAGTAGAAACCCAAGAAATCACCGTATTAAAATAGGTTTTTAATGGTTGAATGTTTGTATCATTGCGATGAAGGCTCATATACTCGCCAATCTCGCCTTTACTCACCCAATCTAATGCACATTCTAAAAAATCTTGTCGGAGGGCACTGCCAGATACATACGCGCTCCATTTCTGAATATTGGCATTTTTGCTATTGCTAAACTCTGCTTTACCGAGCGTGACAAATGGACCTGAAAAAATCGCATTGCGTAACTCTTGGGCATTGAGCGGCACACCTGCGATGTTGATGGTTTCAAACCATTTTTTGATTTCGCTTTCCTCGCCCTCGCATTCATAAATCAGCAATTGAGCAGCCAAAATCTTGGCTTGTAAGTCTGCCGCGAGGCTATCAAAATATTGTGGCGTATCGTTACTGTGAATGGCAAATTTATTGGTGACAAACCGCCCAATGCTCGTGATGCGTTGCTGTCCGTCCAATACTTCAAATTTATTTTGGGCTACTTTATTGAAGTAAATCAACCCCAAAGGATAGCCTGCCAAGATAGAGGCAATCACCGCCACGTCACGCTTGCCATCGGCATAGATATAGTTGCGCTGATACTCAGGCTGGATGGTGAGCCTGCCAGACAAACCAAACAAACCTTTGCCCTCGAGTTCGTTGTAGACAAAGCCGTCGCAAACATCTTTGACTGTGATGTTGGTTTTGAGTGTGGTTTTCATTGGGCTGCCTTTTTGTGCTGAACGAGAATTCTTTTATAAACATTTACACCATTAACTGAAACAGACATATCAATGTCTTTATTCCAATTTTCTGGTCTTCCATAATCGTATGAGCATCCAACAATCTCAAACTGCTCAGGGCTGTACTTATCCAAAAAACTAATCGGCACACCCATTACGCCATCATAATCACTGGGTATTGCATTGGTGAACGGCACTTCAATGGCATCATAATTGTCGTAGGTTTCGTAAGCGGTTTTGCCTTGCATTTTTTTGTTAAAACGTAGGTTGTCTGCCATTGTCATCAATTCTAATGGTTGATGACGGCGACCATGATCAAGGTTAGAGAACCAAACGGCTGGTGAACGCAAATATACCACCCCCTCAACAGACCTCGTTGCCGTGCTTGGTTTTTGTGTAGTGTCAAATTCTTCTGCGGGAACAAATAACATATCTTTGTTGAAACTTGTTGTGCCTACCCACATTTTATTATTCTTAATTAAGGGGAAAGTTTCCTTATAAGTGATTACATTTTTACTGCCTATGATGACAAATTGTTTATCTGCTGCAACTATCCACGCCAAAAACTCACGAAACAGTGAAAAAGGCGGGTTGGTAATAATGATGTCGGCCTCAAAGCGTAATTGGGTGATTTCATCGCTTCTAAAATCTCCATCACCTGCTAAATAATGCCATTCCAAATCCTCAATATTGATTTTATCGTCACCTGTTTTGTCGCCCGTTAAGGTGAAAATTTTGCCATTTTGCACAGTTTTATCGGCATCAAATTGTGGGTTGTTCGTTTCAAATAGCGTGGGTTGATAGCCAGGATGGTTTTTACTGTTGGCGGCGTAACTGGTGCTAATGAGTTTTTTTAGACCAAAGCGCTCAAAATTTTGAGCAAAAAACTTGGTGAAATTGCTCCACTCAGGGTCATCACAGGGAAGTAAAACTGTTTTGCCACGAAAAGCATTTACGTCATAATCAATATACGCTTGAATTTCTTTTTCTATGTCATGGTATTGGGTGTAAAACTCATCATTCTTTGCATTTTTAGCTTGGGTTAAATTTGAGTTCGCGGTTCGCGGTTCGCGGTTCGCGGTTCGCGGTTCGCGGTTCGCGGTTCGCGGTTCGCGGTTCGCGGTTCGCGGTTCGCGGTTCGCGGTTCGCGGTTCGCTAGAATT
>JBEBJQ010000183.1:0-2327 GCA_040079795.1 Methylococcales bacterium
ACAAAAGCCATACCAACTATCAATGGCCGAAGCGCCAAAATCAATGGCAGTAGCTAACGTTACAAATAAAGCAAACCAAACTGCTTTTCTTAAAAACAAACCACCGATTAACAATAGCGCTAAACTCGCGTCAGGTAAGGAAGCGCTAGTAAGCACGTGGCTGCCGCGTGTGAGCAGCATGAAGAGTCCGATTGCAGCTGCAATGAATAAATTTTTGGTTGAAAATTGGCCGTATTGAGTTTTCATCATTTGTTTTACCCGTTCATTTTACTTCGATTATTGCGACATCATAACACCGCGCCGTTGCGCATGCAAAAGGCGGTGCGCTTTTAACTACTCTGGTTGATACCGAACGCTAAAAAATAAATTGGCGCGTGGCGTATTATAAGCTTCACCGCCAAAATCTAGGGCTAAGGCATATTTTTTATCTAAAATATTATTCGCGCGAGCTTGCACAGACCAATCTTTGCTAAATTTATAATCTACAGTGGCATTTACAAGCGCGTAACCCGATAAATCTTTTTGATTTGCAGCATCGTTAAAGCGAATGGATGATGCAATTGTTTCTGCACCAAAACGCCAGCTTCCAAACTGATAGCTTACGTTTGCGCTGGCATGGCGATTCGCACGACGCACTAATAGCTTGTCAGTTTTGTCGTCTTTAGGCGATTGTAAATCTAAGTTACCGCTTAAGTCTAAATTGCCTAAATGTTGGCTAGCGCTCAGGGTAAGGCCTTTTATGGTGGCTTGGTTAATATTCACGGGCTGCGCTGCGAATAAACCATTTAAGGCAATCAAGTTATCAATACTGTTATGGTAGGCGGTGGCCGAAACAGTCGTATTGTCATGTTGATAACGTAAGCTAGCCTCAATGTTACGTGATTGTTCAGGCTTGAGTGTTGGATTGCCAGAATATGTTCCGTAAATACCGTAATCTTGAAAAGGCCAGTATAAATCATTAAACGTAGGGGCTTTAAATGCTGTGCCATAACTTGCAGTAGCGCGCCAATTTGGGTTGATTTTATAACCATAACCTAGGCTGCCTGTATTATGACTGCCAAACTGTGAGTTACTATCATGGCGAGCGCTTATTTGCAGTGAATGGGCGCTGTAATCAAGTAAATAACTCGCAACAAAACCGTCATTATCTCGTGTTTTAACGGTGTAAGAAACAGCGCTAGAGTTTACTTTTTGGTATAAACCATCGTAAAGTAAGGTCAATACACCCACTGGTAATTTGAAATCGTTTTGCCAATTGAGTTGGAATTGGTTCGTTTTATAAAAATCGCCGCCTGATACGCTATATTGGTCAAATGTACGACTTTCATCAACACCTTCGCCAATACGCACTTTAGATAGCCAAAAATCGGTAAACTGATTACTACTAAATACCGCATAACTATATTGTTTTGCCTCGGTGCGGCTATCAAAATTTGAAAAATTACCAGCATTATCAAAATGTGCGCGACTATCGCTACGTAAAAATTGAAGGCCAATTTCGTGATCAGTCTCAATTTGATGCGTTATATTGCCCGAAAATGACAAGTTTCGATTGCCATCATTATCGTTATAGTCAGTACTTGTGGTGTCAATTGCAGAAAAGCTACGCGTGTTTAGGCTAGAGACATTCACAGCAAATCGAGTATCGTTAATGCTACCACTTACACCAGCGCCAGCTTTTTTAGTGTTGTACGTGCCGTATCCGAGGTTGGCATTAAACTTAACCACACCTTCACCTTTTTTAGTAAAAATTTGAATCACCCCACCAATCGCATCTTGCCCATAAAGGCTGGAAGCGGGACCGCGCAAAATCTCAATTTTGTCGATTTGGCCTAACGGCAAGTTTTCAAATGAAGTTGAGCCTAAAGTGGCAGAGTCCACACGAATTCCATCAACCAATACAACCACGTGCCCAGAATTGGTGCCACGCATATAAATGCTCGAGACGGTACCTGCGCCACCACTACTAGTGATTTCAATGCCAGGTTGGTGCGATAATAATTCGACTAAACTAGATTGTCCCGTACGTTGAATTTCTTCTGCATCAATAACACTTACGTCCGCAATTGCTGCTTCGCGCGCTTGCGGAACACGTGAAGCAGTAACAACAACATCATCAAAGTTAATTGTTTCTGTAGCAAAAACCGGTGAGGTGAAAGCCAAGCTGATGAGGCTGGCGGACAATTTAACTTTAGATGATTTAACTCTGAAATTTTTCATTATAACTTCCCTAATTACATGCGACCCCGCATGTGGATTTTTTAGAAACTAGGGAATAACTAATGAATAAAAATAAAAAAGAAAGCGCGGATGATATATTAGGCGTA
>JBEBJQ010000099.1:0-13070 GCA_040079795.1 Methylococcales bacterium
GTGGCTTTCTTGCCTGTTTGTTTTGTGCCCATTCAAGCACCTCTTTTGTGATAAGGATACTCGCTTTTGGTTCTGTCCACTATTCGCGGGGTAGATCATGAAAATGTACCCAATATCGTCGGGCAAATTTCCTCTGCTTTTGGGGAAGCTGGCATTAATATTATCGACCTATTAAATAAATCGCGGGGGGATTTCGCTTATACCCTGGTTGACGCCGACACTAATTTGCCGCCAACCATACTAGAACGTATTCGTGCTATTAAAGGGGTATTATCGGCGCGTATTGTTTAGGTCAAAATAACTATGCTTAATTAATGACTCAAGAACTCGAAATAAAAAATTTCTTTTCAAATAATATTTTTTTATTTCAACTTAATAAAATGCTTAACAACAAAATACCCAAACTGTTTTATTAATGCGGCTAAAAACTGAATTTTATTGACAAAAAAAACTAATATAGCTACCATAAACCACGTATCTAATTATTAGATGAATATATCTCATAATTAGATAACCAATATTGCAGCTTTATATTTTTTTAACGTATCTGTGTTTAATATAACAACTTAGTTGAAATTAATATAAATAACATTTAGCTGACCGGACAACCGGAAGCCAATGCACCCTTGAGGGGGTCATTGGCTTTTTTTTTGCCAAAAATTTTGTCTAGCCGTTTGTTTGCAATCTCATCACGGGAATTTTTATGTCACACTGGTATCCTGATAACTCACGCTCAATTGGCAATACCCCCCTTATAAAGCTTAATCGCATTACCGACGATGCGCCCGCCACTATCCTAGCCAAAATTGAAGGGCGTAACCCTGGCTATTCTGTTAAATGCCGGATTGGCGCAGCCATGATTAATGATGCCGAATTGCGTGGCTTGTTGACGCCAGGCAAGGAACTGGTAGAGCCGACCAGTGGTAATACCGGTATTGCCCTGGCATTTGTGGCGGCCGCGCGCGGAATTCCGTTAACCCTGACCATGCCGGACACCATGAGCCTGGAACGCCGGAAACTGTTAGTGGCTTATGGCGCTAAACTGGTGTTGACCGAAGGTGCAAAAGGCATGAAAGGTGCCATTGCAAAAGCTGAAGAGATCGTAGCCAGTGATCCAGACCGTTATGTGTTGCTGCAACAATTTGAAAACCCCGCCAACCCGGCGATTCACGAGCAAACAACCGGCCCTGAAATCTGGCGGGATACCGGCGGCAAGATCGATATTTTGGTTTCCGGCGTGGGTACCGGTGGCACGATTACGGGGGTTTCCCGCTACATTAAACAGTCCCAAAACAAAGCCATTTTGTCGGTCGCAGTGGAGCCCAGCGCCAGTCCGGTACTCAGCCAACAACGCGCGGGACAACCTTTAGCCCCTGCCCCGCATAAAATTCAAGGTATCGGCGCGGGGTTTGTCCCTAAAATTCTGGATCTGGGTTTAGTAGACATCATTGAGCAAGTCGATAACGATAAAGCCATTGCCTATGCCCGCCGCCTGGCGCGTGAGGAAGGCATCCTTTCCGGTATTTCTTGCGGTGCCGCAGTTGCGGTAGCAGTCCGCCTCGCTAAACGCCCTGAATATTTTGGTAAAACTATTGTGGTCATTCTGCCGGATTCAGGTGAGCGCTATTTAAGCTCCCCTTTATTTGAAGGGCTTTTTGATGCGGGCGGCTTAGCCGTATGACCTCCTTTGATTTAGCCCAAAACAACTTGGGATGGGGCATTGATTCACTGGTTGCGCAACTCCGTGAATTACGTGTCCAGTATTTAGAAAGTCGGCAACGCCGGGATAAACCGCCTAAGTTACCTTCCCGTAGTGAGTTACGCACCATCCTGGAAGGCTTAAGTGCAGTGTTATTCCCTAATCGCTTGGGGCTTCCTGACCTTAACGACGAAGGCATTGATTATTTTGTCGGCCATACCTTGGATACTCTGCTGCGCGAATTGTACAAACAGATTCGCCGTGAGTTGCAGTTTATCTCAGGCCATGAAGAAGTTGACAACGGCAGTCATCAACAAGCTGTTGACATCACCCGGCAGTTTGCATCCAAACTCCCGGAAATTAGAATCCTGCTAGATTCCGATTTGCAAGCTGCCTTTGAAGGCGACCCGGCGGCGCGTACGCCAGATGAGGTCTTGGTATGTTACCCCGGTATTACTGCCATTATTCATCACCGCTTGGCACATGAACTCTTTCAATTGGGGGTACCGATGGTAGCCCGCTTAATAACCGAGCTCGCGCATTCAGCTACCGGCATAGATATTCATCCCGGCGCGCAGATCGGCCATAGCTTTTTTATCGATCATGGCACAGGCGTGGTTATCGGGGAAACTGCGGTGATTGGCAATCATGTTCGTCTTTATCAAGCGGTAACTTTAGGCGCCAAACGCTTTTTAAAGGCGGAAGATGGCACGCTGCTGAAAGGTAATGTCCGGCATCCGATAGTGGAAGATGATGTCGTCATCTATGCCGGCGCAACCATTTTAGGGCGCATTACCATCGGACGCGGTTCGACCATTGGCGGTAATGTATGGCTTACGCACAGTGTCCCACCCTTTAGCCACATCTCGCAAGCCAATGTACGCAGTGAATTATTTGACGCCGGGGCGGGTATATAAGCCTTTGCGCGAATAACGGGTAACCCTTAACTGTCTTACCCTAATTATTTTTATAACTTAAACCACCACAGAGGAAAACATCATGACTGATATACATCAAGCCCACACCGCCTTAGGCGATGTCGCAGCACGCACCTTATCGAATGCGACCAAAACCGTGCCCATGTTATCCACCATCACCCCCAGGTGGTTGGTGCATTTATTACAGTGGGTACCGGTTGAAGCCGGTATTTACCGCGTTAACAAAGTGAAAAATGAAACCAGCGTAGCGGTGGATTGCTCCAGCCTGGATGAGAAAGTATTGCCACAAACCTTCGTGGATTATGAAGAGTGGGGACGGGAATACCGTTTAAATGCGGTTAATACCGTATTGGATATCCATACCCGGGTGTCGGATTTATACAGCAGCCCGCATAACCAAATCCACGAACAATTACGTTTAACCATCGAAACCATTAAAGAACGCCAAGAAAGCGAGTTAATCAATAATGCCGAATACGGCTTACTGAATAATGTGACGGATGCGCAAAAAGTCAAAACCCGTCATGGCGCACCGACGCCGGATGATTTGGATGAATTGATAGCGCGCGTGTGGAAAGAGCCTGCGTTCTTTTTAGCCCATCCGCGTGCGATTGCCGCGTTTGGCCGTGAAGCAACCCGCCGGGGCACACCACCGCCGACTGTCGCCTTGTTTGGTTCACAATTTATCACCTGGCGGGGTATCCCCTTAATTCCGACCGACAAGTTACAAATTACCGGCAATAAAACCAATATTTTATTGATCCGTACCGGCGAAAGCCGTCAAGGCGTGGTCGGCTTGTACCAGCCAAATCTGACCGGTGAACTGAGCATGGGCTTGTCTGTCCGTTTCATGGGCATCAACCATAAAGCCATTGCCTCTTACTTGGTCTCACTGTACTGTTCTTTAGCCGTGTTAACCGAAGATGCCATCGGCGTACTAGAGAACGTGGAAGTGGACAAATACTATGACTACAAGTAATTTAAATGCCCTCAATGCAAATGCGAGTGCGCTGGACGGGAATCCCGAGTTGATCGGCACCGGATTGCCAGATATTGGTGAACTGACCCATCTGGCCAATGAATTGTTTCGTAGTCTGCCTTGTGACGGTTCGCGACTTGGAGTTTTTCAACAGGCAGCGCCGGAAATCCCGGCCAGCCAACAATCGTATACAGACCCAGCGATCGTGCAATTAGCTGTCCCCAGCAGTGCGGATGTGCCTAAATTTGCGCATGTGGACATCAGTAGCCCCGGCAGTGGCACGAATTATTATTTTCTGGAAGCCTTGGAAAGCCACGCCAAAAGTGCAAAAACCCGTGATTTAGGTTCGATCCGATCGCCTGCTGCCCTACCGGGCAGCGAGCAATCACTGTCAGCGGGTGTTTCGGCGCAGGAATTTGGTTTACCCAATGCCATTGACTGGCAAAGCCTGAGCAAGCCGCGTTTTGATAACCCGGCTATACCAGGGGGGGTAACAGCGGTTCCTGGCAGTGCAGGAAGTACTGGAAGTGTGGGCGGTGCGCCAGACTTTTACTTCTTGCAACATGCCCATGCGCCGGAAACCGCACCGCAGCTAAAAGAACTCAGCACCACGGGGCACCGGGCATTTGACATCAATGCCGTGCGGCGCGATTTCCCGATTTTGCAGGAGCGCGTTAACGGCCAGCAACTGGTCTGGTTTGATAATGCCGCAACCACCCAAAAACCAAATGCAGTCATTGACCGCATCAGCACCTTTTACCAGCACGAAAACTCTAATATTCATCGGGCCGCACATACCTTAGCAGCGCGTTCGACAGACGCGTATGAAAAAGCCCGCGAAACCGTGGTACGCTTTATTCATGCGCCCTCTCCGGAGAATATTATCTTCGTACGCGGCACCACCGAAGCAATTAACCTGGTCGCACAAAGCTGGGGTCGGCAGAACATAAAGCAAGATGACGAAATTGTCATCAGCTGGCTGGAGCACCATGCCAATATCGTCCCCTGGCAAATGTTGTGTTCTGAAACCGGCGCCAAATTGCGGGTTGCACCGGTAGATGACGATGGCCAAATTATTTTGGCTGAATACCAAAAGCTATTAAATCCCAAAACCAAATTGGTGTCCTTTACCCAGGTATCCAATGCACTGGGTACGGTGACTCCTGCGCAAACCATGATCGAACTGGCGCAACGGGTGGGTGCTAAAGTGTTACTTGACGGCGCGCAATCAGTGTCACACATGCCTATTGACGTGCAAGCGCTGAATTGTGACTGGTTTGTATTCTCAGGCCACAAAATCTTTGGCCCTACCGGTATTGGCGTGGTCTATGGTAAAGCCGAGCTGTTAGAAACCAGCCCCCCTTGGCAAGGTGGCGGCAATATGATCGAAGATGTGACCTTTGACCATACCGTTTATCAACCCGCCCCCGCTAAATTTGAAGCGGGCACAGGAAACATTGCCGATGCCGTTGGTTTAGGGGCTGCATTGGAATACGTTGAACGCTTAGGCATTGCCAATATTGCGCGTTATGAGCATGAGCTGTTGGTTTATGGCACTGAAGCCTTGCAACGCATTAGTGGGGTACGCCTAATCGGAACGGCGGCAGATAAAGCCAGCGTGTTGTCCTTTGTGCTGGAAGGCCATGACACCCAGGAAGTCGGTGCCGCATTGAATAAATTCGGCATTGCGGTGCGCTCAGGGCACCACTGCGCGCAGCCAATTTTGCGGCGCTTTGGCTTGGAAGCAACGGTTCGGCCTTCGTTGGCGTTTTATAATACCTTTGATGAAATCGACCGGCTAGCGGACGCGATCCGGCATATTAAAAGTGGCCGGGATTTTTAAACCAACCTGAAGTTTTATCGCATCGCTTTTTGCTAGCCATATCAAAAAGCGATGCACCTCCGCATTCCTAGCAGTCACAACAACCAGACGAAGGTTATACCCTCCGGCGTTTTATCTAAAAACCTGACCATTACCCGATACTTATATTTCTAAATATTCTTAGGATCAATAGCTCTTATTAATTGGGGTACACCAGAGCGCCCAAATAATCCTTAGATTAAGGTGCCGCTTCTTTTGCTTTGTCACTCTCTGATTTCGGGGCTGGAGCGGGTTCCGATACTGAGGGCGGTTGAACAGATGCCGGGTCTAGTGCTGGCGGTGTAGCTGGTGCAGGGGGCGGTGGCGCAGGTGCTGGCTCCGGTGCAGGCGGTGGTGGAACAGGTGCGGGTTCCGGTGCAGGTGGTGGCGGAGCAGGAGCGGGTTCCGGCACTGAGGGCGGTTGGACAGACGCTGGGTCTAGTGCTGGCGGCGGAGCGGGTGCGGGCTCCGGTGCAGGGGGCGGTGGCGCAGGTTGAACCGGCTGTTGCTCTATGACCGGTGCTGGAACAGGTGCTGATACAGCGGGTATAGCGTCATTGGCTGATGGCTGAACCACACCGGCACCAATTGATTCAGTGGTAGTAGATCTTTGATAAGTGGTTTCCTTAGGTATGCTCAATGCTGGATCAGGTTGATTTTGAGGAGGTACACTCACTGCTTCCTGAATCTGTGTGGCAATAGGTGCGGATGTTGGCACCACCAGCTCTGGAGCAGGCATCTGAGCCGTTGTTGCGTTATTTGGGCTACCCCATGTGCCATTCGGCAGTGCTATGGCTGTTGAACTGCTCGGTTGCGATGGCTCCGGCACAGGTTCAGCATCTACTGGCCGGGTAGTTTGTACAGGAATATAAACCCAGGGATCTTTTGTTTCGCCCTTTCCCGGCTTAACAAGATCAGGATCTAATACCGGCGGTGGAGCAGGATGCACGCTGCCTGGATCAACTCCCGCAGGCTGCGTAGGCTTAACCATCTCCGGGTCAGGCACCGTTTGCGGCGAAGTTGCGGCCGGTATCAGTGAAGGATGCACATTTTCTGGCTCGACTGCCCCAGGCCGCTCCGGCTTGACTAAGCCAGGATCAACTTGTGCGGGTAGCGGGGGCTTAACCAATGCAGGATCAAGCTGTCCGTGTCCGGGAGAGCCAGGGATAGTAGGAAGAAGTGGTCCAGGCGCAGATGTTAGAGGCGGCGGCACTCTTACTTGACAATCACCACTAATACCAGTTTGCCCAGGACACATTGGCTTTGGAGGAGAACCAGAAGCCCGTTGCCGGGGGGCAGTTGACCGACGCGCTCCGCCACCGCCGCCACCCACACCAAAAGTACCATGTATAAAATAAGTAACAGGGGCCGGTGCAGGTCTTAATAGCTCAACACTCACAATGTATACCCCCGTACTGTCATGATCCGTGGAAGCAATAATAAAGTGTTCTGCGGTTACATCTGGCGTATAAAAAATACTCGCCTCCATAGGCGGTAAGGCATCGCTTTGCTTGGCCAGTAAACGCGTAATACCCAGTTCATCAGGTTTTACCAACGCTAAATTAACCACCGGTAGCGCATCAGAAATAATTTTAATTCTATAAGTCGCATGCGCTTCAAGGCTAACCTTCATCCAATCAATATCCCCGGCCTGCTCAATAACGCCGGTTTCAAACGAACCAACCGTCACATTACCCAACGTTGTTACATCGGATGGAAAATCATCAATTTCTGCGGCACTTATTCCTGAACTGCCTAATGGCATCATAATAAGCATATTGGCTATTATTTTTGACAGAGTTTTAATGCTGCTCATAAGGTCTCCTGGTTTTCTGTAAAAATCCACCTATACGGGTGGCGTCATTACCAGGCATTACCGAACAATACTTATACGCAGTCTTAGCCTGTATTTCATAGGGTAGCGTTTTAATCTGAACGCCTGCTTAATAGTCTAAGGTAATGAAAAAAAAGCTATAATGGCCAAATGAAAATGATGTGTGATTTTTAAGATTATTTAGTGTTATTGGCACTCGCGTACAGTGCGCATTTTTAAGGCTTTGGAGTAGCTGTGGGTAAAAATTTAAATGACAGATCGCTGCAACTACTAAAAACTCTGGTTGAGCGCTACATTCAGGATGGACAGCCAGTTGGTTCCAGGCAATTATCAAAAGACTCGGATTTAAACCTCAGCGCTGCGACTATCCGCAATGTCATGGCAGATCTGGAAGATTTAGGCTTGATTCACTCGCCGCACACCTCCGCCGGCCGCGTCCCAACCTCTAACGGTTATCGGCTGTTTGTGGATACCTTGCTCACCGTAAAGCCCTTGAACCCTGAAGGCTTACAGTCTTTGCAACAAGGGATGGTGGCCAATATGGATCCTAAGGATGTGATTACAGTTGCCTCAAAATTATTATCCAATACCTCGCGCATGGCGGGGGTAGTAACTTTACCCAGGCGGGAGCTGGCTTGTTTACGCCATATTGAATTCTTACCGCTCTCGCAGACCCGCGTTCTGGTTATTTTTGTAACTGATGAACAGGAAGTGCACAATAAAATTATTCACACCTCCCGGCAATTTTCACCCGCTGCGTTGCAACAGGCAGCCAATTACCTGAACGCCATTTATTCCGGATGCAGCCTCGCGACGCTACGGGAAAAAGTCGTGCTGGAGTTACAAGCAGATCAACAACGAATGAACCAGGAAATGCTGGATGCAATCACTATGGCGCAATTAACTTTTAGCGACGCGGATAAAAAAGAAGATTACATCTTAAGTGGCGAAACTAATTTAATGGGTTTTGCAGAATTAGCTGATGTAGACCGTTTAAAACAATTATTTGAGGCCTTTAGCCAAAAGCGTAGTGTGATTCATTTATTGGATCAATGTTTACACGCAGAAGGCGTACAAATTTTCATCGGTGAAGAATCCGGCTATGAAGTTTTTGACCGCTGTAGCTTGGTAACCTCCTCTTATTCGGTTAATAACGAGGTTGTTGGCGTACTGGGGGTTATCGGCCCGATCCGTATGGCGTATGAAAAAGTGATTCCGTTTGTTGATGTTACTGCAAAATTATTAGGCGCAGCCTTGAACCCTAAAACATCGACCCCGTCATAACTTAATGCTAACTGAAGCCAACCTTTTCCTATTAAAATAGGGCGGATGCCGATAGGCAATCCGGCGGAACCGCTATACCGTTGCGTCATACGGGTTGCTATCGCCTTACGGTTAAGGGTTAATCCCGTTTAAGATCGCGGTAAAATTTTTCATGCGGCCCCAGTCCAAGCAGCAATAGCACATTATCAGAACACTCATAAGCAAGGAGGTAAAGTTGATTGACACAATCGAATTTATAAACCCATACGCCTTTAAGATCCCCGCGCTTTTCTTCGCCAATGGTTGGCGTTTTGAACACAGCCCGAATAGCATCATCAACTGTTTGGCGCTGGTTTTGATGCAATTTTCGATAACTACGCCGAAAAGTTGACTTTTGCTCAATACGCACGTTTATTCGCCAAATTCAAACGGCTCCGACTTTTCTTGCCGGGCAATCAGCACATCACGTACAAATTCAACCGGTAAATCAGGATTGTCTAACGAGGCACGCCCTATACTAGCCCAAAACTCTATTTGGCCTTGTACGGAGCGAAACTCAGCTTTAGAACGTAATTTGGCAGATTCATATAATTGATCGTTGATGCGGATAGAAACACTCATGAACAAGCTCCTGATTTAATTTGCCACAATTGTAGGCAGACCAATTATATAACAACAAAAAATAAACACATAACCGTTCGGTGTAAAAAAAATACGCCTCGCCTGTAGTCCCATAAAAAAACCGCCCCCAGTTTCCCAAGGGCGGTTTTTGAAAAAATGTAGCTTGCGGGTGAGGTGACGAACCCCAACATCAGACGCACCGCCCTACTTTACAGTTAAGGTAATGACATACACACCTCAATCATCATATAAGTCATCCAGTTCATTTACCCCACCCGCCCAATCGGATGGCAAAAGCCCCCGCCGAACATGTTGATGAAACGAGGAATATGGCCAATCTTTTAGCCGATGCACCAATCCGTGTTTCATTGGATTCCAGTGGCAGTAATCAACATGATTAGCAAAGTCGCGGTCATCGCGGATAGCGTGTTCCCAAAAACGCCGTTGCCAGATGCCCGCTCACCTTTTGCAACGCGTACCTTAGAGCGTCGTTCGGTGGCAGGGATAGAACGCACGAAACGAATCTTGATTGCCTTCCAGCGATTAGAAAAATCAGCATCGCCAAGTGGCAACGTCCAGACACAATGCAGGTGATCGGGCAACACCACCCAAGCATCAATATGAAAAGGCCGTTCTTGTCGAGTCACACGCACCGCCTCCCGCAAAATATCCACATGCCGCGCCAACGTGTCCAAACGCCGTTCCAACAAATTCACCGTAAAAAAATACGTGCCGCCCAACACCCGATACCGCCGATAATCCGGCATACCATAAGCCTCCTTATCAAAAAAACGTAGGCCGGATGCCGATAGGCGATCCGCCAAACCAATGACGAAAAACACGCCAACATGCCATACATCGCATCAGCTTAAGCGAACATTTTAGATTACGTGATCCGTTTCATCCGGCGGAACTGCTATCGCATTCCGCCTTACGGACTTATGGACTTGCGGACTTGCGGACTTATCCGTCGTACGAGGTACGGACTTATCCGCCGTACGAGGTATCAAAAAACGTAGGGCGGATGCCGATAGGCGATCCGCCAAACCAATGCCGAAAAACACGCCAACATTCCATAAATCGCATCAACTGAAGCGAATATTTTCGATAATGCGACCCGCTTAACATCCGGCGGAACTGCTATCGCATTCCGCCTTACGGACTTATCCGTCGTACGAGGTACGGACTTAAGAGGCTGAAGCCTTTCTTAATTGATCATGCATATCAACACCAAAAATTGAAGGTGGCATTTTAGCATTATCAAGAAAGGTACTTAGAAAAGCCCTGAGCATTTGATATCTCTGATTTTTTACATGATTGTCGTTAAGGGACCAATTTTGATTTGGCACTGTATTCAACAAATCAAGAATCCATTTTCCAACCGGCGTAATTTCCCCCCCACAATAGGCAGGGAATCAGCACTTCTGTCTATAATATCCTCCCTTATTGCAGTAGCAACAATCATTACAGATTTAATATCTTCAACACCAAGCCTATCGAAATTTTTTTCTGACAATATTAAGCCAAAATTCTTACCACGTTCAACATAATAGCTTTTAATATTTTCTGCTAGAACATTGGCACTTTCTTCAGCTATTTTTCTGTATTTAATAATTTTATCAGTATAAATCTGTTTTTCCTGTTGTGAAGCACCACTTGTATTAAGTAAGTTTTGTAAAATATTAGCTTTATCATAACCACTCTTTGCTTGCATGGCTCCGTTGAAAAAAGATGTATACATTTCATTTTCAGCATTCATAAAAACAATTCCCTCTTTTATTGCTTTAATATTTTTTTCTAACGCTATGCCGGCCATATCAGCAGCAAAGCCGACCTGCCAAACAAGTAAAGCTGCTTGTCCCGATTTGGTTTTGTATCCAGTTTTCAAAGCTGAAACACCATTTTTTGCAGCGGCCATAAGTATATCTATCCCAACTTCATTTCCGACTTTTCCGTAAAACCCATCAACTGGGAAATTCTTTTTTAATTCATCTCCAATTGAGCTAAAAATAATACCTGTTATTGCTCCCTCAGTTAATTTTCCAAGGTCTTTTAATTTACTTGTGTCGGATGCAAAATTTTCAAAAGCAGCTTCTATTGCTTTATAACCTTTAGGATTGAGAAACTCACTAATAGTTGAATAATAGGCTTTATCAAAAAATATTGTAACTGCTGCACCAATCTCTATAGAAACAAGCTCTCCTACTCCTTTTGACAAAAGATATGACGTTACTGCTTTTCTTGGATCATTACTGTGAAGAGCATCAGAAATTGATTCAAATATAACGGTATCGTTTGAAGCACCATTTTTTGTCAAAGATTCAGAAAACTCCTCAATACCTCCAAGGGATACAGGCTCATTAGCACCCGGTGCAAGGTAATGAAATGACTCAGTCCCTGAATCTACTCCAGCATAATAGCCAGATTGTGGATATTGTCTATAGACCATCTGACCACCTGGCCAATCGATTGTTTGATTGCCATTACTAGCGCCAAGATTTAAGGGTTGACCATATTTATTTTCTACCTTATCTAAAAGAGTATTAGCTCTATCTTCAATCTTTGGAACGCTAGCCGCGCTTGGACATTGGTTGTTTCTAATGACCGAGAAGTTCAAGGTTTGTAGTCGATACCAGTTATTGTCGTAATATACTCTTGCCACTAACTTGTAATTTCCAGGTTCGCTAATAACAGCATTAGTTTTTGGAAACTGATAATACGTATTAGTCTCAAGAGGGACACTATCTAATATTGAATGAAGATCACGAATATAACGATCAGTTGCTTGACTATAAAGTGATAATGCTAATTGTGAAATAGTAATACTTCGATTACTGGTGTTTTTTATTTTAAACTGCGCGTCAAAATTAATATCATCCTCAGCACATGAAGTTAAATAAACGCCTGAATCATTTTTTTGCCAAAAGTCATAAACGCTTAATGGAAAAGTTAGCATATCGTTATAACCCTTATAATCATAAAGTGTTATTCGTTCTAGTCTAAGCATTTCACTCGAGGCTTTATTTTCATCGTTATACGCCGTGGCTGTTACAGTAATGTCCTGTTTTTTAAAACCAACAGCCGGATCAATTGCTTTAGTTAAAACAGAAATCGGAAAGCTTTTTGAAAAGGTAACTTCCCCGTTTATAAAATCTGCTTTATATTTACTAGAAACCCTATTCCCGCCTTCTGGTAATTGCCAATCAACATCTACCCTATCAACACTTCCTTTAACAACAAACGTTACAGAAACTGTTTTTTTCTGCTCTATATCATTTAAGGAATCACTGTCGGTGGCTACCATTAATAACCTTGATGAAGAAAGACCTTTATCGGACTTGAATTCAAGCTTTGGCGGTTCGTATGTTTCAACAGGCTGGGGTTTTTCTGTAATACCAATAGGTTTAGCCACTACATGCAATTCATTAGAAATCACACTCTCTCCTTGGCTATTGATGGCTTTAACAGCGCCATACACATTGTAACCATCCATCATTGTAAAATTTAGCGGTGATTTGGTAGCTTTACAGCCAAAAGAATAATTGCCAGATACATTGCCTAAACATATTTGATAAGTAACATTCGCTTCTTGTGTAAAAGTGAGCGTCATAGGTGTGCCAGGTGCTGCTGTTTCACTGGGAGAGATGCTTATATCTGGCGCTATTAATGTTGGTTTCGACGTTGGTATTGGTGTTGGTATTGGTGTTGGTATTGCAGTTGGCTGAACGGTTGGCACAGCAGTTGGTATTGCAGTTGGTATTGCAGTTGGCGCAACGGTTGGCACAATTGTCGGTGTAGATGCTGGCTGAACTGTGTAAAATTGATTGACACTCCATATGTAACTGCCGTTTTTAAGTAGTCCAATGGTGTAAATT
>JBEBJQ010000100.1:0-12944 GCA_040079795.1 Methylococcales bacterium
AAGCGTAACTTGGAGGTTCAAGTGCGGCGGGGGTAAAGCTATCGGCGAATAACTGCGGGTAAAGATACCGTTGACCTTTGGCATCGGCCGTGGGGGTAGCCGCACCGCCGTTAAGGACATCACCATGCACATCGGTATGAAAAGACTCGGGCTTTAGGGTTGCCCAGACAGCCTGGTTATAGGTCATATACGCGGTGCCGGCCAAGATTTGCTTGGTGGGCTCAAATCCTGTGGCGGCGGCGTGGGTTAGCGCAGGCGTTAACAGTGCTGACAAAGCGGTCAGGGTGATGCAGCTGGCGGCTGCCAGCGGTTTTAAGTGGTTCATCGGGTTGGTTCCTCATTCTTTAATAATAATGTTTCGACGTTATTTAAGTAAAAAATATTAGCTCCGTGTACATTGGATTCCAGCACGAGAACGCTGTTGAACCCACCAGGGCTTAGCACACACTATTCACTGAAAAACGCCGGTGCTTAACTGAAAATCCAAGAGTTTCCAAAAAATTCAGTCGCTATAACAAACGCATGATTTATGCCATATTGTGCTTATATACCTTTTACCTGCCAAGCTTATGACAAGTTTATATATTAATCAGCCAGTTAAAGATTTGTTTTTTGTGGGCTTCAGGCGGTTTTGGGTAAAACAATAGGGATAGTGGGGTATCACTTTATAAAAAGCAGGGGATTTAACTTATGCAAGTTCTGCGCGCCACAGCGCGCCTCATGGAAGATTTTTGGGCCTCCCTGTCACAAAAATCGATTCGCCACGCGGCGAATCAATCTAGCCCCGCTTCGTCCTGCGTCCGCCTCGACTACGTACTACGCTTCGCCACCTACTACGTCAAGGCTACCACAATGACTCTACGGCTCTTCGGGATAAAATGCTTGCCTCCCTCGCGCGCTATCGCGCACGTCGGATTGGCGCATTTCCCTTCGCCTACCGGGGACTAAAAAACATCACTTCGCTCACGCTCCGTTTCCATGTTTTTCAGCGAAGGGATATGGCTTAAAAAATGCCATATCCCTATATGAAGAACGCTTGGAGGAAATGAAAAGCTTAAACTTTTCTGGTTATGCAAGGTAATTCCCGGTCAATTACTAAAAATCCTGAATAGCGTAAACAAGCCTGCTTCCGTTACAATAAAAACTTGTATGGTTTTTAAACGGGAAGTTTGGCAATGATAAACAATAAGTCTGTCGTGTTAGTTACCCTGCTATTACTGGTTTATGCAGGAATGCAGTCTGAGCTTTATGCCGCACCTAAAACACAACAACTGCGGATTGCTTATTTAACGCAACAACAAAAGGCGCCCCCTGCCCTTTCCAACCTGGATGCTTTCATCAGTAATAAAGGTGAACCAGGGGCAGAATTAGCCATTACAGATAATAACACCACCGGTAAATTTACCGGACAAAGCTTCGTCCTGGATAAATTTGTTGTTCCGCTTGATGGTGATGTCCTAAAGCTGTTTAACGATAAAATTGCCGAAAAATACGCCTTTGTATTACTCAATTTACCCGCAGAAAAATTACTGGCAATTGCCGATTTTAAAAACCACCAGCCGCATTTATTCCTGGATATTGCCAGCAGTGACGATACCCTGAGAAATGAGCAATGCCGGGCGAATATGCTGCATCTCCAACCCAGCCGAGCAATGCGCACGGATGCGTTAGCGCAATTTATGCTAAAAAAGCGTTGGACAAAATGGTTTTTGGTTATCGGCGAAACCCCGGAAGATGTTTTATACGCTGATGCCATTAAGCGCGCCGCGAAACGCTTTGGCATGAAGCTGGTTGCGGAGAAAAAATGGGAACATACCTACGATGCCCGCAAAACCGAACAGGCGGATGTGCCGGTTTTTACCCAGGGGGAAGAGTATGATGTATTAGTCGTAGCTGACGAGCAGGGCTTATTTGGTGAATATTTGGGCTATCGCACCTGGTCACCGCGGCCGGTAATCGGTACCCAGGGCTTAATAGCAACCGCATGGCATAAAACCCATGAACAATGGGGCGCCATACAAATACAAAACCGCTTTAAAGAAAAAAATAATCGCTGGATGGAAGAACAGGATTACAGCGGATATCTGGCGGTAAGGGCCATTGGCGAGGCCGCAACCCGCACCCGTTCAAATCAACTTGAGGTGATTAAAGCGTACCTGTTAAGTGACCAGTTTGCATTACAGGGCTACAAAGGTAATCCGTTGTCCTTTCGCGGGTGGGATGGGCAATTACGCCAACCGGTTTTATTGGCGGCGGATCGTTCTTTGGTTGCCGTAGCGCCAATTGAAGGTTTTTTACATCCTAAAACGGAGTTAGATACGCTAGGCTATGACCAACCCGAAAGCAAATGCCAAGGGGGTATTCATTAGCAACTCGTTTTTTAATTTATTATTCCCTAAAGAAACCAAACAAACCCTACTCACATCTGATTTTTTGCGTTACTAGCGCTATAATTAAGCTCCATAATTTCCATAACGATAACCCGCCGGATAGTCAATGACTTATCAAAACATCGCCGCCAAAACAGAAGCTTTTATTAAACGTCAATTCACGCGCTTGCAAGCGCATCCCCGATACCAAAAGCTTATGGCACTGCCTACCGTACAGCGCTGGCTGGCTTTTTTTGGGTTATTTTTGCTGTCGCAATTAGTGGTTTTTGGAAGCCTCTATTTGCTATTTGGCAAGATTGTCGTTATCGGTTTTTTTGCCAGCATCCTGGCAGGATTAGCAACGGGCGTCGGGGCATTACCGGCACTGTTTTTTAAAAATATTTCTAACAACCTATTTAACAGCATGTTGGGAGCTGCAGCCGGAGTTATGCTGGCAGCGACAGCTTTTTCCCTGCTTGTTCCAGGCATTGGCTATGGCAATATCATCTGGCCCGGCAAAGGCATTTATGTTGTCTCCTTAGGCATGTTAGTGGGGGCATTTTTTCTGCATTATGCAGACCGGCAATTACCCCATGTGCATTTTGACTCAGTTTCAGACACCCATTTAAATTCGCTTAAAAAAATCTGGTTATTCATTATTGCCATTACCATTCACAATTTTCCAGAAGGTATGTCAGTCGGGGTCAGTTTTGGATCGGGTGAATTAAAAAATGGCATCGTGCTGGCGATCGCAATAGCACTGCAAAACCTTCCTGAAGGTCTGGCTGTCGCACTGCCATTAGTCGGTCTTGGTTACAATAAATGGCGGGCGGTTGGTATCGCAACGTTAACCGGGTTAGTTGAGCCGGTTGGCGGATTGCTGGGCATTACCATGGTCACTCTGTTTGAACCAATTTTACCTATTGCAATGGGTTTTGCAGCAGGCGCAATGTTATTCGTAATCAGTGAAGAAATTATTCCAGAAACACACGCCAGCGGTCGTTCACGTCATGCCACTTTCGCCTTAATGAGCGGATTTATTATCATGATGCTACTGGACAATTTGTTAAGCTAAGTCTGTTTAAGACAGGCCTGCACTTTAGCAATAACAACAGGCCATTTAAGGATATTTCCTGGAAGCATAATGGATAATCTGACTAACGATCTGCATCACTTATTAACGTACCTAAGCACAATTGATTTTACCCATTCTATATATAGCCTAATACAACAGGCTTCAGCACTTATTAACAATCACAATTGGGCTGAAGCCTCAGCCACTGCTGCTACCAGTTTTACGCTGATTGCGGCAGCTGAAATTGGAGATAAAAGCCAGTTAGTGTGTATGACCCTGGCCTCCCGCCACCTTGCTACCCCTGTTTTGCTGGGTGCGATTGCCGCATTTGCTTTTTTAAACGGTTTAGCGGTCATTTTTGGCGTTGCGATTGCCAGTTGGTTACCTGATTTCGTTGTTTCTGCAACGGTGGCTTGTTTATTCAGTGTGTTTGGACTTCATGCCCTGCGCGCTGAAGCAGAAAATGCGGACGAAGAAATTAAAGAAAAAAGTGGCCATTCCATTTTCTTCAGCACTTTTTTTTTAATTACGGTTGCAGAGTTTGGTGACAAAACCCAATTGGCGGTTGTGGCTTTAAGCAGCACGGCTGCACCTATAGCAGTCTGGTTAGGTTCTACCGCCGCGCTTGCAACAACTTCCGCTTTAGGAATCTTAGCCGGGCGCACGGTCTTAAAAAAAGTCCCCTTAGCTTTATTACACAAAATCAGCGGTGTATTTTTTCTGGCATTAGCAGTGCTTGCCGCTTACCGCGCTTATACCAGTTATCCCTTTCTGTAATACTTGCTTATCCATCCCGCTTCACGCATAATCGCCCTGCCTTACATCACTATAACAATAAATACTACTGGCTTATCTACCACTGAATACATTGGTTTTAGGTAAACGTAGTAAGGGGGAGGCTTTCAAAACCATCAATAATAGAGCGCACTTATTTCCACGGTGCGACTAAAAGCTCATTTAACATCCTACACTTGCACACATCGAGTTTACTGACATCCGCTTTTGGTGTGCGCACTTTAAAACTTTAATTTGTTGAGGTTAAAAATGAAACAATATAGCGCAGAATTT
This sequence comes from Methylococcales bacterium, assembly GCA_040079795.1. Lineage (GTDB taxonomy): Bacteria > Pseudomonadota > Gammaproteobacteria > Methylococcales > Methylomonadaceae > SXIZ01. The sequence continues at coordinate 4,513 of JBEBJQ010000100.1, forward strand.
TTCGGTACTTTTTGGTTAGTGCTAGGCGGGTGCGGTAGCGCCGTTTTAGCTGCGGCATTTCCGGATGTCGGGATTGGCTTGCTGGGTGTTTCTCTAGCCTTCGGCTTAACGGTATTGACCATGGCCTTCGCCATCGGCCATATTTCCGGTTGCCACCTTAATCCAGCGGTATCTATCGGGCTATGGATGGGCGGACGCTTTCCCGCGAATAAGCTGGCACCCTACATTGTTGCACAAGTACTGGGCGGAATCGTTGCTGGCGGCGTGTTATATTTGATCGCCTCCGGTAAGGCAGGCTTTGATGTGACAGCTGGCTTTGCCTCTAATGGCTATGGCATCCATTCACCCGGCGGTTACAGCTTAAGTTCAGCTTTTATTACCGAAGTGGTTATGACCATGATGTTTTTAATTATCATCCTCGGCGCAACTGATAAACGCGCACCGCAAGGGCTTGCCCCCATAGCTATCGGTTTAGGCCTGACCCTGATTCATCTTATCAGTATTCCGGTAACCAATACTTCAGTCAACCCAGCGCGTAGCTTAGGTACAGCGCTTTATGTCGGGGATTGGGCAATTGCGCAACTATGGTTATTCTGGCTGGCACCCATTTTGGGCGCTTTATTAGGTGCGGTCATCTATCGCCGTGTCCTCAGCGATGAAACCAGTGCAACTTAAACATTGCTAAGTAAAAAGGTTAAGTCGTTAAGGTTAACTCCCAACGGCTTAACCTGCCCGACCGTAGAGCTCCACCCAATGTGCAAAATGCTGAATTTTTTCATCCGATAACTGGCTCCAATCAAAACGCCACCGCCAGTTTCCCTCAACTGTACCTGGGGTATTCATCCGGTGTTCCGCACCCAACGCTAACAAGTCTTGCATGGGGATTATGGCTAAATCAGCAATCGAGGCGAGTGCTTCTCGCACCAGTGCAGAAGGCATTGATAAGCTGGTAAAACCTAAAAATTCATAAACACGGTGCTTTTCAAAATCATTTAACTCGTTAAACCAACCTAGCGTGGTGTTGTTATCATGCGTACCGGTATAGGCAACACAATTTTCAATATAGTTATAAGGTAAATAAGGATTGTCAGCACTGCCATCAAAAGCAAATTGTAATATTTTCATCCCGGGCAAATTAAAATGATCCCGTAACTCTTCAACACTTTCAGTGATAATGCCTAAATCTTCAGCTATTAGATTAACCTGCCCCAATTGCGCATAAATAGCCTCTAATAATTCTTTACCCGGCGCCTCAACCCACGAACCATTTATCGCCGTATCTTCATCGGCCGGAATTTCCCAAGCTGCCTCCAGCCCCCTAAAGTGATCAATGCGGACAATATCAAATAACTGCTGCTGCACCCGCATCCGTTCAATCCACCATTTAAAACCCGACGACTGCAAATACTCCCAATCATAGTGGGGATTGCCCCAACGTTGTCCAGTAGCTGAAAAATAATCCGGCGGCACTCCCGCCACCACCAACATTTCACCGGCTTCGTTCAATTTAAAATTTTTGCGTGCCGTCCAAACATCGGCGCTATCGTAAGCAACAAAAATCGGTATATCGCCTAACAACAATACCCCGTGCTGATGCGCGTAGGTTCTTAAAGCGTGCCATTGCTGAAAAAATACAAACTGCTCAAACTTATAGAAATCCAGCTCACGTACCAAACGCCGACGGGCTTCCCTGATAGCCTGAGAATTACGCTGTTTAAAAGGTTCGGGCCATTGGTTCCAACCACGCAACTCAAATTCTTTTTTTAAAGCTAAAAATAACGCGAAGTCCTCCAGCCAACGGTGTTGTTCTTCGCAAAAAACGGCAAACGCATGCCGATCGGTATTATTCGCTATCTTTAAAAATTTATTGAACGCCTTAGCCAATACAGCACGTTTCGCATCAAGGCCGCTCATGCCATCTGCATTTGACTGGTAATCATCGGGATCCAGCCAACCTTTAGCTTGCAAAACTTCCAAACTAATTAAAATTGGATTTCCGGCATTTGCTGATAAACACTGGTACGGTGAACCATCTCCATGCGGCATACCCAAAGGTAGGGTTTGCCATACCGTAATACGGGCTTTCTGTAAGAAATCCACAAACCGAAAGGCTTCTGCGCCCAATTCCCCCTGATTACCAAGACCTGGTAAAGAAGTAATATGCAATAAAACGCCTGCCCTGCGCTTGTTTAAATCACACTTCATTTAAGCCCCACAATTGTTCACATTAAGTTGGCAGGATCCTACCGTCCCGCCAACAATAACGGAAGATAAGCTGGCAGTTGTTCATTTCATAAAAATGCTTAGGTTTTTGGTAGGATCAACCTCCCCTGCATTCTTTTCAAAGCCACGCCCAGAATGAGCGCTGGACTTTTTTAGCGTACGTAATGCCGTGCTTGACCGAGCATGTCTGGCGTCACTAAAACTACGCCGCCCGAGCTGACGTGGAATTTTTTCGCATCTTCAGCACGGTCTTCACCGATAATAGTGCCTTCCGGTATATTACAGCCTTTATCAATAATAGTTTTAGTAATCCGGCAATGCCGTCCAATGGTGACCTCCGGTAACACTACCGAGTCTACCACTGTGCTATAGGAGTTAACACGTACATTAGAAAATAACAAAGAATGTTTAACTTTAGCACCTGATACCACGCAGCCCCCAGAAACCATAGAGTCTATCGCAATGCCGCGTCGATCTTCATCATCAAACACAAATTTGGCAGGCGGTGTCTGCTCTTGATTCGTCCAAATCGGCCAGGTTTTATCATACAAATTCAACTCTGGGTTAACCCCGATTAGTTCCATATTTGCAGACCAATAGGCATCTATAGTACCCACATCCCGCCAGTAACTTTGGACATTAGAATTCTTCATATCTAAGAACGGGTAGGCATTCACCCGGTATTTATCAATCACTGCGGGAATAATATCTTTCCCAAAATCGCGTGTCGAGCCTCTCGTATCGGCATCTTTAATAAGCTGTTCAAAAAGAAAACCGGCATTAAAAATATAAATACCCATGGAAGCCAAGGCGGTATTGTCACGACCGGGCATTTTAGGGGGATGTTCAGGTTTTTCGACAAACGCTTTTACTCGCCGTGACTCATCCACATCCATAACCCCAAAAGCAGACGCCTCTTCAAGCGACACCTCGATACACCCGATAGTCAAATCGGCATTATTGGAAACGTGATCGGCCAACATAGCGCCATAATCCATTTTATAGATATGGTCACCTGCCAAAATTAAAATATGCTCGGGTTTACGGCTACGCAAAATATCCAGATTTTGATAAATCGCATCTGCCGTACCAGCATACCAGGAATTTTCATCCAGCCGCTGCTGGGCGGGCATTAAATCAACATATTCACCAAATTCACCACGTAAAAACCCCCAGCCTTGCTGAATATGACGGATCAAAGAGTCAGATTTGTATTGGGTTAATACCGCAATTTTGCGGATGCCGGAATTCATACAATTCGATAAGGGGAAATCAATAATCCGGAATTTACCACCAAAAGGCACGGCCGGCTTGGCTCGCCAATCAGTCATTTGATGCAATCGCGACCCGCGTCCGCCCGCTAAAATCAGGGCAATCGTGTTACGGGTCAAATGACTGACATAATGGTCATAGTGCGGATTATCTGCGTTTTTCATTTTTTATCCCCTGATAATAAATAGGACTACTTAACTGTATCGTTATTTGGTAACATCTGTTTGACGGCAAAATTTTACTACAAAACGAGGGCATACTAACGTGAAAAAACCATCAAAAGATAGTCTTGATAGTAATTTAATTCTCATCAGCCAAGCCAAACATTACGATCCATTTTCAGTGTTGGGTAAACATAATAAAAATGGCAAAGCCCACCTCACCGTTTACTTGCCTTACGCAGAAACGGTTTCTTTGCAGGCTCCTAAACTTACCCTGGAACGCATCCCTGAAACGGACTTTTTCGAAGCTTGTGTTGACTCTATACTAATTCAAGGTCATTATCAATTAGATTGGTTAGATAAAAGCGGCGTAAGCCACAGCGGATATGATTCCTACGATTTTCCATCACAATTGTCTGAGTTTGACCAACACCTGTTCGGTGAAGGCAAGCATTGGCATATCTACAATAAACTGGGTGCGCATATCCACAGTGTCGATGACATTAGCGGGGTGTTATTCTGTGTCTGGGCACCTAACGCACAACGGGTCAGCGTAGTAGGTGAATTCAATCAATGGGATGGCCGGTGTAATCCGATGCGCACGCTGGGTAGCAGCGGCATTTGGGAAATATTTATACCGGGGCTTGCTGAAGGTTGTCTGTATAAATTTGAAATATTAAATCGGGCTACCCAGGAAATTTTAGTTAAAACGGATCCCTACGGCCAGCGTTTTGAGTTCCGCCCACTCACCGCCAGTATCGTGGTGTCAGATAATCACTACGCTTGGCGGGATGATGAATGGATGACTGCCCGCGCGCATTTTGACTGGCAACACCGCCCGATGTCGATTTACGAAGTGCATTTAGGCTCCTGGCAACGTGATGATCGCGGTAACTTTTTAACCTACCGGGATTTTTCCGTCCAATTGGTTGACTATGTTAAGCAGATGGGCTTTACCCATATTGAGTTACTGCCTGTCACTGAACACCCTCTTGATGTGTCGTGGGGGTATCAAACTACTGGCTACTTCGCCCCGACCAGCCGCCATGGTTCTCCCGATGACTTCCGTTATTTTGTTGATACGTGCCATCAAAATAACATTGGTGTAATGCTCGACTGGGTGCCTGCGCATTTTCCCAAAGATGCGTTTGCATTAGCCCGTTTTGATGGCAGCGCACTCTATGAACACGAGGATCCCCGTAAAGGCGAGCACCGTGATTGGGGAACCTTAATATACAATTATGGCCGCAATGAAGTAAAAAACTTTCTATTATCCAGTGCCGTTTTTTGGTTAGAAGAGTTTCATCTGGATGGCTTACGGGTTGATGCCGTTGCTTCCATGCTTTATCTGGATTATTCGCGCGAAGCGCACGACTGGATTCCCAATATGTATGGTGGTAACGAAAACCTGGAAGCCATTGATTTTTTCCGTGAATTGAATGCAGTAACCCATGCCGAACACCCCGGCTCTGTGATCATGGCAGAAGAATCCACGGCTTGGCCGCAAGTCACCCGCCCGACCTGGACTGGCGGCTTGGGTTTTTCCATGAAATGGAACATGGGCTGGATGCACGATATTTTAAGCTATATGCAACAAGAGCCCATCCACCGCAAATACCATCACGACCAGCTTACCTTCGGTTTGTTGTACGCCTTTACCGAGAATTTTATTTTGCCTTTTTCACACGATGAAGTCGTGCATGGCAAAGGCTCGTTACTGAGTAAAATGCCCGGCGATGAATGGCAGCGCTGTGCCAACTTACGTTTGCTGTATACCCTAATGTTCACCTACCCCGGTAAAAAACTATTATTTATGGGCTGTGAATTTGGGCAAGGCACCGAATGGAATTCTAATCACGCCTTAGACTGGTATGTTCTGGATTATGCACATCATAATGGTATTAAAACCCTGGTAAAAGACCTGAATCATTTGTATAAAACTCAACCCGCCTTATTCCGCTTCGATTTCTCACATGAAGGGTTTGAATGGATCAACTGCCATGACGTTGATCAATCCATTATCAGTTATCGCCGTAAAAATGAACATGAAGATTTAATCGTCGTGCTTAACTTTACGCCTGTGATTAGAGAAAATTATAGAATTGGTGTTCCTGCTGAAGGCCGTTATCACGAAATATTTAACTCAGATTCCAGCTATTACGCCGGCAGCAATGTCGGTAACAGCATGGTTTTAACAGCACCTGAAGCGTGGATGAACCATCCACACAGCATTAACTTAACCTTGCCACCGTTGGGTGCAATCGTCTTAAAACAATAATAACAAAGCCGTTATAAACGCCATGAAAAAAATCCTTTTTGTGACCAGTGAAGCGCATCCCCTAATTAAAACCGGGGGGCTCGCGGATGTGTCAGGTAGCTTACCTAAAGCCCTAGCTGAGCTGGGTCAAGATATTCGTCTGCTGATCCCGTTCTATCAAGCGCTTAAAACTACGCAGGAAGTTTACTATCGTTGCACCGTCCGGGTTAACAACTGCGACGTCAACATTTTAGAAACCCGCATGCCGGAAAGTAACCTTATCGTTTGGCTGGTTGATTATCCGGCGTATTTTAATATCCCGGGCAATCCTTATGTCGATGTCTACGGTGAAGCTTGGTCAAATAACGCTGAACGGTTTACATTATTTTGCAGAATTGCCGTAGAAATTGCGGCTAACCGCGCCTATTTAGACTGGCAGCCGGATATCGTGCATTGTAATGACTGGCAAAGTGGCTTAACCCCCGCCTTATTGTCCTTAGAAGCCCAGCGTCCAAAAACCGTGTTCACCATTCACAACATGGCTTACCAAGGTATATTCCCGGTCTCCACTTATCATCAGCTCAACTTGCCCGGTCGGCTATGGAATCCCAGTGGGGTTGAATTTCACAACCAACTGTCGTTCATTAAGGGGGGGCTGGCGTTTTCTGACCACATCACCACCGTAAGCCCAACCTACGCAGAAGAAATACAAACTGCCGAATTCGGCTATGGGCTGGAAGACTTGCTTAAATTTCGCGCAGCGCACTTAACCGGCATTATCAACGGCATTGATCAAGAACAGTGGAATCCTGAAACCGATAGCTATATACCCGGTCACTTTACTGCGAAAACTCTGGATAAAAAACAGCTCAATAAAGTTGCCTTGCAAGAAACCATGCACTTGCCTGTTGATGCCAAACTGCCGGTACTGGGTTTAATCAGCCGTTTAGTCGATCAAAAAGGCATCGACATGTTGCTGGATTGTTTGCCAGAAATAGTTAAGATGCCTTTACAGGTCGTACTTTTAGGCAGTGGTGAAAAAGTATTTGAAGAACGTTTACAACGTTTCGCACAAGAGCATCCAACCAAAATTGCGTTACGTCTTGGCTATAATGAACAGCTGGCGCATCTGATTGAAGCAGGCGCTGATATTTTTCTGATGCCTTCCCGCTTTGAGCCCTGCGGACTCAATCAGATGTACAGTCAACGCTACGGTACCTTACCGATTGTACGAAAAACCGGGGGTTTGGCAGATACGGTTATAGACGCAGCACCGGAAACCATTAATAATAAAACCGCCAGTGGCATCGCATTCAATGCGCCGCAAGCAGGTGCTTTGTTGGAAGCGATAAAACGCAGCCAATTATTATTTAATGAACCTAAAACCTGGCAACAACTTCAAAAAAATGCCATGCAAAAAGATTTTTCCTGGCAAAACAGTGCGCAACAATACCTGGCGCTTTATGAACAACTTTAACAAAAGCAACTTTTAGAAATTAATAATCCAAAGTCTTTTAGATATACAAATCGGAAACCAACACCGCTATTAGAACCATTAACCTGTAAACGCTAACTAAGATTGGAGAAGCTTAAAATGAAAATAAATGCCTCTGACCTGACCCGGGCACAAAATTACATCCAAAGACAATTCGACACCCGTTCCTGGTGGCCTAAAGAACAGCCGGAACTTGCTAAGCATGAATTTAATTTAATGCAGCATGATGCCACGGCATTAAACGTGTGGTGTGAAAAATGGCTGGATGCAGGCCAATGTAAAAAGCTGGAAAAATCAATCGGCGGTTAAAAATTGACGGTTACATTGATTAAGTTTGAATTGATTGTGCAAAAAGCATGAGCTGCCCTTAACCAAAGGAACGAAGCTTGTTTTATTGTTTACTTCAAGTGGTAACCCATATCGCACTTCGCCAAGCATGAGCGATATGAGTTAAAACGATAGTTTAGTTGTCTTTGTTATTTACGAAAAGTGCTCTTTACCTAAAACACTACTACTGAGGTGGTGGCGGTGGCGCAGAAGGGGGGGTCTCGCTATATCTTTCTAACACAAAATTACTGCCGCCTGTATATCTAAGTTGAGCATCATAAACATAACCATCACCTATCCTAACCTGTGGAATTCTCAACAAATTAGTGCCGGGATCAAATACTACCTCAATAATTTCTTGGGCAGCTGAAACCAGGAATGGCGATAGTAATAAAAAGCCAATTATAATATATTTTTTCATGTAATAGACTCCGTAAAAATTTCATCAATTTATTTCGACTAACGACTATATTACAAAATATTATTCTTTAATATTTCAGGAATTTCCAGAAACGTTAAGAACGTAAACCACAGTTCCAAAGGCATTTTATACTCAGTAAAACGCAAAGTATAAATTGCAATCAGGTAATGCCGAAGAAGTAAAACAGAATGTATCAACCCTTAAAACAACTCAACTTTAAAAACCGGAGAGTCGCTCATTTTTGCTAAAGATTTTTTCGGGCATCCTGCTTGAAAA
>JBEBJQ010000184.1:0-2287 GCA_040079795.1 Methylococcales bacterium
TCTTGCCAAGGCTTTCGGTCAGTCGGAGTTTAATGCAATGCTGGCAACATTACAGGCCAATGCTGATATTTCCATTAAACCGCCAGCCGCAAAGCAGTAATAAGTCATTATGAAATTTTGGCGAAGGCTTATGGCACGCACGACCATGACATGCCCCAAGACATAAAATCGTGGAAGGCTGGCGGCGATAAAGCCGCCTAGGTACATAGTCGTGTTAGTTTGTCGCAGTCAGCATTCTTTTAGAAAAGGCATCACGTTAGCGTCTTGCGTAACAGATTGTAGGACTATGTTGTTTAGTCTGAATTTAACACGTCCAGACTATGACTTATTATTGACAAAAACACGTTTAGCCAAGCCAGACACCCGCTTAATTACGGACTCTAGTCCGTCTATCAGCAGCTCAAAAATAGTGGACGCCACTTCTGTTACACCCATGCCTTTAAATTTTTTCGCCGAGAATAAAGCAAGCAATACGCCTAACGTAAAACCGATAACGGTAGCCCCTGACACAAAAGAATCGGCTTGAGCGACGGCAGTGAGTTTATTTGCTTTTTTTGCAGCTTCTGCTTGCATCAAGGCTTCATTTGCCGCGACTATATCCGCCTCTGTCACTTTTGCCGCCGCGAAAACGTCCGGTAGTCCAGCTTTATAATCGTCTGGAACAACGGGTGCTGTTATGCCGGGAATACTGGGCAAGTCACCGTCGCCATCACCGACTTTCAACTGTGCCTTCATGCCCTTTTCCATGTGCTGGGCGATGTCGCAGTGAACCAGATACGTTTTGTCGCCGGGTGGCAGAATCAAAGTTCCAGAAATCATTGCAGGGCCTGTTACTTCCAAATGGAACATACCTTTAGGGTACAAATATTTAGGTAAACCGTGCATCATCCATTGATGCCGGATTTTGTCTTCATTAACGAAATGTACGGTAAGTTTGGTGCACGGTTTAAAGTGAAATTCTTGCGTATCAAAAGCATACATCCTGCCCGGAAATTTCTCGGCATATTTATGACCGGCATGAACCGTCACTTCCTTGGTGCCAGAAATGCTATTGCAGCCCCCCGGTAATTTATCGGTATTCTGTCCCATTACCATACCGCCGGACATTTCCATTAAATGGCCGTCACCATGATCCATCAGCATTTTCGTGTGGTCTTCAATCTCTTCTGCAATCAGCGATGTTGAAAATACAATAGCTATCAGACCAACGGATAAAAACTTTGTCATCGTTTCAGCTCCTTAATATCCGTTATTGGGCTTGGCAAAACTGAAGCGGCGTAAACAATCCACCATCTTCAGCTTGCACCAAACAATAAATATAATTATGCTTTAGCTTTGCCAATAACACCGTCTACAATCTTTTTAAAGGCTGCATTGTATAAATACAGCACATATAAAGCGGCGAACCCAAATAGCAAATATAAGAACATTTGGCTGTTTGACGCACCAGGACCGCCACCCGCTTTAAAGCCCATGTGAACATCTTTTCGTTCGCCTTGATCTGGAATTAAAGTGATGTGGATCAGATAATTGCCTGGTTCTGGCACACCATCAGGGAGTTTTAGCTCCACCGTACCTTTTTTATGTTTGGTGCCTTCCAAAAAGAAAACACGCTTACCTTCAGGTTCTTTAGTCACTTCAAACTCAACGGTATTGTCTTTATATCTTTGGTCTTGATAGTCAAATACCAATATCAATGATTCTTTTTCCCGAGGAATATTCGCGCAAAATTCTTCTGCCGGGAAAGCATTGGGTTGATAAGCGGTGTAGTGAATCCAATGATCCGGCTCAAGTTCGAACTTGCATTGGTCAGTGTCTGTCCCCTTGGCACCACCATGCGCCCATAGGGTTGTCGATAGTAACAATCCCATAATTATCAGGATAATTTTTCGTAAAATGTCTGTATTCTTCATAACGCCTTCCTTCTTTAAAAATTATTTTTATTAGAAAAATGTGCCTATTGTTAATTCAACAACATCACGCGATAGTTGATTCATGTAGTCATAATCATTAGGCTCCTTTTTTAGTCAATAACGCAGCCGCTTTTCCGAACATCAGTCTACTGATAGCGATAATTGGCTCACGGTTGAGGATTACTAGGTAGCTCAACAAGCCCATCAACAAGCCATAAAAGAGTTTAGTTATTGGTGAAGTGGTTTGCGGGGCGGCTGTGCTCCCGGCGGCAGCGCCCGGTTGCACAGGTGCTTTTTGCACGGCGACCTTGGCTGGTTCGTAGGCGGCATCCAAGTCCGGCAGGCCCAAGCTGCGCCAGGCGTCGTAGTCTTGC
>JBEBJQ010000101.1:0-12885 GCA_040079795.1 Methylococcales bacterium
GCCCAGAGATTGAATAATCAATAAATAATGAACAAAGACTAGGAGACAATCATGACATTAACACCTAAAAAACTCTGGCAAATAGGTTATCAATATTTGCAACATATTCAATCCGAGCTACCAGTTGCAAAATCTGAGGTTGATGCGCTGCTTAAGGTTTTGCCCTTACGCATGCAAAAAGAAACCTACTCTGAATGGCTTACACGCGGCGAAAGGATGGCTCAGCACATCCCTTTTAACAAAATCCGCTTTCACTACATTACCGACGTGCAATTATTAGCCGCAGATACCCATGAGACTGAGGATGCTGTGGCGCAAATTCCGCTTATAACCTCGAATAAAGAATTTCGAATCACTATCCAAATCTTATCAAAAAACAAATTGAAATTAAGTGTGGAAGCTTTAGGCTCAGCCTGTGGCGAATATGCTAATAAGCTCATTGGAATTTCAGGTATTGATAGTAAGGACCAACTAATTAGCCAAATTCTCTTGGATAACCGGGGAGACGGCTTTGATGACCAGTTAGACAATACACCTGCAAACCGTCAAGTTTTATTGCGGCCGGTAATTGCTCTGTTAGATAATGAAGAAGATGCGTAGATCGGTCTGGTTGCCGTTGGTTGGACTGGGCGAATCCCGAAAGAATCAGTTATTTGAAATTTCCAGCGAACCGAATGTCGGTTGTAGAATTGATTTGCGCGGACTGAACTACCTTGGCTTAAGCGAAAATGCTCAAGAGGTTCTTTCAATTATGGAGCAGTTAAATTATTCCCCCCAAGGAATCAAACTTAGTCTGAATAGTGCGCCTGTTAATCTGGTTTATACCGAAGGCATAACGCTTGGCTTGTTATGTGCCTGTTTTATGCAGGAACCGAGCTGCCTTTTGCAAAGTATTATCGTGACTGGATACCTCCAGAAAGACAAAAATAAACTTTTGATTAGTTCAAAAATTTACTTTGAAAATCAGCTTAAAGCCTTGCTAGAATCCGGCTTGCAATCCAAGCCAGTCTCCTTTTTTTTACCTCGCGCTGCAATAAAAAAGCGACACTCATCTTTGTTATGGGAGTTAGAGAACAATAACATAGTCCTCCAACCCGTAGACAGTTTGAAAGAAATTATGCATTTCTTGGGAATAGATTCTAATTTTAAGGAAAGATCACATCATGACTGAGTATCATTCGACTGTAGGCATACCCTTACCGGATCGAAGTGGTCAAGGCGGAGAGATACTGCTTATTAAATCCAAAGATGTCGGGCTGCAACTCTTGAACTCGAATGAGCCGTTGGAGATAGCTAAGCTACTTAAGGAAACCAAAATAGACCTCAACAAACAACTGCACCCTGTTGCCGCCCCATTAATTTTTGTCAAACTCGATCAGGACGGGTTGGAAGCGGTATTTGCTTTAGAAAAACTTAATTTAAAGCCAGAATTCTGGAATCTCTACCAACGCTTAAAACCGACTGCCTGGTTATCCAATCAACGATTATCAGCTGAAAATAACGTTAATATCAACTGTGAAGGCGAGAGTACGCAACTTGGCCTAGCTTTGGGTTTACTCCTGAACGGAAGTAATAGCCCCATTCGATTCGTCTATGCCACGGGGAAATTATCAGATGAATTAAACAACTCATACGATAAAAAAGTTACTCCTGTTGCCAGCGTACCTCAAAAATTAGATTTAATTATAGCTAAACATGATGCGAAAAAGAATATTAATCCAACCGTAATTAAAAATAAAAACTCATTTTTTCCATTACAAATATTTGATCGACTATTCAAACGTGGCAAAACTGACCGCATTTCCGATGGCATAGTTAATCAATCACTACATGAACCAATCTATTGTTTTACGCCACTGGAATATCTTAAGGACGGTGAGTGTCTTTTGGTAGCAGAGCTTCCACAAGTGCAAACACTTAAAGAAATGGGAATCGAAGTCAGGCCGATAAAGAGTTTGCGTGAAGCAGCCGTCATCCTCAATGCTCAGCACACCAGAACCCGCATTCAGGACATTTTGTTTCTTGGGGGTATTGGTTTTATAAGCTTGTTCTTAATAATCTTAGGAATGTTTATAAAAGTACATAATACTTCAATCGATGTCGTAAACCATTCCAGTAAGAACTACTTGAAAGAATTCATGTATATGTGTGTCCCTAAAGAAGGTGGGGGTAGCCGTTTTGATTTGGATCACAATGGTATAATCCCAGTACTTCCCTTATTTGCAAATGAAAATCAAGATTATGACATAGTTCTCGATTTACAACTTGAACCAAAGAAGTCTTTTTTGAGTGATCACTATTTTGCTGCCTTAGTTTTATTAGGAGAATATTTCAAACCTAAAGTCATTGCCTACCCAGAACCAATTGCGGCAGACACTATCCTGCATAAATTATGGCAAATGAAAAAACAAACAGTCGCAATACAAGATAATTATTTGGTTGCAGTCTTTAATCGTAACCCTATTCAAGAAAATGAACTCGAAGAAAATTTAAATTCACAGTTTTTTAAGCAAGGGCATACCGATATTAAAAAAGCTCATAGATACATCGTCGGGCATTTTCCTGGCTATTACAGTTTCCACTTCTACAGTGCTAAAAAGGATCCTCCATGTACCGAACTATATTAATATTACTCATAGGTTGCAGTGTTTTGTCTTCTAACGCACAGGCTCGCAAAAATACCTGTTTGGGGATTAAAAAAACTGAACGGGATCGAGTAGTGTTTATCTACCCCAAACACGAACCCCCTGGGCAATATATGTATTATGTTAAGGCACTAGAAGCGAACGATCAAGATTCCTTCACTTTTGATCAAATAATGGAACAGGGAAAGGAGTTGACTCCAGTACCAAACACGCACCCGCAAATATACCAGCTACCGAGTAAAGTTACCAGACTATATATCTTGAAAACACACACCAATCTTGGTATTGCAGAGCGACTGGCGAAAGTTATTCCAGCCACCTCGCTCAGCGCTAAGGATATACCGGAACTCCTTGCTGGTTTAAATAGAGACCCCACTGATCATACAATAGATGCTCCACCAGATTATGATGCGCCTAGGCCATTGAAGTCGTCTGAAAATCTTTGTGAATATCCGCTTTAAACGAGATACTACCTGATCGCCTTAAGAATATATGCGCTATGAATAAAACTATCTATAGTTTGATTCTCGGATGTTTACTCCTCCAGTTATCCGGCTGCCTTACTCATAAATCGAATAGTCCTCCACAGACAGGTCAAGAGGTTGGTTCTAATAGAGCTGTTTCAGGTAACGACGCCCAGGCTCAATATGAATTTGGTTTGAGATACGCTAATGGAGACGGCCTAGAGTCAAACCCGGAGCAAGCTGCACAATTCTTCCTGAGTGCCGCTAAACAAGGTCATGCCGAAGCGCAAGCCGCACATTGGTATCAACAAGCGGCATCACAGGGTGAGTTAGAGGCGCAAAACCTGTTAGGACGAAAACCTGCTCAAGATGAATCTACTAAATTAACCCTTGAACAACAGGCGCAGTTAAAGAATTTAAATGCTGAATCAAAGAAATTATATGAGACTGGTAAATATTCTGAAGCTGAAAAGGTTGTTAAGCAAGCCCTAGATATTCTAGGGAAGATTTTTGGGGATGAAAATCTCGAATACGCTGAAAATTTAAATAATTTAGCCCAGCTTCATCATGCTCAAGGTCGCTATAAAGAGGCTGAACAGCTATTTCTGAGGAGCTTAAATATCAAGAAGAAAATCTTAGGTGATTTACATCCATCTGTCGCGACAAGCTTGAATAATCTCGCTCAGTTGTATAAAGACAAAGGCCGTTTAGGAGAAGCTGAATCCTTATTTCTACTTAGCTTTGATACTTGGAAAAAAACTTTGGGAAACGCACATCCATCTGTCGCAATAAGCTTAAATAATTTAGCCCAGTTGTATTTAGATCAGGGTCGCTATGTTGAGGCTCAACCACTTATTATGAAAAGTCTTGAATTATGGAAATCAACTTTAGGTGATACGCATCCTTATGTTGCAACTAGTTTATTGAATTTATCATTACTATATAAATACCAAGGACAATATGAGAAGGCAGAAAACTGCATAATAAAAAGTCTTTTGATAATCGAAAAAATTCATGGGATAAATCATCCTTCTTATGCAACCACCATAGATAATTTAGCCTCTTTATATCAAGACCAAGGCCGTTTTGTGGAGGCAGAGCGTTTATACATAAAAAGCTTGGCTATTAGGAAAACTATTTTGGGCGAAAATCATCCTGATTTAGCAAATAGCTTGAACAATCTAGCCTTACTTTATAAAGACCAAGGCCGCTATGCTGAAGAAGAGCCACTTTTGTTGAAAAGCTTTTCAATCCGAAAAAAAGTATTTGGTGAACAGCATCCAGCTTTAGCGAATAGTTTAAACAATTTAGCATTGTTATATAGGACTTTAGGTCGCTTTATAGAGGCTGAAGCACTTTTTTTTCAAAGCTTAGCAATCTCTGAAAAAACGCTTGGTAAATATCACCCCCATTATGCGACTACATTAATTAATTTGGCCGGGTTATATAAAGATCAAGGAAATTATACGAAAGCCGAAACTAGATATTTACAAGGTTTAAGGATTCATTTAAAGGTTTATGGTCAAGCTAGCCCCGAAGTTGCAATTAGTATAAATAATCTAGCTACTATGTACTACAAACAAGGACGTTATGAAGAAGCTGAGCCTTTAATTGTGCAAAGTATGATGATTGCAGAAAATGCCTTTGACCAAAGTCATCCTTTTGTGGCGATCGGTTCGAACAATTTAGGCATGTTGTTTGAGTCACAAGACAAAAAATCACAAGCTGAAGTGCAATTTAAAAAAAGTTTGCGCATTATGAATCAGGTTTTAGAAGGTTGGCTATGGGGGGCAGATGAACTAACTAGGCAAAGTTATCTGCAGCAACAAGAAAATAACCGCAACATATACATCAGTTTTTATGGTACGAACGGACTTGCTGATGAAGCCTTGAACTTTTCCCTTTCCCGCAAAGGTCTATTGCTACGTATCGAATCCGAATTTAAAGTCCTGACCAGACTCCATCCCGACCCTGCAGTACAGCAGCAATTAGATAAGTTCAAAGAGCTGGGAAGCCAGATTGCAACTTTAATGATTTCCGGTAAATGTAAGGCTGAGCAATTCAAAACCTTGAAAACTCAACACGCCAATTTGGAACGAGAATTGATTCAGCATTTAAGTAGCTTTAAACGTAATATTACCGAAGTAGCTCCAGCGCAAGTACTGGAAAAGCTCAGTCTTGAGCAAAGTCTGGTAGATTTCCAAGTGTATAAAGCCTATGACTTTAAAAGTAGGCGTTATGGCTCTGAACAAGTTATCGCAATAGTTGCCAATCATCAGCACGGCATCCAGTTGATTAAGCTCGGGGATTTAGCACCTATTGACCAAGCGATTCAACGCTATCGTAAGCTGGTCACCACCGTTCAGAGCCATAGCCTTCGACAGACAGCACAAGAGCTGTATGAACGTTTATGGGCGCCGCTCCCTGCTTTTGTACACGATAGTGCAAGTGTTTACCTTGTTCCTGATGGTCCTCTGCATTTATTGCCGTTCAAGGCTTTGCAAGATAAGAATGAACAATATCTTGGCGTCAAGCAGAATTTGTTGACATTAAGTTCCGCCCGCGACTTGGTATTAGCTCCCGACAATGCGCCGTCAAGTAATGCGACAATTTTTGCCGCCCCTGACTTTGGGAAAGCAGAAGGCTCAACAACTAACAAAAAATCCAATCGCGGCATCGAATTAAGTCATATTTATTTCAATGATTTACCCGCAACTTTGGACGAAGGAAAACAAATCGCGGCGCTAATTAGCCAAAAACAAAATGCAAAACCGCCCAGACTTTTTCTGCATCGAGAAGCAAACGAAGCGGAAGTCAATGCTGTGCATTCGCCGCAGATTCTGCATTTGGCAACTCATGGCTTTTTTCTGGAGGACCAGAAGACTGATGACAAGGCACAAGCCAACAGCTTTATTAGTTTAGGCGAATCTCATTTACCGTATCGCGAAAACCCATTAGTCCGATCCGGCCTTGCTTTGGCTGACGCCAACCTAGGCATAAAAGGTAAACAGCGCTTGCAAGCCACTGACAACAATGATGGCATTTTAACTGCTCTGGAGGTCTTAAATCTAGACCTTCAGGGAACGGACTTAGTAACCCTGTCCGCCTGTGAAACCGGGGTTGGCGATATCAAAACCGGTGAAGGCGTTTACAGCTTAAACCGTGCTTTCCAGGAGGCAGGGGCTAAAGCTGTGTTATCCACACTTTGGAAAGTCAAGGATCAACCCACCGGGATTTTTATGCAAAAATTCTATTCCCGATACTTAAACGGTACCCCTCCGCAACAAGCCCTGCAGGCGACTCAGCAAGAGTTTATACAGGACCCGCAATATAGCCTGCCTTATTTCTGGGCAGGATTTGTTTTGACCAGCAAGGATTGAAAAACAAAACTGTCGGTTTTTATCTTGATAACAAAATTTTAAGAAGGATTAGCCTGATGAATAAAGCCATGTCCGCTGTATTTAGTATGCTTCTGCTGCAACAATTTTCCGTCTGTGCGAGCAAGCCGACGAATCCTTCCGCCGTGTCAGACACGCAGAAAAATCAATCGGCCGAAGCGGCGCAACAAGACTATGAACGCGGCATGCAAGCTTTGGAAAGCAAGGATTACACGCAAGCGTCCACGCTGTTCCAGTCCGCCGCTAAAGAAGGCCACGCCGCCGCGCAAGCTGAATTGGCGAGATTTTTGGAAACCGGCAAGGGCGTACAACGCGATGAAGTGCAAGCTGCTTATTGGTATCAACAGGCCGCTTCCCAAGGCAATACTTATGCACAACAGCATTTGGGCTATTTTTATGACGCCGGTCGCGGTGGTTTACAACAGGATAAAAAATTGGCGGACTATTGGTATCGACTGGTGGGCCTTAATCAAATATCTAGTCAAGTATCGGAATCACCTGATGTTAAAAATGAGAAAACCAGTGAGTTCGGGTCAAAGCAGAAGATAAAACTTAATCAGTTAGCTCAGAAAGGAACGAAGATGTTTCAAGCCGGCAAATACACTGAGGCTGAATACTTATTAAAAGAAAGCTTGGCGATTTTGGAAAAATCCTCAGATAAAGACCATCCAGAAGTCGCTATCTTATTAATGGCCATAGCTAGTGTCTATCTAGCCCAAAACGATTATGCCAGGGCAGAACCGCTGTATCAGCGCAGTTTGAAAATATTTGAAAAAGCCTTTGGTCTGGAGCATCCGAAAGTCGCTGACGTTTTAACCGATTTAGCCATTCTCTATCAGGCCCAAGCCGACTATGCCAAAGCCGAGCCGCTGTATCAGCGTAGTTTAAAGATTTTAGAAAACACCTATGGTCAGGATCATCCAGAGATAGCAATCGTTTTAAACAATTTGGGCGAGCTTTATCTAACACAAGCCGACTATGCCAAGGCCGAATCTATGTTTCAGCACAGTTTAAAAATAGCTGAAAAAGCCAAAGGCCACGAACAGTCGGTTCTTGTGAGAATTTTAGATAACTTGGGTGAATTCTATAGATTGCAAGCCGACTATATCAAGGCCGAACCATTCTTTCATCGCAGTTTAAAAATAGCTGAAAAAGCCTATGGCCTGGAGCATCCGAAAGTCGCTGACGTTTTAACCAATTTAGCCAATCTCTATCGGGAACAAGCCAAATATACCAAGGCAGAACATCTGTATCAGCGCAGTTTAAAAATAGTTGAAAAAGCCTATGGCTTAGATCATCCGGAAACTGCTAACGTATTAATCAACTTAGCCATGCTGTATCATGTCCAAGAAAAATATGCCAAGGCCGATCCCTTGTATCAACGCAATTTAAAAATATACGAAAATGCATATGGCTTGGAACATCCAACTGTTGCGAGCATTTTAAGCAACTTAGCCTCACTCTATAAAGAGCAAGCCGAGTATGAAAAGGCCGAAACGCTGTATCAGCGCAGTTTAAAAATAGTTGAAAAAGTCTATGGCCCTGGGCATCCAAATGTAGCTAAAATTTTAACTAACTTAGCATCAATTTATAATTCTCAAGCCAACTATGTCGAATCCGAACGTCTACTCAAGCAGAGTTTAAAAATAGTTGAAAAAGCCTATGGCCTGGAGCATCCAGCTTTTGCAAGCGTTTTATTCAATTTAGCGGAACTCTATCAGAACCAAGCCGATTATAATAAAGCCGAGCTCCTTTATCAGCGCAGTTTGAAGATTAATGAAAAAATCTATGGCCTGGATAACCCCCATATCGCTAACGATTTAAATAAATTAGCTGAAATTTATCTATTTCTAGCCGACTACGATAGAGCCATGCCACTATTAGAGCGAAGTTTTAAAATAGCTATAAAAGCTTCCGGAAAGGAAAGTCTTAATATCGCTAGAGTTTTATTACAGTTATCCAGAATCCTTCAATTTTTTGCCAAATATGCCGAAGCTGAGTTACTGTTACAGCGAAGTTTAAAAATAACAGAAAAAATCTTTGGTTTGGAGCATCCAGAGGTTGCTGTAATTCTGAACAATCTAGCCGACCTCTATAAAGCTCAAGCCAACTATACTAAAGCAGAATCCTTTTATCACCGCAGTTTGAAAATAATTGAAAAAGCCTATGGCTTGGAACATCCTGATGTTGCAGTAATTTTAAACAATTTAGCTGATATTTATCTAAAAACAGCCGACTTTACCAAGGCAGAATCCTTATATCAACGCAGTCTAAAAATAGCTGAAAAAGCCTATGGACCGGTACATCCTTTTGAAGCGATTTTTCTAGATAATATTGCCTTATTATACGAAGCACAAGGACAGAATACTCGAGCCGGAGTTACATTCAATAAAAGTTTGCGACTGATGAATCAGTTGCTGGATCGCTGGCTCTGGGCTGCCGACGAACATACCCGACAAACCTTTATAAAAAAAGAAGAACAAAGACGTAATATTTACTTAAGTTACTACACCAAACACAACACGCCTGAAGAAGCTTTGTATTTTTCCTTGTCCCGCAAAGCCCTTTTGCTGCGCATCGAATCCGAGTTCAAAAATCTGGCTCGGCATCACCCAGATCCAGCACTGCAGCAACAATTAGACAAATTTTACAAGCTAGCAAATCAGATTGCGACTTTAAGTTTTTCCGACAAAGGCAATGCCGAACTGATCAAAAAATTAGAAACGCAACGCGCCAATCTGGAACAAGATTTGTTTCAGCAAGTAAGTAGCTTTAAGAGCAATACCACTGAAGTCAAGCCTTCGCAGGTACTCGAAAAACTTCGCCCAGAGCAAAGTCTGGTGGATTTTCATGTATTTAAAACCTATGATTTTAAAACCGATAAATCCCTAAGTGAACAAGTGATCGCGCTGATAGCCAATCAGCAACACGGTATTCAACTGGTCAAACTCGGTGAGTTTGCCCCCATTGGCGCAGCCATCACCGAATACCGGAAAGCGCTCTTGGAAAAGCGTCAAATTGAACCGATTGCCCAAGATTTATACCGTATGCTCTGGGAAAAACTGCTCCCCTATCTGGGTGCCACAAAAACCTTATTTCTTGTGCCGGATGGTTCTTTACACCTGTTGCCCTTCAAAGCCCTCCAAACCCAAGACGGTAACTATCTAGGGGAACAGCAGCAATTAATCACTCTCAGTTCGGCTCGGGATATTGTGTTGCCCCCAGGGGCGGTTGACAGCAGATCGCCTTCCGCCATTTTTGCCGATCCCGACTTTGGTGAAGTCGCGCCTAAAACAGCCACCATCTCCGCCAATCAACTGAACATCAAGAACGGCGCTCAGCAAGCAATTCCATTTAAGCCCTTAAAAGCCACCTTGGAAGAAGGTCAGGCTATAGCTAGCTTATTGAATCAAAAACATCCCCAAATTCCCGCCCGACTCTTCTTACAAAGGGATGCCAGCGAAGACCAACTCAATGCCGTCAAGTCTCCCCAAATATTGCATCTCGCCACCCACGGCTACTATCAGGAAGACCGTAGACTTGAAGATGATCTTCCTGGCTCGCGAGGACTAATGATGCGTTCAGAACCAGGCCTTAACCTTGGCCCGGTGGAAAACCCCTTAGTCCGTTCCTTCCTGGCTCTGTCTGGAGCAAATTCGAGCCTAATGGGGCACAAACCCTTGAATGCGACTGACTCGACCGATGGACTCATTACCGCTCTGGAAGTCCTCAATCTGAACCTTGAAGGCACGCAACTGGTCACATTGTCCGCCTGTGAAACCGGCCTGGGCGAAGTTCGCAAAGGTGAAGGCGTTTACAGCCTGAATCGTGCCTTCCAGGAAGCCGGGGCCAAAGCGGTATTATCGACGCTCTGGAAAGTGAATGATAACGCCACCAGCCTATTCATGCAGAAATTCTACAAGCGCTTTTTAAACGGCACCCCATCTCAATTGGCTCTCCAAGAAACCCAAGCCGAATTCATTCATGATGCCAGTTATCATGATCCTTATTACTGGGCTGGCTTCGTGATGACTGGGATAGAGTGATTGTGTTTGTGTCTGTTGCGAAATTTTCCTCGCAACAGACACAAGCTTCAACGCTATTAATTCAACCTTCATACACTGAAAACTGGTTTGATCATTAAAGTTTTTTGGGTAGTTTTGGTCTAATGAATGGTTTCCATGCTTAAATTTCCTATACTAGCGGCCAGTTTAACTCTGGCAGCCTGCCAACGTGTCATAGAAAGTAACTTTTGTTGTCTGGCATTGGCAAGGTCTGTTTGTGCTTTTAATAATTCAATGATATTTCCCACTCCGGCCTTGTATCGACCCACTGCCACATCAAAAGATTGCTGGGCGCTCTGGATTAAAGATTTGATCGCCTTTAAATTTTCTAAGCCCGTACCCAAAGCCTGATAACTTTTCCAAACAGCCAAAGCTACTTGTTGTTGGATGTTTTCCAATTCGGCTTCCTTAGTTTGAGCCTGGGACTCCGCTTCAAGGATTTTATAATGTCGCCCGAATCCCTCAAACAACGGAATATCCAACTGGATTCCAACGCGTCCACTGTTCACGGTTTGTTCAGAAGAGCCTTGGTTATTTATGGGAGTCGCGTTTGTTTTAAAATAATCGCTTGATGCAGTTAATGATAGCCTGGGCAGACCTTCAGCTCGAACAAGATCGATTCTTGCTTTTGCTGCTTTTAACTGTGCCTGAGCTGAGAGGATTTTCGGGTGATCATGCTCAGTTTGTTCGATTAAGCGATCTACGGCCTTCTCAAAAAGCGGTTCATCAATCGCTGAATCATTGATTTCAGTGAGCTTCAGAGTAACGCTGGCATTCAGTCCCATCAATATATTGAGGTTGCCCATGGCGCTTCGTAAATCGCCTTCGGCCTGAACCATAGTCGATATAGCCTGAGCGTGAGCAGTTTGAGCTTGCAGCTTATCGGCCAGGGAGCCGATTCCAGCGAGATATTTGGCTTCTGCCGCATTAAGACTTTTTTCGGCTGCGTGCTCCGCTTCCAGGTTGGCTGAGAGTAAAGCCGATGTTGATTGCGTTTCATAAAAAGCTTGGGCAGTGTTTAGAAAAGTTGTTTGTATTACATCATCCTGGCTTGCATTGGCAGCATTTAGAATTTGTCTTGCTGATTCCAAGTTTGCCGCTCGAAGCCCAAAATCGTAAAGAACCCAATTTAAATTTAAGGACCCATTTAATTCAATTCCGTTTACATCGGTATTGTAGGCCGCATTACTTGTATATGTACTGCTTCGTTCAGTTATGTTAACTGAGCCCCTGGCATTGACGGTTGGGAGATAGGCTGCCAAACCAATGCCAAATGTTGCTGCCTGCATTTTTACATTAATCCACGCCAATTTGGTTTGCGGATTAAAACAAAGCGCTCGTTCTACTGCATCGGCTAATGTTAAGGGTGAAGGTGGTAATGCTGGAAAGTCACAGCGTTTATTAATCATGTTTTTTGCTGGAGATTCTGGAGAATTATTCAGCACATTGAATGGATCAGTTTGTAAATTATATGCGAGCGAGGATTGAGAAGCTATACAAGCTCCTGTGAGCAATATGCGCCAAAATATTTTTTTCATAATCGAATTCCTCAATTTACGCAGTAATTTATGTCAACGTTTATGTTGGACACAGGAATTACAAAGCAACTGAAAAGACGGCATTTAACGAATCTAAATAATTTTAGGAAGCGTCTACTTTCAGTCTGATCAGTTCGATTATGATAGAAATATAGGAAAAGACTTTTTTACCTTTTTTCTCTCAAATAGCAAATGTGTTTTCATATCCAACACCATGCAACTCAAGATGAATATGTGGTTTATTTGATTTTTGAATGAAGTTTTTTACGGCTGGAATTCATTTCGTAGCCAAAAAAATGATCCCCCATTTGCGCGACTTAATTGCTTAAAGATACGTTTGCCATTTTTAATACG
This sequence comes from Methylococcales bacterium, assembly GCA_040079795.1. Classification (GTDB taxonomy): domain Bacteria; phylum Pseudomonadota; class Gammaproteobacteria; order Methylococcales; family Methylomonadaceae; genus SXIZ01. The sequence continues at coordinate 12,464 of JBEBJQ010000101.1, forward strand.
AAAATAGGTCACCGTTTCATATTCTTTAAATAGATTGTCTCGCAAATCCTGCAGCACATAAAGCCGCAGATATCCATAGGTTTGCTATGGTCATCAAAAAGCTGCCTAGCCTTTGCCTCGAGCGCTGATTTTTGCCGGGTGTTATCGGTATCTTCAGGTTTCTTTACCCACCTATAAAAAGCACTGGTATTCATTTCCATCACCCGGCATAACACGTTAATAGGGTACGTCTTCTGTTGATCTCGGATAAACCCGCACCTTATCCGATTTCCTTGGCAAAGAAGACTGCGGCCTTTGTTACTGATGTTGCTGCCTTTGATCTTGAGCTATGATCATTTCTGGTGTATGAGTAAAGAAAGCGGTGTAACCTGTTGGTAAAGATCTCGCCAGATCACCCTATCAACAAAAGGAAACACCACCAT
>JBEBJQ010000185.1:0-2270 GCA_040079795.1 Methylococcales bacterium
CAAAATCCCAAGTTCAGAATGGCGTTTTCATTGCGATATTTTAGCAAATCGCCCTGAAATCAACGCCGTCATTCACACCCACAGCATGTTTGCCACCACACTGGCCTGCTTGCACAAAGATATTCCGCCGTTTCACTACATGATAGCTGTTACGGGTGCTGATACCATTCGCTGCGCGCCTTACGCGCTGTTTGGCACACAAGTACTCTCCGACTATGCGCTGGCAGCCTTGTACCAAAGCAAAGCTTGCTTGCTGGCGAACCACGGCATGATAGCGCTAGGGCGAGATTTAGAAGATGCGCTTGCGGTGACGATAGAAGTAGAAAACCTGTGCGAACAGTATTGGCGAGCCTTGCAGCTCGGTGAGCCGCATATTTTAACCGAAGCTGAAATGCGCGATGTATTTCAGCAGTTTAAGGGGTATGGGAAGTGGGCGGTTTGAAGTTTCGCTTGAATAATGTTTTAGGGAAAAAGATATTACCAAAATTTCCACCAAGAATCTTTGGCTTGTGACACCTTTGGAGGGATTGGCTCTTTGCGACTTTCAAACTTCTTTAATAACTCAGGTATGGCGGATTCAGGAAGTTGTGATTTCTCACAATACCAATTTACAAACTCATAAACCTCTTTGTCTGTTTGACCATTTACAATGTTGCCTAAAGGCTCACCTGAAACGTCAACTTTCCAGCTTATCGAGTATGACTTAGACCAAGACTCTAGTTGCTTGATAATTTTACGATCATCATTACAAGCGAGCAGATAATCCTCAGCTTCGGTTACCCTTACTAGGGTTTTGCCGTTATCAGTGGTATAGCTACCTAAAAAAATTCTTGTAGACCCATCTACTCTTTTTGAGTTCTTATCGTAAGTGATAGTCAAGGGCTCTGCCCACCAATCATAAGACCTTAGTAGGTGGTCAGAGTCTGCGTTCATTTTTTGATAAATAGCCACCTGTATTGGTTCCACTGTAGCGTAGTCGATTGTCATGCTCATATATTACTTTCTGTCAAACAGTTATAATAAGGACGAACTCGTCCGCTTAAAAAATATTGAAAAATATGATTTTGGCATATCGTTTTTCTTTTTAATTCATTCAGTTAAATTTAACTTTTCAATCATCATAGCCATTCGTAAGTTCAGGCGCAACTATTCATTAATGCGAAACATCTTCCACATGCAAGCCGGTATTCTGCCGCACATATAGCTCTTCCCAAAGGTCTTCGGCGCGTTTATCGCGCGTAAGCAAGCTAAACAAAATCACCATTAAAAAACCGAGTGGAATTGAAATAATACCTGGGTTTTTCAGTCGAAATAATGGTTTCTCTAGTCCCATAATACTGGTGGTTTGACCTTGAAATTTGGTTAAATCTTCATTCGCTTTAACAATTGATTTTTCGAGTTCTGCAATTTGTTTATTAATGCCTGCAACCGCCTCTTGGCTGCGGATGCGCATAAGTAACTCTTTTAATTCAGCTATTTTTTGTGGTGCAGAAACCACTGCTTCAGTTGCAGGTTTTGCGGCTTCACGCTTTTGGCAGATTGTAAAAAATTCACAAATCAATCCTGTGCTTAATTTAGCATCGCTAGCAGCCTTATTCGGTGCGCCCTCCAGCACAGTTTTTGCATCACTCACCATTTTTTGCGGGTAAGTCATATTGGGCGAAACCAGCACCAATAAAATCGCGCTGCCTGCGCCAATTAACATGCCCATCACCACGCCTGTGGTGTTGCATTTCTTCCAGTACAGTGTGAGGAAAATGGCGGGTAAATTACTGCTGGCCGCGACTGCAAACGCCATGCCGACTAAGTGCGCGACGTTTTGACCTTTGGCTAAAATGCCAATAAAAATCGCCACAATACCCACACCAATACTGGCGATGCGCGCCGCTTTCATTTGCTGCGCTTGGCTGGCGTTGCCGTCTTTAATCACGTTTACGTATAAATCGTGCGCGATTGCGCTAGCGCTGGCCAACACCAAACCTGCGACTACCGCAACAATGGTGGCAAACGCAACTGCCGCAACAAATGCCAGCATAAAATTACCGAGCAGTGAGTTTTGCCCACCGCCCAAATACTGCGCCAACAAAGGCGCGGCCATGTTGCCACCTTTATCAATGCTGCCGATGGTTTCTGGCCCAACGTGCATTGCCGCGCCAAAGCCTAAAAATAGTGTTAGCACATAAAAACCGCCAATAATCGCCATTGCCCACACCACGCTTTTACGCGCGGCTTGCGCGTTTGGCACGGTAAAAAAGCGCATTAAAATGTGC
>JBEBJQ010000102.1:0-12605 GCA_040079795.1 Methylococcales bacterium
GTTTTTAAATCTGTTCTAAAATATAAGAATATTATTAATTATCAATGCCCTATTAAAAAAATTTGTAATAAAAACTGCGTAATTTAATTCGCCTTTGATATTGCAGCTTTTAAATTAACTATTCACCAATTTAATGTGACAAAGTTCTCAATAAATTAGCGTAGTCTTCAGAAATTTTTATATCACTTTCCCTTAACTCAATAACCCGTTTAACGGCATTAATAACTGTGGTGTGATCGCGCCCACCGAAAGCATCGCCAATTTCAGGGTAGCTGTGCGATGTTAATTCTCTGGATAACGCCATAGCAATTTGGCGAGGTCTTGTAACCGATTGTCGTCTGTTTTTTGACGATAAATCAGCCACTCGGATCTTGAAGTACTCGGCAACTGTTTTTTGAATATTATCAATATTAATTAATTTATCTTGCAGGGAAATTAAATCATGCAATGCTTCTTTGGTAAATTCAGTAGTAATGGGTTTGCCCGTAAATTGTGCATTTGCTATTACCCTGCGTAGTGCCCCCTCTAAGTCGCGTACATTAGAAGGAATACGTTTAGCAATAAAAAATGCCACTTCCTGGGGTAACTCGACATTCACTTGATGGGCTTTTTTTAATAAAATTGCGGCGCGGGTCTCAAAATCTGGTGGCTCAACAGCAACCGGCAGCCCCCAGCCAAACCGAGATTTTAAGCGATCCTCTAATCCAACGATTTCTTTAGGGTATTTGTCACAGGTTAAAACCACTTGGTGTTTTTTTTCCAATAATGAATTAAATGTATGAAAAAATTCCTCTTGAGAGCGTTCTTTGCCTGCAAAAAATTGAATATCGTCAATTAATAGTGCATCGACGCCACGATAGTATTCTTTAAACGTATTAATGGCGTTTTGTTGTAACGCTTTAACCATATCCTGAACAAATTTTTCAGAATGCAAATAAACCACATTTGCAGAAGGATTTTTTTCTAAAATAGCATTTCCGATGGCATGCATCATATGCGTTTTACCCAAACCAGAGCTGCCATAAATTAATAATGGGTTGTATGCTTTGCCCATATTTTCAGCAACTTGCATAGAGGCGGCTTTGGCTAATTGATTAGACTTCCCCTCAACAAAATTTTCAAAAGTAAAGGCACGATTTAAAAAATTGGGGCGGGACTTTTTAGTTGCTAATATCGCAGGAGCAACCTTATTAAAATTTTTTGATGGGGTGGATTGTATGGATCCAATTTCTAATTGTAGAGCGAAAGTTCCATTTGAAAAGTCATGGATAACTTCTGCAATTTTTTTTAAATGATGTTGCTTAACCCAATCTAATACAAACCGGTTGGGGGCTAATAAGCGGATGTTATTTTCAGTTTCCAGCACTTGTAAAGGTCTTATCCAAGTACTGAAATCAGCAGCAGAGATTTCATTTTCAAGTTTTGCAAGACAATTAGTCCAAATTGGATTCATTTAAGGTACAAAAAAATAAAGCGGGTTAAAATTACTTAGCCCAAACGGCATCAGAGTATAATAAAGATAAGCTGTGGATTGACTAGCGGGAGTATTTATTCTATCATCCGCAGTCTTTTTTATCTGTTTTTTGTTAACGCCCAACCCTTAAGGATTTTAGTCCCATGAAAAGAACTTATCAACCCAGTAAAATAAAACGTGCTAGAACCCATGGTTTTCGTGCAAGAATGGCAACAGTCGGCGGCCGTAGAGTGATAAATGCCCGTAGGGCAAAAGGCCGCGCTGCGTTGACCGTTTAATTGGCAGAGGAACGATACCAGTTTCCCCCGCGTTTAAGGTTACGCAAACCGGCTGAGTATAAAAAAGTTTTTGCCAATCCGCTAAAATTTTCTGATAAGTATTTTACCTTGTTAGTTAGTGCGAATGAACTTGAATTTTCACGTTTGGGATTGGCAATTGCCAAGAAAAATATCCGTAAAGCGGTAGATCGTAATATCCTTAAACGCGCCATCAGGGAAAGCTTCAGAATGCATCAACAACAACTTGGTACGCTTGATATTGTGGTGTTAGCAAGAAAAGAAGCGCTTAATCTGCCTTTAGGCCTATTAAGGGATTCTTTACAAAAACAGTGGCTAAAAATAATATCCCGATGCAATTCATCCTCATAAATCTAATAAAGTTTTATAAATACTTTATTAGTCCGTTGCTAGGTAGCCGGTGCCGTTTTTATCCCAGTTGCTCCAATTATGCGCTTGAAGCGTTGCAAGCTCATGGCGCATTGCTAGGTCTATTCCTCACCTTTAAAAGAATATTACGGTGCCATCCGTTTCACCCCGGTGGTTTTGATCCCGTTCCAGAAAAATTTGGTAATAAGAATGGATAATATAAGATTTGTTTTGATTATGGCATTTGCAATGCTTTCGATTTTGCTGTGGCAAGCATGGCAGTTCGATTATGGCCCTAAACCTGTCATAAGTGCAATTGAACAACCAATTGTAAACACTAAAGCTGATTTACCTAATGATGGTGCCGTCTCAGCCGAGCCTACGAATGCAACCTTACCGGTAATTGAAACATCAAAAGGTAAATTGATTACCGTAAAAACCGATGTTTTTAATGTAGAAATCGATACCCAAGGCGGCACTTTAGTTAATCTTGATTTGATCAACTATCCGGTCGATAAAAAAAATACTGCTGTTAATAGTGTGCGTAATAAGTTGGGTTTTTCAGATAGTGAAAAAAATTTAACCCCTATCCGGTTATTTAATAACCGTGCAGAAGATTTATTTTTAGCTCAAAGCGGTTTAATTTCAAATGCTGATTCTGCGGCGGCAGCGAACCATCATAGTGTTTTTACTGCCCCGCAAGAAAATTATACTTTACCAGAGGGGCAAAACAGTTTAGAGGTTCCCTTAACCTGGACTGATAATCAAGGGTTGGTGGTTACTAAATTGTTTACTTTTATGCGTGGTAATTACGCCATAAATGTAGAGCAAAAAATATCCAATAACGGCCAAAAACCTTGGAATGGAAGACAGTACACGCAATTTATTCGCACGCCTTATGTTGATCCTACCGGCAATAGTTTTATCAGAACTTATGCAGGGGGGGTGGTTTATACAGAAGAAAACAAATATCAAAAAGTTACTTTTGAAGATATGGCGGATGAAAATTTAGCATTAACCACTATGGGTGGTTGGAGTGCCATGATCCAACATTATTTTGCCTCCGCTTGGGTGCCGCCAGTTGACCAAGAGAATCATTTATACACCAAATCCTTAGGCACAAATCAATTCGTTGTTGGTTCCTATTCCCCTATTATCAATGTTGCACCTAACACGCAAGCGCAGTTAAAAGCACAATTATTTGCAGGCCCTAAAATTCAGCCCTTGCTTGAAAAAGTGGCTAAAGGTTTGGAACTTACCGTAGATTACGGCTGGTTAACGGTTATTGCAAAACCCATCTATAAATTGCTTAATTTTATTCATGACTACATTGGTAATTGGGGTTTTTCAATTTTAGGGGTGACCTTATGTATTAAGTTACTGTTTTTTCCTTTATCGGCGGCCAGTTATAAGTCAATGGCCAAAATGCGGAAAATTCAGCCTAAACTAAAAGAATTACAAGAGCGTTATAAAGATGACCGGCAATTATTTAATCAGAAAATGATGGCCATGTATAAAGAAGAAGGGGTTAACCCTTTAGGGGGTTGTTTACCGGTTTTAGTACAGATTCCGGTATTCATCTCCCTTTATTGGGTGCTGGTTGAAACCGTTGAATTAAGGCAAGCGCCTTTTGCCTTATGGATACAAGATTTGTCCGCGCAAGACCCTTACTATATTTTGCCAATTTTGTATGGTATTACCATGAAAATTCAGCAAGGACTCAATCCAGCGCCGATTGATCCTATACAAGCAAAAATAATGAAAATGTTTCCGATCGTGTTTACCTTTTTCTTCTTATTTTTCCCTGCCGGATTGGTTTTATACTGGATTATGAATAACACTTTATCCATTATTCAACAGTGGTACATCACCAAACATATTGTTGGAGAAGAAAAACCGCATCATGGTGCACATTAATTGGGGCGATCACCGTAGTGGATTTTAAAGCCACCGATACTATCGCAGCAATTGCTACACCGCCTGGAAATGGCGGTGTAGGCATCATCAGAATTTCCGGTGCCCTTGTCACCAGCATTGCACAGCATTTACACCTTAAAACACCCTTAGCCCCTCGGCAAGCTAATTTTTCAAGCTTTCATAATAACCGCGGGGATATTATTGATTCCGGCATCAGTCTGTATTTTCCTGCACCTGCTTCTTATACTGGCGAAGATGTACTTGAGTTGCAAGCACATGGTGGCATAGTTGTACTTGATATGCTCTTGCGCCGTGTGCTTGAGCTGGGTGCACGGGTAGCTAATCCGGGCGAATTTACTGAACGCGCTTTTCTCAATAATAAACTCGATTTAGCCCAAGCTGAAGCGGTAGCTGACTTAATCACCAGCAGTACTGAGCAAGCCGTGCGTTCCGCACAAAACTCCATGCAAGGCATCTTTTCTGAAAAAATTAATCTGCTGGTTGAGGATTTGACTAGGCTGCGTATATACATTGAAGCCAGTATTGATTTTGCCGATGAAGAAATAGATTTTTTAACAGAAGGCGGTGTTGAACAGCAACTGCTTGAACTCTTAGACCGCATCCAACAGATACAACGGACTGCGAAACAAGGCCGATTATTGCACGATGGTATGACCGTTGTGCTTGCTGGTAAACCTAATGCTGGAAAATCTAGTTTACTTAATGCCCTAGCTGGTTTTGATGCTGCCATCGTTAATGAAGTAGCCGGCACTACACGTGACGTTATTCGCGAACGCATTCAACTGGATGGGATGCCTCTGCATATTATCGACACTGCTGGCATTCGTGAAAGTAATAACCCGGTGGAGCAAGAAGGTATTCGCAGGGCGCATGCTGAAATACAAAAAGCCGATAAAATTTTGCTTTTAATGGATATACAAGATGCAGAGCAACAAGCAGCCGATAATATATTGCCAGGCTTAAGTAATGTCACGGAAGTCTATAATAAAATTGATCTTGTTGATCTAAAGCCCAGCATAACTAGCACCCCAAATGGTACTAAAATTTACCTATCCGTTAAAACTGGTGCGGGTGTTGATTTGCTTATCCAGCATCTCAAAGACAGTGTGGGTTTTAATGAAACCACCGAACACACCTTCATTGCCCGGAGAAGGCACATAGAGGCCTTATTACAGGGCTATGCGGCCGTGAGCAATGCTTTAGACCTACTTCGCGCCAGTCAAGCAGGCGAATTGGTTGCAGAAGAGCTAAAGCAAGCCCAAAACGCTTTAAGTAAAATTACCGGGAAATTCAGCTCCGATGATTTATTGGGGAAAATATTTTCAAGTTTCTGTATAGGAAAGTGAAGAAGTAAAACAACCGAAAATAACATCAAAACAAAGTTAATTAATACAATAGCTTTAGTGCAAATTAACCTAGCTTGTTTTCTCATTTTATACCTTTACTTTACTATTTGTTACACCTAAAATGAAACCTAAAACTTTTTAGGTGTAACAAGGTGTAACAAGGTGTAACAAGGTGTAACAAGGTGTAACAAATGAACATAACAATTGAAAAGATACCCAATAAAGCGGGTGACAAGCAATACATTAAGTTTGTTTACTGGTACGGTAGCCACGTCAACCATGAGGGAAAACGAATACACAACCGCAAAAGTAAGCGGATTGATCAGTATTTGTATATCAACCCAACAACAGAATTTGAACAGCATCACAACATCGAAACCCTTTAGCTACTTGAACAAATAAAGTCAAAGCAACTTGCTGAATATATTAAGGGGCAGCATGGCCTAATTGACACACCGGTTGTATTTCCTAAAACAATCAAGCCTAATTTGGTTAAATTAACTCTAACGTTAGACCTAGATCAGTTAAGCAAAGAACTGGCTAAACACGGTTATCAGATTATCGAGGCTAACAAGTGAAAATAAGCATCGAAAAGCGCAACAATACGACAGGTGACAAGCAAAACATCCGGCTTATTTACCGGTACGGTAGCCGAAGAAATGATTCAGGGAAATTAATACATAATAGAAAAATTGAACAGCTAAACGTATACCTTCACACCAACCCCAAAACCAAAGCCGAAAAGCAGCACAATAAAGAAACCCTGCAACTGGTCGAGAACATAAAAGCTAAACGCATAACCGAGGCGGCAAGCGGTCAGCATGGTTTTACCGACGCCACCAAAAGCAACGCTAATTTTTACGCTTTCTTTAATCAGGTAATGGAGACCAAGAAAACCAACGAAAGCAATAAAAACTATGAATTGTGGCAAGCCTGCTTTATACAATTGAAACGCCACTACCCAGACGATGGCCTAACGTTTGAGCATGTCAACGAAGACTGGCTAAAAGGTGTACGCCGGTACTTTGATACCCAATGCAAAACCAAAAGCGGAAATCTGATAAGTAAAGGCACCGCATCAAGTTATTTCAATAAAGTGCGCGCGGTTATCAATGCCGCTTATGCGAAAGGTATTCTCAACCGAAACCCATTAGTTAGCGTAACAGGAATTAATCCGGGGCAATCCGAGCGGGAATATTTGACTATTGAAGAAGTGCGGGCGCTGGTTAAGACAGATTGCCGTTATGATGTTTTAAAACAAGCGTTCTTGTTTTCCTGTTTAACCGGCTTACGCTGGAGTGATGTTAATAAACTGGATTGGTCAGAAGTGAGCCTTTTTGATGGCGTTTACCGAATCACCTTTAATCAAAAGAAAACCGGCAACCTGCAATATTTAGACATTCCCGAACAGGCTTATAAATTAATGGGAACGCCCGCGCAACATGGGCGCGTATTTGCCAGTTTGAAATACTCCAGCTACATGAACACCGAATTATTGCGTTGGACAATGGCGGCAGGTATTAGTAAGCACGTTACTTTTCATTCAGGACGCCACACGTTTGCGGTAAGCCTGCTTAGTAATGGCGCGGATATTATTGACAGTGTACGCAAGGAAGCCATGCACAAAATACCCGATATAGGGCTATAAAAAAAGCCCCGAACCATAAAGATTAGGGGCTAAAGGAAATATAATCAGGGAACTAACACTAATAAAGTGTAGACCAGTTTTGATATTTAACAACTTACAGAGTTCAAATTTAACCGGATAGCCCGACGGGGCAATAAGCGGGAGTCGTTACCCGTTTCCGGTTAATCCCTTCAAACGATTACACTTTAACGGGGGTGTTATGGATGAAATTTCAGACCTATTTAATAAATGGATTGTTAGGAGGTATGTGACTTTAGATGCGTTTATAGATTTACTTGTTGGTATTGATTTGGAGCTTGGTGTTTATGTTGGCGTTGATGATGATATTGATAAGGCTAATGAACAACAAGATATGTATGATTTAAACCATGCGGAAATAAAAGGGTTATTTGGTAGGTGGATGGCATCTAAACCATATAATTTCGTTTATAACCCAAATGAAACAATTGATATCACATTATTATTGCGCGGTTTTTACAAAAGAGGCTGGCATTTATTCCTAAAAAACATACATGTAAGAAATTTTTTAGATAGCAACCAGCATTTATTCTTAGTTGAAAACCCAAAAACACTAGAGCACACCACTACATTGATGCTAAACGCTTATAACCTAAACAATAATTCCGATGAGGACATTTATCGACAACGTGAAGCAAATTTTAATGAACTTAGAAAGCAAGGCTTAATTAATCTTGATTCAATGATGATAGAAGGAAGTCTTACGCTGAAAATCTTGGAAACGTAGCGCTAGCGAAGTGAAGATTTTTAGTCCCCGATAGCCGCACAGGGCCGGGTGTTGAGCCGTATTAGAATGGCTTGACGTTGACAGAGGCTTCCCGATAGGCGGCGTCAACTATTGGTATTTTTGTGTTTCAGGGTGCTAATCCTGAAACACAAAAATACCAGGGGTATCGGGGCTGCGTAGCATATAATCGTCGCGTCGTTTTTGACGATTTTTTGGGGAGGATACCCGCACAAAAATCTTTATCAAAAACAGCGACTCTCCGGTTTTACTTGATGAGACGAAACTTAATAGTATTTATATGGAGGTTAAAAATTCAAAGAGTGATGTTTGGAAAAATAAAAAAACTCAAAAAACAATGAATCTTCATTAATTGTGTTGGATCCGTTTAATAAAGATTTTCTAACACCCTACCTTAAACAATATGGAATTAAAAGAAAAAAAGGTCGAGGAGATGCTAAAACTAAAGTCAGGAAATGCCAGTAAAAAAAATAATTAAAATCGGGGAGATTAAAATCCCCTCTGTTTTATTTGCAGCAACCCTAATACCTCTAAAATGGAGGAATGAAACTAAAGTGGGGTAATGACAATCCCCTATTTTTTATTTAAAAAACAATTCATTAAATTACAGGCTCTTTAAACAAAACCAAAAGAGTCGAACTATGTCAACAACACTTCAAGATATTTCTAAACGCCTCGAACTGCTTACTGCGGCTGTACTTACTAATAAAAATGCCCTCCATATTGAGGAAGCTGCTCTATTTACTGGCTTAACAGTGAGCTACATCTACAAATTAACGTCAACGCAGGACATACCTCATTACAAACCGCGCGGCAAGATGCTGTATTTTGACCGGGCAGAGCTTGAAAATTGGCTGTTGCAGCGACGCATTAAAACCCTTGACGAAATCAACCAAATAGCAACTAACCAAGTTGTAAAGATTGAAGGGGGTGTTATATGAGCGGCGTACTTGTTGACCCAGACTATGGGATATTTCATATTCATGACCTAAGCAAAAGCCAAGCAACCGATTACTTTAAGAGCCTAGTCGAGCAGTGGAAAGAGCCGCCTAAACCAGTTCTTAGCTTGTTAAAGACGCTAAAAGAATTATCCGAGCGCCTAACAGACCCAATCGAATCGCTTGATTTGTGCGATAAGTCTTCGTTATCAATACGGAATCTGGTCGTGGTTAGTGGTTGGAAGCGCGAGTTTTTAGAAGACTTGCTGGAATATTTAGCAAATGCTCAAAACGCGGAATTAACCGAACTCATGGACTGGTTGACGCGCCTTCACTCAAATTATGCACTAGGAGCCTCGAATTATGGCGTTTCTGAGGTCGCAAGGTATATTCAAAAACTCGAATCGTTGATCTCTGAGCTTGTGGAATCGCGCTCACAAGTGTTTTCTGAAGATAGAGCGTAAAAAACCCCGTCCACCTCTGACAATTCGCGGGGTTTTTGACAATCAACACTATCAAGAGCGTTTAGTTTAAACGCTCAAAGCGTTCTTGTCACCCCCGCTAAGGAAAGCTAAAACATGAACATTCAAGAGATAATTCAGCAATTTAAAGAAGCCGCGCTTGATTCAGGTATCACCTTGCCCGACAACATAAAGGCAGACGGCCAAAAGCACCGTTTTAACATCGACGGCAAGCCGAACGGGTTTTACAAATTGCATCCCGATGGAAAGCCAGCCGGTTGTTTCCAAAATTGGAAACTGCACGATAAGCCCATCAATTGGAAATTTGACGGGGAATTTAAGCCCTTTACGGTAGAAGAACGCCGCCAATATGCCCTAAAACGCGCCGCTGAAGAAAAAAAGCGTCAAGCGGAACAAGCAGCAATCCACCAGAAAGCCGCCAGTATAGCCGTTAGAGTTTGGCAAAAAGCGACCCCCGCACCGGTCGACTATCCTTATTTGGTGAAAAAGGGCGTTAGCCCCAATGGTGCAAGGATATTAAACGATAATCTGATTTTGCCGCTGTATAGTGAGCATTTAAGCTTAATGAGCCTTGAGTTTATCGCCCCGGATGGTGTTAAACGCTTCCTGAAAGGCGGTAAAAAGGCCGGTTGCTTTTGGTGGATCGGCCAAAAAACCGAGCGGGTTTTATTGTGCGAGGGTTACGCTACCGCCTGCACGCTTTATGAATCTACAAGGCTACAAACTTATATAGCTTTCGATGCTGGCAATTTGGTTAAGGTTGCACAGGTCATACGCGCAAAACGCCCACAAGTACAAATTGTAATTTGTGGAGACAATGACGAAAGCGGCAAAGGGCAAGAGGCCGCCGAACAAGCCGCTATAGCGGTTGACGGCTTGGTAAGTTTACCGCCTGAACTGGGAACAGACTTTAATGATTTTGTGATAAAGTCTAAAGAGGTGCGGCATGGTTGATAATAATGTGATTGCGTTAATCAATGGAGCCAAGCCACCCCGTAAGCCAAATAAGAAAGGTTCAGGCGGCAATGGTGGAAATGGTTCAGGATCGGGCGGCAAGGGCAACACGAGCGCCTTAATCTTTGGCGAATATTGCATAAAGAACGGGGCATTTTTTCATAATAAGCCCGCCCGCTCTGGTAATGATGATGGTTGTATTAGTATTCAACTATGTGATTTTACCTGTAGGATTATTGAAGAGGTTACCCAAGACAGCGGCCTAGAGGATTCAACATTGTTGAGGATAGAGGCCACCCGCGCCGATGGTTATAAGTTGCCCGTTGTAGATGTAGCGGCCAATAAATTTTATTCATCAACGGGGAATTGGGCTAATGAGGCCTACGGCACAAAGGTTTTCATCTACCCCGGATCTCAGAAAAAAGACCATTTACGGGCGGCTATCCAGCGTTATTCAACAATGGAGGCGGATATATGCAGTCGCCATGTATACAAATACACGGGCTGGAAATTGATCAATGCCCAATGGCACTATTTGACTGGATCAGGTGCGATTAATGCCAGTGGTTTACAAGAATCGGTTAATGTCGATATGGGAGCCGGTCACATTAGCCGCTATCGGCTACCGCCGCCGCTGGATGCTGAAGGGATAAGAACCGCCGCCCGTGCCGTTTATGATCTTTTAAGCGTTTGCCAGAATAAAAAGCACATCGGGGCGGCTTTGCTGGCCGCTATTGGCCGTGCGCCGTTGGGTGAATGTAGTCCGATTGATTACTGTTTATTTCTCCACGGGCTAACCGGATCCAAAAAAAGCAGTATCGTATCGGTTGCGTTGTCGTTCTTTGGTGAATTTGAAAACAATGTGTTCCCAAGCAATTGGAGCGATACACCCAACGATATTGAGGCCAAAAGTTTTCAAGCTAAAGACGCGTTGTATTGTGTTGATGATTTCAAGCCCAGTGTGAGCCAAGCTAAAGCCGCCAGACTGCACGCCACCGCTGAGCGGATCATTAGAAACACCGGCAACCATGCGGGACGTGGTAGGCGTAACAACGATATGAGCAGCAAGGCCGCGCCTTATAACCGTAGTTTAACAATTATCACAGGTGAGGATTTGCCCAAAGGCCAAAGTCTATTAGGCCGGTTATTGATCCTAGAACTAACGAAGCATGACGTTGATTGCGTGACCTTGAGTCGCTTACAACAAGCGGCAAGGGATCGAGAACTAAGCGGCCTAATGGCTGCTTATATTCACTGGCTGGCTGGTCGGATGGACAGCTTTAAAAAGACCCTCCCGCAAACAATCACAGCCTTACGTGATGAAGCCATTAACGCGGGCTTTGCCGCATCCCATCCCCGCGCCCCTCAACTTTTCGCCAGTTTAGTAGTGGGCGCAAATGTGTTTATTGACTTTTTAATGAGTAGCGGCGCGTTATCCTCAGTCGAGGCTGTGGTATTGGCTGATACCATTGAAACCGAACTGAAACAAGCCTTTAGTGAACAGGGCAGCTATCAGGCTGAGCAAGACGAGTGTGAGCGGTTCTTGAGCCTTTTAAGGTCATTATTCAATTCTGGAAGTGCCCACATTGCAGACAGATTGAACCAAGCCGCACCCAAGACTAGGCCGCATAACTGGGGGTGGAGTTGTATAGAGGTAGACGGCATTGAAACCAGCCACACCATGCTTGAAAAGCCGAAAGGTAACCAGATTGGATGGTATGAAGATAAAGAACGCCAAATCTGGCTAACTCAGGAATCGGTTTTTGCCGAGGTGCAGCAACTTGCCAGAACACAGGGTGACCCCTTCATTATGTCCGCGCCCACGTTATGGCGTCGAATGGGGGATCGTGGGCTAATCACCAAGTATGAAACCCGTGAAAATGGCTCAAAACAATGGACTGTTAAGCGCACAATCGGTGGTAGTTTAAAGCGGGTTATGATCCTGTCTGCTGATTTAGTCGAGGGTGTTAATCAATAAGTTTAGAGGGGGGTATATATATTTTTGAGGGAATTGAGGGAGATAAGCTTCTAAACCATATGCACCAAGGCTTTAACGCTCCCTCAAATGTATTTTTTTGAGGGAAATTCCCTCACTTTTGAGGGAGCAAAGCGCTTATTATGTATTTACTTTTTGACCCGCTCCCTCAGATTTTGAGGGAGATTCCCTCATTTTTTAATGCGTTAAGGGAGCTTCAAAGCCACGCGCAACAAGGCTTTTAAGGGTATCTCCCTCAATTCCCTCAGTTTTCAGGGGTACACCCCACTAGGAATATTTTTAATGATGACTTTGGGTATTATTCAAATACAAAACAATAAATTAGGCGAATTTAATTCAAATAAATAGCCATTTAATTCTAAATAACCTATTTTTGGGGTATTTTTGACGTATCACTAGGGGGTGATCAATCACTACAGAAC
>JBEBJQ010000186.1:0-2244 GCA_040079795.1 Methylococcales bacterium
GCATCATTTATTGATGAACCGTAACGACATGTTTAAAGGCGGCATACAGCCGCATCATTATTGCTTACCAATATTAAAGCGCGAAGAGCATCGCGTGGCCTTGGTCAAAGCTGCGACTTCTGGCAACCCTAAATTCTTTCTAGGCACAGATAGCGCGCCACATGCCAAGCATACTAAAGAAACGGCTTGTGGCTGTGCGGGTATGTACACAGCTCATACGGCGATGGAGCTATATGCGGAGGCGTTTGAGGCGGCGGGTGCTTTAGATAAGCTAGAAGGCTTTGCGAGTTTTTATGGGGCAGATTTTTATGGTTTACCACGAAATACAGCGCAGATTACTTTGGTGAAAGAGCGTTGGAAAGTACCTGAGAGTTTGCCGTTTGATGGGAGTGATGTGTTGGTGCCGTTGAGGGCTGGGGAGGTGGCGAACTGGAAGTTAGTTTCATAGCCTCGACGTACCTATTGACTGCACTCGCTTACTGAAAGGGTGACTAGGCGGCATGTGGTTAATTCAGACAACCTATAAACTAACCGAACAGAAAGACTGCTATGAGACAAGAAATCCAACATGAAGCAAAAGTAATTCCGCTTATTGATGCATCAGACACCTGCCGTCCTAAAGATCTTTTGATAAAGTTCGGTAAAAAATATTCTGGCTTGTGGCAAATGATGGATTTAGATAGATCATCTTGGGAGCAAAAATATCCTGTCCCTAAATGGTCATTCACTACACAAGTCTCATCCGCAAGTGCATTTAAAAAATTTGTAAATTCAAGCGCACCGAATCTTGTTGTAGATGAGTTTAATCAAATTTCACCATCTTTTATGATAAATGCCCTTATGTCACACTTCCTATACTCATGGCGGGCAACGCAGGGAGTTTACAGGGTAGATAAAGAGTTACTTAAGGTTCTTGTTGATACGGATTTTTGCGGTTCAATCCCATCAGAAGTTTTAGAAAAAACTCCTGAATGGTGTATTTATGTTGAATCCCCCAATTTAAAATTTATGCCTACATCTTCAAATGTAGAGGTTAATGAAGCTTTTGGATTTTTTGCCTTGCTTGATCCTGATAGAGAAACAGGTGAGCCGTGGTTGTCAATATTTATTGATGGTAAACAAGCCTACGAATTAGCAACGATTAAGTTAATTGCAGGGCGCAGTATTGCAGACTGCGTTAAAGGTACTGCTGAAATAATTCGTAAGCGTAACCCGCAACATCTAATTAGTTCAAGTCAAGAAAAAAACTTGAGTAGATTGATTACTCCATTCTTGAATGTCCTTTTATTTATTTGTTCTCAAGCCAGTGAAATAGGTGATGGTGTGGTTAAGCCAGTTTTACCCACACCCAAAAAAACGAAGCGGGGCAATAGGTTCTTCCCTCCAGATGAGCCCAAAAACTGGGATGTTGGCGTACGAATTGGTGCGGCTTTAAAAATTGCGCAAGAATCAGCTGACCAAGAAAGTGTAAATGGTGGCGGAACTGTTCGCCCACATATCAGACGTGCGCACTGGCATGGCTATTGGTATGGTCAACGTGATGCGGTTCGCGACTTCAAATTAAAATGGATTCCACCAATATCTGTAAACGTAGAGGATTACGATACAATTCCTGCCGTTATACGAGGTATTGAAAATTAGCAAATGGGGTGTGCAAAATTTTGTAAGAGGTCGCTTTCGCGCGACTGGCGAGTTACTTTTTCTTGCTTAGCCAAGAAAAAGTAACCAAAAAGAAGGCTACCCCCTACCGCTTGTTTCCTAAGATTTGCATAATTTTGGGACGACAAGCGGAAACTCGCTGCGCTCAAACAGCCGCTTGCCGAAATCCTCCCAAAATTATGTAAATCTCAGGCGCGGTAGCAGGGGATTTAAGGTCAAAACCTCCCTCGCCTCGTCATTCCGTGCTTGACACGGAATCCATTGACTTTGGTTTTGTGCTTTGTTTCTCAAAGGCTTTTTTGTTTGGCTGGATTCCGTGTCGAGCACGGAATGACGTAAATGAGGCGGTTGTTGAATGGTTGGCGTGGTAAAATACGTTTGAAGCTGGCTAGACAGTCGCCGCTCATTTAGTTGAGGGGAGGAAAGTCCGGGCTGCATAGAGCGGGATGACGGCTAACGGCCGTACGTTGAAAGCTTGGGTGACCAAGTATAAGGCGCGGAATAGGGCCACAGAGACGAGCGTATTTAGTTACGGTGAAACGCGGTAACCTCCATTCGCAGCAAGACCAAATAGGCTAGCACTTT
>JBEBJQ010000103.1:0-12551 GCA_040079795.1 Methylococcales bacterium
TGCACTCTACCAACAGCTACCTGAGTCCCGTAGGTTTTGAGGCAGGCTTTTATCAACAACTCGCTTCTTGATGTGTCCATTTTTTCTGGGATAGATCAACTGCTTAACCTGCCTTAGCACAATCATACTGGAATCTGATTATTAATAGGTTGGGTTCCGGTAGTTTGTCTCCTCGAAATGTTGTTTTTCATCCCCCTCGGTTAAAAATTTACTGCAACTGGGCTGTATCCATATAAGGCACTCAGATGATGCAGCATGGCGTGTTGGCCGTGTTGCTCCCAGAGCTTGGTAATTTGTTGATGGATGCGTTGATAATATTCTCGATAGTTGTCATTAGCCGGACTTTCTGTTTTCAGTTGTAAAATCAGGTTTAGCCACATCTGGCTGGCTCCCATGATAAAGTTCGGCCAGGTTTTTTGAATGGCAACAGGCCATAGCGGGTCGCTGGTATCTTTAATGTCGGGTTTGGGATTTTTGTCCAGGGGATCAAATACTATTCCAGTGATGTGCCCGGTTTTTTTCAGCGCAATAGTGCTTGGATTGGTATTAATGTCGGCGTATATTTTTTCTGCACTTTGGGCTGAACTGTAAACCATAAAACTGAAAGTATGCCCCACCGCATCTTTTGTCGCTCTACGATGGAAGCGCCAATAAAGAATGTTAAGCTGGCTGTTGGCTAATATGGGCGCGATGATTTCACCTGCTATTTGAGTGCCTATGCTCCAATCCGGTTCCTGCTTTTGTTGCCAGGGCAGTTGGAAACAGATAGTGCGCCAGCCGGTAGATGCGCCATCAGTTTTTGGCGTTATGCCCATGAGGGGCTGTTTGGTTAGTGTTGGCGGACTGGGTTTTATTGCCGCGCAGGAAATGATCAGGGAGCTTATAACTAAAACGAATAGGGCTAAGGACTTTGGTCGTGTTGGCATGTTAAGGCTTATAGTAAATAAGGATAAGGAAATGTCGGGCTATCGACTACGGAATAAATTTTGTCATACAGTGGATTAAGGTCAAATTTTTATATGAAGAGCAGTATTGTGCAGGGATATGTTTTAAACAATCAGTTGATAGCGTATTGGGGGCTTGCGTTAAGCGTGTATGGTTTTTATTTGGAAGGGCATAATCCGGTATCAAACCTCTGTTATGCGTTACGGGATACCTATTCCGAAGCGGTTTACCGGTACACGCTGCAAATAATCGGTAAGCTGTTGTTGGGTTTTTATGTTGTGTGGTTGGGAAGGCAGTTAAGTTTAACTGGGAATAAAATCATAAAAAGTGTGGTCTGGGTCATTTTTGGTGGTTTATTAACGTACTACTATAACGATATGGTCAAGATAACCATCGAATATGTACATTTTATCCAATATGCTTTGTTAACGCTTATTGTGGTAAAAGCCTTAAACGGCAGTGTATTTGTTGCTATGCTGCTTTGCTTGTTGGCTGGTTTTCTGGATGAAGTTTATCAAACCTTGGAACCGTTAAGTCAATTGAACTGGCGGGACGTTGGTTTAAATGTTACGGGTGTAATTTGGGGCGGGCTGGTATTTTGGACTTTAAGAAAAAATACGCCGCAAGTGGTGGAAGTTAAAACATCATTTTAGATTGTTGATATAAAGCTATTAATCTGTGATATTCAAGGCAATTTCTTGAATCAATGCATTGGTGATTTTGAAGCAGCGAAGCTCTAAAACGCCTTTGGTGTCTAATGAAATGATAAAGTGCAGGGCTTCTGGATAAGCAGTCAGTTGCACATCGGTTTTAGAAGGCGTTGCAGGCCCTGCGGGATGTGAATGATAAATACCAAACAGGGTTTCACCTTGCTCACGCATGTGGGTGAAAGTGGCAATTTGCTGTTTGGCATCCATTTGGAAGCGGGCTTGCGGTTGCGTGGCAATATTCTTGATCGGATAACAAAGGGTTGGAATATGGTTGATTGCGCTAATCAGTCCACACACCTCGACTTCAGGGGTTTCTTGAGCGGCATGCAGGAGTTGCTGCATGAGTTTGCGGGGGATGGTGATTTCCTGGGGTGTGGATAACATGTCGTGGGTATCGGTAGTAGCGGTGGTAGGGATTTGATTTAACCATTGCCCGCAGGTGACTCTGGGGTTGCCGGATAAATCTAAAAAAGTTTCGACGTGTTGATATTTAAACTGCTTGAATAAAGCTTTTACTTGCGTTTTTTGGTTATAGCCGTGTTCGATAATTAAATAGCCCTGCGGGTTAAGGTGTTGACGGGCGTTGTCAATAATGTGTTCAATGTCATGTAAGCCCTGTTTTGCTGCCACCAGTGCAGTTTGCGGTTCAAAGCGCAGGTCGCCTTCTCGTAGGTGCGGATCATCCGTAGCAATGTAGGGGGGGTTGCTGATAATAAAGTCGAAGTGAGTTTCTGGCAGGTCTTCAAACCAGTTACTTTCATAAAATTGGATACGGCTGACATGGTGTTTTTTGGCATTATGTTTAGCGATAGCCAGTGCTTCTGCATGAATATCTGAGGCGAGCACTTCAAGTTTGGGACGTTCGGCTGCCAGAGTGATGGCGATGATGCCTGAGCCAGTCCCGAGGTCGATGATTTTAAGCGCGGTGTTACGGGGAATGCGTTTTAAGCTTAATTCGATGATTAATTCGGTATCGTGGCGTGGAATGAGGACGTGGGTATTAACGCTAAAATCACGCGACCAAAATTCACGGTGACCGGTAATATAAGCCAAGGGCGTACCTTGTGAGCGTTGCTTCAGGTAATGGTTAAAGATTTCCAGTTGTTCATGGGTTAATGCCAGTTCCGGCCAGGTTCGTAAATAGGCGCGCTCTTTGTTAAGTGCGGTGCTAAGCAGGACTTCCGCATCTAAAGTCGCGGAGTCGGAAACCGGGGTCAGGGCCTTGATGGCGCGAATCAGATTGAATTGGATACTGGACATAAGGGATTACTCATCACCGAGTTGGGTAAGCAGTTCGGCTTGGTATTCACTGACCAAAGGTTGGATGACGTGTTCAAGACCCCCTTGCATAATGTCGTCCAGTTTATAGAGTGTGAGGTTAATACGATGATCAGTCAGGCGGCCTTGGGGGTAGTTATAGGTGCGGATACGTTCAGAACGGTCGCCACTGCCGACTTGCAGTTTTCGATTGGCTGATTGTTCCGCATGATGTTTTTCCTGCTCGGCGGCCAATAAACGGGACTGCAATAATGACATTGCACGCGCCCGGTTTTTGTGTTGCGAGCGCTCATCTTGGCATTCAACAATCACGCCCGTTGGGATATGGGTGATACGAATAGCTGATTCGGTTTTATTGATATGCTGACCGCCGGCGCCTGATGCGCGGTAGGTATCGACTTTAAGGTCGGCAGGGTTTATGTCGAATTCTTCCATCGCTTCCACTTCTGGCATGATAGCGACCGTACAGGCGGATGTGTGTACGCGACCCTGTGACTCAGTGTCTGGTACGCGTTGGACACGATGGGTGCCGGATTCAAATTTTAGGTGGGAATAAACATCGTTGCCCGACACGCGAAGGATAAGTTCTTTATAGCCGCCATGTTCGCCATGGTTTTCATTGATGGTTTCAATTTGCCAGCCTTGTTTTTCAGCATAGCGATGGTACATGCGGGAAAGATCACCGGAAAAAATAGCCGCTTCATCGCCGCCTGTTCCGGCGCGAATTTCCAGAAAAATATTTCGGTTGTCATTTGGGTCTTTTGGCAGCAATAAAACTTGTAACGCCTGTTGTAATGTCTCTAAGGCATTTTCGGCAGATTTAATTTCATCCTTGGCGAGTTCACGTAATTCAGGGTCACTGTCTTTGGACATTTCCTGGGCGGTACTTAAATCGTCCTGGACGTTTAAATAGTTGTGATAGCACTCGACGAGCGGGGTGATTTGGGCATATTCCTGACCCAGGAGGCGAAATTTATTTTGATCATTTTGGATTTGAGGGGTAGACATCAATGCGCCAATTTCGTCGAAACGTTCGGCTAGTTGTTCCAGTTTAAGTTTTATAGATGCTTTCATTGCGGATTATTTAAATTAAAAATTTCGCGTGCAGCAATAATGAGGTCGTGGCGGTCATTATTACCGGCTGCTCTGAGTTGGGCGCAAGGGGTATGGATGATTTTATTGGTGAGCGCGTGCGCCAGTTTGGTCAGGATCTGTTCTGGATCGGCGCCATTTTGTAAGGTTGCTAATGCTTTTTGCAAGACTTCATCGCGTGCTGCTTCTGCCTGAATGCGGTAGTCAGCAATGGTATTTTGCGCGCCTTCAGAGCGTAACCAAGCTAAGAAATTTTCAACTTGTGTGTCAATAATTTCTTCAGCTTTTAGGGCGGCTATCCGTCTTGCTTGCAAGTTTTGATCAACGGTATTTTGCAGGTCGTCTACTGTATAAAGGTATACATCACTAAGTTCTCCCACTTCGGCTTCAATATCGCGCGGAACGGCAAGGTCAACCATGAAAATCGGTTTGTGTTTGCGTTTTTTAATGGCACTTTCAACCCGACCCTTGCCAAGAATGGGTAGGTGGCTGCCAGTTGAAGAAACTACGATATCCGCTTCTGCCAAATGCTCCGGTAGTTCGGCTAAGGGAATAGCATAGCCGTTAAACTGTAAAGCCAAGGCGTGGGCTTTTGAGTAAGTTCGGTTGGCGATAATAATGCGCCCGATACCTTGACGGTGCAGATGTCGTGCGGTCAGTTCAATGGTTTCACCTGCGCCAATTAAGAGCGCGGTTTGTTCACTAAGGCTGTTGAAAATCTGTTGTGCGAGTTGTACGGCAGCAAAAGCAACTGAAACCGGGCTGGAGCCAATGGCGGTATCGGTGCGTACTTTTTTGGCGGCGCTAAAGGTATGTTGAAAAAGTCGTCCCAGTTGTTTGTTAAGGGTGCCGGCCTGGCAGGCGGTTTGGTAGGCATCTTTCATTTGCCCGAGAATTTGTGGTTCGCCCAATATCATGGAGTCAAGGCCGCAGGCAACCCGGCTCATATGGCGGATGAGCGCACTGTCGGTATAACTGTATAGATGCGCTGCAAAGTCCGTGGGATTTAATTGGCGGTTCGCCGCTAACCAATCAATCAGAATTTGAGGGTTGGGTGATTCGGTTTTGCAATATAGTTCAGTCCGATTACATGTTGATAAGATAGCTGCTTCAGAAATGTCGCGTGACTGCCAAAGATCATGCAATGCTGATTCGATAATTTCAGCCGGAAACGCTAAGCGTTCCCTTATGCTAAGGGGGGCGGTGCTGTAATTAATGCCAATAGCTAGTAACGTCATAGGCGGATAAAATGGTTATGGAGATGTTTATTCTAAGTATTATAGCGACTTTATGTAAATAGAATAAATGAGGGTGCCGAAATAGTGGCTTTTCTGTTACTCTATTGATGATATTGAAGTGATTAAAATAGGATTTTTGAGTGGCTACATTTAAATTAATTACGTTTTTTTTAGTGGGGTTGGTGGCTGGTTGTGCTGGTGAAACGGTTCAGGAGCCCCCTGTTTCCGCGCCGGTTGTAAAGGGCACTGCTGAGCCGGTTAAAACAACAGAGGAAGGGGCTAACGGGCAAAAGCAAGCTGCGATATCGACACAGAAAAAAAAGCAGGTGACTGCAATTGATCCCAAGGTGATGTATTTACTATTGACGGCAGAGTTAGCCGGCCAACGCAATCAGTATGATATTGCCCTGGAAGGTTATATGCAAGCGGCAAAGCGGGTGGATGATCCGCGGATAACCGAACGGGCCGCAAAAATCGCCTTGTTTTTAGAAGATGGTAAAAAAGCCGATACTGCTGTGGATTTATGGCTCAAGCAAGATGTCAATAATCTGGATGCGCACATGTTGGCCGCTTTAACTGCCTTGCGCGCCGGGCGTAAAACGACCGCGTTAGAGCATTTGGAGGCGTTGTTAAAGCTGGATCCAGCCGGGTTTGATGATACCTTGCTCGAGTTGTTGAAGTCAGCTGGGCAACCGGAGCGGGTGGGTTTTTTGTTGTCCGTTTTGGATGAATTGGCAGCTAAACATCCCAATCAAGCGGTGATATATTTCGTGCAATCGCTGGTTGCGATGCAGGCTAAAGATAATAAATCGGCAGCAGTTAAGTTGTCTCGTGCATTGGAGTTACAGCCTGCTTGGGATAAGGCCTTAGTGGCACAGGCCCAATTGGCGGTACTGAACGGCGATTTAGACGGTGCAGAAATGCAATTGCGTGAGGCGATAAAAAAATATCCTGCTGACCTCAGGTTTAGGCGAATGTTGGCACAGGTATTAATTAAGGCGTCAAAATTTGAAAGTGCTGTAATCGAGTATCGCGCTATTTTGAATGATCATCCCAATGACGGCGACAGTCTGTTTTCGTTGGCGTTATTGCATTTGCAACTGCAACAGGATGAAGAGGCCAAGACGTCTTTAGAGGGTCTGATTGGGCGGCCTGAATGGACCAGTCAGGCGAGTTACTACTTGGGGAAATTGGCTGCAAAAAAAGGTCAGTTTGAAAAATCGCTAGTGTGGTTTGACAGTGTTACCAATGGACCTTTTGAGCTGGATGCCGCTTTGTCGGCAGTGTCAGTTTTGGTAGAGCAGAAGCGCTTAAATGATGCGCTTATTCGCCTAGATAAAATGCAGCGCAATTTTCCGGAGCAGTTGGTGCGGCTGTTGGCGATGCGGGCGGAAATTTACAGTGATCAAAAGCAATATGGTAAGGCTTATAAGATATTGTCTGATGCATTAATCAAACTGCCCGAACAAAAGGAGTTGCTTTACACCCGCTCGTTGGTCTCTGAGCATATGGGCAATTTAGCCGCCATGGAGGCTGACTTGCAGGCGATATTGCGTAAACATCCTGATGATGTTGCAACCCTGAATGCTTTGGGGTACACACTGGCTAATAAAACACAGCGGCTTAAAGAGGCAGAGCGTTATCTGCAAAAAGCACTGAAATTACAACCTGATGTGGCGGTAATTGTGGATAGCTATGGCTGGTTATTGTTTAAACAGGGTCAATATATGCAGGCCAGGGAGTATCTTGAGCGGGCCTACGCTAAGCAGCCGCAAACGGAAATTGCGGGGCATTTGGTAGAGACTTTAATGCAGTTGAATCTTAAAGATGAGGCTAAGTCTCTACTCGAAAAGGCTTTGCGTTCGGACTCGGCGGATGGGCATTTGCTTGATCTTAAAAGGCGGTTTTTTGTTGGCGAATAGCGTCGTGCTTGTCCGGTATTTTAGCTTGGCGGGATTGCTGTTTACCTTGGTTGGCTGTTCTGTAGCGCCAAAGCTGCCGGAGGAAGGCTATGCGGCTATATCGAAACAGCATTTGGCTGAGTTAAAACATTGGCGGCTGGAAGGGCGTATGTCTATTAGTAGCGTAGATGATTCCTGGTCCGCGAATGTTGAATGGCAACGAGAACCGGGTGAGGATACGATTCAACTGTCGGGTCCGTTTGGTCAGGGAGCTGTGGTTATTCATCTGGGTGAAAATGAGGTGCGTATTGATCGAGGTGATGGGAGGATAGAGTATTCAGAAGATCCTGATTTATTTGTGAAGGAGCGGCTGGGGGTTTTTGTTCCGGTTCGTGCGTTAAGATACTGGGTTGTCGGTTTGCCTGACTCTTCGCGTTCCGTTCGCTATACTTTACAAGGATTTGAGCAGGAGGATTGGCGGGTAGAATATAAAGAATGGCAGTCAATTGCGGGAAAGCTGATGCCGCGTAAGGTTTTTGTGGTTAACGATAAGATTAAATTAAAATTGGTTTGTGATCAGTGGGTGATTAGTTGAAGATCGTGCATAATGAAACAGCAGGATGGGGTGATAAATGGCCTGCACCTGCTAAATTGAATTTAATGTTGCGGATTGTTGGACGACGCGCTGATGGTTATCATTTGCTGCAAACGGTGTTTCAGTTTGTTGAGTGGTGCGACTGGTTAAGTTTTTTTCCTGCTGATGACGGTTGTGTAAGCTTGTGTTCGCCGAATGTTGGAGTCCCTGAGCAGGAAGATTTGATTGTGCGTGCGGCAAATTTACTAAAGCAGGTTACGGGCTGTAAACAGGGCGTGCGTATAGCCGTTGAAAAAAATTTGCCAATGGGCGGTGGTCTGGGGGGGGGGAGTTCTGATGCGGCAACGACACTGGTGGTGCTAAATCAGCTATGGGATACCCAGTTATCTAAGCAGGCACTAATGGGGTTGGGTTTGCAATTAGGCGCGGATGTACCGGTTTTTGTAAATGGGAATGCGGCCTGGGCAGAGGGTGTGGGTGAGGTTTTAACAGACATTGTTATCCCCGAAAAGTGGATTGTTATTTTAAAGCCCGATTGCCATGTTGATACTAAAGAAATTTTTATTGCTAAAGAGTTGACAAGAAATAGTAAACAAATCACAATAGCCGACTTCATAGCAGGCGAGCAAAATAATGATTGCCTTGCTGTGGTTCGGAAGCTTTATCGGCCAGTTAGTGACGCATTGGATGAATTGTCTTTGTATGCGAACGCAAGGCTCACAGGGACGGGGGCGTGTGTGTTTGCAGAGTTTTCTTCTGAAGAGAAGGCGCGTGTGGCATTTGAAGTGTTAAGCAGAAAATGGCAGGCGAAACTAACGAAAGGAATGAATAGGTCAGTGTTGTATTCAAAAAATAGCTGATAAAGACTAAAGTCATCAAATTATTGGGTCGTCGCCAAGCGGTAAGGCACGGGGTTTTGATCTCCGCATACCTAGGTTCGAATCCTAGCGACCCAGCCATTTAACTTCACTGACACAATTCTGCTTTTGGGAGTGCTTGGATGAGTGAAGCCTCATTGATGCTATTTTCTGGAAATGCAAACTTAGCTTTAGCGCAAGGAATTGTAAAAAAGTTAAATATGCGCCTGGGGATGGCGGCTGTTGGACGATTTAGTGATGGTGAGGTAGCTGTTGAGATTCAAGAGCATATACGTGGGAAAGACGTATTTGTTATCCAGCCTACCTGTGCGCCGACAAATGAAAATTTAATGGAAATATTGGTGATGATTGATGCCCTCAAAAGGGCTTCAGCATCACGCGTCACGGCGGTGATGCCCTATTATGGTTACGCCCGGCAGGACAGGCGTTCTCGTTCTGCGAGGGTTCCAATAACTGCAAAGTTAGTGGCTAAGTTGATTGAGACTGCGGGTGCAGATCGGGTGTTAACGGTTGATTTGCATGCTGACCAAATACAGGGCTTTTTTGATGTTCCTGTAGATAATGTGTATGCGTCACCTATTCTTTTGGGTGATGTTTGGCGTCAACAGTACCAGGACTTAATTGTAGTGTCGCCCGATGTGGGCGGGGTGGTAAGGGCAAGGGCTTTGGCTAAAAGGCTTGATGATGCTGATTTAGCGATTATCGATAAGCGTAGGCCAAAAGCTAATGTTTCTGAGATTATGCATATCATTGGTGACGTTGAAGGGCGAACCTGTGTGATGGTTGATGATTTGGTTGATACGGCTGGAACTTTGTGTCATGCATCGGCGGCACTAAAAAAACATGGTGCGGTGAGGGTTGTTGCCTACTGTACACATGCGGTTTTGTCAGGGAAGGCGGTTGCCAATATAAACAATTCTGTTCTTGATGAGTTGGTTGTAACCGATACTATTCCTTTGAGTGATGATGCGCTTGTTTCAACTAAGATTAGGCAGCTCAGTGTGGCGGAAATGTTGGCTGAAACTATTAGGCGAATTGCGGCGAGTGAGTCGGTAAGTTCGCTTTATGTGGATTAATGAATTTTTATTACACGTGCTTTGATGGTGCGGAATTTGGAGAGAAAGATGTCTAACGTATTTGAATTTGTCGCTGAGAGTCGAGGGCAATCGGGCACGTCTGCAGCTAGGGCGGTTCGTCGTAAAGGTAGGGTTCCTGCGGTTGTGTATGGTGGGCATGGTAGTCCAGTGCTGTTATCGTTAAGTCATAATGAGGTGCTTAAGCACTTGGTGCATGAAGCCGTTTATTCGCATGTACTGGATTTGACGGTAGATGGTAAGGCAGAAAAAGTTGTTTTGAAGGGATTGCAACGCCACCCTGCAAAGCCTCTGGTTCTGCATATGGATTTTATGCGCGTCAATATGCAAGAGGCGATAAAAGTGCATGTTCCGATCCATTTTAAAGGTGTCGATGTCTGTGTCGGAATTAAAGCGGGTGGTTTGTTAATGCCGCTAATGTCGGATATTGAGGTTGTTTGCTTGCCGGGTGCCTTGCCTGAGTTTATTGAGATAGATATTACAAAGCTTACGGTTGGCGATTCTGTGCATTTGCATGATTTGGTGCCGCCTGCTGGTGTGCAGTTTGTCGCATTATCACATGCGCATGATGAGGAACAAGATTTGGCGTTGGTTAGAATTGCAGCGTCTTCCGTTGCTCCGGCTCTTGCGGCAGAGTAATTGGTTTAAAATGTTAAAGCTGATTGTTGGGTTGGGTAATCCAGGCCAGCAATATGCAAGAACCCGGCACAATGCAGGGTTTTGGTTTGTAGATAGGCTGGCAAATCGGTTTGGTGTTTCTTGGTTTGTAGATAAAAAGTTTCAGGCTCAAGTTGCGGTTATTGAGCTGGGGCAGCAAAAAATACAGCTATTAAAGCCTGAGGCATTTATGAATTTAAGTGGGCAGTCGGTTGCTGCCTCGATGAAATATTATCAAATGGATTCGGTCGAATGCTTGGTGGTACATGATGAGCTTGACTTTGAACCGGGTGTTGTGCGATTAAAGCAAGGTGGTGGACATGGTGGCCACAATGGTTTGAGGAGTATTCTTGCTTGTACAGGTGGTTCGGAGTTTGCTCGTTTACGGATAGGAATCGGTAGGCCGAAAACCAAGCAAGCAGTAGCTGATTATGTTTTGTCTGCGCCAGGTAAAACAGAGCTTGAAGAGATTAATGCTGTCTTAGAGGGTGTTTTTCAAAATGTGGGATCTTTGGTGGCAGGTGATTTTGAGTTGGTGATGCGCAAAATACACATTTAGATTCTATTAAAGTATTAAAAAAATATTAAAGTTGTTGATAGTTGACTAAATTTTTTTGATGAGTCATAATTATCAGCTTTCAAGTTTCGGAGGGGTTCCCGAGCGGCCAAAGGGATCAGACTGTAAATCTGCCGGCTCTGCCTTCGGAGGTTCGAATCCTCCCCCCTCCACCATCTTTACAGGAATGGATTCTGCGGGTGTAGTTCAATGGTAGAACTTCAGCCTTCCAAGCTGATTGTGTGGGTTCGATTCCCATCACCCGCTCCATGTTTTTAGGTAAGCTCATATAGCTCAGTAGGTAGAGCACTTCCTTGGTAAGGAAGAGGTCACCGGTTCGAATCCGGTTATGAGCTCCAAAGTTTAATTGGTAAGCAAGTTTTATAGAAACGACTGTCGATAAAAAGGTAACGATCATGGCAAAAGAAAAATTTCAACGCTCCAAACCACATGTAAACGTTGGTACCATAGGCCATGTTGACCATGGTAAAACGACATTGACAGCTGCCTTGACAAAAGTGATGGCTGAATTGCAAGGTGGCGAGGTTAAAGCCTTTGACCAAATCGACAACGCACCGGAAGAACGTGCGCGTGGTATTACCATCTCAACCTCACATGTTGAATATGAATCGGCTAAACGCCATTATGCCCATGTTGATTGCCCAGGGCATGCTGACTATGTAAAAAACATGATCACTGGTGCTGCACAAATGGACGGTGCTATCTTGGTCTGTTCCGCTGCTGATGGCCCAATGCCACAAACCCGTGAACACATCCTGCTGTCAAGACAGGTTGGCGTGCCATACATTGTGGTGTTTTTAAACAAAGCTGACATGGTTGACGATGCTGAATTGATCGAATTGGTTGAAATGGAAATCAGGGAACTCTTGGACATGTATGAATTTCCAGGGGACGACACCCCCATTATCGTCGGGTCTGCATTAAAAGCCTTGGAAGGCGACACCAGCGAAATTGGCGTACCCTCCGTGGTAAGATTGGTGGAAGCCCTTGATGCCTATATACCGGAGCCGGAAAGGGCAGTAGACCAACCGTTCTTGATGCCAATCGAAGACGTATTCTCAATTTCAGGCCGCGGCACTGTCGTTACTGGCCGTATTGAACGCGGAGTTGTAAAAGTCGGACAAGAAATAGAAATCGTTGGCGTCCGGCCGACCGTCACCACCACCTGTACTGGTGTGGAAATGTTCCGTAAGCTGCTGGATCAAGGTCAAGCCGGGGATAACGTTGGTATCCTCTTAAGGGGAACCAAAAGGGAAGATGTAGAGCGTGGTCAAGTACTAGCCCATAAAGGTGCGATTAAACCCCACACCCACTTTAAAGCTGAAATCTACGTATTATCAAAAGAAGAGGGTGGCCGTCATACCCCATTCTTTACCAACTACCGTCCGCAATTCTACTTTAGGACCACCGACGTCACAGGTGCGGTAGAATTACCAGAAGGCGTAGAAATGGTAATGCCCGGGGACAACGTAGCGGTACAGATCAAATTGATTGCACCCATAGCGATGGACGAAGGTTTACGCTTCGCAGTACGTGAAGGTGGCCGCACAGTAGGTGCGGGTGTCGTTGCTTCAATTATTGAGTAA
>JBEBJQ010000104.1:0-12535 GCA_040079795.1 Methylococcales bacterium
CCCTCTCCCAGCCTCCCCCTTGTCAGGGGGAGGGGCAATTGCCCTCAAAACCCATAAAAAAGGCCTGATGCAGCAGCTTTTCCCCGCCGTTGGTGAGGTGGCTGGGTGAGCAAAAGAATAATCATTATTGCCGGCCCCAATGGTGCGGGCAAAACCACCTTTGCTCGCTCGTTTCTGCCCTTGGAAGCGCAGTGTCCGCGCTTCATCAATGCCGATTTCATTGCAGCGGGCTTGTCGCCGTTTACACCGGAAACGATGGCTATCAAGGCCGGGCGGTTGATGCTGGAAGAGATCGCGGCGTGTGTTCTGCATGACCAAAGTTTTGCTTTTGAGACCACATTGTCCGGTTTAAGCTATTTACGGCACATTCGGCAATGGCGTAATCAGGGTTATCGCATCTCGCTTTATTTTCTGGCATTGCCCAATGTCGATATTGCCATTGCCCGCGTCGCCGAACGTGTCCGGCAAGGCGGGCATAATATCCCTGAAGCTGTGATTCGCCGCCGGTATGTGGCGGGGTTAAACTATTTCAATCAACACTATAAAGCCGAGGTCGATGCTTGGGCGAAATACGACAATTCTGGCCGAGCGCCAGTGTTACTTGAATGGAGTGAACGACCATGAACACACAAGATATTTCCACCGCCAAAGACCCAGGCCTTCGCGCCTCAGTGGTAGCTATGCAACGGGCGGCGGAATTGGCGAGGAAAACCGCAATACAAACCGAAACCCATATCATTATTATGGAGGGCGAAAAATTAGTCCAAGTTTCGGCTGACGACCTACGCCAAATAGACAGTCCCCTATCCCAGCCCCAAAAGAGCTTACGTGGCGCTCTGAAAGACAATGCTGACTCGCCGCTAATAGCCAGTGAACCAGCAGCATGGCAAGAAACAGCAGACGATAGCTAATCCAACTGCACTCCCAATCGATTACAAAGGTTATGACCCAACAAGAACTTAACAAATTAGGCAGCACGCTCTGGGCAATTGCCGACGATCTTCGCGGCGCGATGAACGCCGACGACTTCCGCGACTATATGCTGTCGTTTTTGTTTTTGCGTTACCTGTCGGATAACTACGAGGCCGCCGCGCAGAAGGAACTGGGGGCGGATTACCCGAATTTACAAAGCAACCTCACCCTGACCTTGCCGGGGGAGGTCAGGGAGGCAGGTTCTGTCTATCAAAAGTTGACCCCTGCAGAGCAAACTCCTGAGGTTGGGAGGAATGTTTCGCCGCTATCGCTATGGTATGCAGCGAATACCGGCGATGTGGCGGAATTTGAAAAACAAATGCGCCGCAAAGTGCATTATGTGATTGAGCCACTGCATCTGTGGAGCAGTATTGCTGAACTGGCAAGAACCCAAAACGACGAATTGCTGCACACCTTGGAAAAAGGCTTTAAATATATCGAAAACCAAAGCTTTGACAGCACCTTTCAAGGCCTGTTCTCGGAAATTAACCTTAATTCCGAAAAGCTTGGCAAAAATTACACGGAACGCAATGCCAAATTGTGCAAAATTATCAGCAAAATTGCCGAAGGCATTGCCCAGTTTTCCACCGACAGCGATATTTTGGGCGATGCCTATGAATACCTGATCGGCCAATTTGCCGCCGGTTCTGGCAAAAAAGCCGGTGAATTTTATACGCCGCAACAGATTTCCACGATTCTTTCCGAAATCGTCACCCTCGACAGCCAGGAACCGGCCACCGGCAAAAAGAAGAAGCTGGATAAGGTGCTGGATTTCGCCTGTGGCTCCGGCTCGTTATTGCTCAATGTGCGTAAACACATCGGACCGCACGGTATCGGCAAAATATACGGGCAGGAAAAAAATATCACCACCTACAACCTGGCGCGCATGAACATGCTGCTGCACGGGGTAAAAGATTCCGAGTTTGAAATCCATCATGGCGATTCCTTGCTGAACGATTGGGACATCCTGAACGAAATGAATCCCGCCAAAAAGCTGGAGTGCGATGCAGTAGTCGCCAATCCGCCGTTCAGCTACCGCTGGGAACCGACCGAAGCGTTGGGCGAAGACTTCCGCTTTAAAAGCTATGGCCTTGCCCCCAAATCCGCTGCGGACTTTTCCTTCCTGCTGCACGGGTTTCACTTTTTAAGCGACCAAGGCACGATGGCGATTATTTTACCGCATGGGGTTTTGTTCCGTGGCGGTGTGGAAGAGCGCATACGCACCAAGCTTTTAAAAGACGACCATATCGACACAGTAATCGGTCTGCCCGCCAACCTGTTTTTCTCAACTGGTATTCCGGTTTGTATTCTGGTGTTGAAAAAATGTAAAAAACCGGATGATGTATTGTTTATCAACGCCAGCGAACACTTCGAAAAAGGCAAACGCCAGAGCCGCTTGCTGCCTGAGCATATCGACAAGATTGTAGATACTTACCAATACCGCAAGGAAGAAGAACGTTATTCTCGCCGTGTAACAATGGAAGAGGTTGAGAAAAACGATTACAACCTGAATATCTCACGCTATATAAGTACGTCAGTTGCCGATGAAGCTATTGATTTAACATTCGTGAATAATGATTTGAATGTGCTGGAGGAGAAGATTGAAAAATATAAAAATAAACACAATGAATTTCTTAAAGAACTCGGACTTGCCCTATTGCCATAACTGAAAAAATTAAAATAATTTCAAACTGAACCACTACCTGCTTTGTGCTGCATTGATTAATCTGTATAAATGCGCTCAACCAGGTTTTTAAACCATTTCGGTCTGAACAACACAATCACCAATCCCAAAACACTGGTAATTGGGATTGGTCCAAGCCCCAGAACGGTAAAGGCAATCAAAACCAGCGCACATTTAATCCGGGTACTTAATGGAGAAGAATTCATAAAAAATGCTTGCAGTGTCTCAGATAATATATTCTGCTACAGAACCCAATGTACGCTGTAGTCATCTTCTAATAATTTTGCATGTGCCACTGCCAACCGGGCGATCGGAATGCGTGGAGCGGAGCAGGAAACGTAATCCAGTTTAATATGATGACAAAACCGGACTGATTGAGGGTGACCGCCTTGTTCCCCGCAAATGCCGATTTTGATGTCTGGGCGGGTTTTACGGCCGGACAGTGCGGTCATGTGCATCAGTTGTCCGACACCTTTAGCGTCTAATACTTCAAACGGGTTGTCCTCTAACAGGCCGGTTTCGTTGTACAGCGGCAAAAATTTGTTTTCGGCATCTTCCCGTGAAAATGAAAAGGTTGCCTGGGTTAAGTCATTGGTACCGAAAGAGAAAAATTCCGCAACTTCTGCCAACTCACCAGCGCGGGTACAGGCACGTACGGTTTCAATCATAGTACCGAATTTGAATTCCAGTTTGATACCGTATTGCCGTTCGACTTCCCGTTGAATTTGGTCGACGTAGGTTTTAACCTTAATCAGCTCCTGCACGGTAATGACTTGCGGCACCATAATTTCCGGCAAAATGGGTGTGCGTTGTTTGGCGCACATCGCCGCAGCTTCCAGAATTGAACGGATTTGCATCTGGTAAATTTCCGGATAGGACATGCCTAAGCGTACTCCCCGATGACCCAACATCGGATTAACCTCATACAATTCGCGAACTTTTTTAAGCATGAGTTCTTTTTTGGCGATGGCTTTATTAATCACTTCTTCATTCAAGACGTTGAATGGCTCCGGTAAGCGCGCATGTCCGCCCAAGGTTTCTAAAGTGACTTGCTGCCCGTGCACAATAATTTTGTATTGCTTTAAGGCTTGGATTTCATCTTCCAACTGATCTTCGCTGGGCAGAAACTCGTGCATTGGTGGATCTAACAGGCGCACGGTCACGGGGTAGGGTGACATGGCTTCGAACAGTTCCTTAAAATCATCCCTTTGGATGGGGAATAATTTAGCCAGGGC
Organism: Methylococcales bacterium; assembly: GCA_040079795.1. GTDB lineage: Bacteria > Pseudomonadota > Gammaproteobacteria > Methylococcales > Methylomonadaceae > SXIZ01. Next base: position 3,892 of record JBEBJQ010000104.1, read on the forward strand.
ATCCTGCCTGGCTTCTTTAGTATCGGCGAGGATCATATCCACCACCAACGGTAAGCGGTCTGAAGCATTAAACATGCGCTCAGTCCGGCACAAACCAATCCCCGTTGCGCCATAACTCATGGCCATACGCGCACGTTCCGGCGTATCGACATTGGCGTGTACTTCCAGTTCGGCCACTTCATCCGCCCAGCCCAAGAGGGTTTTTAATTCGCTTGAAAACTCCGTCTCGATGGTGGCGGTTTTACCTAAATAAATCAAGCCGGAGCTGCCGTCGATGGTGATAATATCGCCTTCGCGGATATGTAAATCGCCAATAATGGCTTGCCGTGCTTTCACATCAATTTTAATATCTTCTGCTCCGGCAATACAGGCCTTACCCATACCGCGCGCCACCACGGCGGCGTGGGAAGTTTTGCCGCCGCGACTGGTTAATATGCCTTGGGCGGCAAAGAAGCCGTGAATATCTTCTGGCTTAGTTTCTTCGCGTAATAATATGACCGCCTCGCCTGCGCGTCCCATGAGTTCGGCGGTATCAGCTTCGAAGACGCATTTGCCAGATGCTGCGCCGGGGGATGCGGGCAAGCCTTGTGCTACGGGACGAACTTTGTTTTGCGGATCAAGCTGAGGATGCAGCAGTTGTTCCAGTAATTCAGGGTTGATGCGTAACAGTGCCTGCTCCTTGCTGATCAAGCCTTCGGAGACCATTTCTATTGAAGTGCGTACCATCGCGGTGGCATTCATTTTGCCGTTACGGGTTTGCAAGCAATACAGCACGCCACGCTCTATGGTGTATTCGTAATCTTGCACTTCATGATAATGGGCTTCAAGTTTGTTACGTAACGCGACCAACTGTTTATAAAGGTCGGGCATTTCCTTAGCCAGTTCATGCACGGGTTTGGGGGTACGGATACCCGCGACCACATCTTCACCTTGGGCATTGACCAGATATTCACCATACATTTCATTAACCCCAGTGCCGGGGTTACGCGTAAAACCCACACCCGTCGCGCAATCATTGCCCATATTGCCGAATACCATAGTGACCACATTCACGGCGGTGCCATTCGCCATTTTGGGGGTGATATGAAATTCGCGGCGATAATCCACCGCGCGTTTACCCATCCAGGAATTAAAAACCGCTTTGATGGATAGCTCCAGTTGCTCATAGACATCTTCAGGAAAGGGGCGGCCGGTTTCTTCATGCACCACTTGCAAGAATAACTCGCTAATTTGGCGTAAGTGTTCTGCATCCAAACCGACATCGGCCTTAATACCGGCTTGCTGTTTAACGGCTGCAAAATGCTGGTCGAACTTTTCATCGTCAATGCCGAGGGCGACTTTCCCAAACAATTGGATAAAACGGCGGTAGGCATCATAGGCAAAACGGGGGTCGCCAGTTTGTTCGATCAGCCCTGCCAGAGTTTGATCGTTAAGCCCGAGATTTAAAATGGTATCCATCATGCCGGGCATGGAGATGGCTGAACCGGAGCGCACCGAAACCAGCAAGGGATCTTCGCTGTCGCCAAACTTTTTATGGGTTAGGGTTTCGACTGCGGTAATTTGCGCTTTGACTTCGTCCATCAAGCCATCGGGCAATTGCTGGTGTTCCAAGTAATCTAAACAAGCGTCAGTGGTAATCACAAATCCCGGTGGCACATTAAGCCCAATTTGGGTCATTTCACAGAGATTCGCCCCTTTGCCACCTAAAAGCACTTTATTTTTGCCATCGCCTTGTTGGAATGAATAGCTGTATTGTTTAGTCATGACGAACCTGTTGATGATGAAAGTAAGCTTTAGTAATGATGAAGTATTTTAAACCCTACGCAATAAAATTTCCTTAAGTTCATTATGGTATAGTAAAACTATTACGATTAAATCAATCTTAATATCGGGCGCTATTGATTTGTTTAGGGCGTAAGATTTTTCTAAATTAAGGGCATGTTTATGGAAAGCGATTTTACGGTTGCATTAGGCCCTGTGGGCATTGGTTTATCCATTTTAACCACTTGGGGTATCATGCTGGTGATTGTTCTGATCGCCTGGTTATCCACCAGACATCTCGATTTGTTACCCGGTGCTATGCAAACCAGCGTTGAAGGCATCGTCGCCGCTATTGATGAAGCAATTCTGGCGGTTGCGCCTGAACATGGTCGGCAGATTTTGCCCTTTATTGCCACGCTATGGTTATTTCTGATTATCGCCAATTTGGTTGGTTTAATTCCCGGTTTACATTCTCCAACCCGTGATCTTTCGGTGACTTCGGCTTTAGCGGTGTTGGTATTTTTATCAGTGCACTGGTTTGGTATCCGATCACATGGGATTAAGCAGTATTTACGCCACTATTTAACGCCCAGTCCGATTTTGCTGCCGTTTCACATTATCAGTGAATTTACCCGCACGTTGGCGCTGGCGATTCGCTTATTCGGCAATATGATGAGTTTGGAAATGGCGGCGGCATTGATTTTGCTGGTGGCAGGGTTTCTGGCGCCGATTCCGATTTTGATGCTGCACATCATTGAAGCCTTGGTTCAAGCGTATATTTTCGGCATGCTGGCCTTGATTTATCTGGCGGGCGCTATGCAATCCCAACAACTTAACGAACAGGAATAATATATGTCTGAAATTGCGATGATCGTCCTCGGTTCCAGTGTTGCGGCTGTTCTTGGCATTGCGCTCGGGGTTATGTTACCGGCTTTTGCGATGGGCAAAGCTATCGGCAGTGCGCTGGATGCGTTATCCCGGCAACCGGAATCGGAACGGTCCATTATGCGCACCTTGTTTATTGGTCTGGCGATGATCGAATCGTTGGCGATTTATTGTTTAGTGATTATTTTAATCGTGCTGTTCAAGAATCCTCTGCTTGAATATATTCTGACTAAATAAGCGCAGAAGGTTGTTATGGAATTTAACGTGTCGACTTTTGTGCTGGAAATCGTCAATTTCCTGGTGCTTATCTGGATTTTGCAACGGCTATTTTATAAGCCGTTACTGGCGGTGATTGCTAAGCGCAAGGCTTTTATTGACCAATCGCTGGCGGATGCGAAAGCGATACAAGAGCAAGCCGAAACAGAGCGTAGCCTCTATGAAAACCGCCTTAAATTATGGGAACAAGAAAAGCAGGCCGCGCTTAACGCGTTGCAGCAGCAAATTGAGCTGGAGATACGCTCACAATTGGAAAAGTTGCAGGTTGACCTTGAGCAGGAAAGGCAAAAAGCAAAAGTTGCGTTAACCCATCTGCAGCAACAATTGCAGGTGCAGGCGGAGCAGCAGGGGCTGCAAAATGCCGTTCGTTTTGCCGGATTGTTGTTGCAACAAGCGGCAACGCCGGAGCTGGAAATACGGTTGTGCCAGTTGTTGTTGAAAGAATGGTCATCATTACCGGACGCTTGCTGCGGACATTTTCAAACTCTGGCGGATAAAAAAACTATCCCGATTAAAATCACCAGTGCCTTTCCGTTATCGGAGGAGATACATAGTCAACTAGAACAAAAACTAGGCTCACTAATAACTAAGCCGGTCAAAATAAATTACACCGAAGATCCAGCATTAATGGCCGGCTTGCGTATTGATATCGGACCCTGGGTATTAAATGCTAATCTGCAACATGAATTGGTTGGGTTTGCCGAGATTGCACATGTTACTGAATAACCCAGACCTATCGGAGGGGCTCTTAGCGAAACAGGCCGATTGGCTTGCCAATTATCAGCCGGGTTTACGAGTCAGTGAACAGGGCACGGTGGTGTCTATTGGCGATGGCATCAGCTGGATTAAGGGGCTGCCGTCAGCGGCGATTGAAGATATCCTGATATTTGCGGATGGTAGCCGGGGTATGGTGTTTGATCTTAACCGTGACCGCATCGGCGCGATTTTATTGTATGAAACCGATACGCTCACAGCCGGAACCACGGTACATTTATCTAAACACTCGTTAAGTATCCCGGTGGGTGATGAATTTATCGGCCGGATTATTGATCCCTTGGGTGCGCCGCTAGACGGCTTGCCTGCTCCGGTGCAGGTTGGTCGGGAAAACATGGAGAAAGCTTCACCGGCCATTATTACTCGTGATTTTGTTGAAAAGCCGCTCTACACCGGGATTAAAATTATCGATACGTTAATTCCGATTGGCAAAGGCCAGCGGCAGTTATTGATTGGCGATGAAGGCTTGGGTAGAAGTTCAATTGCCATTGATACCGTTATCAATCAACAAAATCAGAATGTTGTATGTATTTATGTACTGATCGGGCAAAAGCGTTCGGCGGTGGTCAGCACCATCGAAACCCTGCGTAAGCATGGCGCATTGGCTTACACCGTTTGCGTGGTTGCTGAAGCGAGTGCTTTACCCGGTTTGCAATATGTCGCGCCGTTTGCGGGTTGCGCGCTGGCGGAATACTGGATGGGACAAGGCAGGGATACACTGATTATATATGATGACCTGTCCACCCATGCCCGAACCTATCGGGAGCTGTCGTTACTGTTGCGCAGGCCACCAGGTCGGGAAGCCTATCCGGGAGATATTTTCTTTGTGCATTCGCGCTTGTTGGAGCGTTCGACTTGTTTAAATGCTGAGCATGGCGGGGGCAGCATGACGGCATTGCCGATTGTGGAAACCAAGCAGGGCGAAATTGCTGCATACATTCCTACCAATCTGATTTCGATTACCGATGGGCAGATTTATCTGGATAATGCTCTATTTGTATCCGGCTTTCGACCAGCCATCGACATCACCAAATCGGTTTCGCGCATCGGCGGTAAAGCACAGCATCGCAGCATCCGCCATCAAGCCGGACAAATGAAGCTGGATTATTTGCAATTTCTGGAGCTGGAAGCGTTTACCCGCTTTGGTCAGCGTCTGGAGACTTCCATGGAAGCCAGAATCAAACGCGGTCGTTTGCTGCGCGAAATTCTTAAACAAGACCGTTTGAAACCTCTGAATAGCCTGTTTCAATTGGCTTGGTTGACGGCGTTTAATGCCGGGTTGTTTAATCAGCTTGAACCAAAGCAAATACCTGATGCGCTTAATCGGCTTGAACAAGCCATTCAAACCACCTCCTTAAGCCTCGATAGCAGTGAGGATGAATGGCGGCAGGTGCTCAGGGATTGGCTTGGAATCGCTTCAGAGCAACCGGCATGAGTCAAAGCCGGGAATTACAACTACACATTACGCAGATGGAGGAAATCCGCACTATATTAAACTCCATGAAAAATCTGGCGTTAATTGAAATTCATAAATTGGGTCGATTTCAAACCATGCAAGGGCAGGCTGTGACAACCATTGAGCAGGCAGCGCTAGATTTTTTGAGTTTTTATCCTGGGCTGTCAAAGCCAGAAGGCAAGGCCACGACAATTGCGATTTTAATAGGCGCTGAACGCGGCTTTTGCGGGGATTTTAATGACAGCCTGCTGAATGAAATGGCAACGCAAGCTTTTGCGGGGTTAATTGCGATTGGCAGCCGTTTACATAACCGCTTGACTGATAGTCCAGTGCAGGTCATTTCAACGCTGGAAGGTGCCAATGTCGCAGAAGAAGTGCCGGAGGTATTGGCTAGTCTGATTGAGGTCATCAATTCCCAGCAACATCTCCACAATGCTTTAACCTTAACGGTAATCTATCATGATACGGTTCCGAATAAGATACTTTTGCGGCAGATCATTCCGCCTTTTGCGCAAGCTACGCCGGTAACACCCCAACGGGGCAATCCCCCGGTTTTAAATCTGGAACCGGCGGAATTTTTCTCCGATTTAATTCATCATTACCTTTTTGCAGTGTTGCATGAGATTTTTTACATTTCATTAATGGCTGAAAATCATCGCCGTTTGCAACATCTGGAAGCCGCTGTAAAACATCTGGATGATGATGTAGTCACGATGCGCCGAAAATCGCAAGTGTACCGGCAGGAAGAAATTACCGAAGAAATTGAAGTGATTTTGTTGAATACTGAAAATCCTTAAGCAAATAGCAGTAATGCCCGTTTGGGTTATTTTCTCTTTGTAAAATTTATATACTGTATCAATATACCGATATTCACATCAGCACAATACTGGCTTGGACTTTTTGCATCTCACACTCACAGCTTTACTTTCCATTCAAGGGGTACTGTCATGGGCAAACGTAAAAGCCAAAAACACTTTGAACTTACCTACCCCAATGCAGTGGGCATCGGTATTGGTGCTTAACCCACAGGGCTGTGGGGAATGCAGAGATTGCAGGAGCAAATATCTGCCCAGCCATTTTGTGGCAGTCCCTGTTGACCGGGGCTATGCCCAGGCACTAAAATCCCAGGCGGCAAAGTCATTTCGGCCGCCACTACCCAAAATACCAACCGTGCCGCGCAAGCCAATCAGCATTGGGGGCTTACTACCGGAGGCTTTGTGGCCGTATGGACAAGGGCAAAGCCGTCGCCGCCTGCGGGTCATTAAAAACTTGACTAAACGCGCTGAAGCGCTTGGTTTTGAGCTCGCAGCAGTACTAGAAATGGTTTAAAAATATACGTTATATCAATTAGTTATATTGAGTTTCTTGAGGGAGGCTATACAGCAAACCTGTAACCACAGCTTGGAAAAAACCTGCGTAACGATCAACTCCATTCGCTCAGTTTATGGTGGTTTGCCTGTCGGCGAAACCACTTTACCGCGTTCAAGTTTTCATCGTTTTGTTAAACAGGGTATTTATTCGCACGATTGGGGGTGTAGTGGTGAGTTTAATATTCAGAGTGGTGAATAATAAGATATTGGTAGGATGCGTCGACGACAGGAGGCGCATCGGTCGTGGAGGGGTTATTCCAAATGATGCGCTTCGTACCTCAGCGCATCCTACGGCTTGACTATTTCAATTGCCTGCCTGCAAAATCGCTTTACCGGGTTACCTCAAGTGCTTATCCACCACTCAGCGCCTGAAAAATGTAAACGATCCCTTCATCAGAGACGTGATCTGAAAGTGTTTTTCGATCGATCACGATAGTATCATTGATGCAGACATTGACATGCCGACGCAACGCGCCACGTTCATCCAGCACGTAATCGGTGAATCCGGGGGCAATCTCGTTGACCGCCCGCAAGATCTCCGCGACCGAACCAGTTGGCACTCTGATTGTTCGGTTTTCGAGTACCGGGAAAAACTGGTAAAGATGGCGGGTCATTTCTACAGTGGGCATGGCATTTAGCCAAATCGGACTGAATACACCGGCGGGAAATTATTGCCCAGGCATTGCCATGTTTCACCGCGATCTTCTGACAGATAGACATTGCCGGACGTACTGCCAAAACACAGGCAATCACCCGCCACATCAAGGCCATGCCGCAGCACAATGTCATAAGCATGGGCTTGCGGCAGGCCATTGCGCTTTACTTGCCAGGATTGCCCGCCATCCGTCGTTCGGGCAACACACAGGCCACCGCTGATCGCCATACGCGCTGAATCCGCACATGCGGGTACGACCCATGCTGTTCGTCCATCTTGTGGATCAACCGCAATCGGGAAGCCAAAATGCACACCGGCTTCAGGTTTGCTGACCTTAAGCCAGTTCTGCGCGCCATCTTCGCTATAAAACACACCGCAGTGATTCTGCTGCCAAAGATGATCCGGCTGCCCGGCACAAGCCGCCACAAAATGGGGATCGTGGCCCCACTCTGCCTCAGGGTTCGGCATGTAATCATTCAACATGCCACGGTTACGTCCCGTCCAGGTTCGGCCACCGTCAAGGGATTCAATCACGCCAGCAGAAGATGCAGCGACATAGAGGTGGTCTGGATTGCGCGGGTCAATAACGATGGAATGGATACCCGGCTCGAACACGCCGTAATCGATGCTGGCCGGCGTACCGGACCAACGGTTCTCGCTGGTGGCATCGCCTGAGAACAAATCGCCACCCCGGCTTTCATGATTCCACAGCGGCCTGTTGAGTTCCCAAGTCTCACCGCTATCGTCGCTGACGAACAGGCCGCCTGGAATCGTTCCAGCATACAGCCTGCCGGGTTGATCAGCCGTACCAAATGCAATAGCCCATATCTTGTACACGGTTGCATCCGCATATTCAGGTAACCCTGTCGGTGCTGTTGGGTCAAAATCCGGTGTCGGCAGCACTTTAACGATGTAGCGCGCGCCTTCCGGGTATTTTAAAGACAACACATCCTGCCAAGTTGCGCCATCGTCATTTGAACGTGACAGCTTCGGCCCCCAGTGGCCATGATCCAGGGAAGCCCACAACGTGCCGTTACGCGGATCGCGAGCTGCATAACATACGGGTATGCCTGCATGTTCGATGGGTCGGGGATGCCAAGCGGAATTCGAACGATCGACTATTACCGTTCCCTTACGGGTACCAAGCAGAACCATATTGGACATAAACTTAACCTCATATACTTTAGTGAATGCATAAATTGACCGTAACAAGGATGTCTAACGTTTAGAATTATGCCACGTGACGCCGCGTTCTGTAAAATTCAGGTTTTGTAGCGAAGCATTTCTGAGGCTGCACCAACGCCTTCAGTTATGCACCTCAGAATGCTTCGCTACATTATTCCAAATGATGCGCTTCGTACCTCAGCACAACCTTGTATGATGAAATTTACTGAATCCATACAAGAAAAAACAAAGTAAGCTTTAAAGATTCAATGGGAGGCCGTCACATCCTGAGGACTGAGTTTA
>JBEBJQ010000187.1:0-2238 GCA_040079795.1 Methylococcales bacterium
ACAAATCTGCCAGTTCAGATCCGCCGCACCGTATTCAAAACCCTCAGCACTTGCAGGCCGACCTAAGGATAAAATTTCCCAACCAATAAAACGGGCATTTGCCGCCAAATCGACCTTAACCGATGATGTTAACTGTGCACCTTCGTAAATAATGGTTTCCTGCGGTAGCCATTCCAACGTTGCATGTTCTGCGACGCTGATCTCCACTATTTGTGTGGCCTGTGAGCCGGAGCTACGATAAAACTTTCCTGCGGCGGGTGTAGTAATTAAGGCATGGCTGTGTGCTGCGGCTTTGGCGCAAATCGTCAGATGATCTCCGCCTACTATGCCGCCCGGTGGATGCAGGATATACACATGGCATACCCCGCCTTCAGGATAAAACGGACGTTGCACGGTTAAAGGGCCAAATTGCTCGCGCTTTACCAGTACGGTTTTATCTGTAGTGGCGACAAAGTTTAAGTTTAATGCAGCCTGCCAACCGCAAGATTCGGCTTTAATTTTTTCCTGACTATTCGATACCATTAGTTTGCCAGCAATAGCACACCAACTGTGCTGGAAACCAAGCCAAAACTCATTCTGAAAACATACGCCCTCATTGCACCTAATACACTAACGACAATACCAAGGCTCATTAAAATTGCGGTGGACAAAAAGAAGCCCAAAGCATAACTAAGTTGGTCTGCACTATTTGCGATTTCCGCAGCATGTACATAACCATGACAAAACGCAAACATCATCACTAAGCCCATCGCCCAAAAGCCCGATGTACGCCAGTTACAACTTATAATCAACCCAAATACCAGTACCGACAAAGCGATCCATAGCTCAGCAAAATGCAGTGTAAACCCCGCAAAATTTAGGCCTGCGCCTATTGCCATCAATATTAAGAATATGATGGGTAGCTGCCACAGTATTTTGCCGGATAGCACACTAGCCCATAAACCAACGGCGAATATCACCAACAAATGGTCAATACCCTGCCAAGGATGGACAAAACCAGCCATAAAACCATGCGTTATGTCGATGCCGGTATGCGCCCACACTGGCGTTACAAAGCTAAACAGCATTACGGGTAAAGCCAACTTTTTTACGTAACATGTTTTCATAAGTACCTCACTATCCTATACAGTCAAATAACGTTTAACCATGTCTTCGTTCAATTGAGCCATGTTTCCGGCAGCGACACCGCGCCCCCTGTCCATAATGTAAAAGCGGTCAGCCACTTTTCGGGCAAAAGGCAGTTTTTGCTCGACCAACAATATGGTGACCCCCAACTCGGTTTTGATCTTGACAATACCTTCGCGGATTTCATCTTTAGCCTCGTCGTTTACTTTAAGCAAGGGGATCGGTATGCCCCTGGAACGATTCAGCCGAATAATCACATCACCGATTTCACTGACGATATTAGGCTGTATGCCTTCGGTCGGTTCATCCAAGATAAGCAATTTAGGATTAATGATCAATGCCCTCCCGATAGCGAGCTGTTGCTGTTGGCCACCAGACAAGTCACCGCCGCGCCGTTTGAGCATTTGTTTCAGCACCGGGAAAATATCATAAATATGCTCAGGGACTTTTTTGATACCTTGTTTGTGTGCCGCCCGTAGGCCGATTTTCAGGTTTTCCTCCACGGTCAACAAGGGAAAAATTTCCCGTCCCTGCGGTACGTAGCCGATACCCAGTTCGGCACGTTGTTCCGGCTTGGCATGGCTAATGGCGCTACCGCTATACGTTATCTCGCCATCCCTGACTGCAATAAGCCCCATGATGCACTTCAGCAAGGTGGTCTTACCAACCCCATTGCGTCCCATCAGGCATACGCAGGAACCGGCAGGCACTTCAAAATTCAAATCCCACAAGGTATGGCTGCCGCCATAATATTGATTTAACGCCGTAATATTGAGCATCAATCCCCCAAGTAAACCTGTTTAACGCGCGGATCGTTCTGCACTTCATCCATGTTGCCTTCGGTCAGTACAGAACCTTCATGCAACACCGTCACCCGGTGCTGTGCGATAGAGCGTACAAACTCCATATCATGCTCGACCACGATGATAGAACGCTCGCCCTGCAACGATAATAAGAGCTGCGCGGTGCGTTCGACTTCCTGATGAGTCATGCCGGCAACTGGTTCGTCAACCAGCATCACTTTAGGCTCTTGCATCAGCAGCATACCGATTTCCAGCCATTGTTTCTGCCCATGCGACAAAATACCTGCCAGATGATGTCTATGTTCTGTCA
>JBEBJQ010000188.1:0-2219 GCA_040079795.1 Methylococcales bacterium
GCATTAACATACACTGTTAATGCAATGTAAAAATGTCACTCTATGATTTTTTTAGAGATGTCACTGCTATGAGTCATTGAGGACGGAAGCATTTATCTGACGTTCCAGTAAAGTTTTCTTTTTGGCGCTTTTGGGCTGCGAGTTATGGGCGTGGTTCAATTTGCCAAGTTTTAAGGTGACACTTGTTTCGGCGATCAAAGGGCTAAATCCCCTGATACTAAAGGTTTCAGCTTTGGAGCGTTATGCAGAAAGTGTAACCCTCGTTTGAATCACACCGCAATCTCTGGCTTCAGCTAAATTTTGCGACACAACCTCTTTTCACTCATTCGATCAGCGAGTAATTTAAAGTCCAACATGTTAAGCATAAAATGCTAATTCATGTACTAATTAAGAATAACTATATTTTAGGAAATTTTTTATGAAACCATTTCACCATTCTCAAAAAAGCATAACCAAGTTGGCAATATTGCTTGTGATTACCTTTACATCAACACAGGTATTGGCAAAACACGCCCCCTTTGAGCGGATAGTAGCGTTTGGAGACAGCATCAGTGATACCGGTAATGCTTTTGCTTTGTTGTCTAAACCGGAAAATCAAGCTTGTTCTGGTATTTCACAGAGTGTCCCACCTTATGCAGAGCTTGATGATTTTTTGATTCCGGGCAGCCCTTATGCAATAGGTGGGCATCACTTTACCAATGGCGCCACTTGGCTGGAAGGTCTAGCCCAGGCAATGGCACTTGCGGGTAATGTCCGCCCTGCCTTTCAAAATGCTGGCCAAAAAGCTAGTAATTATGCGGTTGGCGGTGCCAGGGCACGAACGATTAATGCACCTTGCCGGGTTGATTTAGAAACCCAAAAGCAAGTTTATCTGAATGATTTTCCGGTAACCTCGGAAAATACCTTGGTTGTTATCGCAATGGGGGGCAACGATGTCAGGGATGCGTTTGCAGCTGCGGCAATTGGTGAGCCGGGCACCGCTGGACTGATTATTCAAACCGCACTTCAAAATATAGCAGGAACTTTTAGCGATCTTTATGGCCGTGGTGCCCGTCATTTTTTAATCATGAATGCACCGGATATTGGTAAAACGCCCGCATTGCGTTTAATTCCAGGGGCTCCTGCAGGTGCTGCTTATTTAACCCAAGTTTTTAATGATAACCTGGTGTTATTGATACAAGGTGCCCATGCCCAGGGCATAGATGTGCGCTTATTAGATGTGCATGCTCTTGTAAATGCTGTGGTAGAAAATCCTGAACCCTATGGTTTTAACAATGCCACAGAAGCCTGTGTGACCCCCAATCAACCGCCTTTCAAATGCAAAAAACCGGATACCTATGTTTTTTGGGACGGAATTCATCCTACCAAATCGCTGCATGAAATTATCGCTAAGGAAGCTATAGCGGTTATGTCGTACAATTAGTCTGTGTGAGCGATCCCTTCAAGATTTAAGCTGATAGGGGTTGCTAACTCGATCAACTGATTGCGGGTTTTAATCGAAATTGGCATCGATCGAGCGGTACAGCCAAAAACTGAAATAAGATGCGGGAAAGGAGCTTAAAGAAGCCGATTGTGGGAGTGTTTGTGTCCAATGGAGGTATTTTTGGCATTCAGCAGACGAGTGGAAACACGGCTTACGATGAGCTATATTGAAACCATCAATAGACCCTGAAAGATTAGGTCTGGCGGTAGTGCCGGAGGTTGATCAGGTTTAGGCGGGCGACTTCAAGGGGCAATGTACTTGACTGGGGCGCTCGAAGCGAAGCAGCAGTCTGTGGAACTTGTTTTCCCATGCGAACACCCGCTCAATTATGCGAAATCGCTCGTCGAAAATTGCCTGCTTAAAAAAGGGCTTGCGGTCTCGCTTGGGTCTTTTTCTGGCACGAGGATTGGTTGTGTCGCAAAGTTTATTAGTCTGATGTAGAATTTTGCGATTTCTGAATTAAACGATAATCAATTTTAGCGGCGCCCATTTCCCTAAAGTTCTTATTTTGTACGCTGTGTTTTTCTAGGTCAGATATGGGGTTTCGTATCGAGATTTGGAAGAAATATTTACTGAACGTAATGTCAAAATTGATTACCCGACATTGAATCGTTGGGTTATCAAGTATTCATCATCTCTAGATACTGTCGTCACAAGATTATGAGATAATCTCTCTATCTCAATAATTTTGAAGGAAAAGCATGTCAAATACAGGGCATCGCCGACATGATATATC
>JBEBJQ010000189.1:0-2192 GCA_040079795.1 Methylococcales bacterium
CATTACATAGCGGTTAGATTGAATGCCCGCCTTGTGTTTATCAAAACGCACATCGGGGTCTAAACCTGTCATGCCAACATACACGCAGGGTTTGCCTGTAATGTAATTGGGGTTGCATTTTTTAAACTTACCCTCAAACAGCACGTCTTTTGATAGCTCAATCACATACACATTGTGGTGCTTGCGGCGCGCCATTGGGTATTAAAACGCATCACCATCAAACGCTTCATAAGCATCGCGCAATCGTGCGTTAATGGCATCAATATCATCGCCTAAAGGCGTATTTTGCGTGGCGGCACCTGCACTGGCTTGCGGCATAGTTTTCGTCGCAGGCTTAGACGCAGCATGCGTAGGCGCTGCATTGGTTGCATCGGTAAACCACTTTTCAAAAGGCGCAGCCTCCACACCCTGCGGCACATACCATTGCTTAGCCTCCGCATTCCAACGCGCCCCTAACGACTTTGCTTGGTCTTTTTCATTGAAAGGTACTTTTAAAGCAATGTTGCTACTTGCGATCATTTTTGTCCTAATGTGTTGGTATGGTAATTTTAGAGAGTAGGATTATATAACAGTATGCATAAATGCTAAAAACATATGCCCTGCGAGGCAGTATCCATGCGGGTGCTGGAGCATGTGTTTTTGGTTTGTAGAGCGCATTAGTTTACGTAATGCGCCGTAAGCGGAGTAGCTATACAGAAATTTTTGGCTTATTTTCTAGCATTTCGACAAGTTTTGGCATTCCTGGAATTTTATCTATGAGTGGATTGTCTGATTTATTGTAGTCATATATAAGCTTTCCAGGGTTTTCTGAACTCACATCTAAAATGATTGATAGTAGTTTTATTTTCAGATCTGCGGAAGTCTTAGGATTTTTAATATCCTCAATTTGCTTAGACAGCCCTTCAAATGTTTTACTTAGAACTTCTTTGTGTGTGTATTCTTCAATAAGTCGCTTAGATAAATTCATTTTTCTGTTTGTTGAAATTGCAACCCATAAGACAGGAATGTACAGTGGAATTATAGATAATATTAATCGAGGCATTTTTAGTATAGATTCTTCTAATGAAACACCATGAAAAAGCATATAGATGCTTATTGCAAAAGGTATAAGAGATATAGCTAATAAGCCATAAATATACTTTTTAAACATCTTGTCTAGTTCTAAACTTTCTTTTATTTCATCATCTTTTTTCTTTGAATGAGCGTGGCTTAAACCTGCAGTTAATGCGTTAGGCAAGAGTGATTCTATCTTCTGAAGGGTGCTTGAATACTCAGCCTTCCAACCATTTAAAGTATCATTAAATTCTTGATTTTTAATAGATGAAAACTTCTCAAATCTATCTTTTAGTTCAGAGTAAGTTTTATCAAGCTCATTTTTCAATCCAGCAACTTCTATCTTCTTACCAGTAGCTTCGTCAGTTTCAGTATATCCAAACACCTCAAAATACAGCTGGTCAACTTCTTTTTTTCTTGATGTAAGGTGTTTGAAGATAACATCAATTTTTGTTGACGACTCATCGGCTGAAGTGGATATGCTTTCTAATTCTTGAAGTTGCTCTGCGTATGTATCATGGTCTGCAAATAACTTTTCAAGTTCCACTACTTGTTCAGTTATTGCCTGTTTTTTTGGAGCAAGTTCCGTATGGAAAACTTCAATTTCTGTTATAAGGGAAGTGACTTTAGATTCTTGTATTCTATTAGATACTTCCTGTACTTTTCCAAGTAGGCGATTAGCTTCATTCTGACTAGATTCACATTTATTTTTATATTCAGAACATTTTTTTGACGCCTGCTTTGCCTCATGCTCATAATCTGAAGTTTTTTTCTTAATCAAGTCTTGAAGCTCAACAATTTTCTCCCACAGTTTTATGCGTTCATTTTCCAAATACTCAATAGTAGCCATTTTTATCCCCTATGAAAATTGTTGGTATTGTTCTTTATCCTATGGGGTTGGTATTTTTATTTTCAATAGAAATCGGAAAATAAAAAAAGCCCTACATTTCTGCAGGGCTTTTTCATTTGCATGGCACTTTACCATTTGTGTAGCTTACATACTCACCGCACGCATCCTGTCCATTTTCTCGATAACTGCTTGATAGAGATCATGGTCAGAATCAGGGTTATTGCGGTCTGGGTGGTGGGCGCTACGAATCTTTTTCAACTCAGTCACATTGTCTGGCAGGTCATGTACC
>JBEBJQ010000105.1:0-12082 GCA_040079795.1 Methylococcales bacterium
CACCAAACCCCACCGCAACCAATAACTGCTTGTTTTTCAGGTAATTCGCCATTTACTATGCATATTTTTTTCAGTCTATCGATAAATAATTTAGTTTATTTGGCTCCCGGTATAGATAACTATAATTGTCTATACCGGGAGCCCAAAGTGATTAGATTCAAAATCGGGTGAGGCGTTTATTCGACAACTATTGGCTTTATGCTTTGAATTCTCTCCAAGAGTAACCGTTGAAAAATAGGGTTAATTTTGGTACTATTTAGGTATGTGTTCATTTCATAAGGAAGGTTTTTCATGCATGTTCGATTTGCTGATGTGGACGAAAATTTTATCAAAACTGAAGTCTTGAGCGGGTTTTACACCAATGAAACTGAACTTGTCCGTGACGCTGTGCGCCGGATGAGAGAGGAGAAAGAACGGGCAAAGCGGTTTCAGGAAGCAATTACCAAGGGTATTCAGGCGGTAGAACGTGGTGAGACAATTGCGCTCACCCCTAATTTACTGCAAGAGATCAAGCAGGATGCAATCCGTAAGGCTAAAAACGGCGAACCCTACAGCAGCATCGATGCCATACCAGAAAACACTCAAGCTTAAACTTTCAGGACTGGCTAAAGACGATCTAAGGGATATTGCCCAATATACCTTTACCCGATATGGCGAACGGCAAATGGATATTTACTTGCAAGCGCTCTATGATGGTATGGAATTACTGTCAGGAAACCCGGAAATTGGCCATAGCAGGGGCGACATACCAGAAGGCTATAAAAGCCTAAATGTCGAAAAGCATGTTCTGATTTTTACCATCCAGGTCGAGGGCATTATCATTGCCCGGATACTTCACCAAAGTCGGGACATGCATCGCCATTTTTAGGCTGGTTTTTGACCCTGCCTAAAATCACGCCAAAAAAAAGTGTATTTGTATAAAAACCCTTTGAATGATGGTGTTATATGGCTGAATTGTTGTTTATACTAAACGCTGTTTTTCTAACTTATATCGATTTATTTTAATTATGACAAAACAAAAAACCACAACCCATTCCCCAGCCGATCTGGTAAAGGCTAAACAGCCAGTGGCAACCGAAGTCAGCCAGGAAAAGCCTAAAAAGCCAGTTGCTGAAGTTAAGCCCACTATATCTAAACCAGCCCCTAAAATTACAAAGAAAGCGGCAGTAAAACCGGTTGCACAGGCTAAAGAAATCAGCATGCAAGAACTCGTGGGTACGACTGCTGGCAGTATTTGGAGATACTTGGATACAAATGGCGCCACTACCGTTGCAAAATTGATTCGGGAACTCCCTGAAGATGAAAAAATTATCCAGCGCAGCATCGGCTGGCTAGCTCAAGAAGATAAAATAACCCTTACGATCATCGATCGTTCAGAAACTATTGCTTTGAAAGAATAGCCGATAGGATGCACTTTTTAGCAAGTCAATAACGTTGAAAAACCCAATATAAAACGTCTAATTCGATCACATGGGTTATTAATGCATTAGTTTTATTAGATTATTTCCTGGGAATGCTTCCGCTAATTGATATTTCAGGGTTTTTGTCAACAATCACCCTATAACACGCCAGTAATGGCTTTTATAGTAAGAGAGATTTATGTCAGCACTTGTAGAAGGCAAAGTAAAATGGTTTAACGATGACAAAGGCTTCGGCTTCATCGAACAAGAGGGCGGCAAAGATGTATTTGTACACTTTAGCGCTATCAATAGCGGTGATGGCCGCAAAACCTTGAAAGATGGCCAACGAGTGACTATGGAAGTAACCAATGGCCAAAAAGGCCCGCAAGCGGAAAATGTCACGCCTTTATAGTGGGGTTTTAGCCGATAACCTACAGAATTTAAACATAAGGTCTACTCATCTTTTTGACTAAGTTTTAATAGTTAGATTGGATTAATAATCAGCAGGCAGCTTAGGGCATTATTTGGGCCATTCGAGATCTGGGTTCCATTACACCATTCCATCCATAAATAATGGCTTTTTAAGGCGCGGTTAAAATGGCTGGGTAGGAAGGTGGACACACTGACCCAACTCCATGCAGATATTGGAGTTCGCACTAAAGCTATGCATGATGAAAATCCCGGTTGGCTATAACGCTTAGGTTACGAAGGCTCGCCGTAGTCCCTAGGCCCGCTTGAGGGGAAATGGAATTTGTAAGGGATCGGCCTGCTGTACTGCCTCCTGAGAGGCATATTGAAATTGACCCAGATGTCACAGCGCTGGCCTATTACAAAATAGGCCTTAGCAAGATGCCCGATAAATACAGTTGAAAGAACGCTGAATGATAAAAATTGACATCGACAGGCTGACCGAGGCAGAGCTCATCGACCTGAACAATCGGGTAGTCGAGCGCTTAAAGTTCCTGCAACAAATGCGGGCACATGCAAATATGCTCGATTTTAGCATTGGTGAACGGGTGTCCTTTCAACCCGATGGGCATCCCATCCTTAGTGGCATTATAACCAAGTACAACCGAAAGACTGTTACGATAATCACTGGGTCAGGACAGCGCTGGAACGTTGCGCCAACTTTCTTGCGCAGGACTGAATCGCAGACTCCTTCAAAGCAAGTTATTAGCCTACCCAAGAAATAAATGTGCCTCGTCAACAGACATCCGGCAAAGATTCAGTCAAAACACCCACATGCGATTTGCAATCGACCAAGGGTAGTCTTAGCAGTAAACCAAACACACACAATCAGGTGCCAATTGAGTTTACATTTGCCAAATCGACGCGTGCCTTAAGTTTTTGGCCCGCTTTAAATGTCACTACACGTCTGGCTGTGATCGTGGCTTCTTTGCCGCTTTTGGGGTTCCTGCCAGGACGGCTGCTTTTATCGCGCAGCCCAAAATTTCCAAACCCTGATATTTTAACTGCCCTGCCCTGCACTAAAGAATTTTTAATTCCTTCAAAAAATTGCACGACGATGTCTTTTGCTTCAGTTTTATTTAAGCCCAATTCGTCGAACAGTTTCTCAGAAAATTCTGCCTTGGTTAATGCCACACAACTCCCCTGCAATTTTGCATTAATTTATTGGTTACACGATCTGGGGCGCTTATTCGCCAACAGCTTCTTTCAAGCTTTTGCCCGCTTTAAAGGAGGGTACCCTAGCAGCCGCAATGGTGATTTCCTGGCCGGTTTGCGGGTTACGGCCAGTACGTTCTGCCCTTTCTTTGACCGCAAAAGTGCCAAAACCGACTAAGGTAACTGTATCACCGGCTTTTAATGCGTTTTCGATGCTTTTGACCAACGCATCTAAGGCGCGGCCGGTGTCTGCTTTGCTCAATTTAGCGTGTTCTGCCATGCTATTGATTAGATCTGTTTTGTTCATGAGGATATTCCTTGAAAAAATGGATAGGTTAAGTGAATTGCCAATATCTTTATAACTATATTTTATTTCAGCATATATAAAAAATTAAAGTCAAAACGCAGTTAAGGCCGCCCTGATTTAGGTAGCCTGATTATCGATAATATTAGGCCAAACCATATTAAACGGTGATACGGTTAACGGCCTTGTTATGGGTATTCCCCAACAAACCACATGAGCCTTTTAAATTCGTGAAGTTACGAATGTGGAATAATGCCAGCCGCACACAGGCCCCCTGTTAGGCATAATAACTGGATGAGTAAATGATTGCCGGACTAGGCCCGATAATTATCCATTGCTTCAAGCTTACTGACAGCCGCTTTAATCCTTTCTTCAACAGCACCGTCAAGCTCTGTATTTTTATAGACTTTGTCTAATAGCCCTTCAGTAACCAATGCTTCTTTTATCCAGCGTTTGGTAAAACGATAGTTACTGTGGGGAGCATCAATTTCGCCGGTGACCGGATTTTTAAGGCTGATTTTACCAAGGTTTGTATTAGGGGTTATTTGAGCTGGGACAACTTTTTTCGCATTCGTTGGGGCTGTTTGTTTACCGGTAACCTTGGGCACTGACTTTGGTGGCGTAGCTTTTATAGGGGAGGACTTTGGTGCCGAGGGTGTGGGGGCTTTCGCTTTTGCACTGGACTTTGGTTTGGGTTTGGGGGAAGCTGCAATTTCTGGCTTGACGGCAGTCGGCTGGATGGCTTTTTCTGCCACCGATTTCGCCGGTGGCTGCTCAGGCACTTCGGACGTTGTCGTTGCCTGGGCCTCATTTGCACGCGAATAAAAAACGTAAGCGGTAAAAATAATCACTAATACAAATAAGCTTTCAGCCATAGCACTTCTCCCCTTAAATTAATTGGTCAGCATTAATTCAATAAATGCCAAGTATGTGACAATTTGAGCCTTTTGGCTAGCAACAACCGGTTTTCATTGTGTTTGTAACAAAATCTTTTTACTTTAAATTGTAAAAACTGAATGCTGACCTGCCACCTGAATGTATTAGTGTAAGAAATGCTTATATTTTAGACAGCTCTAATAAAGGTTTCGCTAAACTGGTTATTCAAATCCAACCTTTAGCCAATAACGGAAAAATAATTTGCCACACATCAATAAGCCTTCGATTTTATGTGCTATATTTGTAGCACATTATAATTCGTACATGGTATTTTTTATGATTACCGTTAATATCCGAAAGCAAGGCGGGGCTGCGGTCATGACCATTCCTTCTGATGTTCTAAAAATGCTCAAGGTTGAAATAGGCACAACATTAGAACTGGAAGTTAATGGGGATGTTTTTACCGCCAGGCCAATCCTTAAGGCCCAGCGAAAACGTTACACGCTCACTGAACTATTGCAAGGCGTTACATCAGAAAACATGGCCCAATTGAACGCAGAAACGGCTTGGGCACATGAAGGTGAACCGGTTGGAAGGGAGCTGTGAGCCGTCAAAAAATAGCCCAAAAAGGGGATGTTTATTGGATTGACCCAAACCCAATTGCCGGTCGTGAAATGAAAGACCGTCACCGATTTGTAGTGATTACACCAAAAGAAATTAACGCTCTTGGTATTGTTATGGCTGTACCCATTACCAGTAGTGGGATATCTGCCAGAAAAAACGGCTTAACTGTTTCAATTACAGGCCATGATACAAGTGGCGTTGCTGTTTGTAACCAAGTACGTTCATTTGATATTGAAGCTAGAGAGCGATTGGGTTCAGCGCGTTTTATTGAAACCTTGGACCTGGCAACAATTAACGAAATAGTCGATCGTGTGATCAGTATCATAGATCCAGCATGATTGTGACTATCGGAAAACCTTCGTTTTTTATATTGACGTAAAACCGTCACCTATTGCTGACCCAATCATGGCTCAACTTCCCCAAAAACCCAGAGCCAAGTGTCTTTGTATTGACATTGAAACCGACCGCCACGATCATCTGCAACTGCGCGAAATAGGCGCTTACCGGCCCGATACCGATGCTCGATTACGCCTGTTTGGCAAGGCATCTGATCTGGTTGCCAAGCTCGATGAAATCACCCATGGTGCAGCTTTCATGCTTGGCCATAACATTACGGTTTTCGACCAACCGGCTTTGTTGGCACTGCATCCCAACTTGGCGCTACATCAGTTGCCCTTAGTCGATACGCTGGAACTCTCGCCAGTGGCATTCCCCCAAAATCCTTATCACCGCCTGGTTAAAGACTACAAGTTGTGTACCACTACCCGAAACGATCCGGTCCGGGATGCTGAATTGGCGTATGAATTGTTTCTGGAACAGCGAGAAGCACTGATACAACTGGTTGCGGAGCATCCCGATGAAGCATTATGTTTGCATTTCCTGCTCTCAACGGCCAATGGCAAAGGCATGGCCAATTTCTTCTTCACCTTACGTCAAGTGGCCCGCCCCTCTTTAGAGGCAACACAAGCCGCGTGGAAAAGGGCGACGCAAGACAAAGTTTGCCGCACAAGCCTGCAGCAGGTAGTTAGCCAATTTTTGCTTGACCCCGACTGGCATAAGCCGCTTGCTTACGCCTTGGCATGGTTGCGGGTAGCGGGCGGTAATTCCGTATTGCCGCCTTGGGTCAGTTTGTCTATGCCTAAAACCCGGGAAGTGATCGGGCTGTTACGCGATAGGCCCTGTAAGGACCCTAATTGTAACTGGTGCCTAGAACAGCATAATTTGCTGCAACTGTTGCCCAGGTATTTTCCGGGGATTACCCAGTTTCGGCCAAAGCCCTGCACGCCAGATGGCCAATCGTTGCAACAGGTGATTGTGGAAAACGGTTTTGCCGGCATTTCAACATTAGCTATCCTGCCGACTGGCGGCGGAAAATCTTTGTGTTACCAATTGCCGGCATTGGCAAGCTATTACCGCAATGGCAGTTTGACGGTGGTTATTTCCCCGTTACAATCGTTAATGAAAGACCAAGTGGATGGACTGGAAGCACGGGGTATTACCTGCGCGGGTTATCTCAATAGCCTGCTCACGCCGTTGGAACGCCGGATGATGTTGGATAAATTGCGTTTAGGTGATTTGGGGCTGATTTTTGTGGCACCGGAACAATTTCGCAGCACCGCTTTTGGCAATGCATTACAGCATCGGGAGATCAGCGCATGGGTATTCGATGAAGCGCATTGTCTGTCCAAATGGGGACATGACTTTCGTCCCGATTATCTGTATGTGTCACGGTTCATTAAGGCCCGGCAAAATGATAAGCCATCCCCTGTGTTTTGTTTTACTGCCACCGCCAAACCGGATGTGGTTGAGGACATCCGCGAACACTTTCAAAAGCGATTAACATTAACGCTAGAAACATTGACTGGAGGTGTCCAACGCGAAAACTTGCTATATGAAGTTTTTGCCATCCCCGGACCTTCCAAATACCCAGAAATATTACGGCTATTAAAAGAGGCCTTGCAAGAAGATGGCGGTGCCATCATTTTTTGCGCCCGCCAGAAAACTGTTGAAGAAGTCGCTGAATTCCTGAAATCGGCTGGAGTCGATTGCAGCTACTTTCATGGCGGAATGTTGCCAGAACAGAAACGGCAAGTTCAGGAAGCCTTTATCAACGGCAGTTTGCGGGTGATTGCTGCCACCAATGCGTTTGGTATGGGGGTTGATAAACCTGATGTGCGCTTGGTCATTCACCTGGATACGCCAGGGTCGCTTGAAAACTATCTGCAAGAAGCCGGGCGGGCGGGACGCGACCAAACCCCTGCCCGATGCGTGTTGTTATTTGATAATGCCGATTTGGATGTGCAATTCCGTTTGTTACGCAATTCCAAGCTGACCCAGCATGACATTTATGCGATTCTGAAGGCGCTACGGGTTATCGAAAGAAAAGACCGCAGTGAAGATGGCTTAGTGGTGGTAAGCAGCGGTGAAATCCTGCTGGAAATACCCGATAAACACGGCATTGATCCCGATGCTAGTGATTCCGATACCAAAGTGCGTATTGCGGTCGCTTGGCTTGAAGAAGCGCGCTTACTGGAACGCCATGAAAACCACACGCGGGTTTTTCCGGGCAGCTTGTTGGTGGCAACCCTAGAGGAAGCGAAAGCGCTATTGGAAAAGCAGCTTGGCACCCAAACCAATATTGAAGCGTATCTCAAGGTTATGTCGCATCTGATCCAGGCCAGCGACACCGAAGGCATTAGTACCGATGAGCTCATGGTGTCCACAGGACTCAACTCGCTGGAAGTGCAAAAACTGCTGCGCGATTTGGATCGCCTAAAGCTGGTCTCCAATGATACCGAAATTGGTGTGACCTTGTATCGTGACCCTGACTCTGCCAACCGAATTTCTGCCTTGGGGAAACTGGAAAATGCGCTCCTGGCTAACCTCCGCGAGGCCTCGCCGGATGCCGACCAAGAACAATGGCAGATCTTGAATATTCGCCGTCTATGTGATTGTTTACGCCGTGATACCCAAGTCGACCTGGCCCCAGACAAGCTTTCACGGCTCTTGAAATCTTTTGCTGAAGCCTTTGGTGGCATGAATGGCCAACGCGGTTTTTTTGCCATACGCCCCGCCGGACAAGACAACCGCATGCTGAAGTTACTGCGAAGCTGGCAGGAAATAGAAACCATCCGCCAAAAACGCTTGCGGTTGGCAGAAGCCTTGCTGAGTTATTTTCTTAAGGCCCGTCAGGGCAATAACCTACTGGTCACCTGCAAACAAGGGGAGCTTGAGGCAGCCTTACAAACTGACTTGTCCTTGCAGGATTTGGACATTCGCGACTGGCCTGTGGCACTGGCCGCTGCATTGGTTTATCTGGACACTAATGAAGTGTTGCATCTGGCACGCGGCAAGGCCATCTTCCGTTCGGCGATGAACATCCAGCTTAATGCTGAGGCCAGACGGCGGCAGTTTAAAAAATCCGATTATGCTGAATTGGCGCTGCATTACCAAGATAAAATCATTCAAGTGCATGTAATGGCAGAATATGCCCGTTTGGCGATAGGCAAAATTCAGGCGGCCATGTCATTCGTCGTCGATTATTTTTCAATGGACCGGACTGAATTTGTACAGCAATATTTTGCCGGCCGTAGTGACATTTTAGAGATAGCAACCACTGAAATCTCCCACCAACGGATTTTGACTGGTTTACAAAACCCCGAGCAACAAGCAATCGTTGCAGCACCCTTGGAAGGTAGCCATTTGGTTCTGGCAGGGCCAGGATCAGGCAAAACTCGCGTCATCGTACATCGCGTCGCCTGGTTATTGCGGGAATGTATGGTGTTGCCAGAAGACATTATGGTCCTGACCTATAACCGTTCAGCGGCTATCGAAATCCGGCAGAGGCTATGGGCGCTGGTCGGAAACGATGCGGCTGGGGTCACGGTGCAAACCCTGCATAGCTTAGCGATGCGCTTAACCGGCACCAGTTATGCTGTGGCAAAAGAACATAACGAAGACATTGACTTTAATGAAGTCATCCAAGCTGCGACCGTACAGCTACAGAAAACTACAGCAGATGAGGACAGCGGGCTTGCCGTGCAACGCGACCGTTTGCTGGCCGGTTTGCGCTACCTGTTGGTCGATGAATATCAGGATATCGATGCTGGTCATTACGCGCTAATCAGTGCAGTGGCGGGACGATCATTGCATAATGAAGAAGAGAAGCTATCGTTGCTGGCGGTAGGTGATGACGATCAAAATATATATGCATTTCGAGGCGCAAAAGCGGGCTTCATCAAGCAATTTGCCAGCGATTATCAGGCAAAAACGTATTATTTGGTCGAGAATTACCGCTCCACAGCAAATATTATTAATTGCGCAAACCAAGTCATTGCGCCCGCACAAGAACGCATGAAAAACCAGCAAGCCATCAGGATCAATTATGCGCGTAAAGGGTTGCCTGACGGTGGGGAATATGCCACGTTAGATAAATTGGCCTTGGGCCGTGTCCATATCCTTGAGACCCCAGCGCAATTATTCGGCGAAGTTGAAGTAGCGCTTGCTGAACTATTACGTTTAAATCAGCTACAAAGCCCTGAACAAGCTAGCCACTGGGGACGGTTTGCCATTATTGCAAGGCATTGGGAAACGCTAGGGCCAATGGAGGCAGTGTGCCGTTTAAATAATATCCCGGTCAAATTGCTGCGGGAAAAATATTTGCTGGACTTGCATAGCACACGCGAAGGTGAGTGCTTGCTGTCGTTGTTAAAAGGCCAAAAACGAAAAACCCGGCACTATCGGGTATTACTCCGCAGTGGTGTTTTAAACCGCTGGTTTCGAGGCCGTTTCGGTCAAAATGTGTTGGATCGTATCGACGCACCTTCTCGGGCAATGCTGGCGCAATTCATTATTGAATGCGGGTCAACTCACCCCGATAGCCCATTGGTTGTGGGTGATATTATCGAAGCACTGTATGAATTTAAATGCGGCAGCCAAAGCCCGGCCAGTGATAGTCGCCATGCACCGATGTTGTTAATGGTTGCCCATAGCGCCAAAGGGCTGGAGTTCGATCACGTATTGATTTTGGATGCAGGCGGGTGGCAGAAGCGCTCCGATGAAGAACGACGCTTGTTTTATGTGGCAATGACCCGCGCCCGTAAAACCCTAACTGTTTGTTCAAGGCAAACTGGGGCCCACGCCTTTATCCGCGATTTTTCTGGCCTTTGCGTTAAATCTCAGCCGACCGTCCACAATAAAAAACAAGATTTTGTTTATCGCACATGGATGGCTGATTCAACACAGGTTATCCTGTCATGGCCTGGTTATTTTGTATCGGATAAACCTATACATCGGGCCATTGCCGACCTGGATTATGGGTGTGAACTCACGTTGCGGGCCAGAAGTGATGGTAAGCCAGGCTGGGAACTTGCCAATCCTGACGGCGTAACCGTAACCCGCATGGCACAGGCATTTAAGCCGCCATCAGGTACAATCATAACCGTACGGGTTGCGGCTATTATGGTTCGGAAGGCAAAACCCAGTGAATTAGGAAAGGTTAAATGTGCCCAGTGGGAAGTGGTTTTGCCAGAAATTGAGTATTTACCGGCAGGCCGTGAATCCAATCAGGGGACATGCAAGGACGGGGGAGGCTTCCAAAGTTAGTTCCCAAGGAGGGCATACAACACCTTGTTGTAATGACCATGATCAACGACAGAAAAGGTATTTTCATTAACTTGTATTCAATCTTCCGATGACTATTCAAGCATTTATTTTTGATCAAATCCATATAGAAGTCGCGCGTAATGCTTCGGATGATTTTAATTTATTCCATGATAAACATAAATGGTTGCAGATTACGCATAATCCATTTAAAGGCCCTATAGTGCTGGGCTATCAACTCAACACGTTGATTGAGCACCAAATCCAACTTTACCGGGAAGCACATCACGAAAACCAAATTATTTCAGAGAACAACCTACGCTTCAGCAATTACCAGATTACTTTTGTCAATGCTGTAAGACCACAGATACCAATTTACCTGGACATTAAAAAGACCCTAATAACAACCATCCCCAACTTGACCCTCGGCAACCGCATTACCATAAAAGCGGATAGTAAAACCGTGTTATTGGGATTTAAAAAGGAAACACCTGCACCACTATTTTTGGCAGATACTAAATTTGACAGCCTACCTGATATAAATGAAATTGCAGACTGTACCCTAATTCCAGGGACAGGTTATTTTCTCAAAAGAAAATATTTGCACAATGGTTCAGTAAAAAACTTCCTGTCCGGTTCACTGGCGGAACCATCTGATTATTTTGATGAATTAACACGAATTGCAAAATATCCAGAAATATTCCCTTGTAGCCTCACTTCAGGTGCTTTATTAGAAAAGGCTCAAATTGAAAATCATGACTTTAAACTTAACCCTATGGTTTATACCTCCCACAATATTTCAGTAGACCGGCATTATTTAAGCCAACTTAAAAATAATGACATGTTGCATATTTTGGTCAAACAACTTCCGGAGTCGGTTAAGAATACCTTGAACCATACCAATATTATGTTAAGGACTTATCAATGTTACGGGCTATTAAAAAATAAGGGGGTTTTATTTAGAATGACGATGAACCTTGTGCCTTTAAAAGAAATAATCAAAAATATTGGTCGAAAATGATGCCAGACAAAATCGTATTTTAAGCCTAATTTAGAACGGGATAAATCAAGGAGTTTAACAAGTTGAGATTAAAAGAAAAAGAGGTTGAAGTAGGCTATCTTTATTTAACCACTGTAAATCAATATCGTGCTGTGCTGGCGATGAAAGGTGAATTTTTGATTTATGCCCCCAGTTCGGAAGGGGCTGCACCTTTAGATCAGAATCCTACAATATTGCCATTTGAAAATCAGCCATTCAAGAAATGCCAAACCGTTACTTTTGCTAAAAAGGATTATCAAGTGTTTAATTTTAATGGTACTGAAGCTATTAAACATAAATTGAATGAATTGCAACTAGCAGAAACAATAGCTCAGTGTAATGCTAAGTCAGCTATTGCTACATTATTAACAGAATAAAGCAGTTACAACAAAACAGTTTACAACTCAATGTTGTGGTTACGCGTAAAAAAATCCCACTAAAAATATAATCTTCCCCATAGAAATACCTAATAGACAATTGCCAGCTGTATCGACACTTGGAATCGATAACATTCCCCCTTGAAAACTTTAATTGTCAATAACAAATGCCTGGGGAATAAGTAAAAATATAAAGGCTATATTTACTTTTTGAAGTAATCACATGATTAATTTTGAT
>JBEBJQ010000190.1:0-2149 GCA_040079795.1 Methylococcales bacterium
AGAAACCATATCGGTCATGGGTTATGATGACACCCCAACCGCCGAATATTCAGCCCCAAGGCTCACCTCTGTGCATGTGCCATGGTGTGAAGTAACCCTTAGCGCACTTAACTGGCTGCTCAATCAATGCTACGGCGGTAATCGCCCAGTTAAACGCAAACACCAAGTCAGCATGTCTTGGCGCTCGTCGGTGGCTAAGGTTTAAAGCAGGCTGGGCGAGTAAAGTAATTTCATCAATACAGAATTTCTTTAAGTCATGATTTTATTGCAAAGTACAAATGCTGAAAATTTTGAAGAAGGCTTAGCCGACAATAGTTGCTATTTAATTTTTCGCTGTCAAATTGCAAATTACGCACTTGCAGAGCTTGTTCGTCTACTCAAAACAAGCGGCCCCTATATTTTGGGCGTTTTAGGATCTGCTTTGATGGCTTTAGTGGCCTTACTTTGCATTCCTTTGCTTTATGCGTGCACGCTAAACTTTAGCTCTGCGATTTTGTTAATTGCCACGCAAACTATTGTGATGGCAATTCCCGCTTGGCTTCTCAACAAATGGCTGCTTCCTACCGATGTACTTACATTCCTTCGCCCTTTGCCTGTGAATCGAGCAACACATGCTAGGGCTGATGCGTTTGTTGCTTGGTTGGTGTTGCGCCCGCTGGGGTTGGCGTATCTTTTTTCCATGGGAATTTGGCTTTGGCAGTTTCCTAAATGGATGCAAGGAATATGGCTTGAAGGGATATTAGTCACAATCATTTCCTTTGCAATCACATGGCTGTTGGTTACATTAGGGTTGCAGTGGCGGCGGAATCCAGTGCAATTGCCAAGGCTTGGTAAAAGAAAGCAAGTTGTCGGTGATTTTTCGCAAAGAGGCAGATTGTTTGGGCGCACTGTTTCGGCATCCTCAACACTTCTACTTTGCTACTACATATTGTGGCTGCCGCTATGGCGCAAAGATGGTGGCGTGGTTGGACGACGACAAACTCTGCTACTAGCAGGTGCATTAGTAAGTATTTATTTTTGGATGAAGCCGTTCGCTGAAACAAATAATGTACATGTGTGGTTAGCAGTGGTTTCAAGCGTGTTAATAATCACCATGACCGCTCTTGGAAATGCTGCGATTTTAAAAAATTTAGCACTATTTAGCCCAGTGCTCACTTCGTTGCCATTCTCAATGGAACAGTTAAAGCTTTCAGCAAAACTGCTGGCAATAGTGCCTGCATGTATTGTATTAGCCATTTTGGGTATGGCAGCGTTGCACTTAACTGCTGGACAAATAAGCCTGAAAATTGCATCAATCTATATTGCATTGACGGTTATTTTGTTAATTGTAATCTCTGGGTTCACACAGCCGAATACTACAAGCAGAGCGGCAGTTGTGGCTTTTTCCATCGTTATGTTGTCTGCCATCGGGAGTGAGTTGTGGCTTTAATTTTATCAGAAACGGCAACACTTAGCGCTAAGTCAATAAGCTTTCAGTTCTCAGAACAAGCCATTTTTAATCATTGGTCAGATGAGTTTGAAGTTGGTATCACTTGGGTGAAAGGGATTAACGGCGCAGGGAAATCTACGCTACTCAAGCTGCTTGGCGGCGCGTTAAATGCTCAGAGTGGCATTATACAATTGGGTGAATTTGATAGCGCATTGCATTCAATCGAGTTTCGCAAACGTACTTTTTTGTGCAACGGCGATTTACCTCATTTGCCATGGTTAAAAGTTGGTGAACTTATAGATTTGTATTTGTCACTTTATTCGCCAGCGGCGCGGGCAGATTTGCACCAGCATCTTGCAGCATTCAATCTGCACGATGTGCAAAATGAGCGTACCGCTACCCTATCAATGGGACAGCATAAAAAACTGATGCTCGCAGTTGGTTTATCATTGCCTGTGTCTGTGCTTTTATTAGATGAGCCCTTTAACGCGCTGGATGCATCTGCACTCCAGTATTTGCGCACCAGCCTTTCAGATACTGCACGGCTCTCACGCCAAATAGTTGTGCTTGCCAGCCATGTTGCACCACTTTTGCCAATCATCAAAGAAATTGAAATTTCCTCAAAAAACTGAGCGCTAATCGCTTGTAATTTACTGCCGCTTATTGCCCCTCTCCCCACATGTTTATGTATAATTGGTAATGTTTCCAATTCGATGAGAA
>JBEBJQ010000191.1:0-2120 GCA_040079795.1 Methylococcales bacterium
AAGTAAAGATCAATCAATACACTGTGTTGAAAATAATAAAACCACCCGTAGGTGGTTTTATTAAAATTGGTGGAGGCGGGGGGAATTGAACCCCCGTCCAAATAGGTGTTTATACTTATTTTACAATAACTTAATATCGAGTAAAATAACATGGTTTTAAATGTATCTATTCTTTTAAAAATCACAAAACCCCCGTCCATGCCAAAAATAACTGAAAAATTCCAAAAAGTAACGTGCTTTATTGGCAACCGTAATGCATAAAAAACTTAAGTTGAATTTTCCAAGAAAAAATGATGGAAAATTCCCATGTGGCGTTTCTCGAACTAAAGATAATAAATTTCAAGCAAGATACGCCAATAGGCATCTTGGTTGTTTTCATACGATTGAAGAAGCAAGCAAAGCCCATACGTCAGCCATGTTGAACGCAAAAGTTGAACGCCGACTTAAAAATACTATTTCTGCTTAAAATCATAAGTTTTATTATCTGAAAACAAATTTACAGCCTTTTCACCGGCATCCGGTATTGAATCAGGAATCCAAGTGGCGTAAGCTTTTGAGGTTTGCGTGACGCTGGAATGACCAAGCATCCTCGACACCCACGCCAAATTTTCACCGGCTGACAACAGCATGGACGCAAACGTATGTCGCGTTTGGTACGGCTTTCGGTATCGAACCCCCGCTTTTTTTATCGCGGGCAACCAACAGGTCTTACGGATGGCCTGGTCGCCAGTCCACGGTAAATCAGTGCGCGGGTTGTGGAATATTTTGTGGTCTTGCAAAAATGTGAACGATTTTTGGGCAATCAAGGCTTCTAGGGCAGGGCGCAATAATTTTACGTCCCTGATACTTGATACGGTTTTGGTGGTTTCATCTTCTAGGGTGCTTTGGGTCTTTGCCCGTTCTATCCTGATCAGCCGTTTATTCCAGTCAATATCGCCCCATTCGATAGCGCACAACTCAGATGTCCTAAGTCCAGTCCATAACGCAAATTTGACGAGGTTATGGTTTTGCCCTGCCAACTCTGACAATATCAATTCCTGTTCTTCCCTAGTGAACGGGTCTATTATCCTTGGCTTGGGCGGCATTATTTTTTTGTACGCCCAGTTCTTTATTGGGTTGGTTTCGATCAGCATGTCCTGTACGGCGTCATCCAATGCCTTGCGTAATGGGCTGATGATGTTGCCTATGGTCTTGTTCCCGCTCGGCAGGGTGCGGGCGAAATCTGACACGTCTTTTGTGGTAAGTTCTTCCAACGCAATATCACCAATGGACAAATTGATCCTGTTTATTATTTTTATGTACCCGTTGAAAGTGCTGCTTTTCACTCCGTATTGCTTTTCATTCAGCCATTTGTTCAAGTATGCCTTAAGCTTAATCTTGGGTTTTTCAGCGTCCTTATTGCGTTTGTGGTATTTAGAGTTTGGGAATGTGACGGCATAATCAAAGGTGTCGTTTTCAATCGCAGCCAGTATCAATTCACGGTGCTGCCTGACCCTATCTAAATTAACGGGAGTGGGCTTAAGCTTGATCCGCTCCCTGCACTGTTCCCCGTTGTAGATAAAGGTGATTTGGATGCTTGTTTCGGAAGCTGCTTTAACCCCGCCGCCATCTCTGCCCATTCGTTATACCCCGATGTCCTGATCAATATCCTGCCATTGACCCTGATCCATACGATTTTTTCAGGCCAATACCCCCGCCTTATATTAGCCCGAATGGAGTGGATAGAAAACCCAGTAAGCTCGCTATGTTTTTTTAAGGTGACAAAATCAGGTGTCATTGTTACTCAAGAACGCCGTTTAATTTAGAATAATTTCCGTAGTTTTTGCAGTTAAGCGACATTGTTGTCGTATAACTTAGCGTTATTCATTTTCATCCAATAGCTTGAATTTCTCTTCAAACTCTTGTGCTTCGCGCACAAACACGTCATGTTCGTCATCATCTGGGCAATAAACAATAACGCCAGTTCCATCGCGCGCGCTTGTACAATCAGTCGCACAAGCCAACTGCCTATAAATTTTTCCTGTTTTTAAGTGTATAAATTTATTCATGTATAACCCGTCATTCAACGCGACCGTTGGCCGCCAGTTAATCGTTATGCGCCGTGCTGCGGCGCGTTAATT
>JBEBJQ010000192.1:0-2117 GCA_040079795.1 Methylococcales bacterium
CCTAAATGAGCTGTTATTTTCGATCTGCTAAATCTAAATTTCAGCAGGATACGCCACCTAATTCAACTTCGGCATACACCAGATTTATTTATAACTCTTATCACTCTAAAGATTGTTAATAAAAGACTCTCACTCTACATGCCATTAAATTAGCATAGTCTTATATTGACTAGACTACAATAGGTACTGCTACCTATAAGAAACAAAAAATTAGCTATTCAAATAATAAAAAAGTCAGGGCATACAAGATTACTTGTCGAGCTAGAAATACGATTGTTATACTAAATAATAAATTTATTTAGACCTTGGTGCGTAAGGTGATGCTATTTTAATGAATGGTTTTGTTACCCGTGGTGTGCGTGCTTTAATGGCGAACAGGTTGCGAACAACCGAACACTTCTAAAGAAGTGTGTTCGTGTTCGTTCGCATTGTAACCCAGAACATTTGTTCACTTTTGTTCGGTTCTGTTCGTTGTTCGGTTTTATGACTCATGAACGCGCCAAACATAACCATCACATTCAATTATAACACATTGTTCTATAAGCTTTTCACGACAACGTTTAAAAGCCATCCGTAAAGCAGCAGGTGTTACACTTTTGCACCTAATTACTTTAGTTGCTTCTTTTTCCCAATTTTTGACGCTTACTATTTTTCTAGCTTGATCGTCTGGCTCTGCATCAAAATATCCAAATTGACTCTTGATTGCTGCTGTTGGGTTCTCTCCATATGTGGTAATAGCCTGATCTAAACTAACTAGAACAGCATTGTCTTGTGCGGATAACTTACCTGCATTTGGTAGGCTACTTTTAAAGTTGCTTGATACCAAATAAACGCTTGTTAATGGTTTTCCCTCATCATCTAGCCAATCTAAACCAAGTTCAGTTTGCTTTATTTCAAAACTTAAGGGGTTAAGGGCTTCAAAATCTTTAGCTTTATGACAAGCTAAGGTTATGATGTCAACTGTTGATTTATTAGTTGAAAATTCTCCATCCATTGCCGCCCTAATTGAGCTACTGCCCCGACTTCTTCTTTTGTCATTGTGTCCACTGTGATGAACAACAAGAACGGCTGCACCTAATGGCTTCATATAGGTATCAAGGTTATAGATAAACTTGCCTATATCTTGGCTGCTGTTCTCATCTCCATCCATATTTCGATGAAGGGTATCAATAATGACTAAACCGGGATTAGGGCATAGCGCTTTAATGCTTGTAGCTACCGCTTCGGCGCTACTTTTATCTAATAATTGAGCTGGTTTTTTACTGATAAATAGATTTTTAGGGGATTTTATGCCGTACTTTTCTTCTAACGCTTTTAATCTGCGCTGCATACCAGCCAAACCTTCACCCGCGACAATTACAACATCAGTTTGTTTAGTCCGTAAGCCATGCCACTCCATGCCTGCAACCATACAGAATGCCCAATCTAATGCAAATAATGATTTACCCGTAGCTGGTTCACCAAATAGTAAATTAAGGCTCCCTTGTTCAAGAATATTTTTAACTAGCCATTCTATTTGTATTGGCTTATCTGTCATTGAAGCAGCGGATACCAAAGGAAAAGGATTGTCTTTTCTTACGGGGTTTACTGGCTTTACAGTTTTTGTTTTAGCTGTTTTTATTGGCTTCGTTGGTGGCGCGTTTGTAATAGTTTTCTCACTCATGCTTTAACTCCTAATTTTGCAATGAGTGCTTTAATATCTTCGACGCGCCAAGCTGTTGTTCGGATGCCCAACTTTATGGGTTGGGGGAATTTACCCGATTTAACGCCATTTAAGAACGATGTGCGGCTAATGGGTATCAGGGCGGGTATGTTGTTTTTTTTGCCTACGATTTGCCAGATGCGTAAGAATCCGGTTTCGGGTAATGAATTGGATGTTGTAGCCATAATTACACCTCTTGGTGTGTTGTTGAATTAGGCTATAAGATGAGCTTTTAGAGCATGACTTAGGGGGAGTTCCGTTATAAGTTAACGTGTATTAGCTCAGACTTAATCTGACAGTTACCAATTTTTATGGGTGTCTGTCAGATTAGATTTGGTTCAGGTTCTTCTGTGCCCAAATCCGTTTTCCATCCAGCAAAGTATCCATTGGCGTTCTGCCTAGACACATTTTGCCT
>JBEBJQ010000106.1:0-11697 GCA_040079795.1 Methylococcales bacterium
GCTTTCGTTTTCCAAGGACGCAACGTGGCATGACGGCGTGATCCATTGGTTTGTCGTCTCCTATAATTCGAGCGTATCAGTTAACTTTTAGCCACTACCCATACTGGAACAATCATCGAGGATGGTTCTTTGACACTAGGGCAGTTGTGCCGCGCCTGTGGCATCCATGCCGACTGGGTAATCAGCTTGGTTGAAGAAGGCATAATCGAGCTAGACGGGAAAGAGCTACATTCTTGGCGTTTTTCAAGCGTAAGCTTAGTGCGTGTTCGTTCGGCACTTAGGCTACAACGCGATTTGGGCGTAAACCTGGCAGAGGTCGCTTTGGCACTTGACTTGATGGAAGAGCTTGAGAACTTGCGTACACAACTAAAAATAACCGATCATGTCTAATGCACATCAGGTCAGACTGTTTAAAAACGAAAATACTCCAAGGTGTTGTCGAATGACATGTCAACGGTGCATCCACGCTTGAAGGGAGGTACGCGCTGCATGCGTTAAGGCGTAGTGTGCTGGTTCATATCAAAAGCTTATTAGTCCCTGGTATATCACATGAACAAATCGAGTATAAAGTCCAAGGCCACACCTGACAGCCAGGCTTGGTGGCTGAAACCACTAACAGACACCCAGGCAGCATTGGCTACCGATGAAGCCGGATTATCCAGTACTGAGGCACGTTTGCGACTAATCAAATTTGGCCCTAACCTGTTCCGAGACCATCAGCAACGATCCTTAATCCTGCAATTCCTAGCCCGCTTTAAAAATCCACTGGTCATCCTTCTTCTAGTCGCCAGTGCAATCTTCGCTTTTACCGGCGAAATGACCAATTTTGTCATCATAACGGTGATGGTGTTGTTAAGTGTAACGCTGGATTTCGTTCAGGAACATCGTGCTGGCAAAGCGGCGGAAAGCTTACGTCAGTCGGTTTCGGTACGAGCCAGGGTCATCCGCGATGGGAAGGCCATCGATATTCCGGTAACCGAGGTGGTGCCGGGTGATCTCACTGTGCTTTCTGCGGGAGATATGGTTCCTGCGGATGGCCTGGTATTGGAAGCCCAGGATTTGTTTGACAGTCAAGCAGATATAACTTATAAGCTAGAGTGTGTTTCATACGCTCCGAAATACAGCTTTGTTTCTCTACCCAAAACGAGGATTTTACAATGGCTTTTAAGCAAGCAATCGCTTCTTTGTTTCTCACTTCACTACCGATTGTTGTCGGGGCAGTTAATCCAATCGCTAACGCAACACCGAAACCGGAGGCGTTTGTCCGGGACGACCAGCTTTGGACATTGACTTTAAATACCACAACCCACAAATATGAACTCCCGGTGTGTTGGGAAAACTTGGCGACCATAAACGATACTGCCAATCATCCCACCTGGAAGCAGCGGCGCATCAATACCCTAAACTATGTCAACGCGGCCTGGGGCGATGTGACTAATTTCACCACCAACCCAACCGGGAACGGATCGGCTTCGCTAATCTATTTTGTTGATAAGGGCCAGTGTCCTGCGTTAAGTGCTGGCTTCCCCGGTGTCAGGATTTTGGTGAGTTCTACGGCTTTTCTCCATTTACCGCTTCCATTTCCGAATTTACCTCCACCTTACACTCAAGCCTTGGGTAGAAATTTAGCTAAATTGCCCAACGGTCTCGTTTTAGATTTCAATATGATCAGTAATCTAATATACACCCGTAAGTCTACAGATTTAACTAAGCAAGGGTGTGCTCAACAGCAAATAAGCGAAGAAAATTGCTTCAAAGCTGTTGTCATTCATGAATTTGGCCACGTCATCGGCATGTCGCACGAACATAATAGGAACGACACCCCAATTGCTTACCAAGGCTTATTTTCATGTGGAGCCAAAGACCCTTCTCCTGTAGGAGGTCAGCTCATCTTCGGCAATTTACGAATTGGTGCTTACGACAACCAGTCGATTATGGCGTATTGCAACCCCAATCGCCTTAAAAAACCGGTATTGAGCGCCATTGATAAAGCGGCTTTGAGGACTTTTTACGGAAGAATGCCCAGTATCAGTTTTGACCTTGGCTATCCGGTGATTACTATTCCGGTGGTGCTAACAGGTTCCACAAGTGTCCCTAAATCCATGACTTTGTCAGATCCGACCAATACTGGCAAGTACGCCTATGCTTTTTCGATTGTACCGACAACCGCCAAGTCCAGCGTACCGGCGACTTATCTGAGTTCAGTATTAACCATCCCTTACCTTAAGGAGACCAGCTTCGGTAAAGTCAAGAGCATACAAAGCAGAAAGATGACCTTGCAGCTCACTACTAATTCATTTCGTAATACCAGCTTAACCAATCTCTATACTGCACAAGGGCAGTAATTATTAAATTAAGGCATGGCATCAAGGCAGGAAAACCGTTGCCTTGATGTCAGTGTACTTTTTATTTAGGGAAAAGGGTTATGCCTAAGCTTGCCAAACAGCATGTCATGCCAGACAAACCCAAAGCAAATACAGATTCGCGCCTGTATTTGTTTTTTGCTTCGGCCTTGTTTTTCGCTGAACTAGCTTCATATGGGCCATCCGATATTTACATTTCTAATATTCCTAGCCCTCATGGCCTCATACCAAAAATCTCGGCTACCTTTGTTTATATCATCGCTGCCATAGCGACACATTACCAATACGGGCGCGGCCAATTTGTAGCGGATGAAGATTACTCTCGGCATCAGTGCTTCTGGTTGCTTATTGCCTTGCTCCCTTTTGTGGCGGTGCAAGCCAATTTCGTTTTTTTTACTTTTTTCGGAAATTTGGATGATGGGTTTTTTTATGGCGGATTTTATGACAACGAAGATTTGGGCTATCCGAATGAGCCCCCTTTCAAGCCAGGCTATTGGCACAAAACGGCGATGTGGGCTTTGTTTATCCTGACGGCAACCTGGGGGCCTGCGCTGCATCAACATCGTGCGGATAACGGTATGGGCGGCATTTTGTTGCTTATGGCGGATGCTTGCGCTTTGGTTTACCTGTTTTTCTATTTGACCTTGCCGATGGTTAGCCCAGTGCTTTTACTTAGCGGTGCAGCCAGTGTTACCGTAATCGCCATGGTGGTTTTGCTAAAGTCAACTTCTTGCCAGCACCTAAAACAACTTGCCAGGAACATCTTATATGAGTTTTCTTTCTGGCTAAACTTTGTCAGCTTGGTGCTAATTGTCGGTGTTTTTTTAGTCTAACTTGAATGCTACATATGTTTATCGCGGCAATAACCCTAATGCATAAATGGGAATGCAGGTCTATATCCAGATGATCCAGCATCGCTTTCATTAACCAGTAAAATGCGCACAAATGTAGGATACGCTAAGGCACAAGTACGCTTCATTTCATTCAGCACATCCTTCCGCCCAGTGATGTCGATCATTTGCCAGGATGATTATTGATCCGGATCTTCGTTGATTTCAAGCCACAGCGCATTGATGATCGCCAAGGCGCACGCCAACCAACCTCTAAGATCCATGCGAAATACCACATGCTTAATCTCCTCAGTACATTGTATGTTGGTTATTTTGAACATCTAACCGTCACCTTGCCGCGCATCACCCGGTAAACCCAAGCGGTATAAGCCATAACAACAGGCATCAACACAACTGCGGCGAAGAACAGCAATTGCAGGGTATACCGGCTGGCGCTGGCATCCCACACCGTGAGGCTGCTAGCAGGGTGGTTGCTAGAAGGCAGTATGAAAGGGAACATGGAACCGCCCGCCGTCAGCAAAGTTGAGACGACGACCAAACAGCTCAGGACTTACGCGAGACGGGATATGTTATCCCGTCACTCACGTTTTGCCGATGGATGAGTAAGGTAGCCCATATAAAGTGCAACGGAATACGGGATATCGAAGCAACAAAATCCCGGATACTGCAAGACCATCCAATATTTTCGCTTTTGCCATGACCTTCCCCGTTAACATTTCATTCACTACTCATAGTGTACGCTGTGTTCAGTTAATGGGTTTTTGTAGGTTATCATACAAACGCTTGGGCTTTTTTTGCCAGTCAAAGTTGCACACTGTTTATGCTCATTTTCTAGCAGAGCATTGGCAAATTCAGGGCTAATATTGGTCTCTATATCGTCAGTAACATCAAGCCATTAAAACCAATTGGTAGCATAATGATGTTGGTAGGCTTAGCTATCATAATTTTTCATTCAAAACTGCATCGCATTCTTCAGGCAAAACGGATGGTTTTGATGGGATCTTTTTTGACGGTTTCTTTGCTTCCTCAGTAAACCACCAGGCAAGGTCAGCACCACAGCCATCGCCGGCAGGAACAGGTTCTTGTTTATCGCAAGAATGACTGGCTGAAGGACATTTTAGTCGAACATGAAAGTGATCAGCATGTGCAAACCAGGGGCGTATTTTTTGTAACCAGTCGTGTGCTGTCTTTCGTTCACAGAGTGTTTTTTTAATTTGTGCGTTAACGAAAATTCGATCAACTTCCGGCATAAGCGCAGCAGCTTCCAAAACTTTTTCGTTGGCTGATGTCCATTGTGCTGGATTAACGCCGTTTGAGCTTACAGTCAAAACGGAAGGTGCATTCCACTGTTCCCGTTCACTAAAGCTGAGCGGTCTTTTTTCTGCTTCTTTGTCGAGTAGATACCATATATCGACATCAAGCCCGGTTTGATGGCTGCGATGGCCTGTCAATGTTGGGCCGCCTCTAGCTTGTCCCATGTCGCCAATCAGTAGTGTGCCTAAGTGTTGGTTTTGCGCGTGTTTTCCTAAATTTCGAATGAATTGCACCAGATCAGGATGACCGAAATAACGGTTTCTGGATAAGCGCATCACTTGGTATCCTGTACCATTTTGAGGCAAGGCTGCTGCGCCCCGTATGCAACCGGAGGTATAGGAGCCAATGCTTTCTACGATATGCCCTCTTGTTGGTTTTGCGACTTTTGACCAGGCCTGTATACCTGATTGTGCTTGGATTGAAGAACACACGCAGAGCAAACCTGCGAATATAGTTAACTTAATAAAAGTAGATAGTCGATTCATCATTTGGGATCTCATTTAGCAGCACTGCTATTTTGAAACAACAGGGTGCTAGATACGGGTTTTATAATAAGGCTATAAATAGCAGAGCGTCGGTGATTCTGACAAAAACGAGTTACGCCAACAGTTCTGAAATGAGGGTTTTAAGATGCTGCCGCTGTCTTTCTTGGGTTAGCCTATTGGTAATGACAATACTTTTTAATTCAGCAAGGGCTTGCTCAAACACATCATTGACCACGATATAATCAAACTCATTGAAATGGCTCATCTCTGTGACGGCATCGCGCATACGGCGGGCAATGACTTGTTTATCGTCTTGGCCTCTATGTTGTAGCCGGTCTTCAAGAACAGCGGTCGAAGGAGGCAAAATAAAAATAGAGTGGCTGTCTGGCCGTATTTTTCTTATTTGCTGGGCACCTTGCCAGTCGATTTCAAGGATGACGTCCAAACCTTGGTTAAGATGATGTTCAACTGTTGTTTTTGCGGTGCCGTAACTGTGGTCGAAAACTGTCGCGTGTTCAAGAAGATCATGGTTAGCCAACAAATCCTGAAATTGCATTTGAGACACAAAAAAATAATCTTCTCCTTCAACTTCACCAGGACGTATCGGGCGGGTCGTATGGGATATTGACACAACCAGCTTATCGACATCAGCAATTAATTGCCGGACTAAGCTGGTTTTTCCTGCGCCGGAAGGGGCGGAAATGATATACAGGTTGCCGATGCTCATAATATTTCAGTGTAGATCAGAAACTTAATGTCGCTAAGTTACTCGATATTTTGGACTTGCTCGCGCATTTGTTCAATAAGTACTTTAAGCTCAATCGAAATTTGGGTCATATCCTTGTCGATTGATTTGGAGCCTAAAGTATTGGCTTCACGGTTTAATTCCTGCATCAAAAAATCCAGCCGTCTGCCCACTGGCTCGGGTTGTTCCAGCACCCTAAGCACTTCGGTGATGTGGGTGTCCAGGCGATCAAGTTCTTCGGTAATATCGAGTTTTTGGGTCAGGTAAACCAGTTCCTGTTCCAGGCGGTCAAAATCCGGTTGTAAGGATAATTCAGAAATTCGGGCGGTTAATTTGTTGCGTAATGCCATTAAGGCTTCTGGTACGCGTCGGTTGCCCAATATAATAAAGTTTTGGATTTTTGCACAACGCTCGGCAATTAAAGTTTTGAGCTGTTTACCTTCTCTAGCCCTGGTTTCTGATAGTTGCTCCACCGTTGCCGCGACCAGTTTGTTGATGGTCGAACTTAGCAGTAGCATGTCAGGTTCAGCATCTTGCTGAATGCCCGGAAATGCGAGTACATCCAGGGCTGAGAATGCAAAAGCGGCGGTCATTTGTTGTTCAATCCGATCAGTGGCGGCTATGAGTGCGGCAACGGCATCATGATTGATGATAAGTTCGTGGCGAGCCGATGGCTTTTTTAAGTTTATCGAACATTCTATTTTACCGCGACTAATTTTTGCGCTTATCAGCGAGCGTATTTCAGTCTCGGCAAAACGTAGGCGATCGGGTAATTTTAACGAAATATCCAGATAACGATGATTGACAGAACGCAACTCGCAACTTACGGTCAGGTTTTCCAATTCGCTTTCGTGGGCAGCGAAAGCGGTCATGCTTCTTATCATTTTTTCACCTATACTTGATTCGTTGCAGACTATCTCACAACCATGGCTGAATATTACGATCCGAAAACGTACCCCAAAGAGTGGAACTATCTACAGACTGGCACTATTATAGACCAGTATATGATAGAGCGTGAGTTGGCACATGGCGGTTTCAGTTCGGTTTATCTTGCCAGACAATTGTCGGATCAGTTTCAAGTGGTTTTGAAAGAATATTTGCCTAGGAAATTGGCTCACCGAACCTGGAACAATGTGGTCGTCGCGAATAGTGACGAAACCAAAAATATGTTTAAGCGTGGACGGGCATTGTTTTTTGAGGAAGCCAAAGTGCTGGGCGCTTTAAAGCATCCGAATATTGTCGAAGTAACCAATTTTTTCAGGGCTAATGATACAGTCTACATGGTAATGACCTACGATTACGGCGTGACCCTGGATAAGTTGATTGATAAAAAAATACTGGCGATTACCGAAGAGTTTTTGCTGACCTTATTTGACTCGTTATTGGCGGGCGTTAGTTATATTCATGAGCGGGAGTTCATCCACCTTGATATTAAACCCGGCAATATTCTGGTGCGGCCTGGGAATGATGCTTTATTGCTGGATTTTGGCGCAATCCAGCCGATAGCGCCGAGCCGTGTCCATAAATTAGACACTGTGCTGACACCAGGCTACTCGCCCGCAGAACAGTTCGATACCAAAGCCAAATTAGGTGCATGGTCAGATATTTATGCCATTGGTGCTAGCATGCGTACGTGCCTCGACAATAAAACCCCTGTTTCAGCAACAGAAAGGTTGCAAAAAAATAACCTTGTTCCCGCAGTCAAAGCCTTCAATCGTAAGTTCCCTGATTATCTATTGAAGGCGATTGATTGGGCGATGGAAATCAAGCCGGAAGATCGTCCACAGAACATAGCCCAGTTCAGGCAAGCACTCACAAAACCTTGAGTCGGTAACTTGTAAAAACTAATTTATGCCAGTTCAGGTATACTTCCCGGTTTAATTAAACTGGAGTGCTGATGAGGCCAAGTGGACGCGATGCGAATCAACTGAGAGCTATTAAATTTACCTGTGGCTTTACTAAACATGCCGAAGGATCGGTGTTGGTGGAGTTTGGTGAAACGCGCGTATTGTGTACCGCCAGTGTTGATTTTAATAATGTTCCCCGTTTTCTCAAGGGCAAGGGCGAAGGCTGGATTACCGCCGAATATGGCATGTTGCCGCGTTCCACTCACACTCGCATGGGACGTGAAGCCAGCCAAGGCAAGCAGGGCGGTCGTACCATGGAAATCCAGCGTTTGATTGGTCGGTCTTTGCGTGCCGCTGTTGACATGAAGGCGCTTGGCGAAAACACCATCACCATCGACTGCGATGTGCTTCAGGCTGATGGTGGAACCCGGACGGCTGCCATTACCGGGGGGTTTGTGGCTTTGTCACTGGCGATAAAGCACATGTTGAAAAAGAGGCAAATCAAGACCAATCCTATACATGGGCAAGTGGCTTCGGTATCGGTGGGCATTTATCAAGGTGTACCGATACTGGATCTGGACTACGCCGAAGACAGCCAAGCCGAAACCGACATG
Organism: Methylococcales bacterium; assembly: GCA_040079795.1. Taxonomy (GTDB): domain Bacteria; phylum Pseudomonadota; class Gammaproteobacteria; order Methylococcales; family Methylomonadaceae; genus SXIZ01. The sequence goes on from JBEBJQ010000106.1 coordinate 8,220, forward strand.
AATGTCGTGATGAATGATGCTGCTGCCTTTATCGAGCTACAAGGCACTGCCGAAGGCCATGCGTTCAGGAAAGAAGAATTGGAGCACATGCTGGAATTGGCACGCGCTGGAATCATGCAATTGCTGGAGAAGCAACAGGCCGCCTTGACTAATCACCAACCATAAAATTATATGGACTGAATTTATAATTGAATTGCCAGATTCGATGTCGAAATACCTTCGGCAGCGAATCTGGCTTCGGTTTATGGTTTTAAAAAACCACAGTCATGAGTGGGTGCATGTGTTTGTCAATGCTCATGGTGCGGAATCCATTCAGGGACAATAACGAATGGTCGCATCATATCGTGGTCTTCATGTTCCAAGATATGGCAGTGATACATGTATTTTCCACAAAACGGCGAAAACTTTATTGTCACCCCAATCATTTCTCCAGGATTGATGCGTACCGTATCTTTGGAGCCGGTTTGGTCGGGGTCAACCAGTTGTTCTGCCGTAGCGGTAATCCCTTCTAAAAGATGGGCATTACCATCCACCTCCCAATTGGGAACACCGTTGTCTGGGTCAGGTATTCCAGTTGGGAAATCTGGCGCATCACCGGGTGCATCGGGTCTTTTTGTTCCAGCAAGGGTGTACTTATACCGTTGGTTTACCTTCATATCCACCAGATGCACATGAATCGGATGGGTATCGGGGCTAACATTGACGATATACCATTGTTCGGTATCGCCTAAATGAATCTGCCAGTTAATACGGTCATAAAACTCTTCGGCTGCCTTCCAATACCTCTTTTCGGTAGATAGGTTAGTCGCTGGATGCTTAAACGTGAACCTCACAATCTCTGCGCCTGGGGGGGCGGAGGCATGGGGGGTGATTTCCACATATTCCCAGAAAACCAGCATAGCCGTGCCATCTATATTGGGTGTGCCATCATGTTTAGTTATTTCTGCGGGTTTTTCCACCAACGCCATCAACCGTATAGGTGGCTTGTCAGCGGGTGTGAAATTGATATTGGGTCGTGCTACCGGGACTAAAGGATTGGTTGGAACAATGTGCGAAGCCCCGCTGAGGCTATTTGCTACATCAAAACGCATGATTTGTGGGTAATAACGGCGGTTTACTTCGCTGCTTTTTCCATCGGCGGTGACAGTAGTAGTGAAAAAAGGCTGGTTAGGGTTTGATTTAAGTAACGCCAAATTTTCCAGAAACTGCAAAAATTCGGTTTTGATTTGGCTTGCTGTGGGTTCGGCTTTTGTCACCCCGCCAAATGGGGCTTCAGCGATATTCCAAAAGTACAGCTTCCGGTTTTCAAGGCTCGAAAAATCAACCAAAAGATCAGCCCGTTCGCCAGGCGACAATATCAAACCCGTATCAAGAACGGGAACTTTATTCTTCATCAATCCTTGGTCGCAGCCGATTTGGTAAATGACATTATTCAGGATATTGCCTAGGTCATCCAGGAGCATAAGCCGATAAGTCCGGGCATTGGAACCGTTGAGAACGCGAAACCTATATAGTCGTGGTTCAACTTTTGTCTTCGGCCAGATTTTACCGTTAACCAAGGTGTAAGGGCCAAAAAACTCTGCTGGGCCTCCGGTTGGGCCGGTAGGGTTGGGGTCATTGTCAAGGTCAATTACTTCGGTTTTATGCAGCAAAGCACCGGTGAAATTGCCTGCACCGTCAAGATCAAGATTCCGGTCTTGGATAACCAGTGGCAATTCAAAATCGCCATCCGGAAGATCGAGGTTCGCTTCTTCGTCGTCGCGGATTAACCAAGCACCTGCCAAACCGGCAAAAACATTCAGGCGGGTTACATGGTTGGCATGGTCGTGATACCACAGCATGGTAGCGGCTTGTTCGTTTTGGTACGTAAAATAGGCGGTTTGCCCAGAAGTGGTGGTGTCGTCCGGCCAACCATCCGAATCCGCTTGTGAACGCCCACCGTGCAGATGGGTGACCAACGTTGACCGCAGGTCGCGCACTTTAGCACGTAAAGTGTCTTGTTGATCGGTGAGGGTATTGGCATTCTTGCCGGGGCTATTTTGTGGTACTGGTGTGTTGCCATCAACGTAAGGTACTTTTACGACTTCATAAGGTAGGCGTTCGGCCTCACTAATCTTGTTTTGCCAACGAACTTTGACAAGATCGCCGCGATTAACCACTACGGTCGGGCCAAGGTAAGTCCGTCCTGAACCTGACCTGACTACGGTTCCCTCGTCAAGGCGGTAGCACCAAACTTTGGTCTGGGGTAGATCTTGATGTAAGTTGACAAATCTGACTGTAGCTTTCATCGCAAGATGGTGCGCGGTAAATATACCGCCAAAAGGTTTTACAACAGGCGGGATGGGTAGATCATCTAAAAAAGGTTCGAGATTTTGCATAGTTTTCTCCTAAGTAGCGTAAGCGGAAATAAATGCGTGAATTAATCAAAAATTTGTCAATGCATGACACTGCTGTTCATAAATAAACATAAACTTTGTTCAATTGAGAGAACAAAAGTTTATTGCCAAGGTTGAGTATACGTAAAGCGTCTTGGTTTTTCTGTGGAGTATTTCACTCCAAAAGTGTGAAATATTTACTATGTTTGTTGGTGTTTTTAGATTATCTAAAATCTTTCGATCTCAGTTCTTCAGAAATCCCATAACGTTTAAACAAATCAAACGGCACATATTGATTTTGTTGATGATGTGCCTATGGCTTGTCGCATGACCTAACCATGAGTAAGTATTTTTCAGCGTTATCAATAAAACAAAGTACGACCACCATCTATCGTGATGACCTGTCCGGTCACATAATCCGCATCCTTAATCAGATACAGAACAGCTTTGGCAATATCTTCAGGGGAGCCGCACCGGCCTAGCGGTACACGTTGCAGAATTTCAGTTTTTTCATGATCTGATAAGCCTTTTTCAGGCCATAGCATAGCGCCTGGCGCAACGGCATTGACGCGGATTTCTGGGCCTAATTCCTTTGCTAAAATTTTAGTCATCGCGACCAATCCGGCTTTGGCAATACTATAAACAGAGTGACCGGGCAAGCCGCGTTCGGCGTGGATGTCAACGATATTGATGATGCAACCTTGGCGTAATTTCAGTTTATCTGCCAATGCCTTAGATAGAAAAAAAGGTGCTTTCAGGTTGCTGCCCAATAAGTTTTCCCAGTGTTGTTCGGTCACGTCCGCAAAGGGCGTTGGATAAAATGTCGAGGCATTATTTATAAGCGCATCAACCCCGCTCCAGTGCTCGGCGGCGGTTTCGGCAAGTGTTTCCAGGGCTTGCATATTTAGCAGGTCACACTGAAATAGCGCTGCGGAATCGAGGCGTTTTTGATTGAGTTCAGCACAAAGCGACTCCGCTTCGACACGCGAGGCATTAAAATGCAACAGTATGTTACAACCTTGCTCATGCAACAGTCGTGCACAGGTCGCGCCTATGCGTTTGGCTGCGCCGGTGATTAGGATATTTTTTCTCATGTCTTCGTT
>JBEBJQ010000015.1:0-59594 GCA_040079795.1 Methylococcales bacterium
GCACTCTACCAACAGCTACCTGAGTCCCGTAGGTTTTGAGGCAGGCTTTTATCAACAACTCGCTTCTTGATGTGTCCATTTTTTCTGGGATAGATCAGTCTGTTCGTTAACGCACATACCGCTCAACAACCACTTCATCAATCAAGGCGCGTCGCCCATTTCATAGATCGTATTTAACAGCTATGTTCGGTAGCAAACAGACACACAATGAAAGCTGGCATATTCTCTTAACCGCGAGATAGAAACTACACTGATTTTTCAGTTTGTAGGTGTCCTTTAGCACCAACAAACTCATTAAGTTAGCTGCTTATCTCCCTAATGACAGTGATCGTAAATGTCACTTAACCATCGCACAAGAGGCACATAAAATGAACTGGAATCAATTTAAAGATAACCTGCAAGACTTTAAAAGCGCCATCATGGAGCAATGGGATTGGTTTATTGATGAGCAATTGGAGGTAATCGAAGCCAATCAAAATTACTTTGTTAAGAAACCTCAGAAAGCTTACGTGATCAACAATGAAGAAGCTGAAAAACGCTTGGCAGATTGGCAACAACAGCAAAGAGACAAAATCCGGTAAGAAAGCCGGCTGTCTAATGTTTTATAAAAATGGCTTAATTCCACTGGCAATATTAATCGCCGGGCAACCGATAAATAAGAGGAATATCAAATGAACTGGGATCAAATTGAAGGTAACTGGATGCAGTTAAAAGGTAACGTCAAACAACAATGGGGCAAACTGACCGATGATCATATAGACATGATTGCCGGCAAGCGGGATTCCCTTGTCGGCAAAATTCAGGAACTATACGGTTCCTCCAAAGAAGATGTCGAACAACAACTTTCTGACTGGCAGAAACAGCAGCAGGCGGAGGATGAGACCAACCGCATCATCACCCAACACTTAAAAGATCAGGAAAAATCATGAAAAATAGGTACCTAACCCACTGGGGCTGTCCATCGGCTTTTCGATAAGAAGCGGTACCAGATAAACCCAGGGCTAGCCCCTCAAGGTTTTAAACACCTTGAGGGTAAGCTGTCGGTTAATGGTAATTCATTTGACGTTATCAGCACCATTGCAAATAATCAGAGATAAAGGATTAAAAATGAAACACGAAAAAAATGCAAGCGCCACAGGCAACGAAGCCATTCTGTCTGATATCCAGACCCTCCGCAAACGCGCGCGTAAGCATATAGAAGAAGGTGCAGTCACCCGAGGCTACGGCGCTGACCGCAAAGAAGTGGTTCGGTTGCTAAAGCGCTGGCCACTGAGCTAGTCTGTGTACTGCGCTATAAGCGCCATTACTTTATGGCCAAAGAGATTCATTCTGACGCTATTAAAGCAGAATTTCTGGCGCACGCCGGAGAAGAAATGCTCCATGCCGACGGCCTTGCAAAGCGTATTATTGAATTAGGCGGTGAGCCCAACTTTTCCCCGGACGGAATGAGCGAACGCAGCCATGCGGAATATGTCGAAGGTGATACCCTGCACTCGATGATTAAGGAAGACCTGATTGCTGAACGCATCGCAATTGAAAGTTACCGTGAAATGATTATCTATCTCGGCGAAAATGACCCTACTACCCAGCGGTTGCTCAAAGAAATTCTCACCGTTGAAGAAGAACATGCCGACGATCTGGCTTCGCTGCTGGCGGACACGAAATCTTAACTTACATTGCACTGGATATTTGATATGAAGCGTTTTTTTATCGCAATAGCATTAGCTGCCATTACCATTACCCCCTTTAGCACCTCGGCGCTTGCCGCAGACGTCGGCGTTTCGCTCAGCATTGGCCAGTCTGGCTTCTTTAGCCGGATTAATATTGGCGGCTATCCACCGCCCAGAGTGCTTTATCGGCGACCAATAGCAATCGAGCGGGTTCCAATGAATCGTCCCCCCATCTACTTGCACGTACCGCCTGGTCACGCCAGACAATGGAAAAATCACTGCCGCGACTATAACGCTTGCGATGAGCGGGTCTTATTTGTGCAACCCAATTGGTACAAGCGTGAGTATGTTCAACGTTATCAGGAGAGTCAACGCGGGAACCGGAAAACAGCCAGGGCAATCACAAAAATAAGCAGCGTGGGCAGCATCGCAACGACCAGCAAGGCCGTAGCTTTCATCGCTAAGGGCGATATGCGCGTCTAACTCGCACTATACTATCTAGACATTGCGGTTGATGACACCATTCAGACAGTTGTATTTCCATCTGATATAAAATTTGCTGATTGATTTTCTCCAGGGTATTGGCAACATGTCACCGGAGGAGGATACTGGGGATCATCCTTTTCCAAAATAGATACCCATCATGACCACCACCAAAAAACTCAAATGGCTGTTAGCACTGGTGCTGATTTTCGGCGGATTTACACTTTATAAGCTATTTGAAGGGCTTGCCCACAATGCTTCCTACCAAGAATATGAATGGCTATTCAAAATCATTTCGGAATTTGGCCTATTTATATCTGTTATTGTTTCAGTTGGTTATTTCCATCACTGGTTTATCGCGGCTGAAGAACATAAAGAGGCCGAAATTAGTTTACGCGAAACACTGGGCAAATACGTCGATAGCGTTTTACTGAATTCCGTTAAAAGAGGCTTCTTAGGCATCACGAATAAAGAGTTTGATTTCAGCCAAATTATGCACGGGCTAAAACCGGGGGATTATGTCTATTGGCTGGTTACCTTCGATCCTCGCTTTAAAAACAAATCGCGGGAGCTGGAAAATGCCATAAAAACCGGCGTCCATTTCAGAATGCTGATTTTAAAAGCCGATTGCCGAAGCGGCGAATTGCGCGCCCAGGAAACCAACGGTTTTAATCCACACGAATTCAATGAATACTCCAAGCTCTTTAAAGTGTCACTGGAAGATGTCATTAACCGCATAGACGACACCATAACGGGGTCTTTAGGCGTGTTTGTCTACGATGGCCTACCCAGCCTGCCGCTGTTTATTATTATCCGTAAGGAATCCAGAAAGGTGGAGGTTTATAACAGCTTTTACCTGACCGAACCAGTTTCGAAAATGCCTTATCTGCATTGGGAAACGGAGCTTAAACTCGGCAATCAGGAGTTGTTCGAATCCGATCACTGGAATATGTCCGAACTGTTTCTCGATTACTTTAAAAAACGCTGGGAAATGGAAAAAGAAAAATATCAAGGCCTAGAGAACGAATTCTTTGAAAACGAGGACTTTATCTATGCCCCAGCCTTAGCCAGAAAAAAATGCCTTGCACTTTTTATTGGATGAAATAAAAAGTGTTGTTGAATAAATTAAACTTTGCCCGAAGCTTCCCATTTCTGAGCCTTACGCTAGATTCTGACAGACACCCATACCTATAGGCGAATTGCCCTATGCTTCAGTTTTTGTTGTGGCAACTTGCGCACTTCATCCTGTCACCTAAAATACCTTTATAACGCTGCATGGCAAGCTCTTTATGAACTTAACAAGTTGTAGCCCTTTTTGTGCCACCACGCAATTCTGCCTAGTTAAGCAGTAATAGGGGGTCAGGAAATCCCACAACCTGTGCCAATGGTAATACCTATCGTTATGTCGGGCATAAACGGCATGCCAGACCAACCAGATTCTGGGCGCTGGCTCTTTGCAGCAGAGAGCATTTCACCGCCGCTAAAATAAACTTGGCATCGTTGGATAACGATAAGCATGTACTAAACAAGGCGCAACGCATCAAACCAGAACGATGCGCCCCGTGACCCAAATACCCTATGAAGCTACATTTTAAAGTAGCGCCTATGTGCGCTAGCGAACGGTGTTGCACTGCATAAAAGCGTCTAATAACTCTCGATGGCTCTCAAAACTGATTGTCGGCTTTAATAGCAATGGTTGTCCCGCCATAAGCTTATGGTAGCGATGGTATTTAACATTTAACACACTGGAGAAAAAATAATGAAAAAAATTGACCACCTCAAATCCAATAGGCTGCTGCGCAAAATCAGCATAACCGCAATGGTGACTTTTTTTATAGCGGGTTGTGCCAGTATTCCGGCGCCCACCGAGCAACTGGCGGTTTCCAAAGTTGCGGTAGACAGTGCCAGCAGCGCGGGGGTAATGAATTTGCACCGGTGCAGCTTAAATCTGCGATGGAGAAAATGGATGCTGCCAAGCAGGCTATGACTGCGGAAGATTATGTACTTGCACGGCGGCTGGCGGAACAAGCCCAGGTCGATGCGCAACTCGCCGCCGCAACTGCACGTTCAGCCAAGGCACAAAAAGCCGCTAGCGCACTGCAAGAAGATAATCGCGTGTTACGCCAAGAAATCTTTCGTAAAACCCAATAATTTCACCAGGAATTCATCATGCACACAAAATTAGTCTTTCCTATGACCATGATCGCTGTCGCGATTATTTCCGGCTGTAGTACCGTGCCAAACCCTGCGCTGACAGAGGCACGCGGTAGCTACAACAATGCCCTCAGCAATTCTGATATCACCAGTTTGGCCGCATTGGAATTAAAAACGGCCGGAGATTCTTTGAACAAAGCTGACGCTGCCGTGAGCGAGGGCGAAGATGAAACCACCATTAATCATTTGGCTTATGTAACCAGCCAGCAGGTGGGTATAGCCGAAGAAACTGCCAAACGGAAAACCGCTGAAATAGCCGTTAATAACGCCAGTTCCAAACGTGACCAAGTCCGTCTTGAAGCAAGGACAGCAGAAGCCGATGCGGCTAATCAACAGGTTGCGATTGCACATGCGGCTAACGATCGACAAGCCACTGAACTGGCGGTTGCCAGTGCCAATGCTGCGCGCGACCAGGCACTCATTGCACAACAGGAATTGCAGCTTAAAGCGTTAAACGCCAAGAAAACCGAACGCGGCATGATGATTACCCTTGGCGATGTATTGTTTAGCACGAATAAAGCACAGCTAAAGGCAGGCGGCGTCCGCAACATGGAAAAACTGGCTGCGTTTCTGGCTCAGTATCCGAGATATAAAGTCTCGGTTGAAGGACACACCGACAGTAGAGCCAGTAACGACTACAATCAAGAACTCTCTGATCGACGTGCCGACGCGGTAAGGATGGTACTAACTAACCAATCTATCAGCGGTGACCGGGTCACTACACATGGTTATGGTGAAGAATTTCCGATAGCCAGTAACAATAATGCCGGTGGTCGCCAATTAAATCGGCGCGTAGAAATTATCCTCTCCGATGAAAATGGCAACATTATTCCTCGTTAAGGTTGACTGAATATAATCCTGGGATGGCTGCTTAGATAAACCCGGTGTAGCGAAATTAACCGGGTAATTTTCCCCAGATGCCCCCGCACTTTCTTAATTAAGGAGAACTTCCATGAATATCGCAACAGAACCTTTACTGGCGCTAGTAATCGGCATATTAATTTTGCTGGTACCGAGATTTTTAAATTATTTCGTCGCCGTATATTTGATTATCGTGGGTATCTTAGGGTTAATGCACCACCCGCTTTAAATAGGGGGACTGATTCTTAGAATCCAAAGCTGTCTGCTAGTAGATGGTTTTTCAATTTAACTTTTTTAACTGGAGTACTACCATGTCACTTGGCACAATTTTACTGGTCATTATTATCCTGATGCTGCTTGGCGTCATTCCCGCTTGGCCGCATAGTCGGGGCTGGGGATACGGCCCCAGCGGCGGAATCGGGCTGGTGCTTATTATCTTACTGGTGCTGATTTTGTTGGGCAAAATTTAGCCACGAAATTATCGTGTTCAATTTGCGCTGATTATATAGCTTGATCCGGCTGAATTAGCTTGGATTATTGTTTAGGCGTCTACAACTGATATTTTCAACGGCACTGCCCTAGTGGGGAGCGCCGACTAATATTTCAAAACTGCCGCCTATTTAATCCCTTGGTTACAGTTCCTCAAAAATAGTGGCTGAGCGACAGCAGCCACTCGTTATGTGTTTATGTAAACCCGGAGAATCAATCCATGTCCAAACGACGAGAACTAAGGCAACATGTTAGGGTTGACCATCCGGGTGGTGAGGAAGCTCCCATCCGCTTTGAATTGTTTAGTAATGAACGGCTGGAACAGCATGCAGTGAGTCTGGCGCAAGCGCAAAAAGTTGGTCGCCTTAAGCGAGGCCAAAAACTACTCCCGCGGGTACGGGAAAATTCACGGGTGTTGCTGGCAGCCTATCAAGCGGTTGCCAAGGCAGTGCATGAACAACGCGCTATTACGCCTGCGGCGGAATGGCTTCTGGACAATTTTCATGTCCTTGATGAACAAATCAACGATATTTATACGGATTTGCCCGAAAGTTATTACCGGGAACTGCCTAAGTTAAACGAAGGTGTGCTTATGGGGTATCCCCGTGTCTACAGTATCGCCTGGGCATTGGTAGCGCACACTGACAGCCGCTTTGACCCCGCGATGTTAACGCTGTTCGTAAATGCCTATCAAAAGATTGCCCCCCTTACCCTTGGTGAATTGTGGGCAATACCCATTACGTTAAGAGTATTACTGGTTGAAAATTTGCGCCGCCTGGCGGTGCGCATTATGCGTTCACAAAAGGGAAGAGGGTTGGCAGACAGCTTCGTTGATCGGCTCGAACAATCCACCGCGCAAAGCGATAAACCAGATTCACCAGCTCCAATAGCAAAACTACCTGAAGCTCCGCTACGTCAGGCTTACGTGGTACAGATTTTACAGCGTTTGCATGATCCACACCCCGGCACCGCTATTTCACTGGATTTTTTGAATGACTGGCTGAACGGGCAAAACGTTAGCCTTGATGAAATTGTGCAGCGGGAGCACACTGAGCAAATTGCCGGCAACCTGACCGTGCGCAACATCATCACCAGTATGCGCGCTATTTCCGCATTTGATTGGCCACAATTCATTGAAGACGTTAGCCTGGTGGATCAATGCCTGCGTGTTCACGACGGCTATGGGACAATGGATTTTCTAACCCGTGATCGTTACCGCCACGCAATTGAGGATCTCGCCAAACGTTCGCCGTATTCTGAAGTAGAAATAGCCCGAAAGGTAATCGACAAGGTTCAGCACAACAGTAAGCCAAGCAATACTAACGAACGGCAACAAGAACCTGGCTACTACTTAATCAGTGCTGGTCGATATGCTTTCGAACGGGAAGTCAGTTTTAAACCATCACTAAAACAAAAACTCCTGCGAACTTATGTTACCCATGCGGGCGTTGCCTATATTGCTAGCCTAGTATTCTTGACCGGGGTAATACTGGCACTGCCTTTAAGTGCATGCTTAGCCGCAGGACTCAGCGGATTGCAATTGCTCCTTTTAGCCCTAGTCGCGGTGTTCCCAGCGGCGGATATTGCCGTCGGTCTGGTCAACCGGCTTATTATTGCCGGTCTTCCACCCAACCATCTGCCGAGGCTAGCTTTAAAAGAAGGCATACCTGCAACATTAAGTACCTTTGTCGTCGTCCCGACCTTGTTTGTCAGTATCGCTTCGGTCAAAGAGCAAATCGAGCAAATGGAAATCCGTTATCTATCCAACCCCGGCGAGCATGTGCGTTTTGCCTTGCTATCCGATTGGGCTGACAGCGATCATGAAACCATGCCTAATGATGAACAGTTATTGGAAATAGCGATAAGCGGAGTGTCTACACTCAACACCAAGTATGGTGAACAACGTTTTTTTGCGTTTCATCGTAAACGCTTATGGAACCCCAGCGAAAGCAAATGGATGGGGTGGGAGCGTAAACGCGGCAAACTACATGAATTTAACCGGCTGTTACGTGGTGCTACTGATACCTCTTTTCTAGCCATTTCTGACAAACCTGCCACAGCGCCTTCCGGCGTATGTTATGTCATTACCCTGGATGCCGATACCAAGTTACCTATGGGTGTGGTAACACAATTGGTGGGCGTAGCCGCCCATCCCCTAAATCGCGCGGTATTCGATCCTGATACACAATGCGTCGTGGAGGGCTATAGCATCCTCCAGCCACGGGTAACGCCAACCCTGCCACATCGGCAGGAACATTCCATGTTTCACCAAATTTTTGCAGGCGCATCCGGTACTGATGCTTATGCCAGTTCAGTATCCGAACTCTACCAGGATCTGTTTGCCCTTGGCACTTATAGCGGCAAAGGCTTATATCATGTCGATACCTTCGAAGCCGCACTGGCAGGACGGGTTCCAGATAACACCCAGCTCAGTCATGATTTGTTTGAAAGCGTATACGCCCGTTGTGCATTGGTAAGTGATATCGAATTTTTCGAAGAGTTCCCCTCCCACACCGAAGTTGCAGCATCACGGGAGCACCGCTGGACGCGGGGGGATTGGCAATTATTGCCCTGGATCTTTGGGGCGCGTGGTAAAGGCATGCCCTTAATCGGGCGCAGTAAAATGCTCGATAATTTGCGCCGCTCGCTCTCTGCTCCCGGTGCATTTTTTGCCTTGGTTGCAGCCTGGACTATCCCGGATGCGCCAACAGCTATTTTAATCGGATTAGTACTAACAGCATTGGCCTTTCCGACGATCCTGGCGATCACCAGTAGCTTCACTATACCTCGCCGTGGCACTTCTTGGATGACACATTTGCGCACAGCGACGGAGAAAGTACTCTGGGCAATGGGCAACAGTCTGGTCGCACTGACTTTACTGGCACAGCACACCTGGCTAATGCTGGATGCCATTAGTGCTACCTTAACCCGCCTGTTCATTACCAGGCGCCAACTATTGAAGTGGGTCACCGCGCTCCAAGCCAAAACCAGCTCTGGTCACGCACTTAAAAACCTTTTCAGCGCCTTACGGCGCTCGTCCTCCGTCGTAATAAGTGCCGCACTAGTGGTATTGCTGTTCAATCCGGCCGGGATTTTGGTTGCTGCACCCTTTTTGTTGTTATGGTGGCTTGAGCCGCTGGTATCCCGCGCCTTAAGCCTGCCGCCGCGAATGGATCGCGCTGAAACCTTATTGCCAAAAGACAGTGTTCAGCTACGCTTGATCGGCAGGCGCATCTGGCGCTTTTTTACCACCTTCGTGACCGCCGAAGAAAACTATCTGCCACCGGATAATTTTCAGGAAGACCCGCAGCCGGTTATCGCCCACCGCTCATCTCCCACTAATTTCGGGCTATATTTGTTATCGGTAGTGGCTGCACGAGATTTTGGCTGGCTTGGATTGATGGACACCGTCGACCGGCTTGAAGCAACACTGACAACACTCACGGCAATGCCCCGTCTGCATGGACATTTTTACAACTGGTACGATACCCGCGACCTGCATCTGCTGGAACCCCGATATATATCAACCGTGGACAGCGGCAATCTGGCAGGGCATTTACTTACCCTAGCTCAGAGCTGTCAGGAAATACTGCGGCAACCGTTGAAGCTTTCTAACGCACTGACCGGGCTTGCCGATTCCCATCAAATATTCCTAGTTGTACTCGCTAATATTGCCGAGGACGAGCATGCACTCACCGTTACGCACCAGAAATTACAACAAGAAAGCCTAGCGCTTGGGAAATTATTAGCAAGCCATCCTGTCGATCCGGCTGAGTGGAGCTGTTTGTGGCGGCAGCTAATAAGCTGCGCCGACACCCTGTTGGATCTGGCACACAGTTATACAATAGAATTTGGTGATGTGGAGGATAACGAAGTACTGGCTTGGGTTATCTTGCTAAGGGATGACATCCGCTCGCATGTCCGTGACATAGATAACCTAATTCCCTGGATTCATGCCACTGGCTTTATCAATGCTAATGCGGAATCTGCGCTACTAAGTCCTCAGCAAAAAACCTTAACCCTGGACACACAGTTAGACGATCTTTCTGGAAACTATGCGCGTTTCTTAGCTGAATTTAAAACACGTTCTTTAACCCCTAACACAGAAGGATTGATCCTATCGATGCAGCAAGCCGGAACTCAGGCGGATACACTAACTCTGCGTCTGGAAAGCATGACTTCACAGCTCACCAATCTATTTCACGAAATGGATTTTCGCTTTCTTTATGACCCTACCTGTCACTTGTTCTCTCTTGGATACCGCGTAAACGAAGGTACGCTTGATTCCAGTTATTACGATCTACTGGCTTCTGAGGCTCGACTTGCCAGTTTGATCGCAATCGCCAAGCGTGATGTACCCAGCACGCACTGGTTTCATCTCGGCAGACGGGTGACACGTGCCGCGCATGGCACAGTATTGCTATCATGGTCTGGATCGATGTTCGAATATCTTATGCCTTCTCTGGTAACGTTTACCCCCCGTTACAGCCTGCTCGACCAAACCTGCCGCCTGGTAGTAAAACGACAAATCGAATATGGCAAGGAACGCGGCGTACCGTGGGGTGTTTCAGAGTCAGCTTTTAATGGCCGAGACCTATTTTACACCTATCAATATTCCGCTTTTGGTGTACCTGGCTTGGGCATGAAACGGGGACTTGGTGAAGAATTGGTCATTTCTCCCTACTCTACTGCCTTGGCTGCCATGTATTTTCCGCATGCTGCTGCGGAGAATTTCGCTCACCTGCAACAAGAGGGTGCCTTGGGTCGTTTCGGTTTTTTTGAAGCTCTCGACTTCAACCCGATCCGGCTGGCAGAAAACCAGCGCGTTGCAATAGTACGCTGCTATATGGCGCATCATCAAGGGATGTCCTTGGTGGCTATTGCCAACGTCGTACATAACGGGGCAATGCGCCACCGCTTTCACCGCGCGCCATTAATCCAGGCCGCCGATTTATTGCTGCAAGAACGCATTCCTAGCGGAGCAGACAGTAGCAGCGTGCCGTTATTAGAAGCTGTTTCCGACGTAAAGGCATCTGTGCAACCCCCGGTCCGACGCATTCCTTCACCAACCGCTTCAGTACCTGCCGCGCACTTGTTGTCCAATGGCCGTTATGCGGTGATGATTACTGCCGCAGGATCCGGCTACAGTGCCTGGCGTAACTTGGCAGTGACCCGCTGGCGGGAAGATGTGACCCGGGACGCCTGGGGCAGTTATCTTTACCTGCGCGATATCGCCAGTGGTAAACTGTGGTCTGCCGGATACCAACCAACAACAAGGGCTCCTGAGCATTACGATGTGGTGTTTGCCGAAGACCGGGCGCGAATCACCCGCACTGACGGTTATATCATAAGCACCCTGGAGATTGTAATTTCCCCTGAAGACGACGCGGAAATACGGCGCTTAAGTTTAACCAACACTGGCTCGCAGTCCCGCGAAATAGAAGTGACCTCCTACTGTGAGATTGTGTTGGCACCTATGCCCGCCGACATTGCGCATCCGGCTTTTTCTAATTTGTTTGTGCAAACCGAGTATCTGCCCCAAGCAGGCGGGCTGATTGCACAACGGCGGCCGCGCACGGAAAACGACCCCAAAATATGGGCAGCGCACGTGTTGGCCGGGCCAAAAATCGGGGATGGCTTACAATACGAAACCGATCGGGCACGCTTTATCGGGCGTGGCCAAAGCTTACGCGAACCAATTGCAGTGATAGATGGACGCCCGCTGAGCAACACCGTGGGGTTTGTGCTTGATCCCATTTTTAGTCTCCGCACCCGTGTGCGTATAGAACCCGGTGCCACCGAACATTTAACCTTTACCACGTTGGTTGCCACTTCCCGGGAAAGTGTGCAAGAGCTAGCCGGGAAATACCATAACCTGGCGACTTGGGATCGCGTGTCCTCCCTGGCGTGGACACATGCGCATGTGCAGCTGCGATTTTTGCGCTCTAAACCGGATGAGGCGCAATTGTTTCAGGATCTGGCTAGCCGCCTGTTGTATGCCGATCCTTGGCTGAGGCCTTCCAGCAAGGTCATGCAAATGAACAGTTTAAGTGTTACCGGGCTCTGGCGGCATGGAATCTCAGGGGATCGACCGATTGTTTTGCTGCGCATAACTGAACCTGAAGACCGGATGATCGCTGATCAATTGCTGCGCGCCCATGAATACTGGCGTATGAAAGGCCTTGCGGTCGACTTGGTGATCCTGAACGAAAAAGAGTTATCTTATGCCGGAGATTTGCAGACCTTATTGGAAGGCATGGTGCGTGAAAGTCAGGCGCTTTCTGCCCTTCAAGAACATGCCGGGCAAGGTGCTATTTTTGTAATACGTGGCGAGCAGCTCTCGACGGAAGATCGGCTGTTACTCCAAACGGCTGCTCGCGTGGTGCTGTTCAGCAAGCGCGGTACCTTAGCCGAGCAACTGACCAGACACCCCAGACCAAGCGCCGTTTTTGTGGCGCCGAAAGCATTGCCTACCCCTGCATCCGATTCACCAAAATTAGATTTACCGCCTTTAGAGCTGTTTAATGGACTCGGTGGCTTTGCTGAAGCAGGGCGAGAATATGTAGTTGTACTGGAAAACGGCCATTGGACACCGACTCCCTGGGTCAATGTGATCGCCAATGCAGATTTTGGCTTCATCATTTCAGAATCCGGCAGTGGCTGCACTTGGTCTGGTAATAGCCGAGAAAACCAGTTAACGCCTTGGTCTAACGACCCGGTGAGTGACACACCGGGAGAAGTCTTTTATTTACGGGATGATGAGACCGGCGAATTATGGACACCAACCGCCTTGCCAATCCGTATTGAAAGTGCGCACTATGTTATTCATCATGGTCAAGGCTATAGCCGTTTTGAGCATAGCTCGCATGGGATTCAGAGCGAATTGCTGCAATTTGTGAGTCCTGATGACCCAGTCAAAATTTCAGCCTTGACCTTGACCAATGTGTCCGGTCGCAAGCGTAAAATTACGGTTGCTGCTTACGTGGAATGGGTGCTCGGTGCTTCCCGCAGCGTCACAGCGACACACATTATCACCGAACGGGATGCAGAAACCGGCGCGCTGTTCGCATACAACCCTTGGGACGCAGAATTCGGCCAACGGGTTGCTTTCACTGATCTTAGCGGCCTGCAAACCGGCTGGACCACGAACCGGGCTGAATTTATCGGCCGTAACGGTAGCCTTGGTGCTCCAGCAGGTTTGCTGAGCCGCAAGGGGCTTAAAAGCCGCGTCGGTGCTGGTTTAGATCCCTGTGCTGCTCTGAAGACGGCGATAGAGCTTAAATCTAACGAAAGTATCGAAATTGTGTTTTTGTTAGGACAAGGCGATAATCGTGCTCATGCCCGTGAATTAATCCAACGCTATCGAGCCATCGGGACAGCAGAGACCTTTGCCAACGTGAAACAATCCTGGCAGAAAGTACTCAGTAAGGTTCAGGTAAAAACCCCAGATCGAGAACTTGACCTGCTTTTGAATGGTTGGTTGCTGTATCAAACCTTAAGCTGCCGCATGTGGGCAAGAGCCGGTTTTTATCAGGTCGGGGGAGCCTTTGGTTTTCGGGATCAACTGCAAGACTCATTGGCGCTGACCATTGCTAAGCCCGATCTTACCCGCGCACACTTATTGCGTGCTGCGGGGCGACAGTTTAACGAGGGGGATGTACAACATTGGTGGCACCCTCCCACGGGACGTGGCGTGCGCACCCATTTTTCTGATGACCGAGTTTGGCTACCCTATGCAGTAGCCCACTATATCAAGGTTACTGGTGATTTTGACGTACTTAGGGAGGCCTTACCCTTTCTAGAAGGGCCAGCACTAAAGCCGGATCAAGATGATGCTTATTTTGAGCCAACTGAGTCCCAACAACAAGTGAGCCTTTTCGAACACTGCGCCCGTGCGCTGGATATAAGTTTGACCACTGGTTTGCACGGCCTGCCCCTGATGGGTAGCGGCGACTGGAATGATGGGATGAACCGGGTTGGTAACCAAGGTAGGGGCGAGAGTGTATGGATGGCATGGTTTTTAATAACCACGCTTACCGAATTCACACTCGTAGCAGATCTCTATGGAGATAATGCACGAGCCATCAGTTGGCGTAAACACACCACCCAATTAAAGGCAGCAGTGGAAGCAGAAGCCTGGGACGGTGCCTGGTACCGGCGGGCTTATTTCGATGATGGCACACCACTCGGTTCTGCTGCTAATGCTGAATGTCGCATTGACTCGATTGCACAAAGCTGGGCGGTGATTTCCGGTGCCGCCGATAGTGAACGCGCACAACGGGCGATGGATTCAGTACGGGAATATCTGGTGCGGCAAGGCGACGGTTTGTTATTGTTATTTACACCGCCTTTCGACAAAATCGAGCACGATCCGGGTTATGTCAAAAGCTACCCTCCGGGCGTGCGGGAGAACGGTGGCCAATATACCCACGCAGCCATCTGGTCGGTCATTGCTTACGCCATGCTTGGTGAGGGTGATCAGGCAGCAGAACTGTTGCGCATGCTTAATCCCGTTAACCGAACCACTACTCGTGCCGGCGTGTATGCTTACAAAGTTGAACCTTATGTGCTGGCAGCGGATATCTACGCCGAAGCCCCACACACCCGCAGAGGGGGGTGGACTTGGTATACCGGCGCTGCAGGGTGGTATTATCGGGCCGGGCTGGAATGGATATTAGGCCTAAAAATACTTGCCGACCAGATGGTTTTCGATCCCTGTATTCCCAAAGCTTGGCGAAGCTACAGTATGGTTTATCAGCATAACAATAGCTGTTATGAAATAACCGTTGAAAATCCAGACGGTGTGTCTCGCGGTATTAAAACTATAGAACTGGATGGCATTGAACAATTTAACAACAATAGTATTACCTTACAAGATGACCGAAAACGGTATCAAGTCCGAGTAGTATTGGGTTAACATTTCTATGCAGAGGACAATCAAAATGGTCAGTAAATGGGTTTTTAATCTCCAAACCTAAAGCACGCCTAAGCCATTGATTTTAAATTCACCATAAAAATATACTTTCGAGAAATTTTGTCTGGGACTACAAACGGGTTGCCTGCATAATAAGGGTTGATTTTTATATGTAACCAATTAAATCTAAAATAAATTTTCTTTCCGCCCAAGGTAGCAGTAATATCCTTTAATGACCAGATTTGGAATTAACTTAGAATATGCCCCGTTCATGCGAAGCTTACATAAATGGCTACGGGTATTAATACGGGAATTTAATGAGGAGGGGCTTAAATTTCGGGCAATGAGTCTCGTTTATACCACATTGCTTTCTTTAGCGCCGTTATTGGCAGTGAGTTTCTCTATTCTCAAAGGCTTTGGTGTACACAACCAAATCCAGCCGCTGTTGCTTGAATTGCTCTCGCCATTAGGTGAAAAAGCCATAGAGGTAACCACTAATTTAATCTATTTCGTAGAACACTTGCAGGTTGGCGTGCTGGGTTTTGTCGGCTTTTTAATGCTGTTTTATACAGCAATATCCCTCGTCGACCAGATCGAATCTTGCTTTAATTATATATGGCGCATTACCAAACCGCGTTCTTTATACCGTAGGTTTAGTGATTACCTGAGCGTGATTCTGATCGGTCCCGTGCTCCTCTTTTCGGCATTGGGAATTGCTGCATCAATGGGTAGCACAGCAATAGTACAACAACTGATTGCTTTGGAACCTTTCGGTACTGTCTACTATCTGGCAGGAACTATCCTGCCTTATTTGTTAACGGTCGCTGCGTTTACTTTCGTTTATTCGTTTATTCCTAACACCGAAGTTAAACCGGTTCCTGCACTGATTGGCGGATTACTTGCCGGTTTATCCTGGAAGCTGACCGGACTTTTTTTCGGTTTATTCATAGGAAATTCCACGCAATATAGTGCCGTATATTCGGGTTTTGCCGTGATCTTGTTATCCATGATTTGGCTTTATATCAGTTGGCTCATTTTATTATTGGGTGGCGTCATTGCCTTTCACATTCAGTATCCAAATTACCTTAATTACACCAGTAGACGTCCTCACTTAAGTCAACTCAGTCAGGAGCAACTTAGTCTGGTATTGATGTATTTGGTTGCCCGGCATCATATTAACAGGGAGGCGGTATGCACTTTAAAATATTTGGCTGACGCAGTTAACTTACCTTGGGAACCGGTTGCAGATTTGCTCGACTGCTTAAAAGGGGGTGGCTTACTGGTCACTTTAGATGGCGAAGTGAAAGCTTATCTCCCGGCACGGGACACCGATGCCATTTTACTTCGGGACATTGTGCATACCGTTCGAAATGCGGGTGATCAACTGCAAATTGCTCGCCTAGACCCAACTAATAACAATTTAAATAACTTTTTAGACAAGTTAAATCAAACATCGCAACTGGTATTAGCTGACCAGACTTTACGGGATCTGCTTAATATTGGGAAACCGGTGAGTGATTGCGCCAAACAACGCAAATAATAGATGTGGTTAGCATCCAAAATTCAAATGGTTATGTCTGATACAATAAAACCATCATTTAATTGCCTTAGTGCATCTCATCAAATTAGGCTAGCCGATGATTGCTGAACTTCCGGTTACAACCATTGCCCACGATATTCAACTCGCCGTAGCACCGGTATTTTTGCTGACCGGTGTTGCCGGCATTTTATCAGTTTTAACCACCCGATTAGCACGCATAATCGATAGATCACGGTTTTTGCACGACAAATCCCTACGGACGCTTGAACCAGAGCAAACAATACAGGTTGAGCTAAATGCTTTGAAACACCGTGCGCGGCTGATTCATTGGGCCATCGGTCTATGCACGGTTTGTTTACTCCTGATTTGTGCGGTCGTTGCGGTATTGTTTCTTGGCTCTTTTATCTCCCTCAACATGGCTCTGGTTATAGCCTCGTTATTTGTTGCTGCGATGCTCTGCTTAATCCTGGCATTACTTAATTTCATTGGGGAGATTTATCTGGCGACAGCCCATATTCGGGGTGACCCTTGATTCGCTAGCAGAATTTATACACTCCCGAGCAGTTGATTTTATAAACCAGATTTATGTCAGTCGATACGGAATTACAGATGAAATAAAAATGTAAATAAATATAGCCACAGCCCCACCACTTATCCAAATTGCCTGCGAAAACGCCAAACCCCGAAATTGAAAAAGACCCCGCCCAAAAGCGCAAGGCCAAGTAACGAGTCCCAAATTACTTGAACTCCCGCCCCTTTCAGTAAAATGGCATAGCTCATTTCATTAAAGTAATACAAGGGTGAAAGCGCCATCGCCCAGCGCATAGCCTGTGGCATGGCTTCCGGAGGAGTCCAGGCGCCGGAAAGCAGTAAAATCGGCATCATCAACAATATCACCAACATAGTTACCTGACCGAGACTATGGCTGATCGTGGATATAAATAACCCGATCCCGGAAGCACTAAACACATACAGCGCGGTGACGGCAAAAAACAGGCTTATGCTACCTTTAATCTGTAAATCAAACAGCGGCACAATGATCAAAAACAAACTCACTGCCGCACCCATCAGGATCACCAACCCCATTGACATCACTTTAGGCAGTAAAATCTGTAATGAACTTAAGGGGGACACCGCAAGCTGCTCAATGGTCCCACGTTCTTTTTCGCGCACTGCTGCAGCCGCTGGTAGCATCATGGATAGCATGGTGATGACCATGAGCAACTCTGAAATCGACATAAACCAGCCATCCAGGCTATTGGGATTGTAGAGCACGCGGTAACGGTTCTGAATAACCGGTAGGCTATTCAGTTTTTCAGCAGTTACCCCCAGTCGCCTACCAACATAATCTTGACCAAAGCCAGCGGTAATTTGACTGGCGTAAGCACTTGCCAAAGTACCCAGTACGGTATTACTGGTATCCACCTGAAATTGCACGGCGACTGGTTGCCCTTGGAGCAAATGGCGTTGAAAGTTTTCAGGAATACCCAACACTGCCAGAACTTGGCCTTTGTTTAACAAGCGCTCCGCTTGCTTGGAATTGGAAAGCTCACCCTGTAAATCAAAATACGGTTGTCGAAAACGGTAGATTAATTCCCGGGAAGCAGCGCTATGATCACGGTCAATCACCATCACCGAAGCGTTGCGCAGATTAAGGTTAATACCCGACCCGGCCAGATAAACATCTGCGGTAAAAAAATAACCGATGATTAGCAGCAAAACCGGATCGCGCAGTAATTGTTTCAGTTCTTTAACCGTCATCGCCAAAATACGCGACCACCAAAGCGAAACAGTCTGACTATTCATTCCGCAGGCCTTTTATGAAAGTTCAGCCAGCCTACAATCCATAAGAGTGTGGCATAAAGTAACAACGCTGCAACATCAAACCAAAGCTCAGCCCAACCCAGACCTTTTAGGAAACTACCCCAGGTAATCCGTAAAAAATACAAGGTTGGAAATAAGTGTGATTCTATCTTGGTTGCCGCACCCATTGATTCAATCGGCACCAGAAGCCCAGAATAGAGCATCGCAGGCACAAACGAAATCACCATGGTCAACATCACCGCAGCAACTTGCGTGCGTACCAGCAAAGAAACCAGTAGGCCAACACCTGCGGTACAAATCACATAAATCACCGAAGCGGCATAATAAAATACCGGATGTCCTTTAAACGGCGTGCCGTAAACGGTCATGACAACCCACCAGAGAATCAGGATATTAAGACAGGAAATCAGTAAATACGGCAGAAATTTACCGAGAATAAATTCACCCCGGCTAATGGTTGAGGCATAAATATTGTAAATAGAACCATTTTCTTTTTCACGCACTACACCCAAAGCGGTCAAAAACGGTGGCGTCACCATCAGCACCAACATCATTAAACCGGAAGAAATAGACCACTGACTTCGCAAAGCCTGATTATATAAATAACGCGATTCGAGGCGGATTGGCGATACTTGCAGAATCGCTTGCTCTTGGGAAATACCTAGATGGTTAACTAAATAATTGACTAAGGACTGGGCATTAAAATTGGCAATAATTGCTGCGACATAGCCTTTAGCAACCTCAGCTCGATAAGGAAATACCCCATCAATCAGACTCTGCACAGAACTCGCCTGTCCAGCCATTAACTGCTCTTGGAAGCGCGGCGGGATAATAAGGGCAAAACGAATATCACTGTGGGCCAAGAGCGGGTCAAACTCCCGTTCATGCTGCACATGGCCTTTATAATTGAAGTAACGTGAATCCATAAACTGATGCAGAAAATCCCGGCTCATGGCGGAATTATCCTGATCTAGCACGGCAAACGGGATTTTTTCAACATCAAAGGAAATGCCATAGCCTAACACCAAAAATATCCCAACCGGCAACACAAAAGCCATGCTAAAAAATAACCGGTCCCGTAAAATTTCCCGCCATTCCTTATAGGTTACGGCCCACACGCGGGTGAAATTCATTTCAATTCCTTATTTTCCAGCGCCAGTACCCGATACACAAACACATCCTCCAGCGTCGGCGCATGGACGGACAAGGCAATCAGCTTAATAGCCTGTTTATCCAGTAATTCACGAATCTGCTTTTCCACCCCTTCAATAGCTATAGCCAGCAAATGAATATGTTTGCCGAATAAAGCGACACCTTTGAAATCAGTCTGTTCCAATAACGTCAAAGCAGCCAAAGGGTTATCGGTAAGAATATCGAGCAACTGTCCGGCTTCATCTTGTAATGCCTGAATCATATTGACGGGTGAATCGTCGGCAATGACCCGACCGGCGTACATCAGCGCCAAATGGTCGCAATGCTCGGCTTCGCTCATGTAATGCGTGGTCACTAAAATTGCAACTTGCTCAACGCGTGCCAGATGTACCAGAATATCCCAAAAATGCCGCCGCCCGATAGGATCAACCCCGGAGGTGGGTTCATCCAAAAACAATACTCCAGGCTGATGCACCAACGCACAACCTAATGCCAACCGTTGCCGTATGCCCATCGGTAAGCTGCCTGCTAACTGCCCAGTGACTGCTTGTAGCCCGGCAATTTGTATCACCCACTCCAGGCGTTGCTTAAGAATCTGGCGTTTAACCCCGTAAATACTGGCGTAAAGCCGAATATTCTCCATCACCGTCAAATCCAGATACAACGAAAAAGCCTGCGACATATAGCCGATACGCTCTTTAATGGTTTGCCCTGCGTTACGCATGTCCGCCCCGGCGACTTGTCCTTCCCCTTCGCTGGGTGGCAAAATGCCGGTTAGCATTTTGATAGCTGTAGTTTTGCCTGCCCCGTTAGCACCTAATAAGCCAAATATTTCACCTTGCTTAACCGTGAAATTAATATGGTCAACCGACCGGAATTGATCAAAATCTCGCGTAAGCTGCTTAGCTTCAATCGCGATGCTTTTATCATCCGGTAACGGCTTATCAAAACGGGGTATGCTGGTCACTTGATTTACCTGCTCAGCCAAAGACCCTTGCCGGAGCAGCGCAATAAAAGCATCTTCCAATTCCACATCAAACGCGCGGATGGTTTTTATGTCTACGCCCGTGAGTAAATCCGTAACAACGTTAACGCCTTCACTGGCTGCTGTGTTATCCACAAAAACCCTGATGCGCTCAGCTATGCTTTCAATCTGGGCGAATTGAACTTTGAGCAGCTTAAGCGCTTCCATTTGCGGCTCAGCGACTAACTCAACCAAACAGCCTTTGGCTTGCTGACTGATCGCATCAGGCTCTCCGGCTGCCAATATTTGACCGTTATACATCAGGGACAACCGCTGAAAACGTGCGGCTTCATCCATATACGCGGTCGATACCAGCGCGGTAATGCCGTGCTCGCGCAGCAAGTCTGCGAGAATTGCCCAAAAATCCCGCCGCGAAACCGGATCAACGCCGGTAGTCGGCTCATCGAGTATCACCAGTTCAGGTTGATGGATCAGAGTACACACCAAGCCTAATTTTTGTTTCATGCCGCCGGAGAGGTTTTTCATCGGGCGATCCCGAAACTTATCAAGCCGGGTCATAGTGAGCAGCTTTTCTTTACGCTCGGCCAATTGCTCAGGCGACACTTGCCGAAGCTGTGCGAAGAAATCGATATTTTCTTCTATCGACAAATTACCGTACAGATTAAGCCCCAGGCCTTGCGGCATAAATCCCAAGCGGCCTTTGATCTGTTCGGCGGATGCTTCGGAATCAATTCTTACCCCCAACACATCCAGCGTGCCCTGCTCAAACGACATCACCCCGGCAATTGCCTTCATCAGACTACTTTTACCTGAGCCGTCTGGGCCTATCAGCCCGTAGATTTCACCACGCTTAACGCTCAGATCGACCGCATTAACGGCCACTTTCTGTTTATAACGTTTAACAAAGCCACTCAGCGTGATAATCAGCGGTTCATCTACCAACGCGGCCTCGCCCACGGGCTTGCCTCCTGCCAACGAATCACCGCATCAGCGGGGAGTCCGGGGGTGAGTTTATGTTCTGGATTTTCATTCAAATAAAGCTTAACCGCATACACCAACTTAACCCGTTCATCCGGGGTTTGTACTTCTTTCGGAGTAAATTCTGCTGCCGAGGCTATGTAACTCAGTGTGGCGGCAAAGGGTTTATCCGGATAAGCATCGGTGAATAGTTGCGCAGGTAGACCCAAACGCACTTTTCCAATCTCTTTTTCCGGCACATAGACTTTTAAATACAGTCTATCCAGATCCACAATGTCGAACAGCGGACTGCCTGCGGCGACCATTTCGCCAGTATCCACCATGCGGGTAGTAATCATCCCCGTTTCTGGCGCATAGATGACCAGATCATTCAATACGCTTTGCGCTTCAGCCAATGAAGCTTCAGCCTGGGTCACTTGCGCCGCCAGGGCAGCGACTTCATCGGCTTTGGCCTTAACCTGTTCCTTGCCTAATTCCGCTTCAGCTAACAACTTTTCCGCTTGGGTTCGGGCGGACTTCGCCGTGCTGTATTGCGCCCGCGCGACTTTCCAGCTTAAATCGGTCTGCTCGCTACGCCGTCGTTCCACCGTCCCGCGTAGCAATAATTCCCGAAACCGTTCCGCATCTTTTAAAGTCTGTTGTTCATTTGCACGGCTAGCCTGTACTTCCGCATCGGTATGCTGCAATCCCGCTTTAGCGGTGGCAATCTTTAACGGCACATTTTGTTTAAACACCGACAGTGCGGTTTGCGCCGACTTTAAGCTTGCTTTTTGAGCTTCCAGCGCTGCTTTGGCTTGGTTCACTTTTGCCTGAAGCTGCGTGTCATCAAGTTTAACCATCACCTGACCTTTAGTAATCAGATCCCCTTCGCGTGCCAGCACTGCCACTATCCGCCCCGGCCACTTGCCGGAAACCGTGTAATGGTCGCCTTCAAAACGGCCATTCGCCTGCACCAGACCTTCCGGGAACGGAGGCTCTCGCAACCAGAACCACCAAACGGCAAAGGCGATAGCTATTATACCAATAGCTAAGGGGATCAATAAAAGGTGTTTGGTTTTTTTTTCCATCATTGGGACTTTTGTCCTTAGTTAGCGAACGCGATAAAGCGGTGTTACGAATAATCCGCGACAGTTGGTAGACTCATGCTACGCTAGCCAGCAAAGGAAACAACTCGGTTAAACCCTTGGCAATAAATTCCACCGCGATAGATGCAATAATCAATCCCATCACGCGGGTTACCACGTTCATGCCGGTGCGCCCCATAAAGTCAGCAATCCTGGGGGCAGATAGCAAAGCGACCAATACCACACCAGCAACCGACAAGATCACTGCGCCCACTAACACATAATGCGATAGCGAGCGACCCATATGCCCATATACAATAGTCGTGCTGATAGCACCTGGACCGCTGAGAAAAGGAATCGCCAACGGCACCACAGCTACGGAATCTTTCTCATACGATTCAGCGCGCTCTTCCGGCGTATGCCTAACCCGATCAGGACTGGCATTCAACATCGAAATACCCATCAGCAACACCAACAAACCCCCTGCCACCCGAAAAGCAGGTAAACCAATGCCTAAGAATTTCAGTATCGGCTCACCAGCAAGTAAAGCGATTAATAACACCACCGCAACTGAAAAAGCGCAGACTAAAGCGGTTTGTATCCGATCCAATGGGGTGCGATTCCCAGTCAGAGAGATAAATATAGGGATGACCCCGATAGGGTTGACAACGGAGATTAATCCAGCTGTCAGTTGCAGGTATTCGTTCCAGTTCAACATGTGTTAAGTATTTTTGAAAATCCTTATAATTAAGCAAACCAAGTGTTATACCAACCTACAGTACTGAGACTGGGTTCCATATACGCTGACGTAATCAGTCATCCTCTTCAATCTCTAAGCGCCCACTCTGATGACACTTAAGACAATCAGTCATTTTCCCAGGTTTATGTGCACCATCACCCTCTTCCCGAAGATGCTTGACGATTGCGTTGTCAAGCAAGGTCGGACGCAAAGCAAAACCAGCCGTAAAATCATGGCAAGCGCTGCAAGTGTGCGTGCCAGTCGCACGAAAAACGAATTCACCATGCGGATTGACCATCGCACCGACGGTAATTTGCGCCAATGCCCCTTGATGTTCGGTGTGGCAGGCGTTACAGGTTTTTCCTTGACGGATCGACTGACTATGAAATTCTGCTACTTCGGGTCTTGAGTGGACAGCGAAACGTTTCAGATCATGGCAGGCAATACATTTAACGGCAGTTGTCCCTCGAAAAGGCTGATGACAGTCATTGCATGACTGAGTGTCAGCATGGAAGCGGCTTAAATTCCCGGGTGCCCACAGAGCTTCGGTATGTTTATAACTGCCCCAGATTAAGCCAGTGAGCAGTAGAACGACAGCAATAATAACCACTGGCAGCGTTCCTTTTGGCAGTGGTAAGAAGCGCATTTATAAGCCTCCATAGTACAGCGCGCCGAGTATATGGGCTGTCAGCAACACTAAAAATAATATCACCATCGGCACATGAATAAGCTGCCAAAGCCTGAACGTTTCCTCGCTGGAGGCTAGATCATATAACTGCGCTTCCACAACTTCAGGGCTAAGCCCTTGGCTGAGCAATTCTTGACGGGTATTTTTCAATAAGCCTAATGCCTTGCGGTGTACCGCGACACCAATGAGACCCGTGAGGGCAACAATCCCCATCGTCACCAGGGCCAGCAATGGCACCAAGGCATGGAAATGAGACCCAGCGTGAATTAGGATCAATACAGGGGCAACAACGCCCGCCACTTGATGCACCCAAAACCAGCCTTTCGGCCAAGCCGATTTTTGACGTTGGCTTTGGCGTTTTTTTACTGAGTAAACAAATACACTTAGCATGACTGCAAGCCCAATCCAGCCAACCATGTGGCCTTGTTGAGTATGACCGAACAGTGTACTGAATCGGATACTGAGTAGTGCTTCAGCCAGCAGGCCGATAATGATAGCTAAGCCAACAAGGCCAATCACCGTAAGAAAGCGTTGTGTAATGGTCATCCTCTTCCTTAACATAAGTTTTTGAGGTTAAAACACAGGCAGTCTGGGCGGATGCAAAACATTTCTGCGGTGTTTAATCTGAACACTGATGCTTCGCGCATTATAAGTTCCCCACCGCCCGCCGTAAATGCAACCCAGCCAAAGCAGCATCATAACTGGCATTATTAAAATTATCGTAAGTCTTCGTCCGCAAATCTTCTGCCTGTAACACTTCGGTATTGGTCGCCAAGCCTTGTTGATAGCGGTCGGTAGTCACCTTCATATTTTCATCCGCTTGCGCTATGGCTTGTTGGTTAACGGTTATACGCTGTTCTTTTAAGGCAATCGCCTGACGGCTAAGGGCATCACTGCTATGGCTGGTGCTGCCGTCAAATACCTTCCATTGCATGCCGACATTCACCATCCATAAACCCTCAAACGCCTGATAGCGATTTTCCTGGTATTGATAGCCGCCATTGACCGCGACTTGGGGCATAGACCCGGCCTTAACACTCTGTGCTTGCTGTTGCAGGGCTTCTATTTGTTGGGCGAGTACCTGTAGTTCCGGGCGTTGCACTAAAGCAGTATTGCTCAGTTCGGTTAAACTTCCAGTTAAGCTCTGCGGAAACTGCGGCTTTAACTTGACCGCCTCGGTCAGTTGCCGATCGAGGAGTTGATTATAATGTGCCCGTGCACTATCTAATTGATTAGTCGCTTTTAGCAACAGTTGCTGGGCATTAGCGAGTTCAACATTGGCTGCCAATAGGTCATTTTTAGGCACAACGCCTTGATCAAACAGATTCCACACATCTTTTTGGTGGGCAGTCAGGCTTCCAACATGGCTTTGCGCCACCTGCAAAGCGCCTTCCATACGCAATACCCCGACATAGGCTTCTGCCACCTGCAGTTTGACATTGAGTTCTGAGCTGCTTTCATTATGCTGCGCCGCCTGTAAAGCTGCTTCGGCAGCATTGATGCTATGACTGATACGACCGCTGGTATAAAGCGGTACTGAGGCAATCGCCTGAGCTTTCACACTTCCAGCTTGGGCAGTATTAAATTGTCCGTTCTGCCCGCCAAAGTTCGCCTTGGCTGCCGGGGTTTCGCTGAATTGGGTGTAGCCTGACCCAACGTTTAACTCAGGAAGCCGCTGACCTTCTGCCGCTTGTAACTGTTGTTCTGATGCACCGGTATCGGCTGATGCCGCTTTAATCTGGTGATTATGCTCAAGCGCGACCCGCCAGGCCTCTTCCAAGGTTTCTGCACGGCTATTCACGGGCAGGAATATTGTTGAAACACTTAACCAACCGATGATCAGTAACTGTTTGTTTATCAGCATGGTAGATAACAGGATGAGCTGGAAATAGCACCCTTTTTACACCTTGCCGCTGTGAAAGTCACCTTATTGTACTTCAAGTTCCTGCCCTTTCGCGCAAGTCCTTGGGCATATAGTTACGGTCGCCCAAAACTTCCAGCATTGGCCCGTGTACATCGAATTTAACAATACTTAATGAAGCCGCCGGGGTGTCGATACGATCCCGGTAACGTCCAATATCAATGCCTAACAAACTGCAAAGGATAATGCGTAGGGTTGCCTTGTGGGATACCACCAGGACATTGCCATTGATATACTTGGATTGGATTTCGGTGATGATTGGCAGGGCGCGGCTAGCGACCTGCACGGCAGTTTCGCCATTGGTCGGTGGGTTCCAGGCCGGTTCTGCGAGCCAGCGCAAATAATCCTGTTCGTGATGCTGCCGCACATATTCCCGCTCCTGATCTTCCCAAGCGCCGTAACCGATTTCCCGAAGCCCATCCCTGATTTGCATAGGCAACCCCAGCGCATTACAAATGGGCTTAGCAGTGTCGATGGTTCTTTGCATGGGGCTGACAAAAATATCCGTCCAAGGTATTGAGCGATACGCTTCAGCGAATGCCTGCGCCATTTGTGCCCCTTCCGGAGTAAGATCAGGATCTAACGACCCGCAATAAGTGCCTTTCTGACTATAAATGGTCTCGCCATGACGCAGCAAATAAATTTTTAAACTCATGTTAATGATCCTGCCAAGTCAAATTTGTAGTCATGCTAAAGGCCTCCAACGCTTCCAAGCTTATTCCAAAAATTGAACCGTGTGCATTTTCAACTACTTTTCTAAATGTCTACAAGGGCTTAGTAATTACACGTTTTCCATAAATGCTAGTCTAAATGAAACGCTATAAATGATCGGTACGCTATCGCACATAGGATAAGCTTTACTGACCTAACCTTACTCAGCAACATAGTTGCCAGTATTATTAAATAACTGCCTGCTCATCGTTACTGATATTTCCTTATGAATGTTCGTTTCCGCACAGACTAAATTTAATCATACGCGTAATCTAACGGCTAAGCGCAGAAAATAGCTTTCGCGCTTTTATCGTGGCTATTGAGCCGTGCACATTACGTTATCAAGGAGTACAACATGAACAAAGATCAAATAAAAGGCAGGGTTGAAGAAATTAAAGGTAAAGTCAAAGAAGCGACTGGCGTAATCATGGACGATAAAAAAATGGAAGAAGCGGGAGAACTGCAACAAGATGTCGGTAAGATTCAAACCGTTTTTGGAGATTTTAAAGAAAATTTAAAAGACAATGTTAATGCAGCCCTTAAGAAAGACAAATAAGGCACCAACCCCTCTTGCTATGCGACCAAGGTCAGTAAAACTTGCCTTGCAGTGCAGCGGGAATTCATACCATTCAATAACACTATGCACAGATAAGGGTTGAGGAAAATAGCCTTGACCAACTGGATTTTATCCAGTAGCTGTGATTTATTTTGCCAACTACCGTTGGCACCTTGCGGAGAAGCAAACATGCTGCAAACTTTAGCGCTCGTATTAGTTATCCTCTGGATACTGGGTTTAGTATCCTCTTATACTTTAGGTGGGTTTATTCATTTATTGTTGGTTCTCGCGATCATTTCGATCCTGATCAGCGTCATTCAAGGCCGAAGAATCTTATAGCGTAGGAAGACATTTATACCCGATTTGCAAGCGATTGCCAGACTAAACCCTACTACGTTTGCATTTGCGGAGTATTTTCAGGGCGCATGGTGTCAGTCACATCCCTGCCGATGCCACAGTAGCCGGTAAAACGACCGGCGGGATCGAACATCGGTTCACCGCTGACCATCAAATATTGCCGGGAACCGTCCGGATTGATCCGGCTATAGACAAAATCCAAGAACGGTTTTCTGGCGTCCAGATTTGCTTTAAGTTGCGCTTGTTCGCTCTCAATCCTACGCGTGCTTTGGTCATCGGTGGTTGTGTCCCGCACATCATTGGCCTGAATGCCCAGCATTTCATGCACCGGACCGTACATATGCGTAAACGTGCCGTTTTCATCCTGTTCCCAATACCAGTCCGAGGACAGCTCTGCCAGACGTTTGAAGCGTGCCTCGCTTTCGCGCAGTTCAGTGGTTCGACTTTTTACCTTATCTTCCAGCAGATGGTTATAGCGCTCAAGTTTTCGGTACAACAGGCGTACTTCTAACAGGTTATGGATACGCGTCCTGACTTCGACAACATCAAACGGTTTGGCGATAAAATCTTTTGCACCTGCATTAAGCGCCCGCAATTTATGATCCGGTTGAGCGGTAATCACTAATACTGGCACATAGCCTTCAGGTTCAATTTGCTTTAAGCCTTCCAGTACCTGAAAGCCATCCATAACTGGCATTAACAAATCGAGTAGAATCAAATCGTAACGATGGGTAGTATGTAGTTCACAAACCTTAGTAGGCTCAGTAGTCGAGGTAATGCAGGTATAGCCAGCATCCCGCAGCATTTCATCCAGCAGCAAAACATTGGCTGGCTGATCGTCAACAATTAGAATTTTCGCATTTAAAATCTTGTGTTCACTAATCATCTCATTGGTCCGGGTGTGGGCTATCATTCAATTTTACTGCTGAAATCCGTAGTACATCATCCAAGGCAGACAACAGCTCATTAACTTTAATGGGTTTGGTGAGGTAGCGGAAAAATCCTGCCTCCAGCCCCTTCTCGACATCTCGGGGCATGGCATTCGCGCTCAGCGCAATAACAGGGATATGCTGGGTTACCGGGTCTTCTTGGAGGATTTTAAGAGCCTGGAGCCCATTGATACCGGGCAGATTAATGTCCATTAAGATGACGTCTGGAAGATTGGCGCGTGCCAGCGCGATACCAAGCTTGCCATCGCGGGCGCTGAGCATGTGCAGCGTAGAATGCTCCGCAATAATTTGCTCAACCAGCATCAAATTAGCTGGATTATCTTCCACATATAACAAGGTGTGCAGTGCCGGGCTTTTCTGGGCGGGTGTCATAAGCGCTGTAGCCAGTGGATTATCTGTGGCAAGTTGAGGCGTAACGATCCGAATCATTTCGATCCAAAACTCGCTACCTATTCCGATAGTCGATTGCACGCCGATAGATCCCTCCATCAACTCAACTAATTGCTTGGTGACCACCAGACCGATCCCGGTGCCTTCTTCAGGGCCATTCTCTTGTCCTAAACGGTTAAACGGCTGGAAGAGCTGCTCCAATTTTTCCGGTGACAACCCTGCACCACTGTCTTTAACTGTGATACGTATATATTCCAGGGAGGATGCCCTACAACTCACCTCAACCAAGCCACTTTCGCAATTATATTTGATCGCATTAGACAGCAAATTGATCATCACTTGCTTGAGCCGGGTATGGTCTGCATAAACTAACCAGGTGCTATCGAAAGGGAGAAAGGTCAGTTTAATATTATGCTGTTGCGTCTGCGGTTCAATCATCGCTGCGCATTCTTGCATCACCTCGCGCAGCGACACCGGTTCAAGCGACAGCGATAACTTGCCGGACTCAATCAAAGCGAGATCAAGAATTTCATTAATCAGTTCCAGCAAGTACCAGCCTGCTTTGATAATCTGCTGAATCCTAACCATCTGAGCAGCAGTAGGCGTGGGGTTCCCCGTTTCCAATAACTGGGCAAACCCCAGAATAGCATTTAGCGGGGTTCGCAGCTCATGGCTCATACTTGATAGAAACTCGGATTTGGCGAGGTTGGCTTTCTCCGCCACAGATTTGGCACCCTGCAATTCGACCAGTTTATCCTGTAACGCCTGATAGAGCTGCTCACGCTCAGCATCCACCAACTTACGCGCGGTATTATCAGTACCAATCAACAGATAGCCTATAATCCCCCCTTGCGCATCGCGTAGCGCAGTAACCGATACCACAGCCGGTACGCGCCTACCATCCTTACACACATAAGTGAGTTCATAAATGTCTTCAATGCCGCGTGAAGCCTTAAACACCAGAGCTTCAAAGCCCGGCATAATCGGCGTAGAAAGCTCCTCAGTTAAGGCCTTCGCCCGGGCAATCACTTCCTGTTGATCGGAAATATCGGCGGGGGTGACCTTATTCATGACATCTTCAGCTGCATAGCCCAGCATGCGTTCTGCACCGACATTAAAAATTTGTATAACCCCTTTAGCGTCGGTGGCGATGCTTGAGAAATTGGCACTGTTAAAAATAGCATTCTGCAAAGTTCCCGCCTTAAGCAAAGCCTCTTCAGCCTGCTTACAGGCGGTAATATCCCGTAAAATGCCGGTGAAGTAACGCCGATCACCCAACCACATTTCGCTCAGTGCAATTTCCAACGGAAAAAAGCCGCCATCCTTACGCCGTCCATTTACCTCACGTCCAAGCCCAACGGCCCGTGCGGCATCATTGGAGCTAAAATGCTCAAGCGAACCGTCTCGCGGGTCTTGATTAAGCTCAGGTATCAACAGGTTAATGTTTTGTCTGAGCAGCTCTTCATTGCTATAGCCAAACATATGCTCAATAGCTGGATTCACAGTCTCAATGATGCCATCGGTGGCATGGAGCGTAATGATCCCGTCCACGACGGTATTAAATATTGTTTTAACCAGTGCAACGCTATCGCGCAAGGTCTGCTGTATGGCATATTCCTCAGTCACATTGCGGAACACCAATACCGCGCCAACTTCCTTACCTTCGCGATTACAAATTGGGGCACAACTGTCAGCAATTGCACACTCACTACCATCGCGGGCAATCAGGATAGTGTGATTAGCCAACCCCTGAATCGTACCATGCGCCAAAGCTTCCATAACTGGAATCGTGGCAGGCTGCCTGGTTTCCTGGTTAATAATGTGAAAAACTTCATTTACCGGCAGACCAATGGCTTCCCTTTGCGACCAACCGGTGAGTTGTTCAGCAAGCGGATTCAACAGCGTCACCCGCGCCTCAGCATCGGTAGCTATCACTGCATCACCAATAGACCGGAGCGTCACATCCAGCTTTTCTTCGCTGATCTGCAAGTTAAGATTGGTCTGCTGTAATTGCTCATTAGTCTGTTCTTGCAGCTTAAGCAATTGCTGGGTTTCAAGGTGCACAACATCCTTAAGCCGCTGCTGTGCTTCCCGATAGATCAAAATGGCAAACCAAACGGCAAACAGTAGCGTAAACAGGCTGGCGACAACAATGATGGCAAACAAATTACGCATCTTAGTTTGGAATACTTCTTCTTGCTTCACCAGCACAGCTTCCCTTATCTGAATAAAGCTACGCATCTCAGCACGAATAGAATCCATTAATCTTCTTCCCTGACCGATGTTTACCAGTGCCTGCGCAGCAACCACATCATGGTTACGCCGTAACGCTATCAGCCGTTGCAATTCCGCCAATTTTGCAACGACCAGTGGCTCCATAATTTCCAAGTGCTTGTTTGCCGCTTTGACTAAAGACTGCTGCCGCAACTGTTGCAGATGCACCAAGATAAGATCTTTCTCCGCAAAATAAGGTTCCAGAAAGGTCTCGTCACCGGTGAGCAAATAGCCGCGCTGCCCGGACTCTGCATCCCTCAGTTCAGCCATTAAATCACCTGCAAGTTTAATGATAAAGTGGGTATGCTTTCGCGCCTCAGCTGCGTCCTCAATTTGTTTGAAGCACCAGAATGAAACACTTATCCCCACAGCAACCAGTAAAATTGAGAGGACAAGCGGAGCAATAGTTTTGTAGGTAGGTCTCAAGGCAGTTTCTTGCCCGGCTGTATTCAGCGTCGAGATCAATAAAGGGGAAATCAGGATTTTTTCGGACATGGCTTACCTTTGTGTAAATCGTTAGGGGCGGCGCTATAAAGCGCCGACATCAGAAAGCAAACGATGAAACTCCTGCTTAACCACTTGATAACATTCACACGTATGGGATTCCAATCCCGCCCGGTTAAGCACCGTAACATGCCCTCGTCGATAACTGATCAGCCCAGCTCGCTGTAAATTTCCAGCCGCTTCAGTTATGCCCTCGCGGCGGACGCCGAGCATGCCAGCGATCAATTCCTGAGTCATGGTCAACTCATTCGAAGGCAATCGATCCAGCGTTAACAACAGCCAGCGGCACAACTGCTGCTCTATCGAATGATGCCGATTGCAAACCGCTGTTTGCGAGATTTGAGTCATCAATGCCTGTGTGTAACGCAACATCAAGCGCATCATGGAGCCAAGGCGATTGAATTCCTCCAGTACCAAGCGCCCCTTTAACCGATAGCAGTTACCGGCAGTCTGTACGGTGGCTAAACTAGGCATGGTATTACCGCCCATAAACAGGGCAATGCCGAGCACCCCTTCGTTGCCCACCCCTGCTATTTCTGCTGATGCGCCATTCTCCATCACATAATGCAGGGAAATAATTGCGGTTGTTGGAAAATAAACATATTGCAATACTCCGCCAGATTCATAAAGCACATCACCCAACGGCAATGAAACCTTTTCCAGATGGGGCAAAAGCCGTTCAGCAACATCCGGCGGCAAAGCGGCAAAAAGATGATTATCATAGGGGGAGTAACCTGCGGAAAGCGCTTCAACCATTTATTTATCCCTTAAGCCGCAACTCAACTCAATTCAGCCAACATTAAAAAAGCAACAAAGCCCAAAGCTAATGAGTATTAAAACCTTATGTTGAATGCTTTATAACACACTATCTAAAAGCGAACGGTTTATGGCTTTGTAAGCCATATTTAAACTCATCTAAACGCTATACAGTTCCAGTTGTCGCCACTACACCAATACTTCGGTTACCTCCACTAACACGTCCATCACTGGCATTTGAGCACTTGCAGTGGGGGCAGCTATGAAAGAACCGGCTACCGGCGGCACAGCTTCAGGATGGCGGCTGACCGCGACGGTTATATGATCATTGCCTACGACCTGCCCCGTCGTGGAATCAAAACCTTTCCACCCGGCACCTGGTAGGTAAACTTCCGCCCAAGCATGGGTTGCACCCAATCCGGGTGGAAGCATGGGCGAGTACAAGTAGCCGCTAACAAAGCGCGCCGCCAAGCCTAGGTAATGACAGGCTTCGATAAACAATGTCGCAAAATCCCGGCACGATCCGGCCTGTTTGGTTAAGGTCATCGCCGGGGTTTGAACCCCCGGTTCTTCGCGCTGTTGATAGCCAAACCCGGTCGCAATGGCTTTATTGATCCAATCCAGTAAAAGATAAGTTTCCACGATTTGCCCGGCAATCCAGAACTGCTGCAACCAGCCGCCTAATAAAGTCATGTCTTGTTCAAAAATTGCTGACAGGTACGGCTCTAAGTCAACCCGTTCGGCGGCATCATATTGAAATGGATAGCGTACAGCATAATCTGCCACCAAAAAATCCAATGGCTGGTCATCATAGTGCTCGATCAACACCCGGCTGTCGATCGAAAGCCAGTTGCTAGGGGTTGCAAAAGTAACTTGCGCCACCGCATTGTCATACACGTCGCGCTGCCATTGCAGTTGATAATCTGGTGTAATGATCAGCTCAGTAGATTCGATACGGATGTCATGTCCCTCTCGTGGTCGCAACAACAACTTATGTGGAAGCAAAGTTACGGCTTCAGCGTACTGGTAAGTTGTTATATGCTTTATTTGCAGGCGGCGCATTGTTCTCTCTCGTGGAATGTGGAAATTAGCTAACAATATTACTTTACCGAAACTGACTGAAGCTACAGCCTGTCATAAATATTGGTGTTCTGAAACTTGCGGTAAAATTTCTTTCTTGTTAATACTGGGAATGTCTGATGGCAACTATACCGCTTCGGCAAAATCTTCAAAATTCCGTCCGACTTTCTTCTTTAATGCTAGCAATAATGGGAAGGTTATGTCTGTATGGTATCGAACATAAGCGTTAATATTTAATGAATGGATATGGCTTTTTGTATTAATCATGCAGTATTGTAGGTTGGGTAGAACGGAGGCGAAGCCCAACAATCAGGGCTATTGATAGCTTGGACTCCGTTGTTTTACCCCAATAAGTTGATGTTAATTTGGCATGAAAAAGAAAAAACTATCCTTATTTTAAAGCTGCTTCAGCAACAACGTCATTCCGACAGGGATTGCCGGAATCCAGATTACAGGGATGTGTTCGTCGCCTTTGCCATCCGTGGTTTCAGAATCTCGGCAATCCCGAGAGAAGCTAGACCTGAGCATGTCCTTGCCGAACCGGAAAATATTACACAAATCGGTAGAAGCAAAACGATTACTGACGAAAATTAATCAATTGACGCGAGGGCAACAGCAACCTCCGCTGAAAATCTTCACTTCGCTAGCGCTACGTTTCCAAGATTTTCAGCATATGCTTACCACCAGCGCGAAAGCAGTCTTACAGGATTTTAAGATACTCCAATAACGCCGCTTTCTCCGGTTTCGTCAGTTGCGTACCAAATTCATGCCCACAACGGCTATTACCTGACTTATTATCACTGCAATCAGTGGTTTTAAGGGTGTAATCAAATTTCGTTTGCCCAACCGCCAGACCAATCGTGTCGGGATCGTAATTGGAACCGACTTTAAAACTGGCAGGACGATTTCTTACCGGTTCCAATAAAGCCGTAAGCGTAGGAATCGAGCCATTATGTAAATAAGGTGCGGTCGCCCAAATCCCTTCTAAGACGCGGGACTCATAGGCCAGTTTAGGGACAGGATCATCGAAATTTTGTTTACACAGCGCATCGCCGGTCTGCGTTTTTTTAGTAGATGAAGTTAACTGATGAAAAGCGCCCTTAAGATCAATATTTTGGGGCGTAACCAGTTTGGACTGTAATTTTCTCAGTTCAGCAGTAATAGCCAACATTTTTTGATTTTTTTCGATTCCTAAAAGCCGCTGCAATTTTGCTGCGTTGGCTTTAGCCTTGGCTTCCAGCTGCACTGCGATGGGTGAAGCATGTTGTAAAATCGAGCCAATCACTGCCATGCCTAATACTTTAATAGCAGGTTCGCCGGTTGCAGCCAGCGGTTTATCCAAAAACGGGATTTGAGCCCCCGCAAGCTCACCCGTATCAACCAACCAGGACATCAATTCAAATTGTTTTTCGTCAGTGCCAACATAACATAACGGTGTTGCCCAGGTAGGGCGTAATGAGCGGGTAGCGCCTTTACGGATACCATGACAAGCGGCACAGCCGCCACCTTCAGTTTTGGCTTTACTCTCAAAAATTTGCTTTCCTTGCGCTGCTAAAGCACTATTCACAACCCACGGCCATTTAGGGGGGTTCAATTTTTGCACAAGATTTTCAAGCGATTTTAAGCCTTTAAAATTTGCTGAGTTATTCTGCAAATAATCCACCCCTAAAACACGCCAAGCATCTTTTTGCGGATGAAAGGTAGCAAACACCCCAATGACCTCCCCTAAGTTACGCGCCAAGCCTAATAGGTCATTGCCATTGTCGGCAAAGCCAGGCCATTGGGTTTTATCCTGAATCGGGGCATTCCAGATAAAAGGGTACCTTACCGGCGCTTCAGCACGATGAATGTTGGATTTGATTATATGATCTTTTGACGAACCAATATCCAAACCAGCCAGACGATTAAATATCATACCTACAGCATCAAGACGCGCCGGCCCCCAAGGCTTATCTTTCGGAAGTGCGTTATCCATAATGGTATGGTAAGGCAAGTACCAGTCGACTACAGCTTGACGTAATTGCGCTTGTTGTTCAGGTGAGACCGAGTCCACCAAGACCGTTTTTGAAAATTCATTAAAAACCTGCTGGTCTTTAAGTATAGTATCAACGGCTTGATCAAGATCGGTAGCAAATTGCTGAAAATCCACAATCGCAGGACCACCGTCTATACGATAGGCACCCCCTTTCACTTCAATTTGTCGGGTATGACAAGCCGCACAGGTCATGCCAATTGCATCACCATTTACCGTAAAACCAACCGGTAGACCTTCAGGTTTACTGTTTTCATTAATCAAGTAACCATAGCGGCTCAAGCTGTCTTGCATAAAGGGCTTACCGTTAGATTGCTTCAGCGCTTTGATCCAAATGAGTGGCATAATTCGGGAACCCTGATCCTGGGTGTAAAAGATTTGGCGGTTGCTTGTTGTCCAGTTTTTACCCTGATCAGTAA
Source organism: Methylococcales bacterium (assembly GCA_040079795.1). Lineage (GTDB taxonomy): Bacteria > Pseudomonadota > Gammaproteobacteria > Methylococcales > Methylomonadaceae > SXIZ01. The sequence continues at coordinate 35,552 of JBEBJQ010000015.1, forward strand.
AAATAGGCTGGGTAATCGCCCATGCCGGTAACGACCAACAAGCCACTAATCCAGAAAGTACATAAACAAACAGACAGGCTGGACGATTTAACAGCGTCCTAAAATATTGAGTATTCATAACAGATCCTCATGATTGCATAGCACAGTGAGATTTATTTATCTCATCAAAAAGGCACTTTCTTACCTAAAGGGTCTTTAGATATTCAATCAATGCCCACTTTTCCGCATCGCCTAAAGCCGTCCCGTAATCATGCCCGGTATTCGCATTACCTGGCAGTAAGGTATTGAACAAACTGGTTGCTGCTTCAGCACGGGTGACAAAGCCAACCTTAACCGGATCCATTTCCCAGCTGCCGACATTAAATTGTTTGACGCGCTGCTCCGGTTTTTGGAGTAACTCCCAGAGATTGGGTACTGACCCATTATGTAAATAGGGCGCTGAAGCCCAGATTCCATTTAGTGGCCTTGCTTTATAGCTGGCTGGCCGCTGACAGTCAGGAACCTGCCCAACCGAATCACAGTGCACTTTTAGCGCATTTTTAGCAACTGCCGTTTTAAACGCAGACACACTTTCCAACACCTTCTCTGGTTTGATTCCATCTCCTAAAATACCCGAAACAACATAGCTTACTAATTTAGCGTTAGATGACTGCGCACCAAATAAGGCTGTATTTGGTTCTAAAGGAGATTCAGCTTGCCCTTCCAAAATGCCGGTTTTAAACTTGGGCATTAACCTATTACTGGCAGCTAACGAATCAGTACCAACGGCCTTTACCGGGATAAAATTAGCCTTAATGCTCCGCTCAGGATCGTTACGATTGATGTTTGCGTGACAACTCATGCAATACGCCGCAAATAGCGGTTTGCCTCTTTCTACCTGTTGTTGATCAATAACCGGCAAGATTTGTTCAGGCCATAAAGGTGACCAAAGTTTGGCTAAAAGGGCATTTAAACGGTTTAAATTATTAATATTGATATGGTGGGTAAGTTTAATACTTGCCCTACCCACATTATCAGCCGCTTGCAGGCGTAAATCACCAAATGCCCCCACTGCCTCACCGAGGTTACGCACATAAGCACCTACACCTGCATTTACCGCAGAACCACTCCATTGCACAACATCATACTGTGGGGTATCCCAAAGCACGGGGAAAGATACTGGCGCATTAACTAAGCTTGCATTGCCTGGTTCATTCAGTGCAAAAACTGCTAGCTCGTTAAAAAGCGTGCCGAAAGCATCCAACCGCCCGTAGCCATTAGGATGCGGCGGATGATTAATTGAAACCCGCTGCCCCAATTTAATGCTGGTTTTTGACATTTGCTTCTTTAAATAGGCGACAGCAGCCGCTGTTGAATGCCGGCCTAAAACCAGTGCCGCAAAGCGTTTAAATTTGTCATTATTATCAACTGTTTGTTGCAAGGAAAAGGCAATTTGCGTGATAAACCGGTCAAAATCATGGTGTGCAGCCCCCCCTTCAACCAAAGCCCCTTTACCTTTATAAGCAACTTTACCGGTATGGCAGGCTGCACAGGTAACACCAAAATACCTAACACCAACGTTATCTGTATCAGCTACAAAGCCAATTGGCAAACCGTCCGGATTCCATTTCGGATCGCCTGGCGCTGCAATAAAACGATACCCTTCAAGGTTTTCTTTAGCCCTAATCAATTGCTTGCTATCAGATTGTTCAAGCGCCAAAAACCATTTATAAGGCACAATCCGCGATCCTTGACTGGTATAGCGCCACATCATTCTATTTTCAGTATCCCAGTTTTGATCCAGATATTCAGGTTTTTTCTCAACTGAATCGACTTTGCGATAGGCATTATTTAGATATATATCAGGCGAATCAACACTGGCTTGCTTAGACTGATCGGAACAGGCAATACATAGAAACATAAAAGCACCCCCTGCCCAAAATCTATTGTTCATGTTAATTTCCCGTCAAACCGTAACCCTTTAAGCTTCAAAATATATCCCTAAGCACATTGGAAAAACAAATAATTACGGTTATTAGACCAAGTACCTGGCAAAAAACCGGCCTGAAATTTTGAAACATAAATACAGCTTGGAAAAAGTGCTTCTGTTCTCCTGAACGATATTCCCACGCAGGCTCTAATGATAAGTAAACACAAGCAAACTCAGCGCGAACTTGAAGCTATGAGCCTCCATTCACCGTATTAGGAAAACCCAAACCGTCGAATGAATTCTGATTTTTTAAGCTTACGGGGACTGCTTATCGCCCAGTTTAATGAAATATTAAAATTATTCTGTGAACTATTTCACACAATAACTCAATTATTCGAAACAGATAAGTAACGTAGAAAAAGCAAAGCCACCAAAAAAACTGGCGCTCTCTTTAAGAATTGGAGGGTTAGGGGCTTTAAAAAGAATAAAAGTAATACGCGTTATTTCATAGGCGTTTCCTGAATATCGAAGCAGTTGGAGAGTGTAAACTTAATTACTGATATTAATCATGATAGTGCAGCCAAAGCTGCTTCATAATTAGGTTCATGCGCGATCTCAGCGACCAATTCAGAATATATAACTGTATCTTGCTCATCTATAATAATGACCGCTCGCGCCGTTAAACCCGCCAAGATACTATCGGTTAACATAACCCCATAATCGCGCGCAAAGCTGGAACGAAAAGTGGATAAAGCTACAACGTCCTTTATGCCTTCAGTCGAGCAAAAACGATCTTGCGCAAACGGTAAATCAGCCGAAACAACCAATACCATTGTGTTATCCAACCCCGCTGCTTTTTGGTTAAATCTGCGCGTAGAGGCAGCACAAGTTGGAGTATCTAAACTCGGCAAAATATTCAACAACTTTTTTTTGCCGCTATAACTGGCAAGCGTGACCTCCATCAACTTGCCATTAACTAAACGAAAATCGGGGGCTTTGCTACCGATACTGGGTAATTCACCCGAAGTATGAAGAGGTTTGCCTTGGAAAGTAATCGTTGCCATGAAGTTATCCTAGTATCTGAAAATGGATGAAAAAGCATATTTTACTTAACAATCATGGGTATTGTTGCATTCTTTAACTGTAAAATCGGTCTTTCACCTTCCGCGTAATACCTAAAATACAACTAGGATAAAAACCACAGATTGTGCCTTATAACCTTTCATATTATAATCAGTACATTATAAATTTAGAAAAACAAGTAGTCAGCAGTATAAAACCCAAAATGCCAAAAATTCGGTTTTAGCGTTTGATAAATTAAGAAAGTAAAACTCAAACCATAAATTGGCAGCTCAGCGCGTTCTAGTAAATTCCCACTGAAAAGAGTTTTAACCTTCCTGCCTCCGCTGACAGTCTTTTTAACGCCCCCGTTGACTAACCAGTCTTAAATTCCGATCTGCCAATACCATGACAACTCTAAGACAAGCTTTGGCAAATACTGAATTATTTCAGGATATCCCGGATGAGCTTTTACAGCAAGTACTGGAACATGCAAACCCTTTGAAATTAAAACCCGGTTTGATATTACTTTCACCTGAAGTTGAGAACCATCATATCTATATACTGCTTTCAGGCTTACTCACGCTACATTTCAACTCACCGGATAGCCCAAGTGTAAAGGAATTTCAAAAAGGGCAATCCGTCGGTGAATTGTCGATCATCGATAACATGCTCCCTTCCGGCTATGTAAAAACCCAAAAGAGCTCCCTGGTATTTCCGGTGCATCGGGATTTTTTACACAATATACTTACCAGCATAAACCCGGTTACACGTAACCTACTTCGTTTGCTCACCCGCAGAATGAAGGACAATATTCACCGTACGATCATAGATCAATCAAACATCCTAAACCTCACCCATCAGGCTAATATTGACGCATTGACAGGTCTTTTCAACCGGCGTTGGTTAGATAATGCCATTCCACGATTTCTTGCCCAAGCAGCCAAACTTGAACAACCCTTATGCCTATTAATGATCGATATCGATCATTTCAAAAACTATAATGATACCCAAGGCCACTTGGGTGGGGATCATGCGCTAATTCAAATGGGCAATTTACTACAAACCAAAATTAGACCCAATGACTTCGCTGTTCGTTATGGTGGCGAAGAATTTATGGTGGTACTAAGCAATACCCGACAAAGTAATGGCATTATAGTGGCGGAAAATATCCGTTTAGAAATAGAAAAACTAACCATGACCCAAGCAGATGGATCTGCCATCTCCGGCATTACCGCCTCAATCGGTTTGGCGTTGAGTAATCCCGACTCTTCACAATTGTCTATCATTGCTGAAGCTGATAAGAATCTTTATCGAGCCAAACAAAACGGGCGCAATTGTGTGAAATATTAATAGCAAACCAATAGCTTGCGAAACAATAGGGCTTTGGAAGTTTTTTCGGCTGCGTTAATAATGAAAGACAACTAGCTGACGTTACCAGATTAAACTTACTTAACTGTTTTAGATTTTTGTCTGAGGTGTTGCGGAAGGCGCTTACTTTTTTTCTCTTCCCTAAAAGTCATTGGCTGCTTTTTAAGCAAATTCTTTCTGGTATCGAACGGATTATCCGGCGACCTGAACTCTATGCGTATCGGTGTACCCAATAATTTTAGTTTTTGTCTGAAGAAATTAACCAAATACCCCTTATAAGAGCCAGGCACGGCATCGGTTTGTATACCGTGGATGATAATGATTGGTGGATTTTTCCCCCCTTGATGGGCGTATTTTAGTTTTATACGCCGCCCATTAACTAATGGGGGTTGATGGGTGGTGGTAGCTTCTTGCAGTAATTTACTCAGCGCCGGGGTGGACATGTCAATCATGGTTGAATCATACAACTTATGTACGACATCAAACAATTTACCTACCCCACTGCCATGTAACGCTGAGATCGGGTGTTTTTCGGCAAAATCCAAAAAGGATAGCTTTACATCAAGCTGCCGCTTAATTAATTCGCGTTGCTCATTGCTTAACCCATCCCATTTATTTAGGCCAATAATCAGCGGTCGACCTGCTTCCAATACCAACCCTAACAAATGTGCGTCCTGATCGGTAATGCCTTCACTGGCATCAATCAAGTAAATTACGACGTTGGCTTTTTCAATAGCCTGTAGGGATTTAATAACGCTGAATTTTTCAACCACCAAGGATATTTTCGCGCGTCTGCGCATACCGGCGGTATCAATCAACGTAAACCGCCGGTCATTCCGCTCAAAGGGAATAAAAATACTATCCCGGGTTGTACCCGGCTCATCAAATACGACAACCCGTTCTTCACCCAGCAATCGGTTTACCAGCGTAGATTTGCCAACGTTAGGTCTCCCCACAATAGCAATAGCAATGCCTAAATCCGCTTCTGCTTCAGGTTGTTCAGTTTCAGGTACCAGGGCATCAATACAGTTAAGCAGTTCAACAACACCCCTACCATGTGAGGCGGCAATAGTAATAGGCTCGCCTAAGGCCAAGCTATGAAAATCATTTTTAACCAAATCGGCGTTGAGCCCATCCACTTTATTGGCAACCACAATAATGGGTTTGCCTAATTTACGCAGGGAATCCGCAATGACTTGATCTGAGGCATTGATGCCCTCACGGGCATCAACTAGGAAAAAGACAACATCAGCTTCTTCCAAGGCTATCTGGACTTGTTTGCGGGAAAAATTATCCACACCTTCTGCATCATCCGCAATACCGCCCGTGTCAACCACCAGACAATCGCGGTTACCGCGCTTTACCCGCCCATATTGACGATCACGGGTCAGCCCGGGATAATCAGCAACCAGCGCTTCGCGACTACGGGTTAAATAATTAAATAATGTCGATTTTCCTACGTTTGGCCGCCCAACCAGAGCTATTACGGGTAACATTGTTTTTACCGAGCCTTTAAGGCGGCAAGCGTGCCGTCTTTTGCGTAAACATATACCACATTATCCTTAATCACCGGTGCCACGGCAACACCATCAGAATCTACTTGTAAACGCCCCAATTGCCGACCATCAGCTACCGATAACCAATGTACATACCCTTCAAAATCAGCCACGACGACATATTCCCCATAGGCCACTGCTGCCGTCAATCGCCGTTGATGTAAATCTTTTTGTTTCCATAACGAAACACCATTACGTTGATCAAGCTGATAAACATCACTTGCTGCATCTGTCACGTACAGATAACGCCCTGCCTGACTTATTCCGGAAAATGCCGAGATGTCTTCATTGCGCCAAACGATATTGCCATTGTTGGTTTGTGCCGCGCTGATGCCGCCCTGATAGCTGGCAATAAAAATAACCCCGTCCTGTATCAAAGGATCGGAATCCAAATCCACCAAACGTTCCACTTCAGAACGCCCCTGCGGCATGGCAATACTTACTTCCCAAATTTGCCGGCCATCTTTAAGCCGCAAAGCCAGTAACTTACCATTGTCAAACCCGCCGATCAGCATGTCGCCTTCAACCACCGGCGTACCGCTACCCCGCAGACTTAATGCAGGGACACTACGATCAAATTCCCACCGTTTATAACCATCCCGTTCATTTAATGCCACCATGCGGCCATCAACGGATCGGATAATCACGATACCCTCAGCGATAACCGGAATCGACAAGACCTCACTGGATACCCGGGCTTTCCAAAGTTGATGCCCATTCTCAGGGTTCAGGGCGATCACTTCTGCATGGCTACTCACAAAAACCAATGCCTCACGGCCTAAACCGGGACCCGCCGATAGAGGAAAACCGGTTTCAACTTCCCATTGCTCAGCCCCTGTGCGCGGATCTAACGCTTTGACCAAACCGTTACTATCGGCTACAAAAACACTTTTATCAGTCACCACTGGCATTAACTTAAAATACCGCTCTCCAGGACCTTGGCCGATCGTTTCTTTCCACAGCACCTCGGCTTCAAGTTCAGGCGTATATTCAGTTAAGACTGCGGGTGGCTCAAGATTGTCAGCACCAAAGACATACTCCGAAACCCCCGTAGCCGCTTCATCCAAGGTTTCTATTATGCTACAACCGGTTAAACCAAGCGTGATGAGTAAAAAAATAACTTTGCGCATGAGTAATTACAGTCTATTTTGCTGCTGCGGGTACCGGAGCCATTGAATTTACAGGCGCAGGCGACGGTGATGCTTTATTATCGGAAATTGCGGGTGGTTTGACAGGCAACACCGTCAAATCGTCTAATTTAAATTGTAAAAGCGGTGACTGCGCACCTTCCCGAAGTGCCGTTTCGTAAGCTGTCCTTGCTTCATCTACCCGATTAAGCGCGACGTACAAATCCCCTTTCAATTCTTCATAATTGCTACTAAAGCCTTTTATTGAAGCGGCATCGGTTTCAGCAATCAATTTCAATCCTTGCTCATATTCACCCGTTGCAAGCAATAAACTTAACAAACGAATTCTAGCGACGTTTTTTAAAGTATTATCACCAGTCGCAATCGCTTTTTCCAAAATCACCTTAGCGGCCGGGAAGTCCCCTGTTTGTACTTTGGTTTTAGCCTGAAATAACGCCGCATAACCTGCATACATAGTTGAATCATATTGCAAGCCTAAAGTCTGGGCCAGTTTATCGACCTGTTCTGTTTGGTCTTTGCTATTTGCAGCCATCAATTGCTCATAAACCGCAGAAGCCTGTAAATGCTTATCACGCTGCTGGGTTTTCCAGAAATCAATCCCGAAAATCAAACCCGTACCAACAATAACCCCAATAATGACCGCTTGAGAATTGTCTTTCCACCACCGTTTTACCGCCTCGACCTGCTCTTCTTCTGTATCGTAAATAGCCACTTTTTAAATCTCTACTAGGGTTAAAGTTAGTTGACTCAATGGTTTTAGAAACTTAAATAACATTAACTAAAACAAACGCTTAAATAATCAATTATCTCAGTTTGAGACAAACTTTTTTGCTCGGTATCCGTGCGCAAGGCTTTAAGACTGACAGTATTGTGTAACAATTCATCTTCGCCGATGATTAACGCATACTGGGCGGCACTTTTATCGGCTTTTTTAAACTGGCTTTTAAAGCTACCGCCACCGCAATTGACTTGCAATTTTAAGCGTGGAATGGCACTGCGCAATGCTTCAGCAAATCGAAAACCGGCTAATTCTGCGGGTGATCCAACCAAGATCATGTACACATCAACTAAAGACGCATTACAAAAATTGGGCAGTAGCCCTACCAAAGCCAATAACCTTTCCATGCCCATAGCAAAACCGATAGCATGATTTGGTTTGCCGCCCAATTGCGCAATCAAGCCATCATAGCGGCCACCGGCACAAACCGTACCCTGTGCACCTAATTCCGTTGTTACCCACTCAAAAACAGTTTTAGAATAATAATCCAGTCCGCGTACTAAACGGGTATTAATTCGATAAGCAATGCCTAAGTCATCCAACAGCGCCGTTATTGCATGAAAATGTTCACGGCTTTCAGTTCCCAAAAAATCCATCAACTCCGGCGCATCTGCAACTAAATCTTGCATGGCGGGATTTTTAGTATCTAAAATCCTTAAAGGATTGGTTAGCAATCGACGCTGACTGTCTTCATCCAATAAATCCGGATATTTTGAAAAATAGTTAACCAATTGCTCACGATAAACCAAGCGTTCTTCAATAGAACCTAACGAGTTAAGCTGTAACTCAAGCTTATCTCGGATACCTAATTTTTTCCATAACCGGTCAGTGAGCAAAATAATTTCCGCATCAATATCCGGCCCCACCATGCCATAGGTTTCAACGCCTAATTGATAAAACTGCCGATATCGGCCTTTTTGCGGGCGTTCATGCCGGAACATCGGGCCATAATACCAAAGCCGCTGTTGCTGGTTATGCAGTAAGCCTTGTTCCAGGCAGGCACGTAAACAACCGGCCGTCCCTTCGGGACGTAGGGTTAAAGACTCGCCATTGCGATCTTCAAAAGTGTACATTTCCTTTTCAACAATATCGGTAACTTCACCGATAGAGCGCTTAAATAACTCGGTTTTTTCAAGCAGAGGCAAGCGTATCTCTTGATAACCATATGCACCCAGTACCTCACGGGTTATATTTTCAACCATTTGCCAGAGCGCAGTTTTGTCGGGCAGCACTTCGTGCATACCTCTTACTGCCTGAATAATATTAGCCATTTAGAAATTTATTAGTTAGTGTTTAAGCGCTGCGCAGCCCTGACCTGCTTAGCTTCATAAGAAGAACCAAAATTTTGCAATAACATCTGTTGATATTGCTCAGCCTGCTGTAGATTCCCCAGGGCTTTTTCTGTTTCAATTGCCACCCATAAACTGCCGGCGGTATGCCCGGCAATCTCAACATAGCGTTGCATAAACGCCTTGGCGGACAGGAAATTACCCTGCCGATAACTGATCCGTTGCAATTCAAGTAACGCTGGTGCAAATTTGTCATTGTGTTCTAATGCTTGCCGAAAGTAAGTCTCCGCCTGAGTTTGATTGCCGCGCAATAACTCACACCGTCCAGCATTGGTAAAAGAAAACCATTTTTTGTCATTTAAAGGCATCTCCATAGCCTTTTTTAAATACACAAAAGCTTCCTCAAATTCACCACGATCACACAAAAACCGTCCAAAATTATTTTGGGTACCGGCATTTTCGGGTTGCAAGGATAACGCGGCTTCAAAATGATTTCTGGCATCGGGGTATTGTTTAATTTTTTCGTACAGCACCGCAATCGCATCATGCGCCTCGATATTATTGGAATCCATTTCGAGCGCGGACTTCAATTTTTCCAGGGCAACATCCAATTTTCCCATGCGCAAATATTCAACCCCTAATTTCGCCTGCACGTCCGCTGAAGCCTGACCTGAGCTGGGATTATGACTGCCAGAAGAGGAACAACCCGCCAGTAGCAGAAGCATTAAAACCCCTAAAAAACCTAAGCAATCACGATGTTGCAACAACACTGGGCGCCCTCGCCTGCTGTAATTTAAGCGTCCGTTTGCTTCTATCCTGCACCTGCCCGACTAACTGGCCACAAGCCGCGTCAATATCTTCCCCGCGGGTGCGTCGAACAGTGGTTACCATCCCCGCATTGTGTAACACGGTTTTAAAGCGGTCAATAACCGCGGACGAAGAACAGTTATACCCTGAGTTTGGAAATGGATTGAACGGAATCAGATTCATTTTAGAGGGTACATCCTTTAACAACTTAACTAAAGCCCGCGCATCGTCCAAACTATCATTAACCCCCGCTAACATGACATATTCAAAAGTAATAAACTTTCTCGGCGAGCTTTTGGCGTTGTCTAAACAAGCAGCCAGCAATTCTTTAAGGGGATATTTTTTATTAATAGGTACCAGCTCATCGCGCAAAGCATCATTCGCGGCATGCAATGAGACAGCCATACTGACATCGCACTCTTGCGTCAAACGGTACATAGCAGGCACCACACCGGAAGTGCTAACCGTCACGCGACGTTTAGACAAACCATACGCAAAATCATCCATCATGAGATTCACTGCGGCAACGACATTGTCAAAATTCAGCAATGGCTCACCCATGCCCATCATCACAACATTAGTGATACGCTGATTCTTACCCAATTGCTGTTGCGCAACATACACCTGACCGATAATTTCAGCAGTAGTTAAATTTCGGTTAAAGCCTTGTTTGGCGGTAGAGCAAAACGTACACGCCAAGGCACAACCCACTTGCGATGATACGCATAAAGTGCCCCGGTTTTCCTCAGGAATAAACACCGTCTCTACCCGATTGCCACAACTCATCTGTAACGCCCATTTACGGGTGCCATCAGAAGCTTTTTGCTCAACCACAATAGCCGGCGCTACAATGCAGCATGATTCAATTAAATAAGACCGTAAAGACTTACTTAAATTGGTCATTAAATCAAAATCCGTAACCTCTTCCTGATAAAGCCATTTCAACACCTGCGTAGCCCGAAAGGATTTTTCACCAAGACCGACAAAAAAGGCCTCAAGGCCTTTTCTATCGAAATCAAGCAGATTTATTTTAGGTTTAACGGGTACGGGCACAGAGTTCAGAATCCTGAAAGAAGTAAGCAATTTCTCTTTTAGCCGTATCAACCGCATCCGAGCCATGTACTGCATTTTCATCAATACTATTGGCAAAGTCCGCACGGATAGTGCCGGCAGCAGCTTCTTTAGGGTTAGTTGCACCCATAATCTCACGGTGTTTTGCAACAGCATTTTCACCTTCCAGCACCTGCATAATCACTGGGCCTGAAATCATAAAAGCCACTAAATCATTAAAGAAGCCCCGCGCACTGTGTTCTGCGTAAAATCCTTCTGCTTGTGCCTTAGTCAAATGCTGCATTTTAGCAGCAACAACTTTTAAGCCATTTTTTTCAAAGCGGCTGTAAATTTCACCAATTACATTTTTTGCGACGGCATCGGGTTTGATAATTGAGAAGGTGCGTTCTATCGCCATATGTTTTAAAACTCCTGAAATAAAATTAACTAAAAAAACTGGCTGATTATAGCCGATCCGAACTTATTTGACGTGCCTTTATGCTTAAGGCAAATGATCAAACTCCGCACCTTCTTTGATCGGTACCATTAAATCTTGAGGGCTAACACCTAACATTAATGCCGCAGGGCTAGCAATAAAAATAGAAGAATAGGTTCCGAACACTACCCCAAACAACAATGCCAACGCAAAATTATGAATTACTTCCCCCCCTAAAAAGAATAAAGAAAGCAATACCAAAAATACTGTTAAAGAAGTCATAATGGTTCGGCTTAACGTTTCATTCACTGAGATATTCATGATATCTTCAGTTGAAGTGTCCGCTAACAATCTAAAATTCTCCCTGATCCGGTCATAGACCACGATGGTATCGTTCAGCGAATACCCTATCAGTGCGAGAACTGCCGCTAATACGGTCAAATCAAAATCCAACTTTAACACCGAGAACATCCCCAAGGTCACGATCACATCGTGGAAGGTTGCTATTACAGCGCCCAGAGAAAACTTCCATTCAAACCGCCAGGCCACATACATCAAAATACAGGCGGTTGAATACAACAAAGCCAAAAAACCATCTTGACTTAAATCGTCACCCACTTGAGGCCCTACGAATTCAACACGCCGTAAATCGGCTGGTTCCGTGGTTTTTTTGTTGAGTGTTTCCAATACCTTGGCGCTTAATTCTTTATTACTCATGCCCTCTTGAGGCTTTAAGCGTATAAGGACTTCTTTAGTCGTCCCAAAATATTGCACGGTCGCACCTTCAAGGCCGATTTCCTCTAACGTGCTGCGTAACACCGTTAAATCAGCTGCCTGTTTATAACCAACTTCAATTAACGTACCGCCGGTAAAGTCAATCCCTAAATGCAACCCATTAACCGCGAGGGAAATAATTGAAAGCAAGGTTAATATCCCTGAAAAAATCAGGGCTTTATTGCGATTCCCAATAAAATTAATACTTTTTTTAAACATACGTTGTGATCTTCTAAAAATTTAAACCTGAAAGAAACCGGCCTCCGTTATCCAAGAATCTACTATTTTATTCAAATAGATAACTTTTCAACATTCCGATGACCATAAACCCAGTTAATAATCATCCGTGAGCCGGTAATAGCCGTAAACATGGAAGACAAAATTCCGATAATCAGGGTTACAGCGAAGCCTTTAACAGGCCCGGTTCCATAGATGAATAAAACCACCGCCACGACAAGATTGGTAACATGCGAATCTAAAATGGTCGCAAACGCCTTCTCATAACCCAAATAAATACTGGTTTGGATTGGGTTACCATGCCGCAGCTCTTCTTTAATACGTTCAAAAATGAGTACGTTAGCATCAACCGACATACCGACCGTTAATATGATCCCGGCGATACCCGGCAAGGTCAGTGTAGCCTGTAACATGGATAAAATAGCCACCACAATCACTACGTTAAACGCGAGCGCAACGTTGGCAACCAGACCAAAAAATTTATAATACACCAGCATAAACAGCACTACTAATGCAAAGCCAACAATAAATGAGCGCATCCCTTGATCAATATTGTCCTGCCCCAAGCTAGGCCCAACTGTCCGTTCTTCTACAATGTCCACTGGTGCTGCCAACGCGCCTGCCCGCAGTAACAAGGCAAGATTATGCGCTTCTGCCGGGCTATCTAAACCTGTGGTTTGAAAACGTTTACTGAAGACGCCCTGAATAGTCGCCACACTAATCACTTTTTCGACTTTTTCTTTATGGTGAATTTTTTTGCCATCAACAATTTTGGTTTCATTTTTATATTCAATAAAAACCACCGCCATCGGTTTGCCAACACTCACCTGGGTCATTTTGCCCATTTTGGCAGCGCCTACGCCGTTCAAAGAAATATTAACTGAAGGCCGTCCGTCTTGGTCAGACCCTGATGAAGCATCGACAATTTGATCACCCGTTACAATGACTTTACGATCCAGCAAAATAGGATTACCATTTTTTTCGACATACAAATGACTTCCGATAGGCACTTGACCTGCTACTGCCTTTTGCACGTCATGCTCGGTATCTACCAAACGGTATTCCAAGGTTGCGGTGGTACCCAAAATTTCTTTTGCTTTTGCGGTATCTTGGACACCAGGCAGTTGCACAACAATACGGTTTTCACCTTGCTGTTGAATAATCGGCTCAGCAACGCCTAATTCATTAACCCGATTACGCAAAGTGGTCATATTTTGAGAAATAGCAAAGCGCTTAATTTCCCGCTGCTCAGCTTCAGATAAAGCCAGTAACAGTACATAAGGTTCTGCTGATTTTAAAGCCGTTAAACTCCGAAAATCTTTTGCCAACAACTCTGAAGTTGCTGTCGTTTCCTCGGCATTATTTAACTTGATTTTAATGGCATTATTTTCTTTAGCTACAGATTGATAATGAATTTTTGCTTCCCGCAAAGCTAAGCGTAAATCACCGATATTACGCTCTTCTGCTTGCTTAACCGCGGCCGCCATATCCACTTCTAACAGGAAATGTACGCCTCCCCGTAAATCAAGGCCCAAATACATTGGCCCTGCGCCTAAAGCACGCAGCCAACCGGGCGTCGAAGGTGCCAGATTCAGCGCCACCGTCGCTTTATCGTCCAAATTATCTTTAAGTAAATCAGCCGCTTTAAGTTGATCCTGAGTGGTATTAAAGCGTATCAATACCTGACCTTTAACAAACTCAACCGCTTTAGTGGTTAATCCAGCGCTCGCCAGGGTACTTTTAATTTGTTCAACTTGCGGTTGCTCGAACGGTATTGAATTTGAAGAAGTTACCTGTACCGAAGGGTCTTCACCAAATAGATTAGGAATGGCATAGAACGTAGAGATCGCAAATATGATCAATATCAGACAGTTCTTCCAAAAGGGAAAATGGTTTTGCATTTTTGTTCCAAACAATAAAATCGCATATAGCCTTTATTAACTAACAATAAAAGGCTACAAACTGGCTAGAGGAAAAAATTAAACGGTTTTTGACTTTTTAAGTAACGTTTTATACGTGCCTTTGGGCATCATGCTTGCGATCGCATGCCGCTGCACCTGTACAAAAATTCCATCGGACACTTCAAGACACACAAAGTTTTCATCAAATTCTGTCACCTTACCCAATACACCGCCTACCGTAACCACTTCAGTACCTTTACTTAAGGCAGCTAACATGGCTTTTTTCTCTTTTTCACGTTTAGATTGCGGGCGTAAAAACAAAAAGTAAAAAGCGGCCAAAATAGCCAGCGGAAAAAGCATACCTTCTATGCCGGGTTGCTGTGCAGCAGCAGGCGCTGCGGCTAAAGCATCAGAAATAAAAAAACTCATATTTTCCTCGACTTATTATTATGATTACTGAAAACGGCTTATTATGCCACAACTGGAACAGCTTTATCGCGCAGTTGATAAAACTGTTTGACAAATTCAAGCAGGTTTTTGGATGCAATAGCATCCCGTAGCCCTTGCATTAGTGATAAATAATAGTGCAAATTGTGGATGGTGTTTAACCGCGAACCCAACATTTCACCACAGCGATCTAAATGACGTAAATAAGCCCGGGAATAGTTTTGACATGTGTAGCACCTGCATTCCTCATCCAACGGCTGGGTATCAAACTGATATTGGCTATTGCGTATTTTAATGACCCCCAAGCGGGTAAACAAATGGCCATTGCGGGCATTACGGGTCGGCATCACGCAATCAAACATATCAATACCCCGCCGGACGGCTTCTACTAAATCTTCCGGCGTCCCTACCCCCATTAAATAACGCGGTTTATCAACCGGTAACATGGGATGAACTGCATCTAAAGTCGAGAGCATTTCGTGCTTAGGCTCCCCCACAGATAGGCCACCAATGGCATAGCCGTCAAAACCAATATCAGTAAGTCCCGTTATAGACTCCTGACGTAGATCCGGATACATCCCGCCCTGTACAATCCCAAATAAAGCGGCGGAGTTATCAGCATGCGCCTGCTTACTCCGTTTAGCCCAACGCAGCGAGAGCCGCATAGAGTCTGCGGCTTCCCTGAACGTAGCGGGATAAGGCGTGCACTCATCAAAAATCATCACGATATCGGAGCCTAAATCCCTTTGCACCTGCATAGACTCTTCCGGCCCCATAAAAATTTTACTGCCGTTAATCGGTGATTTAAAAGTAACGCCTTCCTCAGTTATTTTCCGTAACGCACCTAAACTAAAAACTTGAAACCCGCCCGAATCCGTTAATATCGGTTTATTCCAGTGCATAAAATCATGCAAATCACCATGAACCTTAACCACTTCCGTACTAGGCCGCAACATTAAATGAAAGGTATTGCCCAATATAATTTGTGCCCCTACGCCGTTCAGCTCTTCGGGCGTCAATGATTTGACTGCGCCATAAGTCCCTACCGGCATGAACACCGGTGTTTCCACCACACCCCGCTTAAAGGTTAACTGTCCCCGTCGCGCATAACCATCAGTATTGAGTAAGTTGAAATCCATAACTGGCAAATGTGTGGCATAAAAAGGTGCAGATTATCCAACTTTTCAGTGGCTTAATGCAACCACCGATTGAGTTTATGGCATTTAACGCAAAAAAGCTGAGTATAACGCTGCAAATAGACCCCGAAAACTACATGATATTGCGGGATATTAGCTGTATAGGGCTCAGAACCTTACTGATGTTGTAAAGCGTTGACGCAAAAAAAATGCGCCCGAAGGCGCATTTAATCTTACTGGCTTAAAATAATGCGGGCAACTAATTTACCCAAGGCATTAAAAGTTAATATTCATATCCGTTGAAAACAAGAATTGTTGGTCTTGGTTACCCGCATCAAACGCATTTTTACCAGTTGACCAGTCGTAACGGACATTCGGACGGACATTTAACCAAGGTACCGGTTTCCAGTTGATGCCCGCGGTGATAGCGTAATAAGTGCCAGGCGCACAAGAGGCGGCAGTGCGGGCTGGGGTACAGACCCGAAAACCATTTTGATCACGGAACCATTCACCCCGAATACCGGCGGTTAAGTTATCTTTAACATCATAAGTTAAATGGGTCAAAACACCATACCACTCAGTATCCGGTGCAGTGGCATTAAGCGGACTGATACCATCGGCAAAACCGTGGTCATGTTGTAACACAAAGTGCAGTTTGTCGGTAAAGTTATGTTTTGCTACAACACTGTACATAGCCCAAGCATCGGAACTGATTTCAGAACGGCCGCTATAAGTACCACTAACATTGACAGATGAGCCTTTATCATCGCTAGTCCAAGTGGTACCCATAATGCCACCCCAGTTGCCAAGCTGTTGATCAAAGCTGCCATCCCATCCCCCTGTGGCACTGCCGGTTATTGCCCCCCCCATAACGGCCCAGTTGCCATTAATAGCATAATTACCCAAGATACCCGTGTGGGTAAAAGGTTCGCCAAATTGCATGGTGTAAGCATGGGTATAGAAAAAGTTATCCGGTGCCGGTACTGTTTCATAACCAATCGGGGTATAAAAATGCCCTACTTTGACATTTAAACCATTGCCAATTGGGATGTAAGATTCTAAATAGGCTTGTGGTATGGCAAGATTATAAAAACGCCCCCTAATAATATCCAAATCCCAAGAACCCCGATCTACACTACCATCACGATATAAAGGGTTGCCTTCACCAGGATCCGTACCCAGCTCACCAAAAGGCGATATACCATAGGCTTGAGTAAAATAGGCATCTGAGCCATACATGACATCAAACCGAAAGCCAAAATCCCATGCATCCCCTTCGGTCGCTACTGCGCGTTGGAGATAAAAATTAATTTGGTTCAATTGGAATTCAGACGCGCGATCTCCAAAAGTCACTGGACCGTTAAAGTTATCTTCGGGATTAGTTCCGTTATAGGTGACACCGGCGTTTATCCAGCCACCCATTTTTAACCCTGGGTTTTTCATCACTTGGCTTTCATTGGGATTACCCATAGCTTCCAATAAGGTACTGGCCTCGGATAAACTCTTGGCCTCCGCTACGCCACAGACGGTTGCGACCGCTAACCCTAAAGCCAGTTTTTTAAACATAAATCGTTTGATAACAGGGTGGTGTTTCATAATAAATTCCTCGTTGATTAATAACCCAAAAACGGAATGCCCGCTTAGCAACTTAAAAGCAAATATGATGCCAGTTGTTTTTTTTCCAATAACCAAGGGATTTAAGCAACAAAATACCAACCACATGCTCCATTATGGGGCGTGTGCAATTTACAGCGCACCAAAATAGGTAAAAAATTTTCCGAGGGATTGAAGGGGGAGATAATATCTAAGGATATTAAATGAAGAAATTTAAGGCTAATAGATCAATCTGAGGCATTGCGTTTAGCAACAAATAATACATTGGCAAAAGGCGTGCCCTCGCTCATCGGATAAGTTGTTACAGTAAAACCCAATTGCTCCAATAAGCTTACCCAGGCGTGTTGGCTGCGATAATGATAGCTTTGCAACCAGTGTCCCCGAGATAATGCACAAAAGCGCTCACCCCCCCAAGTCATCAAATAGCGCAAACTTGCGCTGGCATCAGCCTCCCGCATAATTAATGTACCATTTGCGGGCAAGGCATCAGCGATCCGTTGCAAGACTTGCTTTTGCTCTGGTTCACGCATATACAACAATACATCCAGCAAGATAACCAATTGGCAATCTGCTATCACCACACTACGTATATCAGCATTAACAATATCAGCGCCCGCGCCTAACACCACCTGAGCAATTTGGGCATCCTTCGAACGCAACTCAATTCCCTTAAAAACCAAATCGGGTGAAATATCCTTGTTTAATTGCCGTCGTGTCGTCAATAGCGCCAATAAAATGCCACGCCCACAGCCTAAATCAAGAATTTTCCCTTGTTCAGGTAGAACATTCAATTCCAAAATAGCCCGATAAACCGGATCATGCAGCAACTTGCCGCGTGCAAATCCGTGGACAAAACGTCCGAAGTCCCAATAACGCCGGGCAGCAGTTTCAACAAGTTCTGTGTATTGTTTAGTATCAATCATTAACAAAGGAAATCCGTTTAGCCAAGAAGATGAGATGTTACAGAGTAAGAATAATTCTTATCTTAAAATAACTGCCTACCCCTCGTCTACCCACTCATAAATTTCAGTCATCACCGGATCGCATTTACAGCAGCTAGTCCCGCAACCTGCTTCAGCAGAGGTTTTACGGACTTTACCTTTACTTATCCATTTGCTTAGCATGCCTCTTAAAGCATTGGCATCCATATTAAAATGGATGATTAAATCATTCAAAACAACTCGGTGTTGCAGCTGCATGTAGCTGCGTAAATCAGATAAAATCATGGCTAGACCTATGCGCTAAATTTAATTGATCTTGACGGCGACCCGCCAACCAAAGCCCAAATAAAACCAGTAAAAAACACCCTACTAAAGCGCCAATCCAAGCCAGAGAATAACCTGGATGCTGTGCATACCTCATTCCTTGATAAAACAAGGTGGCGATTAGGTAAGCTAAACCAGTAGTCCAAAATAAAACAAACACGGCCCAGCCGGTACTGGTTTCGCGTTGTATAGCCGCTGTTGCGGTAACACAAGGCGCGTACAATAAAATAAATAACAAATAGGCAAACGCACCCGCCCCACCATCAAAGCTTTTTTGCATGGCGGCATAGATGCCGGTATTAACCGCTTGTTTTTCAGCGGCAGCGTTTAAATCAGAAACATCACCAATATTTAAACCCAGGGGATCCAGCACATTATCCGCAATACCGCTCAGATTTTCAGGAATAGTCATAAAAGCCTTTTGTACAGCATCCCAAAAATCAAATGCTTTTACCTCGCCACTTTGTGTATTCACCGCCATTTGGCTGTAAAGCGCATCCAAAGTTCCCACCACCGCTTCTTTTGCCAAGATACCTGTAAAAATGCCCACGGTAGCAGGCCAGTTCTCTTGGGTAATTCCCATCGGCGCAAAAGCAGGGGTTAAACTGCGCCCAATTTCACTCAATACTGATTGGTCGGAATTTTCCCGCCCAAATTGGCCATCTGTACCGAGCGCGTTCAAAAAATTCAGTACCAACACCATAGGTACGATAACTTTACCGGCATTTAAGATAAACGTTTTTAAGCGGTCCCAGGTACGTAATAAAACACTGTGCAATTTGGGTAAATGATAATTAGGCAATTCCATAATAAAAGGGGATGAATTCCCTTTAAACAAGGTATAACGCATGATCAAACCGGTTAACACAGCAACAAAAATACCGAATAGGTATAATCCAAACACAATATTTTGCCCACCAGCAGGGAAAAACGCCGCCGCAAATAACGCGTATACAGGTAAACGTGCGCCGCAGGACATAAACGGATTCATCAGATTGGTTAAAATCCGATCCCGCCGATTATCCAGAGTACGTGTTGCCATGATGGCCGGCACATTACAGCCGAAGCCTACTATCATCGGTACGAACGATTTACCCGGCAAGCCGATTAAGCGCATAAATCGGTCCATGACGAACGCAGCTCTCGCCATGTAGCCTGAATCTTCCAGCGCTGATAAAAATAAAAATAAAAACCCTACAATGGGGATAAAGGTTGCCACCACTTGCACACCGCCGCCAAGGCCATCCGTGATCAAAACGATTAACCAGTCCGGCCAATGCCATTGCGCTAATAAATGCCCCAAACCATCAACCAACAGCGCACCAAAAAGCTGGTCAAAAAAATCAATAAAAGCACTGCCGATATTTATGGTAAACATAAACATCAAGTACATGACCAGCAAAAAGATCGGGATCCCTAAAAAGCGGTTTAACACTACCCGGTCTATTTTGTCTGAGAGGTGATGCGCTATTTCGGTGAGTTTGGTTACGCAGGATTGGGTGGTTTTATTCACAAACTCATAACGGGCGTCGGCGGCGAGAATGTCAATTTCATCCGCCGTTTCTGCTTCCACTTCGGTTTGTAGTTGTTTAATGAAATCGCCAAGCTCTGCACCTGCCATTTGACGCGCTAAGGTGTCATCTTCCAGCGCACGCAAGGCCAACCAGCGCAAATCACATTGATGCGTTGCCGCTTGAAAAGTTAATGACGGGGAAAGCCTTGTAATGGCTGCCTCCAGCGCGACAGCATAGCGAATACACACATTGGGCACTGGTTTAACTTTCGCTAATTGGTTAACAGCTTTTTTTAAATCCGTGATACCTTCATTTTTAGCAGCGGAAATAGCCACCACCGGACAATCTAATTGCAGTGCCAGTTTTTCTGTATTGATACTGATACCACGCTGTTTGACCGCATCCATCATATTCAGCACTACCAGCATTGGCACGCGCATTTCCAATAATTGCGAAGTCAGATATAAATTACGCTCAATATTGGAGGCATCAACAATGTTAATAATCAAATCCGCGGCTTTAGAGGCTACATAATCCCTGGCCACTTTTTCATCCAAAGAAACCTGATCATCAGCCGCTTCCAGAGAATAAGTACCCGGCAAATCGACGAGGGTAATGTTTTTGCCAGAAAAAGCATATTCACCGGTTTTCTTCTCAACCGTAACGCCCGGCCAATTGCCCACCTGCTGCCGTGCGCCTGTTAATACATTGAAAATGGTGGTTTTACCACAATTAGGATTACCGACAACACCAACTGTAAAATCAATGCTCATGGTAGTTTCTCAATGAGTAGAATGGCCGCCTCATCCCTGCGTAGGGTTAAAGCAAAGCCACGTAATTTAATCTCAACCGGATCTCCCATCGGCGCAAAGCGCGTGATTTTAAATTCGGTGCCAGGCGTCAAACCCATAGCCAATAAGCGCTTACGGTAGGGTTTACCCGCCTTGTCAAAGCCCACTATCCTGGCACTGTCACCAACGGCTAACTCTTTTAAACTGATGTTTGTCATAAGTTAATGGATACTCCGTAGATGACCGTAAAAAACATTATTAATAATAATTCTCATTTGTACCAACTATAGCATATTTCAAATAAGACTAGCAAAATCAACTTAAATGAACTGTGAACAAACAGCCATTTTTGGCATTAACCCGACACACCGTCACGGCACGGCTTGAATTTCTGCCATTACCCGCTAAAGTTGCACTAAATATCTTTTGTGAGTAGCTCCATGACCGAATCAACAACCAATAATTTAATCGCAACCCTAATCGAAGTGAGCGGCAATGGCATGGATGCCAGAATAATCGACGAACTGGCGAATGATAACCCCCTTATTACCGTCGGGGATAGTGATGAGGCCATTCTAGCTGGCCATATTGGCTCTTATGTCGCCATTCGCCAAGGCAATATCAATGCCTTGGCGTTGGTTTCAAAAATGTGGGAACAAGACCGATTTGATAATAATCAACGCTTTTCAGACCGGTTCATCGCCTTAATTCCGGTTGGTGAAATTCAAAGTAACGGCAGTTTTATTCGGGGTACCCGTCATTATCCTACCCCCGGCGCGAAAGTCTACGCGGTAGGACTAAATGAAATTAATGCCATATTTTCAAAGTTTCGAGATTACAATTTCTTCATCGGGCAACTTTCCAATCATAAAGACTACCATCTGAGTTTAGATCCACGGGCTTTATTCGGGCGGCATTTTGCGATTTTAGGCCAATCAGGATCGGGTAAATCCTGGACGGTCACCAGTTTAATCCAACATACCATCAAAGCCATGCCCAAGACCCACCTAATCATGCTCGATTTACATGGTGAATATTGCTGGAAAGATGCCGATGGCGCCATAGAATCGGCATTCCCCCGGGAACTGGTGAATTATGTAGACGCCCAGGAAATGGAAATGCCCTACTGGATGATGTCCTATGCAGAATTGGTGGATTTGTTTATTGACCGTAACGATAAGGGCGCTTCATTACAAATGTCCTTTATGCGGGAAATTCTGCAGCAACTGAAACGCAAAGAAGCTAAACAAATCGGCTTAAACACGGTATCAATCGACACCCCGATCTATTTTTCATTAGCCGAAATGTACATGCAGTTTAAAAATGCCAATGAAGAACGTAAAGATTTCGGTAAAACCACGGGGGCATTATTCGGCCAATTTGATGAATTTTTAGTCCGCATGCAAAGCCGCTTCAATGATGTGCGCTATGATTTTTTACTGAAACCTAAAAAACGCAACACCTCCGCGAGTATGGCGGATTTATTACGTCAGTTTATCGGTTTAGGCAACAAAAAAGCCAATATTACCGTAGTAGATTTAAGCTCAGTACCTACTGATATCAGACCCGCCATCTCCGCGCAAGTCGGGCGCTTAGCCTATGAATTCAACTACTGGAACCCTAAACGCCGCGAATTTCCGATCACCCTCATTTGTGAAGAAGCCCACGCTTACATTCCCCGTGAAAAAGGCGGCGCCTTTGACGGCACCAAAAAAGTGATGGAGCGCATCGCCAAAGAAGGCCGGAAATACGGGGTCTCAATTGGCGTTATCAGTCAACGCCCCACCGAATTATCAGAAACCATGTTATCGCAGTGCAGTTCATTTATTTGCCTACGCACCACTAACCCGGATGACCAAGCCTATATTAAAGGTTTAGTGCCGGAAGCAGAAGGCGATTTAACCGATATTTTAACCTCCTTAGGACGAGGCGAAGCATTGGTGTTAGGTGAGGCCGCACCGTTACCCACCCGTGTACAAGTTTATAGGCCTAATCCAGAACCGAAAAGTAATGACGTAGATTATTATCAAGGCTGGCGCGAAGGCCCGGATGATTTGGATGTAGAAGAGATTGTGGAGTTTTGGCGAACACAGACCCGACAAAGTCATTAGGGCAGAACAGCTATCTGACCAATAAGTTAAAGCTCAAGCTTATACCCTACCCCATAAATCGAAACAATCACCTCACGCTCCGGGATAACACTGGCAATTTTTTTGCGTAGGTTTTTTATATGGCTATCAACCGTGCGGTCTGTGACAATCCGGTTATCTTCGTATAGCTGGTCCATCAGTTGCTCACGGCTATAAACCCGACCAGGGAAGCGCAATAAAATTTGCACCAATATAAACTCAGCCGGGGTTAAATCGAGTAATTTGCCTTGATACAAAATTTCGTAGCCCTCAACATTAACCATGAAGCCCTCTAAAAGCTCGGTTGTGGGCGACAATGCCTCAATCCGCCTGAAAATGGCTTTCACCCTTGCCTCCACTTCTCTGGGACTATAAGGTTTACAAATATAATCATCGGCGCCGATTTCGAGCCCTAACAAACGGTCTATTTCTTCCACTTGCGCGGTGATCATGATAATAGGCACTGACGAGAAGCCACGGATATCCCGGCATAAATCCATACCGTTTCTGCCCGGCAGCATTAAGTCCAGCAAGATCAAATCAGTGTGCTTGGTTTGCAGCCAAGGAATCACAGCCAATCCGTTATCCAACCAGGCCGTCGTAAAATCAGATTTGCTTAAATAGTCTTTCAGCAGCTGCGCCAGCTTAGGTTCATCTTCAATGATCAGAATATTTTTGGGTATAAAATTTTGCATGACCTGCCTTTAATAACGTGGCTTAAGCGGCAGGCTGACTTTAACGCCCAAGCCAGCATAATGGGAATGAAAAGCGTGCAGCTCACCCTGATGCGTATCTACAATGGCTTTACAGATCGCCAGCCCCAACCCCGCCC